>NZ_JAGYWD010000003.1:0-774029 GCF_018587885.1 Pseudomonas sp. VS40 | reverse complement strand
CGAATTCTACAGCGTTACACGCTGCTGTCAACACCTCTTTTTCTCCGCTTTCGACCGAGAAGATCGAAACGTTAATAGAGCCAACAACACTGCTCTACCAACTCCTTCTGGGCTTCGATGATCTGAAGCAAATCGCTGTCGAATTCTGCGTAACTCTTTGTTTACCAAGGAGTTTTCCGTTTCGACTGCACCGGAAGTGGGGCGAATTATAGACAGATATAAAACGCCGTCAACACTTAATTTCAGGTTTATTCGGATTTGAGCGTAATACGCGCAAATGCCTTCTTCCCGGCTTGGCAAACATGGGTAGCGCCCAGCTCGTATATAAAGGTGCGATCTACAACCTCACCATCTACACGCACACCACCGGAACCCAGAAGATCCCGCGCAACCGCCGAGTTCTTGACCAGACCTGCCTTATTAAGCACAGCAGAGATCGGCATCGCCTCAGCAGCAGACAGCTCGATCTCAGGCAGATCATCCGGCAGCTCACCATCCTTCATGCGATTACCCGCAGCACGGTGAGCATTGGCCGCAGCCTCCTCACCGTGGAAACGCGCAACAATCTCTTCTGCCAGCTTGATCTTCACGTCACGCGGATTGGCGCCCGCCTCTACATCAGCACGCAGCGCATTGATCTCATCCATCGAGCGGAAGCTCAGCAGCTCAAAGTAACGCCACATCAGCGCATCAGGAATCGAGACGAGCTTGCCGTACATAACGCCCGGTGCTTCCTGGATACCGACATAGTTACCCAGGGACTTGGACATCTTCTTGACGCCATCCAGGCCTTCCAGCAACGGCATGGTCAGAATGCACTGGGCTTCCTGCCCATACGCACGCTGCAGCTCACGCCCCATCAACAGGTTGAACTTCTGGTCGGTACCACCCAACTCAACATCCGCTCGCAATGCCACCGAGTCATAGCCCTGAACCAACGGGTAGAGAAACTCGTGAATGGCGATCGGCTGATTGGTGGAGTAACGCTTGTCGAAGTCATCACGCTCAAGCATGCGCGCGACGGTGTACTGGGACGTCAGGCGAATGAAATCTGCCGGCCCCATCTGATCCATCCAAGTAGAGTTGAACGCCACCTCAGTCTTGGCGGGATCAAGAATCTTGAATACCTGCGTCTTGTAGGTCTCGGCGTTATCGAGAACCTGCTCTCGAGTCAGCGGCGGGCGAGTGGCGCTCTTGCCGCTCGGATCACCGATCATCCCGGTGAAGTCACCTATAAGGAAGATGACTTGATGCCCCAGCTCCTGGAACTGCCGCAGCTTATTAATAAGCACGGTATGACCCAGGTGCAGATCCGGCGCAGTCGGATCAAAGCCAGCCTTAATACGCAGGGGCTGGCCACGCTTGAGCTTTTCGATCAGCTCAGCTTCGACCAACAGTTCTTCCGCACCACGTTTTATCAGCGCTAGCTGCTCTTCAACCGACTTCATAACAGACCCGCAAGGCTCAGATTCAAAAGGGAACCAACCATACAAGATCAGGGACTAATTACAAGTTTTGCCCTGCGAACGGACACCGTTCAGCAAGCCCAGCATTCGCGAGCTTGCGCCACAGATGATTTGGTTATATTTTATACAGTTATTTCATCTTCATCATGTCATTCATCTTTTCCATTTCATCTTCAAAGTCAAAATTACCTATGACCACTGAACCGTCTAAAGCGCCGCCGCTTTACCCGAAGACCCACCTGCTCGCCGCAAGTGGTATTGCCGCCCTTCTCAGCCTGGCACTCCTGGTATTCCCTTCCAGTGACGTAGAAGCCAAACGAACATCCCTGAGCCTTGACCTGGAAAGTCCAGTTGAACAACTGACACAAGATCAAGACGCTTCCGACGCGCAACAAGCCACAAACGCACCTGCCGAATCGCCGTTCGCCCAAATAGAAAGCAGCCCCGAAGATACCCAGCAAGCAGTCCAGGACCAGCCTGCACCTGTTGCCGAGGCAGCCAAAAACCCACAACACCGCGAAGTGATCGTGGCCAAGGGCGACACGCTGTCCACCCTGTTCGAGAAAGTCGGCCTCCCCGCCGCCACCGTCAATGAGGTGCTGGCCAGCGACAAGCAAGCCAAGCAATTCACCCAGCTCAAGCACGGCCAGAAACTTGAGTTTGAACTGACGCCTGACGGCCAGTTGCACAACCTGCACAGCAACGTCAGCGACCTCGAAAGCATCACCCTGACCAAGGGCGCCAAAGGCTTTGCCTTCAACCGCATCACCACCAAACCGGTGATGCGCTCCGCCTACGTCCATGGCGTGATTAACAGTTCGCTGTCCCAGTCGGCAGCCCGCGCGGGCTTGTCCCACAGCATGACCATGGACATGGCCAGCGTGTTTGGCTACGACATCGACTTCGCCCAGGACATTCGCCAAGGCGACGAATTCGATGTGATCTACGAGCAGAAAGTCGCCAACGGCAAAGTCGTCGGCACCGGCAATATTCTGTCCGCACGTTTCACCAACCGCGGCAAGACCTACACCGCCGTGCGCTATACCAATAAACAAGGCAACAGCAGCTATTACACCGCCGACGGCAATAGCATGCGCAAAGCCTTCATCCGTACCCCTGTGGACTTCGCCCGTATTAGCTCGCGTTTCTCCATGGGTCGCAAGCATCCAATTCTGAACAAAATCCGCGCCCACAAAGGCGTCGACTACGCCGCTCCACGTGGCACGCCGATCAAGGCAGCCGGCGACGGCAAAGTGCTGCTGGCCGGACGTCGTGGCGGTTACGGCAATACCGTGATCATTCAACACGGCAACACTTACCGTACGCTGTATGGCCACATGCAAGGCTTCGCCAAGGGCGTGCAAACCGGCGGCACCGTGAAGCAAGGCCAGGTGATCGGCTATATCGGCACTACCGGCCTGTCCACCGGCCCGCACTTGCACTATGAATTCCAGGTCAATGGCGTCCACGTCGACCCACTGGGCCAGAAGCTGCCGATGGCCGACCCGATCGCCAAGGCCGAACGTGCGCGTTTCATGCAACAGAGCCAGCCGTTGATGGCGCGCATGGATCAAGAGCGCTCCACCCTGCTGGCTTCGGCGAAGCGCTAAGGCATGTCGCTCTATATAGGTGTGATGTCCGGGACCAGCCTCGATGGCCTGGACATCGCCTTGATCGAGCAAGCCCCGGCGATCAAGCTGATCGCGACGCATTACATTCCCATGCCAGATACCCTGCGTACCGAGTTGCTCGCTCTGTGCGCCAGCGGTCCGGATGAGATCGCCCGCTCAGCCATCGCCCAGCAGAAATGGGTGAGCCTGGCAGCGCAAGGCATTCACGCGCTACTCAATCAACAACACCTCAAGCCCCGGGACATTCGCGCGATTGGCAGCCATGGCCAGACCATCCGCCACGAACCCGCCCGAGGCTTTACCGTGCAGATCGGCAACCCGGCCTTGCTCACCGAGCTCACAGGCATCACCGTGGTCAGCGACTTCCGCAGCCGCGATGTTGCCGCCGGCGGTCAGGGTGCCCCGCTGGTCCCCGCCTTCCATGAAGCACTGTTTGGCGAGCACAGCGGTAACCGTGCCGTATTGAATGTGGGAGGTTTCAGCAACCTAAGCCTGATCGAGACAGGCAAACCTGTAGCCGGCTTTGACTGCGGCCCGGGCAACGTCCTGCTGGACGCGTGGATTCATCAACAACGCGGCGAGAACTTTGATCGCGATGGTCAGTGGGCCGCCAGCGGGAAGGTGGAGCCCCAGTTGCTCAATGCCCTGCTCAGTGATCCATTCTTCGTGACCAAGGGTCCCAAGAGCACTGGACGCGAAGTGTTCAACCTGGAATGGCTGCACCAACACCTTGATCGCCTGCCTGCATTCGAGCCTCAGGATGTACAAGCCACTCTGCTGGAGCTGACCGCGCTCACCATTGTCGAGTCCCTGCAGTCCGCCCAACCCCAAACAGAAACGCTGCTGGTATGTGGCGGTGGCGCTCACAATGCCACGCTGATGCAGCGCCTGGCAGCCTTGCTGCCGTCAACCCACGTCAGCAGTACCGCCACCTACGGCGTAGACCCGGACTGGGTCGAGGCGATGGCCTTCGCCTGGCTGGCCCATTGCTGCCTCGAAGGCATTGCTGCCAACCGCCCGAGCGTCACCGGCTCACGCGGGCTTCGGGTACTGGGCGCGATCTATCCCGCCTGACCGGCCCCAATAATCCGTAGACAGCAAAACGCCGCTTGGCCTATCACAGCCAAGCGGCGTTTTGTTATCCGCTACAGATAAAGCCATCGATCAGATCGAGAACGAAGACCCGCAACCACAGGTGGTCGTAGCGTTAGGGTTCTTGATCACGAAACGCGAACCCTCCAGACCTTCCTGGTAATCCACCTCGGCACCTGCCAGGTACTGGAAACTCATCGGGTCCACCACCAGGCTCACGCCCTCACGCTCAACGATGGTGTCATCATCGGCCACATCTTCATCGAAGGTAAAACCGTACTGAAACCCTGAACAACCGCCGCCCGTAACGAATACGCGCAGCTTCAAGCGATCATTACCCTCTTCATCGACCAGGCTCTTCACCTTGTGCGCAGCACCGTGGGTGAATTGCAAAGCCGTGGGGGTGAAGGATTCAACGCTCATGCTGATAATCTCCCGGCGTAACGCCGCCATATGCGTAATGGCCGGTATTATCCGCTTCTCCTAGAAAAGCGGTCAACTATTGTTACGGTATATCAATCTGCACAACCGCCATTAAAAACACAAAAGGCCCGATCAACGGGCCTTTTGCGCAACAGCCAGGCAGCCTTAAGGCAACATGCCCGCGTGGGACAGGCCAAGCTTCTCGTCCAGGCCGAACAGGATGTTCAGGTTCTGCACCGCCTGGCCAGACGCGCCCTTGACCAGGTTATCGATCACCGACAACACCACAACCAGGTCGCCATCCTGAGGACGGTGCACGGCAATCCGGCACACGTTCGCGCCGCGCACACTGCGGGTTTCCGGATGACTGCCGGCCGGCATAACGTCGACGAACGGTTCGTTGGCATAACGCTTTTCGAACAGCGCCTGCAGGTCTACCGAGCGATCAACCACGGTGGCGTACAACGTGGAGTGAATACCGCGGATCATCGGGGTCAGGTGGGGCACGAAGGTCAGACCCACGTCTTTACCGGCCGCGCGACGCAGGCCCTGACGGATTTCCGGCAAGTGACGGTGACCTTTCACCGCATAGGCCTTCATGCTTTCCGATGTCTCGGAGTACAGCGAACCGACTGCCGCACCACGGCCAGCACCACTGACGCCGGACTTGCAGTCAGCGATCAGTCGCGACGCATCCGCCAACCCAGCCTCGAGCAACGGCAGGAAGCCCAGCTGTGTGGCCGTCGGATAGCAACCCGGCACCGCGATCAGACGCGCTTGCTTGATCTGCTCACGATTGACTTCCGGCAGGCCGTACACCGCCTCGTCCAACAGCTCTGGCGCGCCGTGCGGCTGGCCATACCATTTGGCCCACTCATCAGCGTCCTGCAAACGGAAGTCGGCGGACAGGTCGATAACCTTGGTGCCAGCGGCCAACAGCTCACCGGCCAACGCGTGGGCAACACCGTGAGGCGTGGCGAAGAAGACCACGTCACACGCGCCCAGCGTCTTGATGTCCGGAACACTGAACGCCAGCCCGTCGTAATGGCCTCGCAGGTTCGGGTACATATCGGCCACGGCCAGGCCAGCCTCGGATCGGGAGGTGATGACCACCACCTCAGCTTGCGGATGCTGAGCCAACAGACGCAGCAATTCGACACCGGTGTAACCCGTGCCGCCGACGATACCGACCTTGACCATAAACCTGCCCTCAACGAACCCACTGGAAAGCCGTCGATAATAGGGGCCGTATCGTCCTGCGACAACCGTCAACGTGACGTACGGGCGCATGAGCCACTACTATCTTCAGTTACCGTGAACCTGGGAATAACTAGAAATGCTCTATCTATGGATCAAAGCCTTCCACATCGTCAGCATCGTCTGCTGGTTTGCCGGGCTGTTCTACCTCCCGCGCCTGTTCGTTTACCACGCCCAAAGCGAAGACACCGTCAGCAAGGAACGCTTCAGCATCATGGAGCGCAAGCTGTACCGCGGCATCATGGGGCCAGCGATGATTGCCACCTTGTTATTCGGCGGCTGGCTGATTTACCTCAACCCGGCCATCTTTCAATCCGGTGCCTGGATCCACGCCAAGCTCACCCTGGTAGTGCTCCTTATCGGCTACCACCACATGTGCGGCGCGCAGGTAAAACGTTTCGCACGTGGCGAAAACACCCGCAGCCATGTCTTTTATCGCTGGTTCAATGAAGTGCCCGTTCTGATATTGCTGGCTATCGTAATTTTGGTCGTGGTCAAACCGTTCTAACTTTAATTACTCGGGGTACCTCCAATGTCGCTGCCCGCTCTGCTTGAACACCGTCTGCGCCTGCCCGTCGTGGCGGCACCGATGTTCCTGATTTCCAACCCGCAACTGGTCCTGGCGTGCTGCCGCAACGGGGTGGTCGGGAGTTTCCCGGCGCTTAACCAACGCGAAAGCAGCGGGTTCAAGGCCTGGTTGGAAGAAATCGAAGCAGGCCTGGCACAGGTGGACAACCCCGCGCCCTACGCCGTCAACCTGATCGTGCACAACAGCAATCCTCGCTTGGAGGCAGACCTGGCGATTTGCGTTGAGCACAAAGTGCCGATCGTCATTACCAGCCTGGGTGCAGTGAAAGAACTGGTGGACGCGGTACACAGCTATGGCGGCCTGGTGTTTCACGACGTCACTACCCGTCGCCATGCCGAAAAAGCTGCCGAAGCCGGCGTGGATGGTCTGATCGCCGTAGCGGCCGGTGCCGGTGGCCACGCCGGCACTTGGAGCCCGTTCTCGCTGATTGCCGAGATCCGCCAATTCTTCGACAAAACCCTGCTGCTCGCCGGCTGCCTCAACCATGGGCATGAGATACTCGCCGCCCAGGTGCTGGGCGCGGACCTGGCCTACTTCGGCACACGCTTTATCGGCACCACCGAAAGCCATGCCCCAGATGCGTATAAAGAGATGCTGCTCACATCGCGCGCGGCCGACATCGTGCACACTCCTGCTGTTTCCGGCGTGCCCGCCAGCTTTATGCGCCAGAGCCTGGAAAACGCCGGCTTTGACCTCGCGGCCCTGCAAGGCAAAGGCGAAGTCAACTTCGGCTCCAAGCTCAAGCCGTTGAACGACGAGGCCAAGGCCTGGAAGACTGTATGGTCCGCCGGCCAAGGTGTCGGTGAAATTGATGATTTGCCCAGCGTCGATGAACTGGTTGCCCGCCTGGATGCCGAATACCGTAAGGCGCGCGAACAGGCGGCACAACTGACCTGGCCACGCTGACCCAACCGCAAGGCTTGCCCAGTGAGCAGGCCTGCACCACCTCCCTGAACAAGTGACAAGGAAGCCCGCATGAGCGACAACCGTTTCAAGATTGTGTTTGATGGAGCCTTGCTCCCGGGTGTCGAAAGCACCACGGCCAAATTGAACCTGGCCGAGCTGTTCAAGAGCGAAGTCGAAGCCATCGAGAAGCTCTTCACCGGCCGCCCGGTTGCGCTCAAACGCGACCTGTCGCGCTCGGACGCCGAAACCTACCTCACCGCGCTGAAAAACGCCGGCGTCGATGCCCGTATCGAACCGGAACAACCCGTCGCCTTCAGCCTCGCCGAAACCCACGAAACGGACTCCGGCGCCTCTGGTTTCTCACGCCCTGCCGCGTCACCGTATGCGCCACCGCGCGCCGCCGTGGGCGATAACCTGCCGGAATACTCCACACTCAAGGTGTTCACCATCCACGGGCGTATCGGCCGACTGCGGTACCTCGCCTGGACCCTGGTTCTCACCCTTGCGCTGCTGGTTGCGGGCGGCATCATCAGTACCGTCAGCTTTGCTGTCGCCACCGCTTCGCCGACCGCCGGCACCCTGCTCGGGGTATTGCTGGGTCTGGCATTGTTTGTCGCGCTGGTGTGGGTCAGTGTCCAAATCGGTGTTCAGCGCCTGCACGACCTGGGGTGGTCCGGCTGGTTGTACTTCCTCAACCTGGTGCCGCTGGTGAACAGTGTGTTCCCGATCCTGCTGCTGGTATTGCCGGGGAACGCAGGTGCCAACCAATACGGCGCGCCGCCGCCACGCAACTCCACCGCGGTGAAAGTCCTGGCCACACTGTGGCTGGCGTTCATTCCGGTCATGCTTGCCATCGTGGTGACCCTGGGCATGAACGGTTACCTGGACCAACTCGAAGCCAACATGGACAGCGGCTACGAGAGCAGCTCCATCACCTCCGATGAAGACACTGACCAAAGCGCAACCGTAGAAGAAGACGACGCGCAGAGTGCTGACGAAGCGGGTGAACCTGTAGACTCTCCAGAACAGTGAAGAAACGCCCCCGGCCTGTAATGCCTTTGTTACAGGCGCGGCGGCGTTGCGATGGAGAAAGGCATGACCCGTTACGCTCTGATCACCGGCGCCTCCAGCGGCATCGGCCTGGCCCTGGCCGAAGCACTGGCCCGTCGCGGCCGCAGCTTGATTCTGGTGGCCCGCCAGCGTGATCAGTTGGAAAGCATCGCAATCGAATTGACCCAGCGCTTTGGCGTTGAAGTGCTGTTTCGGGCCTGCGACCTGGGCGAGCCGCTGCGCTTGTCCGGGTTCCTGCTGGAGCTTGAAGAAGGTGAACGGCAGATCGACCTGCTGGTGAACTGTGCCGGTATCGGCACCAGCGGTCCTTTCCTGGCCCAAGACTGGATGACCGAACAAGACCTCGTAGAGGTCAACATCCTGGCGCTCACCCGCATGTGCCACGCGCTCGGAAACTCGATGGCACTGCACGGCGGCGGGCAGATTCTTAATGTGGCGTCCGTCGCGGCGTTCCAGCCGGGCCCGTGGATGAGCACCTACTACGCCAGCAAGGCCTATGTGCTGCATTTCTCCGAAGGCCTGCGTGAAGAGCTGAAAACCTGCGGCATCAAGGTCTCGGTCCTCTGCCCCGGCCCTACACGCACGGCATTCTTCGGCACCGCGCAAATGGACACCGCCAAGCTCGACCGCAGCCAACAACTGATGAGCCCTGAAGAAGTGGCGCTCTACACCGTGCGTGCGCTGGAAAAGAACAAAGCCATTATCATTCCCGGCCGACGCAACCGCTGGATCGCCTTCAGCCCGCGCTTCAGTCCGCGCTGGCTGACCCGCAAGATAGCCGGCGCCATCAACAAGGCCTATTGCCCACGCTGACCGGCTGAGTACACTCATCCTGCACATTCATAATGGAGAAACAGCTGTGGATACTCTGTTCACCAAGATCATCAACAGAGAAATACCCGCGGATATCATCTACGAAGATGACCAAGTCCTGGCGTTCAAGGACATCTACCCCGCGGCGCCTGTGCACTTCCTGGTCATCCCGAAGAAACATATCCCTACACTCAACGACCTGACAGAAGAAGACAAAGCCCTGGCGGGTCACATTTTGTTCACCGCCCAGCGCCTGGCCGTGGAACAAGGCTGCGAGGAAGGCTTTCGGGTCGTGATGAACTGCAATCCGAAAGGCGGACAGACGGTTTATCACATCCATATGCATGTGCTGGGTCAACGCCAGATGAACTGGCCGCCGGGCTGATTCTCCTAGCAACAAGGGTCACGGCTTCAGGCTGCGACCCCATGCCCTTGACTCAGCGCAAACGCTTCCCCCTCTCTTGCGGTAAACTGGCCGCCGAGATTCTTCCCGGAGGTCAGCATGACTACCCAACGTCACTACTCGCCGATTGACCGTCTGTTGCTGCAAGCCGACATGGCCATGCGCACGTTGCTGCCCTTCAGCGGCCAGCCGTATCGCCCTTCGCCCGCCATCGTGCAGCCCGACGCACAGATGAGCGAGACCGATACCCGCCACGTCGCCGGCCTGATGCGCATCAACCACACTGGCGAAGTCTGTGCCCAGGCGCTGTACCAGGGCCAGGCCCTGACCGCCAAGCTGCCGCAAGTGCGTGCGGCCATGGAACACGCCGCCGAGGAAGAGATCGACCACCTGGCTTGGTGCGAGCAACGCATCCGCCAATTGGGCAGCCACCCCAGCGTACTGAACCCGCTGTTTTATGGCCTGTCGTTTGGTATCGGCGCTGCTGCTGGTCTGATCAGCGACAAAGTCAGCCTGGGTTTTGTGGCGGCGACCGAACATCAAGTGTGCAAACACCTGGACGAACATCTGGAACAGCTGCCAGCCGAAGACGAAAAGTCCCGGGCCATTCTTGAGCAGATGCGTATCGATGAAGAACATCACGCCGAAAGCGCGCTGGATGCTGGTGGCTTCCGCTTCCCGGCGCCAGTGAGGTTTGGCATGAGTGTTTTGGCCAAGGTCATGACTAAAAGCACCTATCGAATTTAGCAGCCTCGAATTTAGTAGCATCGAATCGACAGGCAAAAAGAAGGGCGCTATCACAGCGCCCTTCTTTTTGCCCGTCGATTGAGCTATCAACCCAACTCGATGATTTCGTAATCATGGGTGATGGCCACACCGGCCGCACCGAGCATGATGGAGGCCGAGCAGTACTTTTCGGCCGACAGTTCGATAGCACGCTTGACCTGGGCTTCTTTCAGCGCCCGGCCCTTCACCACGAAATGCATGTGGATCTTGGTAAACACCTTGGGGTCTTCAGTGGCACGCTCGGCTTCCAGGAACGCTTCGCAGCTCTCCACGGCCTGGCGAGACTTTTTAAGGATGCTGACCACGTCGAAATTGCTGCAACCGCCCACACCAAGCAGGAGCATTTCCATCGGGCGTACGCCCAGGTTACGGCCACCGGCTTCCGGCGGGCCGTCCATGACCACCACATGGCCGCTGCCCGACTCACCGAGGAACATGGCTTCGCCCGCCCATTGGATGCGTGCCTTCATCGCCCAGACTCCACTGCTAAAAAAGGGTCGCCAGCTTAGCACAGGGCCCGCCTGCGTCAGCGTTTGCGACAAAAGCGATCAATAGCACGGTTTACGTGAAATTTGGCTAATCGAGACAGAATGTGTCTGTTAAGCTGGCGCCAAATCGATGGCGTATTGCCACCCTTTATGCACCGTGTATCAATGCCGATACCGATGAATACAACAACTCCATCTACCTCGCGCAGTCTTTTCGGGACACAACCATGGTTGCCCTTACTCCCATACCCAAGATCAAGAATCTCGACAAACTGTTGATGCATTGCCAGCGCCGTCGTCATCCGGCCAAGCACAACATCATCTGCGCCGGCGAGCGTTCCGAAACACTGTTCTTCATTATCAAAGGCTCGGTCACCATCCTGATCGAGGACGAAGATGGCCGTGAAATGATCATTGCCTATCTGAACACCGGGGATTTCTTTGGGGAGTTGGGGCTGTTCGAACAAGCTGGCAAGGAACAGGAACGTAGTGCCTGGGTGCGGGCCAAGGTCGAGTGCGAAGTGGCCGAGATCAGCTACGCCAAATTCCGCGAGCTGTCCCAGCAGGATCCCGACATCCTCTACGCCCTCAGCGGCCAGATTGCCCAGCGCCTGCGGGACACCACGCGTAAGGTCGGTGACCTGGCATTCTTTGATGTCACCGGTCGTGTCGCCCGCTGCTTGCTGGATTTGTGCAAACAGCCCGACGCCATGACACACCCTGACGGCATGCAGATCAAGGTCACGCGCCAGGAAATCGGGCGTATTGTCGGCTGTTCACGGGAGATGGTCGGTCGCGTGCTCAAGGACCTGGAAGAACGCAACCTGGTCCACGTCAAAGGCAAGACGATGGTGGTGTTCGGTACCCGTTAAACCGGCAGGAAGCTGGCCAACATTTGACGGTACAAGGTGTCCAGCCGGCTGATCGCATCCGGTGCAGGGAAGGCTTCGTGCAAGGCGATATGGCTGTCGGCGCGCACCCGCTGGTCGAGGCCGCAGGCTTGATTGAAGCGGTTGACTGCCGCGATCAGCTCTTCGCGATCGTTCTCCAACAACAGCGCACCGTGCACCAACCCCACCGGGCGACCACCACTTTGTCGCCAGCGCTGGGCCGTGCCGACCATTTTGCGGCCGTTAAGGTTGACGTTGTAGCGACCGTCGCAAAACGCACCGTCGATTTCACCGACGGAAGCATCGCCTCCCAACTCGATCAGCAAATCGCAGATCGGTTGGCATAAACGCAAATAACCGGTTTCGATACGGTTCTGATCGCCTTCACTGCGTGGCGGAGCATAGACCAGGGCGATGTTGACCGTCGCATTCGACTGCGGCACCGGTTCTCCACCGGTTTCACGCAATAATACCGGCCAACCGGCATCCGCGGAAACCTGGCTGGCGGTCTCAAATGCCGGCAAGCGGCTCAAACGACGCGGCATGACCAAGGCTTGGTCGCTGGGTTGCCAGAACAGCAAGCCGAACTCTTGTTCGCCAGCGCAAACAGCCGCCAACAAGGCTTGCTCGGCGGCAAGACCGGCTTCAACAGTCATCGCTTGCGGCTTAACCATCAACACCTACCTCTCTGAATGAACACCGAACAAATTGTGGGAGCGGGCTTGCTCGCGAATGCGGTAAGACAGCAATGAATATATTGACTGACACACCGCTTTCGCGAGCAAGCCCGCTCCCACATTTAGACTGCATTCCAAATGATGGCCGCGTTTCAAATCAATCCAGTGTCGAACCGCTGACCGCCACACCACGCTCCGGGAAGAATAGGCGCTGCAATTCAGCTCCCGGGTTCTCGGCACGCATGAAGGTCTCGCCCACCAGGAACGAATACACGCCACTGATCTCCATCAGCTCCACATCCGCACGGTTGACGATGCCACTCTCGGTAATTACCAGACGGTCACGCGGGATGCGCGGCAGCAGGTCGAGGGTGTTTTCCAGGCTGACTTCGAAGGTGTGCAGGTTACGGTTGTTGACCCCCACCAGCGGTGTGTCGAGGGTCTTCAGCGCGCGCTCCAGCTCATCGCCGTCGTGCACTTCCACCAGCACGTCCAGGCCGACGCTTTTGGCCACGGCCGCCAGCTCGGCCATCTTCACGTCATCCAGCGCGGAGACGATCAGCAGCACACAGTCGGCGCCCAGGGCACGGGCTTCGACGATCTGGTAAGGGTCGACCATGAAATCCTTGCGGATCACTGGCAACTTGCACGCGGCACGGGCCTGCTGCAGGAACAGGTCGGAGCCCTGGAAGTAGTCGATATCAGTCAGCACCGACAGGCACGTCGCCCCGCCCTTCTCATAGCTCTTGGCTATGTCTTCAGGGATGAATACTTCGCGAATGACGCCCTTGCTAGGCGAAGCCTTCTTGATTTCCGCAATGACGGCGGGCTGTTTTTCCTTGGCCTGCTTGATCAACGCGTTGGCAAAGCCACGTGGCGCATCAGCGACCTTCGCCTGCTCTTCCAGCTCGGCGAGGCTCACGCGAGCACGGCGTTCGGCGACTTCTTCAGCCTTGCGAGCCAGGATCTTTTCCAGAACGGTCGGCACACTCATCCTTCATTCTCCATCTTGAATACTGCGGTGAATGCTCCCAGCTCTTCGAGCTTCTCGCGAGCCAGACCGGTGTGCAGCGCATCGTGGGCCAAGGCGACACCTTCCTTAAGACTATAGGCGTGGTCGGCCGCATACAGTGCAGCGCCCGCATTCAAAACAATCATCTCAGCGGCTTTTTGACCGTTTTCGGTCTTGCGACGCCCCAGGGCATCACGAATCAGTTCCAGAGACGCCGCCGGGCTTTCCACTGCCAGGCCGTGCAGGCTCTGGCTCTTCATGCCCAGGTCTTCCGGCTCGACCCAGTATTCGGTGACCTGGTCATTCTTCAGCTCCGCCACGAAGGTCGGTGCCGCCAGGCTGAATTCGTCCAGGCCGTCCTTGGAATGCACCACCAGCACATGCTTGCTGCCCAGGCGCTGCAGCACTTCGGCCAATGGCCGGCACAACGCCTGGCTGAACACGCCCACCACCTGGTGTTTCACACCGGCCGGATTCGTAAGCGGGCCGAGCATGTTGAACAAGGTGCGCAGGCCAAGGTCCTTGCGCGGGCCGGCGGCGTGCTTCATTGCGCCATGGTGGGACTGGGCAAACATGAAGCCAATACCGACATTGTCGATGCAGCGCGCCACTTGTACCGGGGTCAAATTCAAGTAGATACCCGCCGCTTCCAGCAAGTCGGCACTGCCGCTTTTGCCGGACACGGCGCGGTTACCATGCTTGGCCACGGTGCAACCCGCTGCCGCGACGACAAAAGAAGAAGCGGTCGAGACGTTGAAGATGTTCGCACCGTCACCGCCGGTGCCGACCACGTCCACAACACCGTCGAGGGTCTTGAGCTCAACCTTGTCCGCCAGCTCGCGCATCACCGATACGGCGCCGACGATCTCGTCGATGCTTTCGCTCTTCATGCGCATCGCCATCATGAACGCGCCGATCTGCGCATCAGTGCATTGACCGGTCATGATCTCGCGCATGACATCGCTCATTTCAGCGGTGCTCAGGTCCAGGTGGCCGACGATACGGCTCAGGGCAGTCTTGATATCCATGGAAAGTCCTTAGCGCGTGCCGCCGCTCTGCTTGAGAAAGTTGGCGAACAGCTCGTAGCCCTGCTCGGTCAGGATCGACTCGGGGTGAAATTGCACCCCTTCGATATTCAGTGTCTTGTGGCGCAGGCCCATGATCTCGTCGACGGAGCCATCTTCCAGTTGGGTCCAGGCAGTCAGCTCCAGGCATTCCGGCAGGGTTTCGCGCTTGACCACCAGCGAGTGGTAGCGGGTCACCGTCACGGGCAAGTTAAGCCCATGGAACACCCCTAGATCATGATGAAACACTGGGCTGGTCTTGCCGTGCATCACTTGACGCGCGCGCACCACTTCACCACCAAAGGCCTGGCCAATGGACTGGTGGCCCAGGCACACGCCCAGGATCGGCAGCTTGCCGGCGAAATACTTGATCGCCTCCAGGGAAATACCCGCCTCGGTCGGCGTGCACGGGCCTGGCGAAACCACGATGCGCTCCGGGTTCAGCGCAGCGATCTCGGCCACGGTCAGTTCGTCATTGCGCACTACCTTGACCTCGGCACCCAACTCACCCAGGTACTGCACAACGTTGTAGGTAAAGGAATCGTAGTTATCAATCATCAGCAACATGGGGGAAACCTCAAGAATTAGGGGTCTGTTCAGCCAGCGCAACGGCGCGGAACATCGCGCGGCGCTTGTTCAGGGTTTCTTCCCATTCGAGGGCCGGCACTGAGTCGGCAACAATCCCGCCGCCGGCCTGCACGTGCAACTCCCCGTCCTTGATCACGGCCGTGCGGATCGCAATGGCCGTGTCCATGTTACCGTTCCAGGCGAAATAACCCACGGCGCCGCCATAGACACCGCGTTTGACCGGCTCCAGTTCGTCGATGATTTCCATCGCGCGGATCTTCGGCGCACCCGACAAGGTGCCTGCCGGCAGAATCGCGCGCAGTGCGTCCATTGCTGTCAGCCCGGCTTTCAGCTCGCCGGTGACGTTGGACACAATGTGCATCACATTCGAATAACGCTCGATCACCATCTTCTCGGTGAGCTTCACGGAACCGATTTCCGAGACACGCCCGGTATCGTTACGGCCCAGGTCGATGAGCATCAGGTGCTCGGCGATTTCCTTGTCGTCGCTCAACAGGTCTTCTTCCAGCGCCAGGTCGGCCTCTTCGGTCGCACCGCGTGGGCGCGTACCGGCGATCGGGCGTACGGTGATCAGGTTGTCTTCGACACGCACCAGCACTTCCGGCGAACTGCCCACCACGTGGAAGTCGCCAAAATTGAAGAAGTACATGTACGGCGTCGGGTTGAAGCAGCGCAGCGCGCGGTACAGATCGATCGGCGCGGCCTTGAAATCGATGGACATACGCTGCGACGGCACCACCTGCATGCAGTCACCGGCAAGGATGTATTCCTTGATGGTATCGACCGCACGCTCGTAGTCATCCTGGGTAAAGCTGGAGCGGAACACCGGGTCGGCTGCCGGCGGACGGCTGAGGTCCAGGCCGCGACGCGGGGTAATCGGCTGGCGCAATTTATCCAGCAGGGCTTCGAGGCTGGCACGGCCTTGCTCGAACGCGTCCTCCTGGGATGGATCGGCGAGTACGATCGCGTGCATCTTGCCGGCGAGGTTATCGAACACCACCACGGCATCGGAAACCATCAGCAGAATGTCCGGCACGCCCAGCGGATCCGGGTTCGGGCATTTGCCCAAGCGTTTTTCCACATAACGCACGCAGTCATAACCGAAGTAACCCACCAGGCCGCCGTTGAAACGCGGCAGACCAGCAATGGTCGGCACGTTGTAGCGCGCCTTGAACGCTTCGACGAACGCCAACGGGTCTTCTACATCATGGTTTTCGATCTCGACGCCATCATGGGTAATGCTCACATGATGGTCGTGCACGCGCAGCACCGTACGGCACGGCAGGCCGATGATCGAGTAACGCCCCCACTTCTCGCCGCCCTGTACCGATTCGAGCAGGTAAGAGTTCGGCTCGTCGGCCAGTTTCAGGTAGATCGACAGCGGCGTGTCGAAGTCGGCCAGGGTTTCGCAGGCCAGGGGAATGCGGTTATAGCCGGCAGCGGCCAAACGCAGGAATTCTTCGCGGGTCATCATATGCCTCGTGGCTTGAGGGTCTAACAGTCAGGTATGCAAACGCGCCGCAGAGTGCGGCCAGGATCAGTCAGGCGCGCCAACGCCAGCGGGCCAGGGCCTTGATGACTTTCATCCAGAGTTTGCGAGTGACCACCACGATGGAATTTCCAGAAGGGGACGGATCGGTATCGGGCAACGTTATCTCAGCGCCAGCTCCCAAGCAACCGGGGATTAACAGGCGCAGGTCATCAATCACGAGTGATGGCGACTCTTCGGCGATCGGCCGACCATGGTTATAGCCGTAGCTGAGGGCCACGCACTGCACGCCCGCAGCCTTTGCCGCCAGCACATCACTGCGTGAATCGCCGACAAACAACGACTGCGAGGCCGGGATATTGGCCATTTTCATCACGAAAAACAGCGCCGCCGGGTCGGGCTTTTTCTGCGGCAGGGTATCGCCGCCGATGATCCAGCGGAAATAACGGCCGATTTTCATCTGGTCCAACAATGGCGCGACGAAGCGCTCCGGCTTGTTGGTGATCAGGGCCATTTCCACGCCCTGCTTGCTCAGCCACTTGAGGGTGTCGCGCACGCCCGGGTAAACCACGGTCAGTTCGTGGCCATCTTCATAGGCGGCGTTGAACAGTTCCAGGGCGTGTTCGGCCTCGACTTCATCCACGCCTTCGGCGTCGATATTGTTGGCCAAGGCCCGGCGCACCAGCATCTGCACGCCGTTGCCGACCCATTCGCGCACCGACTCGATCCCGGCCGGCTTGCGGCCCAGCTTGAGCAGCATCTCGTCCACCGCCGCCGCCAGGTCGGGCACCGAGTCGATCAAGGTACCGTCCAGATCGAACATCACCAGCCGTGGCAATTTGCCGGGGAACAGCTGCTCAAAGCCGCTCATGGACGCGCCAGCGCCAGTTCGGCGCGCATCTTGTCGATGACTTCCTGGTAGTCCGGCGCGTTGAAGATCGCCGAGCCGGCCACGAAGGTGTCGGCGCCCGCCGCGGCGATTTCGCGGATGTTGTTGACGTTGACCCCGCCGTCGATTTCCAGGCGGATGTCACGGCCCGAAGCGTCGATCAGCGCGCGGGCTTCGCGCAACTTGTTCAGCGTGCCGGGGATGAACTTCTGCCCACCGAAGCCTGGGTTGACGCTCATCAGCAGGATCATGTCGACCTTGTCCATCACGTACTCAAGCAAGCTCAACGGTGTGGCCGGGTTGAACACCAGGCCCGCCTTGCAGCCGCCTTCGCGGATCAGTTGCAGGGTGCGGTCGACGTGCAGCGAGGCTTCCGGGTGGAAAGTGATGTAGGTCGCGCCGGCGTCAACGAAGTCGCCGATGATGCGATCCACCGGGCTGACCATCAGGTGCGCATCAATCGGCGCAGTGATGCCGTACTTGCGCAACGCGGCGCAGACCATCGGGCCGATGGTCAGGTTGGGCACGTAGTGGTTGTCCATGACATCGAAGTGCACGAAGTCGGCACCCGCGGCCAACACCTTGTCCACTTCCTCACCCAGGCGGGCGAAGTCGGCGGAGAGAATCGATGGAGCAATGACGAAGGGCTGCATGACGCACCTTTTTTGAGCTAAATCACGATGGCGCGCATTGTATACCTCATGCTTTGCCGCGCGCACCGTGACCTAACTCAACGGTTAGTAAGCCGCCCGATAGATTTTCTCGATATCGGCCGCGCTGAGCTTGCGTGGATTGTTGCGCATCAAGCGCTCAATACCCGCCGCTTCTACCGCCATGGCTGGGATCGCGTCCTCGGGCACCCCGAAACTGCGCAAGCCCGCCGGGATCTCCACTGCGGCACACAGTCGCGTCATCGCCTCGACGGCCTGGTCGGCGGCATCGTTGACGCTCAAGCCGGTGACATTCACGCCCATCGCCTGAGCGATGTCCTGCATGCGCTCGACACAGGCCAGCTTGTTCCAGTGCATCACGTAGGGCAGCAACAACGCATTGCTCACGCCGTGGGCGATATTGAAGCGCCCACCCAGCGGATACGCCAACGCATGCACCGCCCCCACCCCGGCATTGCCGAACGCCATGCCGGCCATCAGGCTGGCAGTGGCCATGTCGTCGCGGGCCTGCAGGTTGGCCGGGTTGGCGTAGGCCTTGGGCAATGCATTGGCGATCAGCTTGATCGCGCCAATCGCCAACGCATCAGTGATCGGCGAGGCATTCAGCGACAAGTAGGACTCGATGGCGTGCACCAGCGCGTCCACGCCACTGGCGGCGGTGACGCTGCGCGGGCAGGTGAGGGTCATCTGCGGGCTGATCAGCGCCACATCCGGCAGCAGGTAATCGCTGACGATGCCTTTTTTCAGTTGCGCGACCTTGTCGGAGAGGATCGCCACATTGGTCACCTCCGAACCGGTGCCGGCGGTAGTCGGGATAGCGATCAGCGGCGGCCCCTTGCGCGGCACCTGGTCGACGCCGAACAAGTCCGCCAGCGCTCCGTGATAACCGGCATAGGCCGCAACACTTTTGGCGATATCAATGGCACTGCCGCCGCCCACGCCGATCAGGCCGTCGTGCCCGCCCTCGCGGTAAACGCGCATGCAGTCTTCGACAATGGCGATTTCCGGGTCGGGCAACACCCGGTCGAAAATCTCGTAAGTGCGTTCGCCCAGGTGTTCAAGGGCCAGCGCCACCGTACCGGACTTGACCAGCGCAGCGTCGGTGACGATCAGCGGGTTATCCACATCCAGGCGGGCTAGCTCAAAGGCCAGTTGTTCGATGGCGCCAGCGCCGGTCAACAGTTTGTGGGCGATCTTGAATGAGGAAGTACTCATGTGCGCGGCCTCTTATTAAGTGATGGGCTGGCACAAGAGTAGCTCGAGATTTTGGGTTGCCTAGCATTGAGGGTCTGAATGGTCAGGTGACTCAACGCGGGCACGGTTTATGTGGGAGCTGGCTTGCCTGCGATTCAGGCGACTCGGTATGGCAGGCAAACCGCGGCGATGCAATCGCAGGCAAGCCAGCTCCCACAGGTGATCGCGTTTACCCGCTCAGACCTGGGCGGTACGCAGTTTCTCGCTACGGCCGCGCAGCCATTCGAGGGTCAGCAACAGCAACACCGAGAAGGCAATCAACAGGGTCGCCGCCGCCGCAATCGTCGGGCTGAGGTTTTCGCGGATGCCGCTGAACATCTGACGCGGCAGGGTCGCTTGCTCGGGGCCGGCGAGGAACAGCGTTACTACCACTTCATCAAACGAGGTGGCGAAGGCAAACAGCGCCCCGGAAATCACGCCTGGCGCGATCAACGGCAAGGTCACCCGGCGGAACGCCGTGAGTGGTGAGGCTCCGAGGCTGGCGGCCGCCCGCACCAGGTTATGGTTGAACCCCTGCAACGTGGCGGACACGGTGATGATCACGAACGGCACGCCCAGCACCGCATGCACCACGATCAGCGAGAAGAAGCTGTTGCCCAAGCCCAGCGGCGCGAAGAGCAGGTAACTGGCCACGCCGATGATCACCACCGGCACTACCATCGGCGAAATCACCAGCGCCATCACCAGTGCCTTGCCGGGGAAATTGCCGCGGGTCAGGCCGATCGCCGCCAGGGTGCCGAACACCATGGCCAACACCGTGGCCGCCGGGGCGACGATGATGCTGTTCTTCAACGCACGCATCCACTCGGCCGAGGCGAAAAAGTCCTCGTACCAGTGCAGCGAGAAGCCTTGCAGCGGGTACACCAGGAAACTGCCGCTGTTGAACGACAGCGGGATGATCACCAGCACCGGCAGAATCAAAAACAACAGGATCAAGCCGCAGAGGATCCGTAAGCTGTAGAACCACACCCGCTCAACGGGCGACATATAAGGGCTCAGCATCGCAAGGTCTCCTTAGCTCAGGCGCAGGCGACTGGCGCCCACCAGCCGGTTGTAGATCAGGTACAGCACCACGGTAGCCAGCAGCAGCAAGCCGCCCAGTGCCGTGGCCATGCCCCAGTTGATGCTGGTGTTGGTGTAGAACGCCACGAAGTAGCTGACCATCTGATCGTTCGGGCTGCCCAGCAGTGCCGGGGTGATGTAGTAACCAATTGCCAGGATGAACACCAACAGGCAACCGGCACCAACACCGGCGTAGGTTTGCGGGAAGTACACGCGCCAGAAACTGGCGAACGGGTGGCAGCCCAGGGAAATCGCCGCACGCATGTAGGTGGGCGAAATACCCTTCATCACGCTGTAGATCGGCAGGATCATGAACGGCAGCAAGATATGCACCATGGAGATGTAGACCCCGGTGCGGTTGAACACCAGCTCCAGCGGCTTATCGATCAGGCCCATGCCCATCAGTGCGCTGTTGATCAGGCCACCGGACTGCAGCAACACGATCCACGCCGCCACCCGTACAAGGATCGAGGTCCAGAACGGTAGCAACACCAGGATCATCAGCAAGTTGCTCTTGCGCGCCGGCAGGTTGGCCAGCAGGTAGGCCAGCGGATAGGCCAGCAGCAGGCAGACGGCGGTGATCACCAGGCCCATCCAGAAGGTGCGGGCGAAGATGTCCAGGTAGATCGCCTGGTCCGGCGTGGCCGGCGCGACTTCGCCGAGGTCGTCGATGCGGTGATCGACGGCCGCCAGCAGGTAGAACGGTGTCAGGCTGCTGGTATTGCGCCGGATCGCCTGCCAGTAAGCCGGGTCGCCCCAGCGTTCGTCGAGGTTTTCCAGCGCTTCTTTATAAGAGCCAGGCGCTTCGCTGAACGGCAACGCCCGCGCGGTTTTGGTCAGCAGGCTGCGGTAGCCGGCCAGTTCCATGTTCAGGCGTTTGGACAGATCGCCCAGGGTCTGGTTTTTGCGCGCTTCGCCCAGGTCCTCACTGAGCGCCTGGTACACCGGCTCGCCCGGCAGTCCACGACCGTCCCAGGCCGTGATCGCAACTACAGTACGCGGCAACCCACCCACCACTTCCGGGTTGCCGACGCTCTTGAACAGCAGCGCCACGATCGGCACCAGGAACACCAGCAGCAAAAACAGCACCAGCGGCGCAATCAAGGCCTGGGCCTTCCAGCGATTGAGCCGCTCGGCACGCGCCAGGCGCTGCTTGAGGGTGGGGCTGTTGACCTCGTTCGAGGGAACGGCGATGGCCATGGCTGACTCCGGAAAATCTACGGTTGGGTCCTTGGCAACACGGTCCCTGTGGGAGCTGGCTTGCCTGCGATGGCATCAACTCGGTGCATCAGCTGTACCGAGGTGTCTGCATCGCAGGCAAGCCAGCTCCCACATGAAGCGGTTTCGCCAGAGGGGTATGCGGTGTTACTTGGCCGCCCAGGAATTGAAGCGCTGCTCGAGTTGCTCGCCGTTGTCCGCCCAGAAGCTCACATCGATCTGCACTTGGTTGGCGATGTTTTCCGGGGTGGTCGGCATGTCCTTCAGCACGTCCTTGGCCAGCAACGGCACGGCTTGGGTGTTGGCCGGGCCGTAGGCGATGTTTTCCGAGTAGGTCTTCTGCTGCTGCGGCTGCACCGAGAAGGCGATGAATTTCTTCGCGGCCTCGGCACGGTCCTTGGCCAGGCCTTTAGGAATGGCCCAGGCGTCGAAGTCGTAGATACCGCCGTTCCACACCACTTTCAGGTTGCTTTCTTTCTGCACGGCAGCAATGCGGCCGTTGTAGGCCGAGCTCATCACTACGTCACCCGAGGCCAGGTACTGCGGCGGTTGTGCGCCGGCTTCCCACCACTGGATCGACGGCTTGAGCTCGTCGAGTTTCTTGAACGCACGGTCCTGGCCATCTTTGCCGGCCAGCACTTTGTACACGTCTTTCGGCGCAACGCCGTCGGCCATCAAGGCGAATTCCAGGGTGTACTTGGCGCCTTTGCGCAGGCCACGCTTGCCAGGGAATTTCTTGGTGTCCCAGAAATCCGCCCAGCTGGTTGGCGCGGATGCCAGCTTGTCAGCGTTGTACGCGAGCACCGTCGACCACACGAAGAAGCCCACGCCACACGGCTGGATCGCCCCCTTCACGTAGTCGGCGGTGTTGCCGAACAGTTTCGGATCCAGTGGCTCGAACATGTCCTCGTCGCAGCCACGGGACAGTTCCGGCGATTCCACTTCCACCAGGTCCCAGGACACGCTCTTGGTGTCGACCATGGCTTTGACCTTGGCCATTTCACCGTTGTACTCGCCGGCGACGATCTTGCCGTTGCCCGCGCTTTCCCACGGTGCATAGAAGGCCTTGACCTGGGCCGCCTTGTTCGCGCCACCAAAGGACACGACCGTCAGGTCCGGGCCTGCCATGGCCTGTGTCGCACCCATCAAGCTCAATGCCAAAACGGAATACTTCAAGGAACTCAACATTGTTGTTCTCTCCACGTGCAGGGTTGGTGAAGCCAGGGGGCGATCAATTCGCCTCTAGAAGTGGGTCGAGTGCGCGAACGTGCTCGACTTGCCAGCCAATCGGTACCACGTCGCCGACCGCCAGGGCTGGGTCCAGCTCGGCAATCGGTTGTTTCACAAAAAAATCGGTCTTGCCGCAGACTTCCAGGCGCACGCGCACGTGGTCGCCCAGGTAGATGAATTCCGCCACCCGCCCAGAGAAGCGGTTGACGCAGCTTTCGCTGGAGCCATTGAGGCTGACACGCTCCGGGCGCACCGACAGGGTCACCGGGCCGCCGACCTGGCCGACATTCACCGCCAGCGCCTCGACCTTCTCGCCCCGCGCCAGCTCCACCACGCAGCGCTCGCCGGTGTGGCTGTGCAGGCGGCCATTGAGGCGGTTGTTCTCGCCGATGAAGTTGGCGACAAAGGTGTTCTTCGGTTCTTCATACAAGGTGCGCGGCGCAGCGATCTGCTGGATCTCGCCCTGGTGGAACACCGCCACCCGGTCTGACATGGTCAAGGCTTCGCCCTGGTCGTGAGTCACGTACACCACGGTCACGCCCAGTCGCTGGTGCAGGTGCTTGATCTCCATCTGCATGTGTTCGCGCAGTTGCTTGTCGAGGGCGCCGAGGGGTTCGTCCATCAGCACCAGTTGCGGTTCAAACACCAGCGCCCGGGCCAAGGCCACGCGCTGTTGCTGGCCGCCGGAGAGTTGTGCCGGGTAACGCTGGGCGAACGCGTCGAGCTGGACCATGCTGAGCACGCGTTTGACCCGCTCACTGATATCGGTCTTGCTCAGGCCACGCACTGACAGCGGGAACGCCAGGTTCTCGGCGACGGTCATGTGCGGGAACAGCGCGTAGTTCTGGAACACCATGCCGATGTCGCGCTTATGCGGTGGCACGTTGTTAATGGAACGCCCGGCCAGCTGGATTTCGCCAGCCGTCGGCGTCTCAAAGCCGGCGAGCATCATCAGGCTGGTGGTCTTGCCCGAACCGGACGGCCCGAGCAGGGTCAGGAACTCGCCCTTGCGAATCTCCAGGTTGAGGTCTTTGACGATCAGGTTCTCGCCGTCGTAGCTCTTCTGCACGCCACGAAAGCTGACCAGCACATCATTTGAATCCACCTCGCTCATACCCGCACCTTTGTATTTTGGACTGCTGTGGAACAAGCGTAGTCCAGGCGCGAGGCCGCGGAAATCGGGGGCCAGGAGAGAATTGCATCAGCCGGATGGAAGGTTTGGGGTAGGGATCGCCCTACACGGATGGCGCGCACGGGACGGTGCAGCGACAAGTGGCGAGCTGCAAGCGGCAAGAATGGGCTCGGCGGGGTTTTCGCGGTGTCGTTATCAGGTATGTGGTTAGAGCAGCTTGTGTTCCATGGCGTACTTCACCAACTCCGCCAGGGACGTGATATTGAGCTTTTGCATCAGTCGCGCCTTGTGGGTGCTGATGGTCTTGCTGCTCAGCGCCAGTTGCTGGGCGATGTCGTTGACGTTGGCGCCCTGGGCCAGGCGCTCGAACACCGAGAACTCGCGCTCGGACAGTAATGAATGCAGCGGTCGCGTATCGGTGAGGCCGACTTCGAAGACCATCCGGTCGGCCAGATCCGGGTCGATGTAACGACCGCCGGCCGCGACCTTGCGGATTGCCGTGAGCAACAGCGCCGGGTCGCTGTCCTTGGTGGCGTAACCGGCGGCGCCGACCTTCAAGGCGCGGGCGGCCATTTGCGCTTCGTCGTGCATCGACAGCACCAGGATTGCCGGCGGATTGTTCAGCGCACGGATGCGTGCGATCGCTTCCAGGCCGTTGACGCCAGGCATCGAAATGTCCAGCAGCACCACCTCGCACGGCACATGGCGCAACGTCTCCAGCAGTTGCTCGCCATTGCTCGCTTCCCCAACCACCAACAGGTCTTTGGCCAGGCCGATCAATTGCTTGATGCCTTCACGAACGATGGTGTGGTCTTCGGCTACCAGTACGCGGATCACAGGGACTTCCTCTTGGTGTTATGCATCCAACGGCACCGTGACACTCAGGGTGGTGCCCTCCCCCAACTCGCTGTCCAGGCTCAATTGCCCGCCCATGATCAGCACCCGCTCGCGCATGCCCACCAACCCGAATGACACCGGGCGGCCCTGGGCCTGGATGAAACCGACGCCATCGTCGCTGATGGTCAGTCGTAAATCCGCGCCCTCCACGGCAAGGGTCAGCTCCACAGTATGCGCCTGGGCATGGCGCATCACATTGGTCAGCGCCTCCTGCAAAATGCGGAACAGGCCGATGGCCTTGGCATCGCTGAGAGCCGGCAGGTTATCCGGAACCTGCACCAGGCAGGGAATCTGCGTACGTGCTTCAAAGCGCCGCGCCTGCCATTCGATGGCCGAGGCAATGCCGGCATCCAGAATCGGCGGCCGCAGCGCCGTCGCCACATCGCGCACCAACTGGAACAGCTGGGCGATAAGGCGCTTCATGCTGTTCAAACGCTCGTGCAAACCGGGGTCGAGTTGCGCATAGGCCAGCTCGCACATCGAGGTTTCGAGCTTGAGCACCGTGAGCATTTGCCCAAGCTCGTCGTGTACCTCGCGGGCGATGCGGGCCTTCTCTTCTTCGCGCACGGTTTCCAGGTGGGCGGACAGTTCGCGTAACTGCGCCTCACTTTGCAGCAACGCGGCCAACGTCCGGCGCAACTCGGTGACGTCATTAAGGTAAACCACCAGGTATTCGGCCTCGGCGAACCGCAGAAAACTCAAGGACACATTGGTCGGCAGGATGCTGCCATCGGCTCGCCGGCAGTCAGTGGCAAAATTCTGCGGGCCGTCTTCGCTGGCCCGCGCACGCTTCCACAGGTTGAGCCAGCGGTCCATGTCCAGGCTTGGATCAAGGTCGGCCAGCGGCCGCTCGATCAGCGCCCCGGGGCCGTAGCCGAGCATGTTTTCGGCGGCACGGTTGGCATAGCGCACATGGCTGTCCCAGTTGACCCAAAGGATGCCTACGGTGCTCTGATCGATGGAAAACTGCGTCAGTCGCAAAGCTTCGGCACCGGCGGCACGGGCTGCGCTTTCTTCACGAGCGGCAAGCAGGCCCTGCTCCAGCACCCGTTGCTGGCGTCGCTGCCAGACCACGACGGCCAGGCTGGCAAGCAGCAACAGGCCCAGCAACAGGCTGAGGTTTTGCCACAGGCCCGGGGATTCCGTGAGGCGCGGGTACTTGGGTTGCAGCCAGCGGCTGTGCAATTGGTCCAGGTCGCGGGCGGGAATCGCGCGAAGTGCGCTTTCCATGATGCCGGCCAGTTCCGGCCATTCCCGACGCGTGGCCACCCGCAGCAATTGCGGCAAGCCGATATCGCCCACCACCGCCAGCCCGGCAAACTCGGCCTCCCCGGACAAACGGCTCAACTGCGCTTCATCCACCACCGCGTAACGCGCCTGCTGGCTCACCAACAACTGCAGGGCCTGGCGCTCCATTGGCACGCCTTGCAGGTTGAGGGTGGGATAGGTGCTGCGCAGGTAATCGGCCACGGCACTGGGCATGCGCACAGCGACACGGGATTGCTCATCGAGCTTTTCCAACTCAACGGCGCCGCCGCCCTCCCGGATGCCGACGATGTGTTGCGGCACGCGCATATAAGGGTCGGTGAACAACCACAAGCGCAAGCCGGCCGGGGTTTGTTGCAGGCCGGGGGCGACGTCGACTTCGCCTTCGCGCACAGCGGCTTCCAGTTGCTCCTGGTTGGGAAAATTGCGCCAGGTCAGCTCGATGTTCAGGGACTTGGCCAGCCACTGCATCAACTCGACATTCGCCCCGGACAGCCGTTGCAAACGCCGATCGTATTGCGCGTAAGGCGCCTGCAACACCAGTCCCACCCGCAGCTCGGGGTGCTGGGCCAGCCATTCGCGTTGCTGGGCAGTGAGCTGCGCCTGCGGTGCAGCGGGCGCAGGGGCGGCATTGGCCATCAAGGCAAGGCACAAACAGCCGATAACCAGCAGACAGCGATAAACCATGATCCACGTCTCACATCACTGACAAATACTGACCAACCCATTAGGCTGCTGGAATCACTTCTGGCCGGGAATTAACGATGCCCTTTTTCCAACGTTCGGCACTGCCAGCATTGTGCCTGTCGCTGCTTTTTACCAGTGCCTTTTCTGTACAAGCCGCTGACGCCCCTGCACCTGCCGCCGAAAAACCTGTCGAGCGCCAGCCGCTGCCGGAGCGTAGCCAGGAAGAAGCCAGCTTTCTTACACGCAAAATCCCGCAACAGGAACAGCAACAATTGCAGGCCGGCAGCGATTCATTCCTGGCGCTGTGGAAGCCGGCCAACAGCGCCGAACCCGAGGGCGTGGTGATTATCGTACCGGGCGCCGGCGAAAACGCTGACTGGCCGCAAGCAATCAGCCCGTTGCGGCACAAATTGCCGGATGCCAATTGGGGCAGCCTCAGCCTGTCGCTGCCAGACGTGAGCGTGGACACCCTGCCGCCGCGCGTAATGGAAGCGCCCAAGGCCACTGTCGACACCAGTAGCAAGGAAGCGAGCACCGCCGACAAACCCATCGAGCAGGCCGCCAGTGCCGAAGCCGAAGGCACCGACCCGTCACTGGTGCCGGGCGCCGATGAGCAAGACAAGACCGATGCGTCGCGCATTTTCGACCGCATCGACGCCGCCGTGGCCTTCGCCCAGACCCAGAGCGCGCGCAGTGTGGTACTGCTCGGCCATGGTACCGGCGCCTGGTGGGCCGCGCGCTATCTGAGCGAGAAGCAACCGTCCCAGGTGCAGAAGTTCGTCATGGTGGCGGCGCAGACGCCCACCGGGCGCCATCCCGATGTCCAGCAGTTGGCCCCAGGCCTGAAACTGCCGACTGCCGATGTTTTCTATCAAGACCAAGCCCTATCGCGCAAAAACGCCCTGGCCCGCGCCCAGGCGGCCAAGCGTTTGAAGAATGAGGGCTATAAGCAGGTGTCGTTGAAAACCTTGCCCGGCAACAGTGATGCCGGCCAGGAGCAGTTGTATCGCAGGGTTCGCGGCTGGCTGAGCCCGCAAGCAAGCGCCGACTGAGGGCACACCGCAGGTCTCCTTTGAGGGCGGGCTTGCTCGCGAAGGCGGTGGGTCCGTCAGCGCATCGGATACTGATAGACCGCATTCGCGAGCAAGCCCGCTCCCAAACGGGAACGGGTTATCAACGTGAGGAAGTGAAAACTAACGGAAATCCCGGCGTTCGCGGATCAACGCATAGGCGTTGTGCAACTCGCGAGTACGCTCGGTGGCCTCACGCACTTGCGCGGCGCTGGCGCCGGTACCGGCAATCTTGTCCGGATGATGGCGACTGAGCAGGCGGCGATAAGCCCGTTTAATCATCGACGGCTCGGTAGTGGCGGTCACGCCCAGCAAACGCAACGCATCCTGATAAGTGGGGCCCCGACTGACCAGTGGCTTGCGCTCCGGCGTAAAGTCGGCGGCCAGTGCCTGGAGTTGCTGCGGCGTCCAGCCCAGCCACTTGCCCCAGAGGTCGATCAGGTCGCGCTCGGCGTCACTCGCCTTGCCATCCGCCCAGACCATGCGCCAACACGCGCGCAATACACCCTCCGCGGCATGAGGTTGAGCCTTGAGCACACGTAGATAACTGCGAACCCGATCGGAACCGGACTTGCCGCGATTGAACGCCGCAATCGCACGGCGCTGGGCTGAGTCACTCATGTCCAGCGCGCGCATTTCCTGGCGCGCCTGCTGGATATGCCCATCCACCACTCGCCCATTGCTCTTGGCCAAGCGCCCCAGCAACACAAACAACAATTCGTCATTGCGCAATGCCGGGCGCCCGCCCAGGCGCTCGCGCAGTTGCGCCCAACTCTGCAGTTGCAGGCGGCGATCCAGCGCCTGCCCCAACAGTGCACCCAACATGGCCCCCGGAATACTGGCAATGGCAAAGCCAGCCCCGGCGCCGATCAGCGTCCCTGGCCACAGCATCTTACTGCCCCGCTGTCAGCAGGGTTTCGACTTGCGCCAGGCGCTCCAGCGTGCCGACATCAATCCAGCGTCCCGCCATGTGTTCCCCCGTTACCAGACCTTTGGCCATGGCCGCTCGCAACAGCGGCGCCAGCTTGAAGGCACCCGCGCTGCAACCCGCGAACAGCTTGGGGTCGAGGACGGAAATGCCACTGAAGGTCAGGTTATCGGCACCGGCCGCTGCATCATGAAGCAAACCTTGATCAAGGTAGAAATCGCCACCCGAAGGGTGATGCGCCGGGTTATCGACCATCACCAAATGAGCCAGGCCCTTGATCGGCTGCTTGAGCTGGGTGAAGTCGTAATCGGTCCAGATGTCGCCATTGACCACCAGGAAAGGCTCGTCCCCCAGCAATGGCAACGCCTGGAAAATTCCCCCGCCGGTTTCCAGCGGCTCGCCTTCTGCGGAGTAACGGATGCGCAGGCCAAACTGCGCACCGTCCCCCAGGTAGCTTTCGATCTGTTGGCCGAGCCAGGCGTGGTTGATCACGATCTCGGTGAAGCCAGCCTTGGCCAGCGCCTCCAGGTGATACTCGATCAAGCGCTTGCCGCCGGCCTGCACCAGCGGCTTGGGCGTGTGCAAGGTCAGTGGACGCATCCGCTCGCCTTTGCCAGCGGCCAGGATCATGGCCTTCATACGCTCGCCTCGACGGGCTGACGCAGGCTGGCCAGCAGCTCACCGAGTTCGCTCAGTTCCGGCCGGTCCGCCAGCACTGCTTCTATATAAGCAAAGAAGCGCGGCACGTCGGCCAGGTAGCGTGGCTTGCCGTCGCGATGACAAATGCGCGCGAAAATCCCGATGACCTTGAGGTGACGCTGCACGCCCATCAAGTCGCTGGCGCGCAGGAAGTCTTCGAAATCCGGCTGCACTGGAATGCCCAGTTGCCCGGCACGCGCCCAATAGCCGCGCTGCCAATCCCGCACGCGCGCCTTGGGCCAACTGAGGAAGGCGTCCTTGAACAGACACGTGATGTCGTAGGTGACCGGCCCGTAGACCGCGTCCTGGAAATCCAGCACGCCTGGGTTCGGCTCGCTGATCATCAGGTTGCGTGGCATATAGTCGCGGTGCACCAGCACCTTCGGCTGCGCCAGGGCGCTGTCAATGAGGTGGTCACTGACACGCTGCCAAAGCGCTTGTTGCTGTGTATCGAGTTCGATACCCAGGTGCCGACGCACGTACCACTCAGGAAACAATTCGAGCTCGCGGCGCAGCAAGGCGACGTCATAGCTGGGCAGCGGCGCGTCCATCGGCAGTTGCTGGAAAGCCAGCAAGGCGTCGATGGCATCGGCAAACAATTGATCGGCGTTTTTGTCGTCAATCACGTCCAGGTAGGTTTTTCTGCCCAGGTCATTGAGCAAAAGAAAGCCTCGCGGCAAATCTTCTGCGTAAATTTTTGGAACATTTATTCCCGACTTCGCCAGGAAATGAGCGATATCGACGAAAGGTTTGCAGTTTTCCTGGGGGGGTGGAGCGTCCATGACCACGAAGGTCCGGCCACCGCCTTCCCAACGGAAGTAGCGCCTGAAACTCGCGTCGCTGCTGGCCGCGGTCAATGTGGCCGGGGGTACGGCACCCCAGTCTTGAGCGTTGAAAAGGATCGGCAACTGCTCATCCAGCCAGACTTCCAGCTGTTGTAAACGTAGATCTTGCTCGGGCATTACAAGGGTCTCCGACGGCGCTAGCCGTCAAGCGGGGCATGCTTTATTATCACGCATCTTTTTCAGACCATCGAGAGGCGTGCGGCCCAAACCGCGGGCAGATGGCACGCAGGAAGCCCGGACTAATAAGATGGCATTGAAATCCCCCGCGTTTCGTAGAAAATTTCCGTTGCTGGTAACCGGCAGTCTGCTGGCCTTGCAACCCTTCGCCACCTCATTCGTGGTCGCCGCGGAACAGTATGACTGCTCAGTCTCTGCTTCGGGTGCCTGGGATTGCGCGCCAAAAACCGCCGCAGCCCCGTTGCCACCACGCCCGGTGCATGACGGTGCAGCCGTCAGCTCCGCCAACAGCACGGCGCAAGCCGATGCTGGCGGCAAAGCCGAGGCCGAGCCCAAGACCGCACTGGTCACCGAATCCAAGGGCCGTGGCCTGCGTTCGCGCAGCGCCGACTACAGCCACCTGGACTGGGTACCCCGCGAGAAGCTGACCGCCGCACAGTTGGCCGAAACCGGTCCTTACTGCGGCGGTGCGTACATCGAGCCGACTCGTCCTGGCATGAACGACAAGACGAACAAGAGCGATGCGCCTACCTTCATCGGTGCCAAGGCCTCTCGTTACGAGCAGGAACAGCAAGTCGCGACCCTGGCCGGTGACGTCGTCATGCGCCAGGGCAGCATGCAGCTGGAGTCGGAAGAAGCCAGCCTGTACCAAGCAGAAAACCGTGGCGAGCTGAACGGCAAGGTCCGTCTGCGCGACAACGGTGCGCTGATCGTGGGCGACCATGCCGAAGTGCAACTCGACACCGGCGCGGCCCAGATCGACAACGCCGAATACGTGCTGCACAAGTCGCGCATCCGCGGTAACGCGCTGTACGCCAAGCGTGCCGAGAACGCGATCATCCGTCTCAAGGACGGTACTTACACCACGTGCGAGCCAGACAGCAACGCCTGGCAGCTCAGGGGCAACAACATCACGTTGAACCCGGCCACCGGTTTCGGTACGGCCACCAACGCGACGTTGCGGGTCAAGAACATCCCGATCCTCTATACGCCTTACATCTACTTCCCGATCGACGACCGTCGTCAATCCGGCTTCCTGCCACCGAGCTTCAGCACCGGTAGCGAAACCGGCTTTACCCTGGTGACGCCGTACTACTTCAACCTGGCGCCGAACTATGACGCCACGTTGTACCCGCAATACATGACCAAGCGCGGCATGATGATGGAAGGCGAATTCCGCTACCTCACCAAGTCCAGCGAAGGCCAGTTCGGCGGCGCGTACCTGAACGACGACAACGACGAACGCAAGCGTCAGACCGACTACGAAAAAACCCGCTACATGCTCAACTGGCAGCACAAGGGCGGGCTGGATTCGCGCGTACTGACCGAGGTCGACTACACCACGATCAGCGATCCCTACTACTTCCAGGACCTCAAGTCCTACCAGGAAGGTGTAGAGAGTCGCGACTACGTGAACCAGCAAGGTGCCGTGACTTATCGCGGCGACACCTTCCAGGCGCGCTTGAACCTGCAGGCCTACCAGCTGGCAACGATTTCGCAGGTCACTCCGTATAACCGCCTGCCGCAGATCACCTTCAATGGTCAGCTGCCGTATCACCCGGGCGGCTTGAACTTCAGCTACGAGACCGAAGCCGTGCGCTTCGATCGCGACCTGGAGAACGGCAACTTCACCAATGAAAACGGTGAAACCGAAGCACGCCTGGACACCTACGTGCGTGGCCTGACCCGTGCAAACGGTACCCGCCTGAACGTAGCACCAGCCGTCGAATACCCGATGAACTGGACCTACGGCTTCGTTACACCGAAGCTCAAGTACGTGTACACCAAGTACGACCTGGACCTGGACAACATCGGCAAGAACCAGATCATTGCTGACCAGGCTACATCGGTGGCAAATGGAACACAGTACGCCGGTGGCACCTTCAAAAGCTCCCAAGACCGTGCGGTCCCAGTGGCCAGCATCGACAGCGGCCTGTACTTCGATCGCAATACCAACTGGTTCGGCAAAGACTATCGCCAGACCCTCGAGCCACGTGCGTTCTACCTGTACGTGCCGAACAAGGACCAGGCTGATATCCCGGTCTTCGACACCAGCGAGTACTCGTTCAGCTACGCTTCGCTGTTCCGCGACAACCGCTTCAGCGGCTCCGACCGGATCGGCGACGAGAACAAGCTGTCCCTGGGCCTGACCAGCCGCTGGATCGAAGAGAATGGCTTCGAGCGTCAGCGCGTGTCCGTGGGCCAGGCGCTGTACTTCAAGGATCGTGAAGTGCAATTGCCAGGCATCCTGGCGGCTGACCGTGCTGATGCACAGTCGGATGTTTCCCCGGTTGCCCTGGACTATGAGTTCCGCTTCAACCGCGACTGGCGCGCCACTGCCGACTACAACTGGGACACCGAGGAACACAGTCCCCGTTCCGGCAGCGCGATGCTCCACTACCAGCCGGAAGACAACCCGAACAAGATCATCAACGTGGGTTATCGCTATCGTAACGACCAGGTTGTCTACAACCAGCTGACCGGCAAATGGCAGTTTGGTGGTGACTACGGCCAGCCAGGCGACGCGAATTTCGTGAAGGATTACTACAAAATCCAACAACACGACTTCTCGATGATGTGGCCGATCATTCCTCAGTGGAACCTGATCACCCGCTGGCAGTATGACTACGCCCGCAACCGTACCCTGGAAGCCTTCGGTGGTTTCGAGTACGACAACTGCTGCTGGAAACTGCGCGTCATCAACCGTTACTGGGTTTCCAACGACGAATACAGCCAGATCGCCCCGCTTAACGAAAAGGGTGACCACGGGCTCTTCTTCCAGATCGTCCTCAAAGGACTCGGCGGCCTGACCGGCGCCAAGGTAGAGAGCTTCCTCGACAAAGGCATTGAAGGTTATCGTGAACGTGAAAACCAAGCTTTCTGATTGTCTGCGCCCGCTAGTGCTGGGCGCGCTGTTCCTGGGTACCGCATCGGCGCACGCTGCGGTTCAAGAACTGGATAAGGTCGTGGCCATCGTCGATAACGATGTGATCATGCAGAGCCAACTGGACCAGCGCGTCAAGGAAGTCCAGCAAACCATCGCCAAGCGTGGCGGTGGCGTGCCACCGACCAGCGTCCTGGACCAACAGGTACTGGAACGCTTGATCGTCGAAAACCTGCAACTGCAGATCGGTGATCGTTCCGGCATCCGTATTTCGGACGAAGAACTGAACCAGGCCGTGGGCACCATTGCCCAGCGCAACAACATGAGCATTGACCAGTTCCGTGCAGCCCTGGCCCACGACGGTTTGTCCTATGAGGACGCCCGTGACCAGATCCGCCGTGAAATGATCATCAGCCGTGTGCGTCAGCGCCGTGTTGCCGAGCGGGTCCAGGTATCGGAACAGGAAGTGAAGAACTTCCTGGCATCCGACCTGGGCAAGATGCAGCTTTCCGAAGAACTGCATCTGGCCAACATCCTGATCCCGACACCGGACAGCGCCAACTCCGAGCAGCTCAATGCAGCCGCCGCCAAGACCCAGGCTATCTATGATCGCCTTAAAGCCGGTGCCGACTTTGCCCAGATGGCCATTGCCCAATCCGGCAGCGACAACGCCCTCGAAGGCGGTGACATGGGCTGGCGTAAAGCCGCTCAACTGCCACCTCCCTTCGATCGTGAACTGAGCGCAATGGAAGTGGGCGGCATCACCCAGCCAGCCCGTACGCCAGGTGGCTTCATAATCCTGAAATTGCTGGAACGTCGCGGTGGCGAGACCTCGCTGAAAGACGAAGTGCATGTTCGTCATATCCTGGTCAAACCAAGCGAAATCCGCACTGAAGCCCAAACCAAGGAACTGGCCCAGAAGATCTATGACCGCATCGAAAGCGGTGAAGACTTCGCCACCCTGGCCAAGAGCTTCTCGGAAGATCCGGGTTCTGCCCTCAACGGTGGCGACCTGAATTGGATCGACCCTAAAGCCTTGGTGCCAGAGTTCCAGCAAGTGATGGCCGACACCCCGCAAGGCGTGCTGTCCAAGCCGTTCAAGACCCAATATGGCTGGCACGTGCTGGAAGTCCTTGGCCGTCGCGCCACCGACAACACCAGCCAGGCCCGCGAGCAACAAGCGTTGAACGTGCTGCGTAACCGCAAATACGACGAAGAGCTGCAAACCTGGCTGCGTCAGATCCGCGACGAAGCCTACGTTGAGAACAAGCTGCCAGGCGCCCAGACAGGCACCGACCAGGCCGTTCAGTGAAACCCCAGCGTTTCGCGGTGACACCCGGCGAGCCGGCCGGCATTGGTCCTGACCTGTGCCTGCTGCTCGCCTCGCAACCCCAGCCACACCCCCTGATTGCCATTACCAGCCACGACCTGCTCCTTGAGCGGGCCGTGCAACTGGGTGTGGCTGTCAACTTGCTGAAGGTGGCGCCAGGCAACTGGCCCGACCTGCCCGCCCCCGCCGGCAGCCTGTACGTGTGGGACACCCCGCTGCAGGCCAAGGTGGTTGCCGGGCAACTGGACAAGGCCAATGCAGCGTTCGTGCTGGAAACCCTGACACGCGCGGGGCAAGGCTGCATCGACGGCGACTTCGCCGGCATGATCACTGCGCCAGTGCACAAGGGCGTGATCAACGAATCCGGCATCGCGTTTTCCGGTCACACCGAATTTCTCGCCGAGCTGACCCACACCGAACAAGTGGTGATGATGCTGGCGACGCGCGGCCTGCGGGTCGCTCTGGTGACCACGCACTTGCCGTTGCGTGAGATTGCCGATGCCATCACCGCCGAACGACTGGAACGCGTGACGCGCATCCTGCACGCCGACCTGCAACAGAAGTTCGGCATCGCCCAACCGCGCATCCTGGTCTGTGGGCTCAACCCCCACGCCGGTGAAGGCGGCCACTTGGGCCATGAAGAAATCGACATCATCGAACCAACCCTGGAGCGTCTGCGCCAAGAAGGCATGGACCTGCGCGGCCCACTGCCTGCGGACACTCTGTTTACCCCCAAATATCTGGAGCACTGCGATGCAGTGCTGGCGATGTACCACGACCAGGGGCTGCCGGTGCTTAAATACAAAGGCTTCGGCGCCGCAGTCAACGTGACACTGGGCCTGCCGATCATCCGCACCTCCGTCGACCATGGCACCGCCCTGGATTTGGCGGGCAGTGGCAAGATCGATACCGGCAGCCTGCACGTGGCCCTGGAAACCGCCTATCAGATGGCCGAGACCCGTATATGACTGAGCATTACCAACACCGGGCGCGCAAGCGCTTCGGGCAAAACTTCCTGCACGACGCTGGCGTGATCGACCGTATCCTGCGCTCCATCCATGCCAAGCCCGAAGACCGTCTGCTGGAAATCGGCCCAGGCCAGGGCGCATTGACTCAAGGCCTGCTGGCCAGTGGCGGCCAATTGGACGTGGTTGAGTTGGACAAGGACCTGATCCCGATCCTCAACCAGCAGTTCGCCGGCATGCCCAACTTCAAGCTGCATCAAGGTGATGCATTGAAGTTCGACTTCAATACCCTCAACGCCGCGCCCAACAGCCTGCGGGTAGTGGGAAACCTGCCATACAACATCTCTACGCCGCTGATTTTCCACCTGCTGAACAATGCCGGGATCATCCGCGACATGCACTTCATGCTGCAAAAGGAAGTGGTGGAACGCCTGGCTGCCGGGCCTGGCGGTGGCGATTGGGGCCGTCTGTCGATCATGGTCCAGTACCACTGTCGCGTCGAACACCTGTTCAACGTCGGCCCGGGCGCGTTCAATCCGCCGCCGAAGGTCGATTCGGCCATCGTGCGCCTGGTGCCGCATGCCGTGCTGCCACACCCGGCCAAGGATCACAAACTGCTGGAGCGCGTCGTACGCGAAGCCTTCAACCAGCGCCGCAAGACCCTGCGAAACACGCTCAAGGCGTTGTTGAGCAATGCCGAGATCGAAGCCGCCGGCGTCGACGGCAGCCTGCGTCCCGAGCAACTGGACCTGGCCGCGTTCGTGCGCCTGGCTGACCAGCTTGCCATTCAGCCCACGCCAGCCGCTGAATAACCCTGTAGTAGCCGGCTAGCCGGCGATGTCGCCCTCAAGATCGCCATCGCCGGCAAGCCGACTACCATAAGGGCGTGCCCACCCGGCCAGACGGCAAGTCTGGCCTAGTGCCCTCCTCTTGGCCTAGACTGACCCGCATCTGCTGTCCTCCGCTTTTGCTTTTAAGGCCTCTTGCATGTCCGATCCTCGCTACCAGATCGACGTCAGCGTCGTCACCCGCTTCCTGGCGGACCAATCGCAACCTGAACAGAACCGCTTCGCCTTTGCCTACACCATCACGGTGAAAAACAACGGGCTGGTGCCGGCCAAGCTGCTGTCGCGCCACTGGGTCATCACCGACGGTGACGGTCAGGTCGAAGAAGTTCGCGGTGCAGGCGTGGTGGGTCAACAGCCGTTGATCGACAGCGGCGCCAGCCATACCTACAGCAGCGGCACGGTGATGACCTCCAAGGTCGGCACCATGCAGGGCTCGTATCAGATGAAAGCCACCGACGGCCAACTGTTCGACGCCATCATTGCGCCCTTCCGCCTTGCAGTGCCGGGAGCCCTGCACTGATGGCAACCTACGCGGTCGGTGACCTGCAAGGCTGTCTGGAGCCCCTCAAGTGCCTGCTTGAACGCGTGAGCTTCGATCCGGGCAACGATCGGCTGTGGCTGGTCGGTGACCTGGTCAATCGTGGCCCGGCATCCCTGGAGACGCTGCGCTACTTATATAGCCTGCGCGAATCCCTGGTGTGCGTACTGGGCAACCACGACCTGCACCTGCTGGCGGCCGGCAATAACATCGAGCGCCTGAAAAAGGGCGATACCCTGCGCGAAATCCTCGAAGCGCCCGATCGCGCCGAGTTGCTCGACTGGCTGCGCCGGCAAAAAATCATGCATTACGAGGAAGGCCGCAACATGGCGCTGGTCCATGCCGGCATCCCACCCCAGTGGACACTCAAGAAAGCCCTCAAATGTGCCGCCGAAGTCGAGAGCGCCCTGGCCGATGACAACCTGTACACCGCTTATCTTGACGGCATGTACGGTAACGAGCCGGTGAAGTGGGACAACGACCTCACGGGCGTTACGCGGCTGCGGGTAATCACGAATTACTTCACGCGCATGCGCTTTTGCACCGCGGAAGGCAAGCTGGACCTCAAGAGCAAGGAAGGTGCCGACACCGCACTGCCCGGCTACAAACCCTGGTTCGCCCACAAGGAACGCAAAACCCGCGACACGAAGATCGTCTTCGGTCACTGGGCCGCCCTTGAGGGCAAATGCGATGAACCCGGCGTATTCGCCCTCGACACCGGTTGTGTGTGGGGCGGCGCCATGACCCTGATGAACATCGACACGGGCGAGCGCCACAGCTGCCAGTGCGAATCCCCCCTTCCCGTTACACTGCCGGCCGCCGCCAAGCGCTAGACGCCGCCGCTGCCAAGCCCAAGGAGCCCGCCATGAGCGAATTCAAACGTATCCCCCCTGAACAAGCCCAGGCCCTGCGCGAGAGAGGTGCAGTGGTGGTCGACATCCGTGACCAGCCGACCTATTTGGCTGCCCACATCACCGGCGCCCAACATCTGGACAACGTCAACATCGCCGATTTCATCCGCGCTGCCGACCTCGATGCACCGGTGATCGTGGCCTGCTACCACGGCAATTCCAGCCAGAGCGCGGCGGCCTACCTGATCAGCCAGGGCTTCTCCGACGTCTACAGCCTGGACGGTGGCTTTGAGCTGTGGCGCACGACCTATCCTGCGGAAATTTCCTCAGGCAATTCGCAATAATTTTTTTACACCCCGCTACCCCGCGTGACGCTTGGGCTCGCGCCGTTTCTGACGAACGGCGCAGCCAAACTAATTGCGCATCGCGCCTTGACCTCTCCGATTCCGAACTATCCTTAAGCGCAGGCCATCCGAATCAGGGGAGAGCCGGTACACCGGCGTGCGGGTCATCGGTAGCGTTTCAGGGTGTTTGGGGGGAAAACAGCCGTTGGCGTTCGCCAATGTCTGCCAGCATCGACTGATTGATCCGGCGTCGGCTCCACGTATCGAGCGAGGTGACGACGTCATGAGTATTTTTAGCCACTTCAAAAACCGCTTCGAATCCACACAGCAGGAAGAACTCACGCTGCAAGAGTATCTCGAGCTGTGCAAACAGGATCGCAGCACCTACGCCTCTGCCGCCGAACGTCTGCTGCTAGCAATTGGCGAGCCGGAGCTGATAGACACCTCGAACAATTCGCGCCTGTCGCGAATATTCTCCAACAAGGTGATCCGCCGTTATCCGGCCTTTGAAGACTTCCACGGAATGGAAGAATGCATTGACCAGATCGTCTCCTACTTCCGCCATGCCGCCCAAGGCCTGGAAGAGAAGAAACAGATCCTCTACCTGCTCGGTCCCGTCGGCGGCGGCAAGTCGTCCCTGGCCGAAAAGCTCAAACAGCTGATCGAGAAGGTGCCCTTCTACGCCATCAAGGGCTCACCGGTCTTCGAGTCGCCCCTGGGCCTGTTCAACGCCACGGAAGATGGCGCGATCCTCGAAGAAGACTTCGGCATCCCGCGCCGCTACCTCAACACCATCATGTCGCCGTGGGCCACCAAGCGCCTGGCCGAGTTCGGCGGTGATATCAGCCAATTCCGCGTGGTGAAACTCTACCCATCGATCCTCAACCAGATCGGCGTAGCCAAGACCGAACCAGGCGACGAGAACAACCAGGACATTTCGGCCCTGGTGGGCAAGGTCGATATCCGCAAACTCGAGGAATTCCCACAGAACGACGCCGACGCCTACAGCTACTCGGGCGCACTGTGCCGGGCCAACCAGGGCCTGATGGAGTTCGTGGAAATGTTCAAGGCACCGATCAAGGTGCTGCACCCCCTGCTTACCGCGACCCAAGAAGGCAACTACAACAGCACCGAGGGCCTGGGCGCGATCCCGTTCACCGGGATCCTGCTGGCCCACTCCAACGAATCGGAATGGCACACCTTCCGCAACAACAAGAACAACGAAGCCTTCATCGACCGGATCTACATCGTCAAGGTGCCGTACTGCCTGCGGGTCAGCGATGAAATCAAGATCTACGACAAGCTGCTGTTCAACAGCTCCCTGTCCAAGGCTCATTGCGCACCCGACACTTTGAAGATGCTCGCCCAGTTCACCGTGCTGTCGCGCCTCAAGGAGCCGGAAAACTCGAACATCTATTCGAAGATGCGCGTGTACGACGGCGAAAACCTCAAGGACACCGATCCGAAGGCCAAATCGATCCAGGAATACCGCGACACTGCCGGCGTGGACGAGGGCATGAACGGCCTGTCGACACGCTTTGCGTTCAAGATCCTGTCCAAGGTCTTCAACTTCGACCCGCACGAGATCGCCGCCAACCCTGTGCATTTGCTCTACGTGCTGGAACAGCAGATCGAGCAGGAACAATTCCAGGCGGAGACCCGCGAGCGCTACCTGCGCTTCCTCAAGGAATACCTGGCGCCGCGCTATATCGAGTTCATCGGCAAGGAAATCCAGACCGCGTACCTGGAGTCCTACAGCGAGTACGGCCAGAACATCTTCGACCGCTACGTGCTCTACGCCGACTTCTGGATCCAGGACCAGGAATACCGCGACCCGGAAACCGGCGAAATCCTCAACCGCGTAGCGCTCAACGAGGAACTGGAAAAAATCGAGAAACCCGCCGGTATCAGCAATCCGAAGGATTTCCGCAACGAAATCGTCAACTTCGTACTGCGCGCCAGGGCCAACAACAACGGCAAGAACCCTACCTGGCTCAGCTACGAGAAGCTGCGGGTGGTCATCGAGAAGAAAATGTTCTCCAACACCGAGGATCTGCTGCCGGTCATCAGCTTCAACGCCAAGGCCAGCAAGGAGGACCAGCAAAAACACAACGACTTCGTCACACGAATGGTCGAGCGCGGCTACACCGACAAACAGGTACGGCTGCTCTCCGAGTGGTACCTGCGGGTTCGCAAATCGCAGTAAGGCAGCGACAGGCGTGCGCTGCCGGGCCTCAGGCCTGGCAGCCGACCGCTTGTCTCTAAGCTTCCAGCTCGCGGCTTGAAGCTTGTAACGTGAAGCTGCCCGGAGGGCTCCCCATGAGCTATGTGATCGACCGACGCCTCAATGGCAAGAACAAAAGCACGGTAAACCGCCAGCGTTTCCTGCGGCGTTACCGTGACCACATCAAAAAGGCCGTTGAAGAGGCCGTCAGCCGCCGTTCCATTACCGATATGGAGCATGGCGAACAAATCAGCATTCCCGGACGGGACATCGACGAACCGGTGCTGCACCACGGCCGGGGCGGTAAGCAGACCGTCGTGCACCCAGGCAACAAGGAGTTCACCACCGGCGAACACATCCAGCGCCCCCAAGGCGGTGGCGGCGGCAAAGGCCCGGGCAAGGCGGGTAACTCCGGCGAAGGCATGGACGAGTTCGTGTTCCAGATCACCCAGGAAGAATTCCTCGAATTCATGTTCGAGGACCTGGAACTGCCCAATTTGGTCAAGCGCAACCTGACCGGCACCGACACGTTCAAGACCGTGCGCGCCGGGATCAGCAACGAGGGCAACCCGTCACGCATCAATATCATTCGCACCCTACGCTCGGCCCATGCCCGGCGTATCGCCCTTTCCGGCAGCAGCCGCGCCAAGCTGAAGGAAGCCAAGGACGAATTGGCGCGCCTGAAGCGTGAAGAACCGGATAACTTCGGCGATATTCAGGAAATCGAGGCGGAAATCGAGAAACTCAGCGCGCGTATTCATCGCGTGCCCTTCCTCGACACCTTTGACCTGAAGTACAACCTGCTGGTCAAACAGCCCAATCCCAGCTCCAAGGCGGTGATGTTCTGCCTGATGGACGTGTCGGGCTCCATGACGCAGGCCACCAAGGACATCGCCAAGCGCTTCTTCATCCTGCTGTATCTGTTCCTCAAGCGGAACTACGACAAGATCGACGTCGTGTTCATTCGCCATCACACCAGCGCACGGGAAGTGGACGAAGAAGAGTTCTTCTATTCACGCGAAACCGGCGGCACCATCGTTTCCAGCGCCTTGAAACTGATGCAAGAGATCATGGCCGAACGCTATCCGGCCAATGAGTGGAACATCTACGCCGCCCAGGCCTCGGACGGGGATAACTGGAACGACGACTCGCCCATCTGCCGCGACATCCTGATCAACCAGATCATGCCGTTTGTGCAGTACTACACTTACGTTGAAATCACCCCCCGTGAGCACCAGGCACTGTGGTTCGAATACGAGCGCATCGGCGAAGCCTTTGCCGACACATTCGCCCAGCAGCAATTGGTCTCGGCCGGCGATATCTACCCGGTCTTCCGTGAACTCTTCCAGCGCAGGTTAGTGACATGACCGCCAAAAAAGAGCAAAAACGCCAACCTATCTCCACGGGCTCCGAGTGGACCTTTGAACTGATCCAGGCCTATGACCGGGAAATCAGCCGCATTGCGGCGGGTTATGCCCTGGACACCTACCCCAACCAGATCGAAGTGATCACCGCCGAACAGATGATGGATGCCTATGCATCGGTGGGCATGCCGCTGGGCTATCACCATTGGTCCTACGGCAAACACTTCCTCAGCACCGAGAAATCCTACACTCGGGGCCAGATGGGCCTGGCCTACGAGATCGTGATCAACTCCGACCCCTGCATCGCTTACCTGATGGAAGAAAACACCATCTGCATGCAGGCACTGGTGGTGGCGCATGCCTGCTACGGGCATAACAGCTTCTTCAAGGGCAATTACCTGTTTCGCACCTGGACCGACGCCAGTTCGATCATCGATTACCTGGTGTTCGCCAAGCAGTACATCATGCAGTGCGAGGAACGCCACGGCATCGACGCAGTGGAAGACCTGCTCGACTCCTGCCACGCGCTGATGAACTATGGCGTGGACCGTTACAAACGCCCGTACCCGATCTCCGCCGAGGAAGAACGCCTGCGCCAGAAGGAACGCGAGGAACACCTGCAGAAACAGATCAACGACCTGTGGCGCACCATCCCCAAGCGCGCTGGCAAGAACAGCGACAAGGACAATGCACGCTTCCCCGCCGAACCCCAGGAAAACATCTTGTACTTCCTGGAAAAGCACGCCCCCTTGCTTGAACCTTGGCAACGGGAAATCGTGCGCATCGTGCGCAAGATCGCCCAGTATTTCTATCCACAGCGCCAGACCCAGGTCATGAACGAAGGCTGGGCAACGTTCTGGCACTACACGCTGATGAATGACCTGTACGACGAAGGCCTGGTCACCGACGGCTTCATGATGGAGTTCCTGACCTCTCACACCAGCGTAGTCTTCCAGCCCGGCTTCGACAGCCCTTACTACAACGGCATCAACCCCTATGCACTGGGCTTTGCCATGTACCGCGACATTCGGCGCATGTGCGAACACCCTACCGAGGAAGACCGCCGCTGGTTCCCGGAAATCGCTGGCAGCGATTGGTTGTCCACCATCAAGTTCGCCATGAGCAGCTTCAAGGATGAGAGTTTTATCCTGCAGTACCTGTCGCCTCAGGTAATCCGCGATCTCAAGCTGTTCAGCATTCTCGACGATGATCTCAAGGATGATCTGGTAGTGCCGGCGATCCACGACGAACCTGGCTACCGCATCATCCGCGAAACCCTGGCGGCGCAGTACAACCTGGGTAATCGCGAACCCAACGTGCAGATCTACAGCATCGATGTGCGTGGGGACCGCTCGCTGACCTTGCGTCACCAGCAGCACGACCGCAAACCCCTGGGTGAGTCCACCGAGGAGGTGCTCAAGCACTTGCACCGGCTATGGGGCTTCGATATCCATCTGGAAACCCTGCAAGGCGATCAGGTGATGAAGACCCATCATGTGCCACCGCGCACCGATCACAACGACAACGACTACGGTCGCCTGGACCTGGCCGTCGTACATCTCTGAAACAGCAAAGCCTCCATTGGCCAGGCACAGGCGGTATCCTGTGGCGCTAATGGAGGCTTTTTCATGAAAATCTACAAAGTCGGCGGTGCCGTGCGTGACCGCCTGCTGGGCATCAAGGTCACCGACATCGACCGCGTCGTCGTGGGCGCAACCACCGAGGAGATGCTGGCCAGGGGCTTCAAGCCTGTGGGCTCAGACTTCCCGGTATTCCTGGACCCTAAAAATGGCGACGAATACGCCTTGGCCCGTACCGAACGCAAGAGCGGCCGCGGCTACGGCGGCTTTGTGTTTCATGCCAGCCCCGAAGTTACCCTGGAAGAGGACCTGATCCGTCGCGACTTGACCATCAATGCGATGGCGGAAGACGACGACGGCAACCTGACCGATCCCTACCATGGCCAGCGTGATCTTGAAGCACGCATTCTGCGCCACGTTTCCCCGGCGTTCGCCGAAGATCCATTACGTGTACTGCGAGTCGCGCGCTTTGCTGCGCGCTATGCGCACTTGGGTTTTACCGTCGCGCCGGAAACGCTGGAACTCATGCGTCAACTCAGCGAATCCGGCGAGTTGGAAGCCCTGACACCTGAGCGCAGCTGGAAAGAAATATCCCGGGCACTGATGGAGGACCAGCCTCAGGTGTTCATCCAGGTACTGCGCGACTGTAATGCGCTGAAAACCTTGATGCCCGAGGTCGATGCACTCTTTGGTGTACCGCAACCCGCAGTTCATCACCCGGAAATCGATACCGGCCTGCACACCTTGAGCGTGTTGGAACAGGCTGCACTCCACCAGCAGCCGCTGACTGTGCGTTGGGCCTGCCTGCTTCACGACCTGGGCAAAGGCACGACACCTGTGGATAAGTTGCCGCAGCACATTGCCCATGAACACCGGGGTTTGGAGCTGATCAAGGCTGTCAATGAACGCTTCAAAGTACCGAAGGATTGCCAGGAATTGGCGTTGCTGGTGGGCCAATACCACACTCACGGCCATCGGGCACTTGAGCTAAGAGCCTCGACGTTGCTGGAATTGCTGCAGAGCTTTGACGTGTATCGTCGGCCACAGCGCTTTGAAGAGTTTGTGGTCGCCTGCGAGATGGACGCCCGAGGCCGCAAAGGGCTGGAGCAAAGAAGTTATCCACAAGCGGATTATTTGCGTGGGGCCGCGAAGGCCGCTCGCGAAGTGGCGGTTGCCCCCTTACTGGAGAAGGGTTTCAAAGGCCCTGAGCTGGGCGAGGCCCTCAAGCGCGAACGGCTCAAGGCCCTAAAAATCTACAAAGAACACCACGCACTGTAGGCGCCCGGCTTGTCGGCGATAGCGACCTCAAGAACGCCATCGCCGGCAAGCCGGACGCCTACAGGAGAATGTTTGGCGTGAGTGGCTGGCCCTGCCATTCAAACGCGACAGGCGCCAGCACCTGGTCAATCTGCGCGTCGCGCCACAGCTCAGCCAGGCTCTTGCCCACTTCAGGGTGTAAGCGCCCGGGCGCCATCAGCGACAGCGGCCACAGCACAAACGCGTTCTTCAGGATCTCTGCACGCGGCAGCACCAAACCATCGAAATTGCCCACTAGATCGCCATACAACAGCACGTCTATATCCAGCGGCAGCCCCTTGCGATCCGGCGCGTAGCGGCCATTGTCGGCCTCGATGAACTTCAAACGGCGATCCAGCTCCATCAACGGCAGATCGGTGTAGGCCGACACCACCAGGTTGAAGAACGGCCCGCTCTTGATACCCACTGGCTGGCTTTCGAACACCGGCGAACAACGCACATCCGTCAGGAAACTCGCCAACGCGTCCAGACCGGCGCACAGATGCCGCTCACGCTCGATGTTGCTGCCTAGGCCTAGGTAAACCTGAGTTAGCGACATCCGCGCTCGATCTCCACGCCCACGCCCTTGGCAGCCGGCACGGCGCCTGGCTTGGTCAGTTTGAGGTGCAACCAGGGAATCTGGAATTCACTCATCAACACGTCGGCCAGGCGCTCGGCAAAGGTTTCCACCAGTTGGAACTGGGACTGTTCGGCAAACGCCTGGATACGGGCGGACACACTGGCGTAATCCAGCGCCAAGGTCAGGTCGTCACCAGCGGCGGCCGGGCGATTATCCCAGGCGAAGCTCAGGTCCAGGCGCAGGCATTGGCGGATTCCGCGCTCCCAGTCGTAGGCCCCGATGACGGTGTCGACTTCCAGGCCTTCGATAAACACTCTGTCCAAGCACTCTTCTCCGCAGCACGACAAGGGCGCGATGCCCCGTTAGAATCAGGGCGTCCTCGCCCGGAATAGTTAGCATGTTTTGGTCACTGGCGGTTTTCGCCTACCTGCTCGGCTCGCTGTCCTTCGCCATCTTGCTCAGCCGCCTGACGGGAAATCCCGACCCGCGAATGAGTGGCTCAGGCAATGCCGGCGCCACCAATATGTTGCGCCTGGCCGGCAAGAAGCTCGCCGTACTGACGCTTTTGGGTGACGTCTGCAAGGGCCTGTTGCCCGTGCTGATCGCCAGCCTCGCCGGCCTTACCCTGCAACAACAGGCCTGGATCGGCGTATGCGCGGTCCTGGGCCATCTGTTTCCACTGTACTTCCGCTTTCGCGGTGGCAAAGGCGTCGCCACGGCTGCCGGCATGTTGCTGGGGATTTACCCACCGGCAGCGTTGCTGGCCGTTCTCGCCTGGCTGCTGACGTTCTACCTGACCCGCACCAGCTCACTCGCCGCGCTGATCGCCACTCCGCTCACCCTGCCGCTACTGGCCTGGCAGGAACCGGCGGCATTGCTGCCGATGAGCGTACTGACACTGTTGATCGTCTGGCGCCACCGGGGCAATTTACGCGACCTGTTTGCCGGGCGCGAACGGCATTTTTAAATACGTTCGCTGAGCCCGGCCCACGTTACGGCGTTACAGCGGCGACAATTGCTCCATCGGCCAGCGCGCCTGCACGCTGATCGCCAGGCTTTCATGCTGCCCGGCCTGCAGGCGCTGGCAACCGGCGTAGGCGATCATCGCGCCATTGTCGGTGCAGAACTCGGGCCGCGCGTAAAACACATCGCCTTTCATGTCGCCGAGCATTTTTTCCAGTGAACTGCGCAAGGCCTTGTTGGCGCTGACGCCGCCTGCGATCACCAGGCGCTTCATACCCGCCTGTTTCAGGGCGCGCTTGCACTTGATGGTCAAAGTCTCCACCACGGCCTGCTGGAACGCCAGTGCGATGTCGCAACGGGCTTGCTCACTGTCGTCCCCGGCGCTGACGCTCTGCTGCCAGGTGTTCAGCGCGGAGGTTTTCAAGCCGCTGAAGCTGAACATCAAGCCGGGGCGATCACACATCGGGCGCGGGAAGGTGTAGCGACCGGCAACACCCCTTTCGGCGAGACGGGCGATTTCCGGTCCGCCTGGATAATTGAGGCCCATCATCTTCGCGGTCTTGTCGAAAGCTTCCCCGGCGGCGTCATCCAGGGACTCACCCAAAAGGGTGTATTGACCGATACCATCCACCTGAACCAACTGCGTATGGCCGCCCGAAACCAACAAAGCGACGAACGGGAACTGTGGCGGTGTTTTTTCCAGCATCGGCGCCAGTAAATGGCCTTCCATATGATGCACACCGAGGGCCGGAATACCCCAGGCAAAGGCCAGCGCCTGGGCGCAAGAGGCCCCCACCAGCAGGGCTCCAACCAATCCAGGCCCGGCGGTATAGGCAATGGCGTCGATTTCGGTCGGCACGCAGCCGGCCTCATCCAGCACCTGGCGAATCAGGGGCAGCATACGCTTGACGTGATCACGGCTGGCCAGCTCCGGCACCACGCCGCCATAGGCACGGTGCAGGTCGATCTGGCTGAACAGCGCATCGGCCAAGAGCCCGCGTTCACTGTCGTAAAGTGCGACACCGGTTTCGTCGCAGGAGGTTTCAAGTCCCAGTACTAGCATGGGTTTGCGCCTTGTAGAGGCTGAATTCGAAGGCGCGCATAATAGTCGCCACTCCCCCTCCCGACTAGCGGTTTTCGATCAGAGGCTTTGCATTCCGGGCAATGAGGGGTTAACATCCGCAACCCTTAAAAACCGACGACCTCAGCCGCGAATTTTTTGCGACGAGAACGTTGATCCCGGTAATGAAAGAAGGTAGCTCTGGATGCCAGCCGTCAAAGTTAAAGAGAACGAACCCTTCGACGTAGCTCTGCGTCGTTTCAAGCGCTCCTGCGAAAAAGCCGGTGTACTGGCTGAAGTTCGTAGCCGCGAATTTTACGAGAAGCCTACTTCTGAGCGTAAGCGTAAAGCAGCAGCCGCTGTTAAGCGTCACGCCAAGAAAGTTCAGCGCGAACAGCGCCGCGCCGTTCGTCTGTACTAATACACAGACGTCTGTAGCAAGCTTCTGCCAAGCCCGGCCCTCAGCCGGGCTATTGGCATTTGCGGATATCGCTTGATGCTTCACTGTTGACGCCGCACACGCGACCGAGACAACTGCTTCACACGTCAGGACTGGCTTTTTGCCAGCGGTGCACGTCTCTTCTGACGAGCCTAACAAGGCTACTGACGAGCACACTCATTCTGTAAACAGGCGACCCACTGTGTCGACTGTGCCTATCGAAGCGTATCCGAGGCCCGCCAATGGCCAAGACCGGACGCTGGGGCAACATTTCCACACCGATAACTGATCAGAAATTAACGTCAGTGAATATTCGGCAGATACACTTCCGTACACCCCATGCAGTCGCTAGATGCTCGAGCACTCGATACGTGCGCTTGAACACTTCACGGGCCCTCATTTACACGCAGTGATGACGAGAACGCCATGGCCGGGCTGATTCCCCAGAGCTTTATTGACGACCTTCTGAACCGCACCGACATCGTCGATGTTGTCAGCTCGCGCGTGCAAATGAAGAAGGCTGGCAAGAACTACACCGCCTGCTGCCCGTTCCACAAGGAAAAGACCCCGTCGTTCAGCGTGAGCCCCGACAAGCAGTTCTACTACTGTTTCGGTTGCGGCGCGGGCGGCAATGCCCTCGGCTTCATCATGGACCACGACAACCTGGACTTCCCCCAGGCCGTCGAGGAACTGGCAAAAGCCGCCGGCATGGAAATCCCTCGCGAAGAAAGTGGGCGCCCGCACAAACCGCGGCAACCCACGGATTCGCCGCTGTACCCGTTGCTGACTGCCGCTGCCGACTTCTACCGTCAGGCGCTTAAAAGCCATCCGCAACGTAAGGCAGCCGTCGACTATCTCAAGGGTCGCGGCCTCACGGGTGAGATCGCCCGCGATTTCGGGCTGGGGTTCGCTCCACCCGGCTGGGACAACCTGTACAAGCACCTGAGCAGCGACACTCTCCAGCAAAAAGCCATGATCGACGCAGGCCTACTGGTGGAAAACGCCGAGACCGGCAAGCGCTACGACCGATTCCGCGACCGCGTGATGTTCCCGATCCGCGACAGCCGGGGCCGCATCATCGCGTTTGGTGGCCGCGTGCTGGGGGACGACAAGCCCAAGTACCTGAACTCGCCGGAAACCCCCGTGTTCCACAAAGGCCAGGAACTCTACGGCCTGTTCGAAGCGCGCAAGAACAACCGCAACCTCGATGAGATCATCGTGGTTGAAGGCTACATGGACGTGATCGCGCTCGCCCAACAGGGCCTGCGCAACGCCGTCGCCACCCTCGGCACCGCTACCAGCGAAGAGCACATGAAACGCCTGTTTCGCGTGGTGCCCAGTGTGCTGTTCTGTTTTGACGGCGACCAGGCGGGCCGAAACGCTGCCTGGCGTGCGCTGGAGGCCACGCTGTCGAGCCTGCAGGACGGCCGTCGCGCGCGCTTTTTGTTCCTGCCCGAAGGCGAAGACCCGGACACCCTGGTGCGCTCCGAAGGCACCGACGCGTTTCGCGCGCGCATCAATCAACACGCACAGCCGCTGGCAGACTATTTCTTCCAGCAACTGACCGAAGAAGCCGACCCGCGCTCCCTCGAGGGCAAGGCCCACATGGCCACCCTCGCCGCCCCGCTGATCGACAAAGTACCCGGCGCCAACCTGAAATCGTTGATGCGCATGCGCTTGCTGGAAATCACTGGGCTTAGCGGTGAAGCCGTCAGCCAGCTGGTGCACAACGCACCCCATGATGCAGCGCCACCGGCCTACGACCCAGGCATGGATTACGACGCCATGCCGGACTATTCCGACTTCCATCAACCGCAGGAAGCCTACGCGCCCCAGCAGGAATGGACGCCGAAGAAACCCGGCGCCGGCGGCAAGAAATGGGACAAGAAACCCTGGAGCAAAAACGGCAAGCGCGGTGACGGCGATGAGGCCTATGCCCCACGCACCCCGGTTGCTGTGGAAGCGCCGACATTGATTGCGCTGCGCACGCTCATCCACCACCCGCAACTAGCGGAAAAGGTCGAGAGCGCCGATCACTTTGCCAACGAGAGCAATACCTACGCCCAGGTGCTGATCGCCTTGATCGAGGCGGTACAGAAAAATCCTAAGCTAAACTCAATTCAGTTGATGGCGCGTTGGCATGGCACCGAACAAGGCCGGTTATTGAAAGCCCTCGCAGAAAAGGAGTGGCTAATTGACGGCGATAACCTTGAACAACAGTTTTTAGACACCATTACTAGGTTATCCGCGGGTCAGCACACGCAGACCCTCGATGAACTCATCAAGAGAGCAAGGCAGCCGGGATTATCGGCTGAAGAGCAAATTCAGATAGCAAAACAGATGCGCGACCTCTTAAAACAGAATGTTTCCGCATCAAACCCGACCTCAGCTGGCGTGTGAGGTCATAGCTCGGGTATAATCCTCGGCTTGTTTTTTGCCCGCCAAGACCTTCAGTGGATAGGGTGTTATGTCCGGAAAAGCGCAACAGCAGTCTCGTATCAAAGAGTTGATCGTTCTCGGTCGTGAGCAGGGTTACCTGACTTACGCGGAGGTCAACGACCACCTGCCTGAGGATATTTCAGATCCAGAGCAGGTGGAAGACATCATCCGCATGATTAACGACATGGGGATCAACGTATTCGAAGCTGCGCCAGATAAGGATTCCCTTATGCTGGCGGACGCCGATACCGACGAGGCTGCCGCTGAAGAAGCGGCTGCCGCGCTGGCTGCTGTGGAGACCGATATCGGTCGTACCACCGACCCTGTGCGCATGTATATGCGTGAAATGGGTACCGTCGAGCTGCTGACACGCGAAGGCGAAATCGAAATCGCCAAGCGTATCGAAGAGGGCATCCGTGAAGTGATGGGCGCAATTGCGCACTTCCCTGGCACGGTTGACCATATTCTCTCCGAGTACACCCGCGTTACCACCGAAGGTGGCCGTCTGTCCGACGTCCTGAGTGGTTACATCGACCCGGACGACGGCATCGCGCCGCCTGCCGCCGAAGTGCCGCCGCCTGTCGATGCCAAGGCTGCAAAAGCCGACGACGACTCCGAAGACGACGACGCTGAAGCCAGCGGCGACGATGAAGACGAAGTTGAAAGCGGTCCAGACCCGATCATCGCTGCCCAGCGTTTCGGTGCGGTTTCCGACCAAATGGAAATCACCCGCAAGGCGCTGAAAAAGCACGGTCGTGGCAACAAGCAGGCGATTGCCGAGCTGTTGGCCCTGGCTGAGCTGTTCATGCCGATCAAGCTGGTGCCGAAGCAATTCGAAGGCCTGGTTGAGCGTGTTCGCAGCGCCCTTGAGCGTCTGCGTGCACAAGAGCGTGCGATCATGCAGCTCTGTGTCCGTGATGCGCGCATGCCGCGTGCCGACTTCCTGCGCCAGTTCCCGGGCAACGAAGTAGACGAAAGCTGGACCGACGCACTGGCCAAGGGCAAGGCAAAATACGCCGAAGCCATTGGTCGCCTGCAGCCGGACATCATTCGCTGCCAGCAGAAGCTGACCGCGCTTGAGACCGAAACCGGTCTGACGATTGCCGAGATCAAGGACATCAACCGTCGTATGTCGATCGGTGAGGCCAAGGCCCGCCGCGCGAAGAAAGAGATGGTAGAAGCCAACTTGCGTCTGGTGATCTCCATCGCCAAGAAGTACACCAACCGTGGCCTGCAATTCCTCGACCTGATCCAGGAAGGCAACATCGGCTTGATGAAAGCGGTGGACAAGTTCGAATACCGTCGCGGCTACAAGTTCTCGACTTATGCCACCTGGTGGATCCGTCAGGCGATCACTCGCTCGATCGCCGACCAGGCTCGCACCATCCGTATTCCGGTGCACATGATCGAGACGATCAACAAGCTCAACCGCATTTCCCGGCAGATGTTGCAGGAAATGGGTCGCGAACCGACCCCGGAAGAGCTGGGCGAACGCATGGAAATGCCTGAGGATAAAATCCGCAAGGTATTGAAGATCGCTAAAGAGCCGATCTCCATGGAAACCCCGATTGGTGATGACGAAGACTCCCATCTGGGTGACTTCATCGAAGACTCGACCATGCAGTCGCCAATCGATGTCGCCACCGTTGAGAGCCTTAAAGAAGCGACTCGTGACGTACTGTCCGGCCTCACTGCCCGTGAAGCCAAGGTACTGCGCATGCGTTTCGGCATCGACATGAATACCGACCACACCCTTGAGGAAGTCGGTAAGCAGTTTGACGTGACCCGTGAGCGGATCCGTCAGATCGAAGCCAAGGCGCTGCGCAAGTTGCGCCACCCGACGCGAAGCGAGCATCTGCGCTCCTTCCTCGACGAGTGATAACAGAACCCCCGGCCCAGGCCGGGGGTTTTGCTTTCTACAGATAAAATCCCAAGCAACACCCCTCCCCCGCAATGCCCGTCTACACTCGAAACATTCCCCGTGCCATAACGAGACCGTTATGCCCAGACTGCCGGCCGTGTTACTGCTGTCGCTGCTGACCTGGACCGCAACGGCTGGCGCGTTGACTCTTAGCGATGATGAGCGTGGCTGGCTGGCGGACCATCAGGAGTTGCGCTTGGGGGTGGACGCCTCTTGGCCACCCTTTGAATACCGTGACGAAGAGGGTCGCTACCAAGGCTTGGCGGCCGATTACGTGCGCCTGATCCAGGATCGCCTGGGTGTGCGGGTCAAGTTGATCGAGCCAGTTAACTGGAGCGCCGTGCTGGAGCAAGCCCGCAACAACCAGCTCGACCTGTTGCCCGGCATCATGTCTACGCCCGAACGCCAGGGCTACATGGCGTTCACTCGCCCGTACCTGGACTTTCCCATCGTCATCCTGGCCCATGAAGGCGGCGCCAAACCGCGCACCCTGAAGGACCTCTACGGCTTGAAGATTGCCGTGGTGGAAAACTACGCCCCCCATGAACTGCTGCGCACCCATCATCCCGATCTCAACCTGGTGGCCATGCCCAACGTCAGCTCGACGCTGCAGGCCCTGGCCACCGATGAAGTGGATGCGGTGGTCGGCGACCTCGCCTCAAGTGTGTGGAGCCTGCGCCAACTCAAGCTCGACGGCTTGTACGTCAGCGGCGAAACGCCCTACCGCTACCAATTGGCGATGGGAGTACCGCGCGACAACAAGATGCTCGTGGGCATCCTCGACAAGGTACTGGCCGACCTCAGCCCGGAGGAAACCGACGCGATCCAGCAACATTGGGTCGGCAGCTTTACCGACCATCGCACGTTCTGGGCGGACCTGCTGATATACGGCCTGCCCGCCGTGCTGCTGTTGAGCACCGTATTGGCCGTAGTGATTCGGATCAATCGCCGGCTCAGCTCGGAAATTTCCCGCCGCGTCGCCCTAGAACAGGAGTTGCGCAGCAGCGAATACCACTATCGCGGATTGGTGGAGAGCCTGTCCGCTATCGCCTGGGAAGCCAGTGTCACCGACTTCACCTACAGCTACGTGTCGCCGCATGCCGAGGAGTTACTCGGCTATCCCCGTGCGCATTGGCTGATTCCGGGCTTCTGGCGCAACATCATTCACCCGGCCGACCTGACGCGCACCGAAGCCTATTGCTACCGCGAGACCCGCGCCAACCGCGACCACAGCATCGATTACCGCGTAATCACCGCCGACGGCCGCTGCCTGTGGGTGCGCGACATCGTCAGCCTGATCGAACACGGCCATGAGCCGGTACTGCGCGGCTTGATGATCGATATCAGCGAAGCCAAGCGCACCGAGGAAGCCTTGCAGCTGTCCGAGCAGAAATTCGCCTCGGTATTCCAGCAATGCCCGGACATGTTAGTGATTGCACGCCTGTCCGATGGCTGCCTGCTGGAGGTCAACAAGGCATTCGAGGACCAGATAGGTCTCAAGGCCGAACAAGTGGTGGGCAAAACCGCTACCGAATTGAATATCTGGGGTATCCAGGGCGTGGGGCCGGACCTGCTGCAACGGGTGCAGACCACCAGCATCCGCAACCTGGAAATGCCCTTTCTGCGCAGCAATGGCCAAGCCTTCACCGGGTTGATTTCCGCCGAGCCGTTTCAACTCGATACCGTTGAAGCCATTGTGGTGGTGGTTCGCGACATCACTCAGCTCAAGGAAACCCAGCAACAGCTGCAGACCTCCGAAGAGAAGTTCGCCAAGGCCTTCCACGCCTCCCCCGACGGCTTGCTGCTGAGCCGACAGCGCGATGGCCTGTTGATTGAAGTGAACGATGGCTTCAGTCGGATTACCGGCATCAATAGCGCGGCCTCCCTCGACCAATCGACGCTGGACCTGGGCATCTGGGTCGATCTCAATGAACGCAAACACATGCTCGAGCTGATGCAGCGCGATGGTTTTGTGCGCGACTTCGTCTGCCATATACGCCGCAGCGATGGCCAGATTCGCCTCTGTGAGCTGTCCAGCCGCCCGCTGCCGATCGGCGACGACGATTGCATGCTGACCATCGCGCGGGACATCACCGAGCGCCAACTGATGCAGGAAAAACTGCAACAAGCCGCCACCGTGTTCGAGAGCACGGCAGAAGGCGTATTGATCACCGATACCCAGCAGAACATCAGCGCCGTCAACCGTGCCTTCAGCGAGATCACCGGCTACAGCGAAACCGAAGCCCTCGGCCAGACCCCTCGCCTGCTAGCCTCCGGCCTGCATGACAGCGCCTTCTACGCCGCCATGTGGCACCAGTTGACCGCGCAGGGTCACTGGCAGGGCGAGATTTCCAACCGCCGCAAGAACGGCGAGCTGTACCCAAGCTGGTTGACGATCAGTGCCGTGCGCAACCGAGAACACCTGGTCACCCACTTTGTCGCGGTGTTTGCCGACATCTCCAGCCTCAAGCTCGCCCAGGCGCGCCTCGACTACCAGGCACACCACGACCCCTTGACCGGCCTGCCCAACCGCACGCTGTTTGAAAGCCGGCTGCAGGCGGCTCTCAACGGGCAACAAGAAACCGGCAAGCAAGGCGCCGTGCTGTTTCTGGACCTGGATCGCTTCAAACACATCAATGACAGCCTCGGCCACCCGATCGGTGACCTGCTGCTTAAAGACATCGCCGTACGCCTCAAGGAACAACTGCGCGACATCGACACCGTCGCTCGCTTGGGCGGCGACGAGTTCATCATCCTGCTCCCCGGCCTGCAACACGCCAGCGACGCCCAGTACCTGGCCAATAAACTGCTGGCCTGCTTCACGCCGCCGTTCCAGGCCGGTGAGCATGAGTTCTTTATCAGCGCCAGCATCGGCACCAGCCTGTACCCCCAGGACGGCACCGACGTCGCCACCCTGGTCAAGAACGCCGACGCCGCGATGTACCGCTCCAAGGCCAAAGGGCGCAACCGCGTCGAAAGCTATACCCGCGACCTCACCGCCCAAGCCAACGAACGCGTAGCACTCGAACATGAACTGCGTCGCGCCATCGAGCGCGACGAACTGAGCCTGTACTACCAGCCGAAACTGAGCCTGGAGACCCAGGCACTGATCGGTGCCGAAGCGCTGATCCGCTGGCGCCATCCCACTTTTGGCGACGTGCCGCCCGAACACTTCATTGCCCTGGCCGAAGAGAACGGCATGATCCTGCAAATCGGCGACTGGGTACTGGAACAGGCCTGCCAACAACTGCACGCCTGGCAAGGCACGTTCGACGATTTCGGCCCGCTGTCGGTGAACCTGGCTGGCGCCCAACTGCGCCACCCCGGCCTGCTCGGTCGCATCGAACAGCTACTGCGCGACTACCGACTAGACCCTGGCTGCCTGCAACTGGAGATCACCGAAAACTTCATCATGAGCCAGGCCGAAGAAGCGCTGGAAGTCCTGCACCAACTCAAGGACCTGGGCGTGCAACTGGCCATCGACGATTTCGGCACCGGCTACTCCTCCCTCAGCTACCTCAAGCGCTTGCCGCTGGACTTCCTCAAGATCGACCAATCCTTCGTCCGCGGCCTGCCTGATGACCCCCACGATGCCGCCATCGTCCGCGCCATCATCGCACTGGGCCACAGCATGCAATTCACCATCATCGCCGAAGGCGTGGAGAACCCCGCACAGCAAGCCTTCCTGGCCGCCGAAGGCTGTGAACAGATGCAAGGCTACATCGTCAGCCTGCCGTTACCACCGGAGCTTTTTGCCGCGACGTTTCTTCGTATGAGCATTGAGGATTTTTCGGATGGCACAGCGGGGAAACCATCGTTATAATCCGCGACCTGTTACAGGGCCTATAGCTCAGTTGGTCAGAGCAGAGGACTCATAATCCTTTGGTCCACGGTTCAAGTCCGTGTGGGCCCACCAAACAAGAAAGCCGCGCAATGCGCGGCTTTCGTGTGTCTGGCAGTCTCACTTCGCAAACAACTGCCCAATATCCCGGAATGCCTTGAACTCCAGCGCGTTCCCGCATGGATCAAACAGAAACAACGTCGCCTGCTCCCCCACCTGCCCCTTGAAGCGAATGTGCGGCTCCAGCACAAAACGGGTTTCCCTGGCCCGCAGACGTTCTGCCAAGGCCTGCCAATCTTCCCAGCCCAGCACCACGCCAAAATGCGGCACGGGCACGTTATGGCCGTCTACCGCGTTGGTGTGGGCTGACTCCTGGGAGGCGGTTTTCGGGTGTTCGTGAATGACCAACTGATGCCCGAAGAAGTTGAAATCTACCCAGTGTTCGCTGGAACGCCCCTCTTCAAGGCCAAAGACTTCACCGTAGAAATGCCGCGCAGCGGCGAGGTCGTATACCGGAATTGCCAGGTGAAAAGGTGCGAGTGTCATCAGGTCAAACCTCTGTGGGCATTAAGTCCCCCCGAGTTTAGCCTTGCTCCTGGCGATGAAAAGACGATAGTTTTTGCGCCGAGCTCAAATTATTTCGATCAATCGAGACGCCCATGCTGCGCGAATTGAAAACCTTTATTGCGGTAACCCGTCACGGCACGTTTGCGTCGGCGGGCATGCATATCGGGCTGACGCAGTCGGCGGTCAGTGCGCAGATTCGTCAATTGGAGCAGGCGCTTGGCGCGCAGTTGTTCGACCGTACCGGGCGCCAGGCCACGTTGAATGCAGCCGGTTTGCGGGCCTTGCCGTTGGCCAGGGAGATCCTGGAAACCTTCAATCGCATGGCCGTGCCCGTGGATGCCAACGAGTACCGGGGCGAACTGAAAGTGGGCGCCATCACCACCGCGCAGACCGGCCTGCTGCCCCAGGCGCTGGTGCGTTTGCGTCAGGCGGCGCCGACGGTGGAGTGCAAGTTGATACCGGGCGTTTCCCTGGAGCTGTTGAGCCGGGTGGACGCTGGCGAATTGGACTCGGCCATCATCATTCGACCGCCCTTTGATTTGCCCAAGGAGTTGCACGTACAGGTACTGCGCAAGGAGCCATTTGCGCTGGTCGTGCCTCATGCACTGACCGGCGATGACCCTTTGCATTTGCTCGCGACACAGCCCCATGTGCGTTACGACCGTGCGTCGTTTGGCGGTCGGTTGGTCAGCCGTTTCCTGCGTGAACAGAAGCTGGATGTACAGATGGCGCTGGAGCTGGATGAGCTGGAAGCCATCGTCAAGATGGTCGAGTGCGGCCTGGGCGTGTCGCTGATTCCTCAGGCTGGGTTGTGGTTGGAGCGCTCGCCCAATGTGCGAATCATCCCCTTGGGCAGCCTGACTTTTCACCGCGAAATCATCCTGCTCAGTCGCTACAGCCAACACCACCTCCCCGTACCGCAACTGTTTACCCGCTGCCTGCTCGCCGATGCCAGCCTGTAAGATGCACGCACACTGCCCCCCCTTATCGGAGCCCTCGCCTTGCCCGCCCTAGACGAAATTGATCGCCAACTGATCGCCGCCCTGCAGATCAACGCCCGCGAAAGCGTGGCCATGCTCGCCCGGCAGTTGGGCATCGCGCGCACCACGGTGACGTCACGCCTGGCACGCCTGGAGAAAACCCAGGTGATCACCGGTTATGGCGTGCGCCTTGGGCAACGCGTGGTCGATGGTGGTCTGCAGGCTTACGTCGGGATCACCGTACAAGCGCGCTCGGGCAAGGAAGTGTTGCGAAGGTTGAGTGCGATGGCACAGGTGCAGCAGTTGTGCGCGGTGAGTGGCGAGTTCGATTACGTCGCTTGGCTGCGCACGGATTCGCCCGAACAGTTGGACCAGTTGCTGGACCAAATCGGCAGCGTGGACGGGGTGGAGAAAACCACTACATCGATCATCCTGAGTAACAAATTGGATCGCGGTCAGCCAATCTGATCAACATGTTCGTCATTTCGACTAAAAACAGATCAATCCGACGACACATTGCGTCTTATTAACGAACGCTACGCTCCCTAAACTGGCTGCCATCTTTTCCTATACTCAGCGGGTCACGCCCGCCAGGTCGCCAGTAAGGGTCAGCCATGAGCATTCCGTCCAGCACCATCAGCAAGACCAATCGCCACCCCGCCGACGGCAAGAAACCCATCACCATTTTTGGCCCGGACTTTCCGTTTGCCTTTGATGACTGGATCGAACACCCGGCCGGCCTGGGCAGCATCCCCGCCGCCAACCACGGCGCCGAAGTGGCGATCGTCGGCGCCGGGATTGCGGGCCTGGTGGCCGCTTACGAACTGATGAAACTGGGCCTCAAGCCGGTGGTGTACGAAGCCTCTAAAATGGGCGGCCGCCTGCGCTCGCAAACTTTCGAAGGCGCCGAAGGCATCATCGCAGAGCTGGGTGGCATGCGCTTCCCAGTGTCATCGACCGCCTTCTACCACTATGTGGACAAGCTCGGCCTGGAAACCAAACCCTTCCCCAACCCGCTGACGCCAGCGTCCGGCAGCACGGTGATCGACCTCGAAGGCCAGACCCACTACGCCGAAAAACTCTCCGACTTGCCAGCCCTGTTCCAGGAAGTGGCTGACGCCTGGGCGGATGCCCTGGAAGCCGGTTCGCAGTTCGGGGATATCCAGCAAGCCATCCGTGACCGCGACGTGCCGCGCCTCAAAGCGCTGTGGAACAAGCTGGTACCGCTGTGGGACGACCGCACCTTCTACGACTTCGTCGCCACCTCCAAGGCGTTCGCCAAGCTGTCGTTTCTGCACCGCGAAGTGTTCGGCCAAGTGGGCTTCGGCACGGGAGGCTGGGACTCGGACTTCCCCAACTCGATGCTGGAAATCTTCCGCGTGGTGATGACCAACTGCGACGACCACCAACACCTGGTGGTCGGTGGCGTGGCACAAGTGCCAATGGGCATCTGGCGCCATGTCCCGGAGCGATGCGCCCACTGGCCGGCCGGCACCAGCCTGAGTTCGCTGCACCGCGGCGCGCCGCGCGCCGGCGTGAAACGCATTGCCCACGCCGCCGATGGCCGCTTTGCGGTCACCGACAACTACGGCGACACCCGCGAATACGCCGCGGTGCTGACCACCTGCCAGAGCTGGCTGCTGACCACCCAGATCGAATGCGACGAGACCCTGTTCTCGCAAAAAATGTGGATGGCCCTCGACCGCACGCGTTACATGCAGTCATCTAAAACCTTCGTGATGGTCGACCGCCCGTTCTGGAAAGACAAAGACCCGGAAACCGGGCGCGACTTGATGAGCATGACCCTCACCGATCGCCTGACCCGTGGCACCTACCTGTTCGATAACGGTGACGACAAGCCAGGGGTGATCTGCCTGTCTTACTCGTGGATGAGCGACGCCCTGAAAATGCTGCCACAGCCCATCGACAAGCGCGTGAAGCTGGCCCTCGACGCACTGAAAAAGATCTACCCGAAAGTCGATATCAAGGCGCGCATCATCGGTGACCCGATCACCGTGTCCTGGGAAGCGGACCCGCATTTCCTCGGCGCCTTCAAGGGCGCGCTGCCGGGCCACTATCGCTACAACCAGCGCATGTATGCGCACTTCATGCAAAAGGACATGCCCGCCGAGCAACGCGGAATCTTTATCGCCGGTGATGATGTGTCCTGGACTCCTGCGTGGGTGGAGGGCGCGGTGCAAACCTCGCTGAACGCGGTATGGGGCATCATGACTCACTTCGGCGGCAGCACTCACCCGGAGAACCCGGGGCCGGGGGATGTATTCGATGAAATCGGGCCGATCGCCCTGGCGGATTAAGGAGTTGAACATGCGTGTCGCCCTGTACCAATGCCCACCGCTGCCTTTAGATGTGGCCGGCAACCTCAAGCGCCTGCATCAACTGGCGCATGAGGCGTCCGGCGCCGATGTGCTGGTGCTGCCGGAGATGTTCCTGAGCGGCTACAACATCGGCGCCGAAGCCGTTGGCGCCTTGGCCGAGGCACAGGACGGGCCGTCGGCGCAGGCGATTGGCGAACTGGCCAAAAGCGCCGGGCTGGCAATTCTGTACGGCTACCCGGAACGGGCCGAAGATGGCCAGATCTACAACGCCGTGCAGTTGATCGACGCCCACGGCCAGCGCGTGTGCAACTACCGCAAGACACACCTGTTTGGTGATCTGGACCATTCGATGTTCAGCGCCGGCGACAATGATTTCCCGCTGGTGGAGCTCAACGGCTGGAAGCTGGGTTTCCTGATCTGCTACGACCTGGAGTTCCCGGAAAACACCCGGCGCCTGGCCCTCGCAGGTGCCGAATTGATCCTGGTGCCCACGGCCAATATGGTGCCGTTCGACTTTGTCGCCGATGTGACCGTGCGGGCGCGGGCCTTTGAAAACCAATGTTATGTGGCCTACGCCAATTACTGCGGGCACGAAGGCGATATCCAGTACTGCGGGCAAAGCAGCATCGCCGCGCCGAATGGCCAGCGCATTGCACAGGCGGGCCTGGATGAAGCGCTGATCGTCGGAGAGCTTGATCGCCAGTCGATCCTCGACGCCCGCGCTGCCAATCACTACCTGCAAGACCGTCGCCCTGAGTTATACGGCGCGCTGCACAAGCCCTGATCCAGCCGGTTTGTTAGCATAGGCACATTCTACGTTTCGGAAGTGCCCATGCCTGCGCCGGCCCACCCTCATCCTCTTCACCTGACCCTGGCCAACGGCTTGCGGGTTTCCTTGCAGCACGCGCCGCGTTTGAAGCGGTGCGCAGCCGTGCTAAGGGTGGCAGCTGGCAGCCATGACGTGCCGCCGGAGTGGCCGGGGCTGGCGCATTTCCTCGAGCATCTGTTGTTCCTCGGAACCGAACGTTTTCCCACAGACGAAGGGTTGATGGCCTACGTGCAACGTCATGGGGGCCAGGTCAATGCCAGCACCCGTGAGCGCACCACGGATTTCTTCTTTGAACTGCCGGTCGCAACGTTTGCCGGTGGACTGGAGCGGTTGGTGGACATGCTCACCCACCCACGCCTGACCCTGGAGGATCAACTGCGCGAGCGCGAAGTGCTGCACGCTGAGTATGTGGCTTGGGCCCAGGATGCCAAGGCACAACAGCAGGTCGCGTTGCTGGAAGGGCTGGCGGCGGACCACCCGCTGCGGGGTTTTCATGCGGGCAACCGCGACAGCCTGCCGGTGGAGCGTGAGACCTTTCAGCAGGCCTTGCGAGAATTCCACGCGCAGTTTTATCAGAGCGGGCAGATGACCTTGAGCCTCGCCGGCCCATTGCCGCTGGAGGAGCTGGAAGCCTTGGCACAACGGTTCAGTGAACAACTGACCTCAGGGCCTCTACGCCCACAATCCGCGCCCCCGGCATTGATGCAGGGGCAAGCGCAGCGCTATCAGCACATCGCCGATGATCAACTGCACCACGTCATCACCTGCAACGCCCCGCGTGAAGCACTGGAATTTCTCTGCACTTGGCTCAACGCCCCGGCACCCGGCGGGCTGCTGGCTGAACTGAAAATTCGGCAACTGGGCAGTGCACTGCAGGCTTCGGTGCTGTATCACTTCGCCGGGCAGGCGGTGTTGGATATCGACTTTACACTCAATAATCCCGCAGGATCGGCGACGCAGGTCGAGGCGATGCTGCACGACTGGTTGAGTTTTTTCGCACACAGCGACTGGGCTGCCTTGCGCGAAGAATTTGCCCTGCTGGCCGCTCGCCAACAACAGACCCTAGGCGCCTTGGCACTGGCTCGGCACGACAGCGAGGCACTGTCGGAACAGGCGGTCATCGCCCTCAAGAGTCTGCTCGACACACTGCACCTGCCGCCCTCCGGGCACACGTGGCAACTGCCGCCGAACAATCCATTCCTGCGCCCACCGGTGCAGGAAGAGCGCGCCGGCCTGATTCGCGGACAGACCAGCGCCCACCGAGGGTTGCGCACCTTCGCCCAGGATCGCTCCCGCGGGCGTCGTGAGGTATCGGCGCTGGCGTTCAGCCAGGCAGTGGCGGCCGACAGCGATGAAGGTGCGCTGTATCTGCAATGGCAGTCTGCGCCGTCCGGGCTGGAAAGCGCCGTGCAGTCGCTGCGCGAAAATGCTCGTCAGGCGGGCGTTGATGTGTCGTTCGAATGCCTGGGTAGCCACGAGCTGGTGAAGATGGTCGGGCTACAGGAACCCATTCCAACCATGCTGGAGGTATTGGCGCGGAGCCTGAGCGAACCGCACGCCGCCCCAGCCGTCTCGCCGCCCATGATTGCCATCCGAACCTTGCTCAAGGCGCTGCCCGCTTGCTGCACCTCGACCATGCCCGAACCGGCATCCTGGGCCACCGCGCGCTGGCAAGGCCTGGGGCTGGGCTTCTCTGCCGCGCATGAAGCCGCGATCAAAACCGCAGCGGCTCGTCTACCGGGGCAACCCGCGAGCCTCACTTCGGTCGCGCCGCCCCTCAGCGGCCAACGTATCTGGCATGAGGTGCATACCGACTCAACCGAAGCCGCATTGCTACTGTTTTGCCCGGCACCCAGCCAGTCCCTGGCGGACGAGGCCGCATGGCGACTACTCGGCCATCTGCTCCAGGGGCCGTTCTACCAGCGCCTGCGCGTGGAGCTGCAAATCGGCTACGCCGTATTCAGCGGCATCCGACAGATAAACGGCCAGACCGGCCTGCTATTGGGTGTGCAGTCCCCCAGCGTGTCCCTCGAAGGCATCGCTGATCACCTGCACACCTTCCTCCAGCAATTGCCGGCACTGATCGACAGCCTCGATGACTTGGGCAACCAGGCCTTGGCGCAGCAGTTCTCGGCGCAAACACTGCCCAACGCCCAAGCCGCCGAACTGCTGTGGCACGCCCACCTGGCGGGCCATCCGTCGGGGTATTTGGCGCACCTGCGCACTCATATCCAAACCTGTACACGGGAAGCCTTGCAGCTTGCCGCCCAGCAATTGAACGACGCCGCGGGCGGTTGGCGTTGCGTGGCCAACGGCCCGCGCCTTTCGACCATCTGGCAAACGGCAGGCTGATCATTGCCGCCCCTGCAAAAGGCTTTTTCCACCAAGACAGCGCTAACTTGAAAAGAATTGAGTAACATTCCTACGCACACATCTGAACATCTCCGACTGGAGGTGGACTATATGTATTACTTGGTAGTAAACGTCCCATCCCTTCGTAGGAGTAAGAATATGACCTGGTCCAAACCTGCTTACACTGATCTGCGCATCGGTTTCGAAGTCACCATGTACTTCGCCAGCCGTTAATCCGCTGGGTAATACAACGCCTCGGTTCGCCCGGGGCGTTTTTGTTTTGAGCTTGATGGAGCTGCCATGTTTGTCCAGATTCTAGGTTCCGCCGCCGGCGGTGGTTTCCCGCAGTGGAACTGCAACTGCGTGAACTGCGCGGGTTTTCGTGATGGCAGCCTGCGGGCCCAGGCGCGTACCCAGTCGTCCATCGCGATCTCCGACGATGGCGTGAACTGGGTGCTGTGCAATGCCTCACCGGATATCCGCGCGCAACTCCAGGGTTTCGCACCGATGCAACCCGGGCGCGCCCTGCGGGATACCGGCATCAGCGCGATCATCCTGATGGACAGCCAGATCGACCACACCACTGGCCTGTTGAGCCTGCGCGAAGGCTGCCCGCACCAGGTGTGGTGCACCGACATGGTCCATGAAGACCTCAGCACCGGCTTCCCGCTGTTCACCATGCTCACCCACTGGAACGGCGGCCTGGCCTGGAACCGCATCGAGCTGGACGCCAGCTTCACCATCCCGGCCTGCCCGAACCTGCGCTTCACCCCGCTGCCACTGCGCAGCGCCGCACCGCCCTACTCGCCGCACCGCTTCGATCCGCACCCCGGCGACAACATCGGCCTGATCGTCGAAGACCTGCGCACTGGCGGCAAACTGTTCTACGCCCCAGGCCTGGGCAAGGTCGACGCGCCGCTGCTGGAGATCATGGCCGGCAGCGACTGCCTGCTGGTGGACGGCACGATGTGGGATGACGATGAAATGCAGCGCCGTGGCGTCGGCACCCGCACCGGCCGCGAGATGGGCCACCTGGCGCAAAACGGCCCCGGCGGCATGCTGGAAGTGCTGGAACAGTTGCCCGAGCAGCGCAAAGTACTCATCCACATCAACAACACCAACCCGATCCTCGATGAAGACTCCCCCGAGCGAGCGGAACTGGTGCGGCGCAATGTCGAAGTGGCTTACGACGGCATGAGCATTGAATTGTAGGAGCGACCGACATGACTGACACGCCATTGACCACCGCCGAATTCGAAGCAGCCCTGCGGGCCAAGGGCGCCTTCTACCATATCCATCACCCGTACCACATGGCGATGTACGAAGGCCGCGCGACCCGCGAACAGATCCAGGGCTGGGTCGCCAACCGTTTCTATTATCAGGTGAACATCCCGCTCAAGGACGCCGCGATTCTGGCTAACTGCCCGGACCGCGAGATCCGCCGCGAGTGGATCCAGCGCTTGCTCGATCACGATGGCGCCCCCGGTGAGGACGGCGGTATCGAAGCCTGGCTGCGCCTGGGCCAAGCGGTGGGCCTCGACCCAGACCAACTGCGCTCCCAGGAACTGGTATTGCCCGGTGTGCGTTTTGCCGTGGATGCCTACGTCAACTTCGCCCGCCGCGCCAACTGGCAGGAAGCCGCCAGCAGCTCGTTGACAGAGCTATTCGCGCCGCAGATCCACCAGTCGCGCCTCGACAGTTGGCCGCAGCATTACCCGTGGATCGACCCTGCCGGCTACGAATATTTCCGTACCCGCCTCGGCCAGGCCCGCCGCGATGTGGAACACGGTCTGGCGATCACCCTGCAGCACTACACCACCCGCGAAGGCCAGGAACGCATGCTGGAAATTCTCCAGTTCAAACTCGATATCCTCTGGAGCATGCTGGATGCCATGAGCATGGCCTACGAACTCAAACGCCCGCCGTATCACAGCGTGACCGAGCAGCGGGTGTGGCATAAAGGGATCACCCTATGAGCTTTGATCGCAGCAGAATACCGACCTGGCGCCAGGGCTATCGCTATCAGTACGAGCCCGCGCAAAAGGGCCATGTGCTGCTCTACCCCGAGGGCATGATCAAGCTCAATGACAGCGCCGCGCTGATCGGTGGTTTGATCGACGGCGAGCGCGACGTGGCGGCGATCATCGCCGAGCTGGATAAACAATTCCCTGGCGTGCCGGAGCTCGGCGAAGACATCGAGCAATTCATGGAGGTCGCCCGTGCTGAGCACTGGATCACCCTTGCCTGAGAAGCCAGCCATCGGCCTGCCGCTGTGGTTGCTGGCCGAGCTGACCTACCGCTGCCCGTTGCAGTGCCCGTACTGCTCCAACCCGTTGGACTTTGCCGAACAGGGCAAGGAGCTGACCACCGAGCAGTGGTTCAAGGTGTTTCGCGAAGCCCGCGAGATGGGTGCCGCGCAGTTGGGTTTTTCTGGCGGTGAGCCACTGGTGCGTCAGGACCTTGCCGAGTTGATCGCCGAGGCCCGCAAGCTGGGGTTCTACACCAACCTGATCACCTCCGGCATCGGCCTCACCGAGCAGAAGATCAGCGACTTCAAGAAGGCCGGGCTCGACCATATCCAGATCAGCTTTCAGGCTAGCGACGAACAGGTGAACAACCTGCTGGCCGGCTCGAAAAAAGCCTTCGCGCAAAAGCTGGAAATGGCCCGCGCGGTGAAGGCGCACGGCTACCCGATGGTGCTGAACTTCGTCACCCATCGGCACAATATCGACAAGATCGACCGCATCATCGAGCTGTGCATTGCGCTTGAGGCGGACTTTGTCGAACTCGCCACCTGCCAGTTCTACGGCTGGGCGCAGCTCAATCGTGTGGGCTTGTTGCCAACCCAGGAACAACTGGTGCGCGCCGAACGCATCACCAACGAATACCGCGCCAAGCTCGAAGCTGAAGGCCACCCGTGCAAGCTGATCTTCGTTACACCGGATTACTACGAAGAGCGCCCGAAAGCCTGCATGAACGGCTGGGGCAGTATCTTTCTGACAGTAACACCAGACGGCACCGCCCTGCCCTGTCACGGCGCCCGTCAGATGCCGGTGCAATTTCCCAACGTGCGCGAGCACAGCATGCAGCACATCTGGTACGACTCGTTTGGCTTCAACCGCTTTCGTGGCTACGACTGGATGCCCGAGCCGTGCCGTTCGTGCGATGAAAAAGAGAAGGACTTCGGCGGCTGCCGTTGCCAGGCCTTCATGCTCACGGGGGATGCGAGCAATGCCGACCCGGTGTGCAGCAAGTCCGAGCAGCACGGCATCATCCTGCAAGCGCGGGAAGAGGCCGAACATGCCACCCAGACCATCGAGCAACTGGCCTTTCGCAATGAGCGCAACTCACGGCTCATCGCAAAAGGCTGAACGCCTCAGCGCTTGGCGATGATGTACACGGCGTGGATGATGCCTGGGAAGTAACCGCACAGGGTCAGCAGAATATTCAGCCAGAACGCACCGCCGAAACCCACTTGCAGGAACACACCCAGTGGCGGCAGCAGAATGGCGATGATGATACGAATGATGTCCATGGGTAAGCTCCAAAAAATCGGCTCGTGTGAGCCGTGTAGCTAATCGACCTTGGGCGTTCGTGAGGGTTCAGTGGGATCTGGCGTTGGGCCATCCATCGTTGTTGCGCAGACAAAAAAACGCCCCCAGCCAAAAGAATCAGGCCGGAGGCGCCGCGTAGTCCGCGAGACGGTTCAGGAATAGGGCGTTAAACGGCGATGCCCTTGCGGCACTGCAGCTGTGCAGTGCGTACGCGGGAGAAGGCGCGGGCCAGGCGCAGGAGCATTTCGTCGATGTTGCTTTTGCTCACGGTCAGGGCCGGGGTGAAGCGCAGGCAGTCAGGTTGCGGGGCATTGATGATCAGGCCTTCGTGCAGGGCAGCTTTTACGACGGCTTGCGCCGAATCATCCGACAACGTCAGGCCCCACATCAGGCCGTGACCGCGCAATTGACCGTGGTCGTAGCGGTAGGCCAATCGGGCCAGGCCTTCGCCGAGGTAAAGGCCGGACTCACGCACTTGCTCCAGGAAGCCGTGCTCCAAAACGGTATCGAGCACAGCAACCCCGGCTGACGCCATCAGCGCATTGCCATGATGGGTGCCATCCAGTTCGCCCACGTCGAAACAGCAGGCCTTGCCGCGTGCCAGCAGCGCCGCCAGGGGCACGCCGCCGCCCAGGCCTTTGCCCAGGGTGATGATGTCAGCCCGTACGCCGTATTGCTGCTCGGCGAGCAGAGTGCCGCAGCGGCCAATGCCGGTGTGCACTTCGTCGAGGATCAGCAGGATGCCCAATTCGCGGCACAGGCGCTCGACCCCTTTGAGATAGTGCTCCGTCGCGGGGACCACGCCGGCCTCACCCTGGATCGGCTCAAGCATGATCGCAACGGTTTGCGCATCGACTGCCGCATGCAGCGCTGGCAGGTCATTGAAGGGCACATGGCTGAAGCCCGGCAGGTGCGGTTCAAAACGATTGCCACGCTCACTCGCCGACGCCGACATCGCCGCAAAGCTGCGGCCGTGGCAACCACTGCTCGCGCTGATGATGCGGTAGGCGCCACCGCGATGCAGTTGCCCCCATTTGCGCGCCAGCTTGATCGCCGCTTCGCAGGCTTCCGCGCCGCTGTTGAGCAGGTACGCCTGGTCGCTGCCGGTGCGGTGGCACAGGCGATCAACGAGGTTGAGTTGGGTGCGGTTATGCAGGCCGCTACCCGGATTGATCAGCGCCTGGGTCTGATCGGCCAAGGCCTTGATCAACACCTGTGGGCTGTGGCCGAGGCTGTTGGCTGCGCCGCCCTGGCTGAAGTCCAGGTAAGCGCGGTCGTCGCTGTCCCACAGCCAGGAGCCCTGGCCGCGCACAAACACTTGAGCCGGCCGCGCCACTGTGGGCATCAGCGATTCGCTGGAAGGACTGTCGCCTGGTGTATCGAGGATCAGGTCGTCGAGGCTCGGCGCGGGACGGCGCATATTGAACAGGTTCACACCTCACCCCCGCTGGCAACCGGACCTTGGTCGGTAGACACCCTGTGCCCTGGCCGGAAATTGTTTGCCTTGCCTATGTAAACGCTATCAACATAAACGCTGTTCATTGCCCGATCCGGCCCTGTAAGCCCTGCGAATAGGCGCTAGACTAGGCGTCTCGGGGGCCAACAGCCATTTCGTTTTTCCAGCTTTTTCGATAAGTAAGTCTTATGGATTTCAAGCAACTGCGTTATTTCGTCGCGGTGTATGAGGAAGGCCACGTAGGCCGTGCCGCGGAGCGTCTGTCGATCTCCCAGCCGGCGCTGTCTCAGCAGATTCGCCAGTTGGAACAGAACCTGGACGTGAGCCTGTTCGAACGCAGCAGCAAGCGCCTGCTCCCGACACTGGCGGCGCACACGTTATACAACCATGCCCTGCCGCTGATCGATGGTCTGCAGCAGGCGGTTGAAGCGCTGCGTAACTTCAAGGGCCAGGCGATGCGCACGTTGGCCATTGGCGTACTGCAAACCGTGCACACCAGCCTGGTCCCGCAGATGCTCGAACGCGTGCGCAAGGCTCAGCCGCACTTGGTGGTGCAGATCTACGAATTGACCGGGCTTGAGATCGAACGGCGGTTGCTGAACGGTTCGCTGGATATCGGCATCAGCTATTTGCCGCCACGCCAGCCGGGGCTGCATGGCGTGTTGCTGTATGAAGATGAGCTGAAAGTGGTCATCCCCGAGGACCACCCGTTGCGCGAATTCAAGAAAGTCTCGCTGAAGCAGGCGGCCGAGTTGCCCATGTTGCTGCTCGGGGAAGAGTTCCAGGTGCGACAGATCTGGCAGGGCCAACTGTCCAACCTCGGACGGCGCCCGCAAGTGCAGGCGGAGCTCAATACCATGGTGGGGATTCTCGACAGCTTGCCGCACACAAAACTGGCGACCGTGCTGCCGGGGCGCTCCCAAGACGAGCACAACAGCCAGTTGCTGCTGTGGAAACCCTTGAGTGAACCCAGGGTGCCGCTGAAAGTGGGGTTGGTGTGCCGCGATGTGCAGCGCCAGCAGGCGACGGTGGCGCTGCTGCGCACTTTGCTGGAAGACGTGATGAATGCCCCGCAGGCGCCTGCCTGACTTTTTCGCGGGCAAAAGAAAACCCCGCCGAAGCGGGGCTTTGCAGACTGTTTCCCTGACATCCATTTCACTCCGCCTTCCTGGCAGAATCCTACGTGTCCGTGTTGTTGCTTTGCGCTTCCTGCGCGACGTCCATGTGAAGTAGATTATCCGTGGATCCAATCTGGCGATAGAGGACGAATAGCAGCACGTCATGTAAGAGAATGCTTACACGCCCTCCAATCCCTTAAAACAGGGCTTCATCCAGCAAGAACAGCGATTCACTACCGGATTTTACCGACGCACTCAGCGAGTGAATGCGTGGCAACAAGCGCGCAAAGTAGAAGCGCGCGGTGCCCAGCTTGCTGGCGTAGAAATCTTCTTCCGATTCCTTGCCCAGCGCGGCCTTGGCCATGCGTGCCCACATGTAGGCGTAGGCCATATAGCCAAAGGCGTGCAAGTACTCCACCGACGCTGCGCCGATTTCGTTCGGGTTGGTCTTGGCGCGATCCAGCACCCAGGCGGTCAACTCATCCAGGTTATCCACGGCCGCGCTCAACGGCTTGGTGAATTCACCCAGCTCGGTACCCGCCGAGGCAATGAACGCGCGGATCTCATCGGCGAACAAGGTGTAGAACGCTCCGCCGCTGCCGACGATCTTGCGGCCCATCAGGTCCAAGGCCTGGATACCGTTGGTGCCTTCGTAGATCTGGGTGATGCGCACATCCCGCACCAGTTGCTCCTGGCCCCACTCGCGAATGTAACCGTGGCCACCAAACACTTGTTGACCGAGCACGGTGGTTTCCAGGCCCAGGTCGCTCAAGAACGCCTTGGCCACCGGGGTCAATAACGCAACCAGGTTATCGGCGCGCTCACGGGCTGCGGCATCATCGCTGAACTTGGCGATGTCCAGTTGCGTCGCCACATAGGTGGAGAACGCACGGCCACCTTCGTTCGCGGCCTTCATGGTCAGCAACATGCGGCGCACGTCCGGGTGCACGATGATCGGGTCGGCCACTTTGTCTTCATGCTGTGCGCCGGTCGGTGCACGGCTTTGCACGCGGTCGCGCGCATATTCAATGGCGTTCTGGTAGGAACGCTCGCCGGACGCCAGGCCCTGGATGCCCACACCCAGGCGCTCGTAGTTCATCATGGTGAACATCGCCGCCAAGCCACGGTTCGGCTCACCCACCAGGTAACCCACGGCTTCGTCGAAGTTCATCACGCAGGTCGCCGACGCCTGGATCCCCATCTTGTGCTCAATGGAACCGCAGCTCACGGTGTTGCGCGCGCCCAGGCTACCGTCGGCATTGACCATGAATTTCGGCACCAGGAACAGCGAGATACCCTTTGGACCGGCCGGTGCGTCCGGCAGCTTGGCCAGCACCAGGTGGATGATGTTGTCGGTGAGGTCGTGTTCACCCCCGGTGATAAAGATTTTGGTACCGCTGACTTTGTAGGAACCGTCCGCCTGCGGTTCGGCCTTGGTGCGGATAATCCCCAAGTCAGTACCGGCGTGGGCTTCGGTCAGGCACATGGAGCCGGCCCATTCACCGGAATACATCTTCGGCAAATAAGCGGCTTTCAGTTCTTCGCTGGCGTGGGTGTTGATCGATACGCAGGCGCCGGAGGTCAGCATCGGGTACAAACCGAACGCCAGGCTCGACGAGTTGATCATCTCTTCAACCTGGGCCGACACCGCCTTGGGCATACCCATGCCGCCGAACATCGGGTCACCACCTACCCCAACCCAGCCGCCTTCGGCATAGGTTTTGTAGGCCTGTGGAAAACCGTCCGGGGTGAACACCGCCGTGTTGTCCCAGCGGCAACCTTGTTCATCGCCGCCGCGGCTGAGCGGGGCGATGGACTTGGCGGTGACCTTGCCGGCTTCTTCGAGGATGGCCTCTACGGTTTCGGCGTCAACGGTGTCTGCCAATGCCGGCAATTGGGCCCAAGTGGTGGCGACCTCAAAGACTTCGTTGAGGACGAAGCGCATATCACGCAGCGGCGCTTTGTAATCAGCCATGGCAAACCTCGTGAGAACATGAAAGTGATTCGGTAGGATCGGTTTTACAGGCCCCGAGTGTACCCGAACAACTTTTCAGACACATAGGGTCTACTTGTGACTGATAGGTATTTTTAAGTCATCACAGCGCAAATGCCTCCGCAGGCAGACTCATCAGGCATTCGCTGCCCGCTTCCACAGCCGCGCGGTGGGTGGCGGTGCGCGGCAGCAGCCGCTTGAAGTAGAAGTCGCACGTGGCCAGCTTGGCCTTGGCAAAGTCGGTGTCATCGTGGGCCAAGGCCGCAATAGCCATGCGCAACCACAGGTAGGCGAGAATGACGTAGCCGCTGTACATCAGGTAATCCACGGCCGCCGCGCCCACTTCATCAGGGTTCTTCATCGCGGCCATGCCGACTTTGGTGGTCAGTTCGCCCCACTCCCCGTTCAGTTGGTTGAGCTGCGCCACATAGCCCTTGAGCTGCGGGTGCTCGGCATTCGCCCCACAGAACTTATGCACAATCTTGGTAAAACCACGCAGCAGCTTGCCCTGGCTGCCCAGCACCTTGCGCCCCAGCAGGTCGAGGGCCTGGATGCCATTGGTGCCCTCATAGATCGGCGCAATCCGCGCATCGCGTGCCAGTTGTTCCATGCCCCATTCACGGATGTAACCGTGGCCGCCGAAAACCTGCATGCCGTGGTTGGTCACCTCCAGCCCGGTGTCGGTCATGAAGGCTTTGCAAATAGGTGTGAGAAACGCCAACAGGTCCTCGGCGTCCTGGCGCTGGGTGGCGTCGCTGCTCAGGTGCGCCGTGTCGAGCAATTGCGCGGTGAAGTAGGTCAGCGCGCGGTTGCCTTCGTTAAAGGCCTTCATGGTCAGCAGCATGCGGCGCACATCAGGGTGCACAATGATCGGGTCGGCGGCTTTTTCCGGGGCCTTAGCGCCGGTCAGCGAGCGCATCTGCAGGCGGTCGTTGGCGTATTTGATCGCCCCCTGGAAGCTCGCCTCGCCATTGCACAGGCCCTGCATGCCAGTGCCTAGGCGGGCATGGTTCATCATGGTGAACATGCAGTTGAGGCCCTTGTTCGCCTCGCCGATCAGGAAGCCCTTGGCGCCATCAAAGTTGAGCACGCAGGTCGCCGACCCCTTGATGCCCATCTTGTGTTCGATAGAACCGCAGTGCACCGCGTTGCGCGCGCCGGTATCGGCATGGAACTTGGGCACGATAAACAGTGAGATACCTTTGGTGCCCGCCGGCGCATCCGGCAGCTTGGCCAGTACCAGGTGGATGATATTGGCGCTCATGTCGTGTTCGCCGGCGGAGATGAAGATCTTGCTGCCGGTGACCGCGTAGCTGCCGTCCGCCTGGGGCACGGCGCGGGTCTTGATCAGGCCCAGGTCGGTGCCGCAGTGGGCTTCGGTGAGGCACATGGTGCCGGTCCATTCGCCGGCGGTGAGTTTGGTGAGGAACGTGTCTTTCTGCTCGGCGGTGCCATGGGCATGGATCGCCGACATCGCCCCGTGGGTCAGCCCTGGGTACATGCCCCAAGAGGTATTGCTGGAGCCGATCATCTCGCTGAGTACCAGGCCCAATGACTGCGGCAAGCCTTGGCCACCGTAGGCCGGATCCGCCGCCACGCCGTGCCAGCCGCCGTCCACGTACTGGGCGAAGGCGTCCTTGAAGCCTTTGGGTGTGGTGACGACGCCATTGTCGAAATGGCAGCCTTCTTCATCGCCACTGCGGTTGAGCGGTGCGAGCACGTTCTCGCAGAATTTCGCACCTTCTTCGAGGATCGCGCCGACCATGTCCGGGCTGGCATCGGTGGCGCCCAATGCGGCGTAGTGGCCGTGGAAATCAAACACGTTGTCGATCAGGAAGCGCATGTCGCGAAGGGGAGCTTTGTACTCAGGCATGGCAATGTCTCCGTCAGCAGATGGTTTCAACCTACTGCTAGCCACTGCCGCGAACAATCACTGTAGAACCGCTGAATACACCGCCATCACTCAACCGGCAGCGCTCTCCATGCGCACTGCGCCGCGCCGCGTTTGCCCAGCCGCCACCACGCAGTTGCGCCCCGCGCCCTTGGCGGCGTACAGCGCCTGGTCGGCGGACTTGAGTACTTCCTCCGGCGTGCGCTGCTCGGCCTGGCGTTCGGCCACACCGATACTGATGGTCACCGACACACTGGAAGCGCCGCTGCCCGAACGACGCTGACGCCCCTGTTGATCGTCCTGGGGACGGTCCGAATTACGCAGCTTGATGTCGTAGTCGGCAATGATCTCGCGGATCTCTTCCAGGTGCGGCAAGCATTCCTCCACCGTCTTGCCGGCGAACACCACGGCGAACTCTTCACCGCCGTAGCGGTAGGCGCGCCCGCCGCCGTTGACCTTGGACAGCTTACTCGCCACCAGCCGCAGCACCTGGTCACCGACATCATGGCCATGGGTGTCGTTGAAGCGCTTGAAGTGGTCGACGTCGCTCATCGCCAGCACATAATTGCGCCCCAGGCGCTGCATGCGCTCGTTCAACGCGCGACGCCCCGGCAGGCCGGTCAGCTCATCGCGGAAGGCCATTTGATAAGCCTCATGGGCCACGCCGGCGGCGATCATCAACATCACCTGGCTGCACATGATGTTCAGGGTGAACGGCAGGATGAACGTCTGCGGCAACATCCAGAACAGGCCCAGCAGCCCCACCAGTTGCGCCGCATGCAGCGGGCGCGGTTGGTACCAGTATTGCGCCGCCAGGGTCAGGAAGCCGATCAGGAACATCGGGTAAGACAGTTGGATCAGGCTCATCCAACTGCCGTGCAGCGCCGGCCAGCGAATCTCCGCCAGCCAGTTCAGCACCGCCTGGGGATAACTCTGCTCCAGCGCCAAGGCCACGCTGCCGATCGCCAGCAACACCGCACCACGCGCGACGAAGTCACGGAACAGGTGGGTCTTCTCCTGCCACAGCGCGTAGATGCTGAACAGCAACGGCAGCAACAGGCAGCACAAGTGGAACACCACGGCCGCGTCTTCGCGCACACGTCCGTTGTCGCGGTAGAAGTCGGTCTGGGTATCCAGCAGGAAGTAGGCGATGTACACGGTGATCATCAAGAACAGTTCACGCTGACGGCGGTACACCGCGCAGTACGAACCGCCGAGCAACAGCACCAGGGTCGGCAACACATTGAACAGCGAAGTGAAGAAGACGTTGAGGTCCTTGACGTACGCAGCCGAGAGCCCCGCCAGCAAGAGCAGCAACGAAGGAAGAAAGTGACTGAACCGTACAGCGGACACGCGTGACAAGGGTAAAACTCCGACCCGCAAAAAATGATGGCACTGTGCCTTTATGCGAACAGTTAAGCACACCCTGCCGCACATGTATCACATTGCCATCACTGTAACGGCAGCCGGCGACAATCCCTGAGCGCTGTACTGCGGTTTTTTATCGCCCACAAAAAAGCCGCCGCTCCCGTAAAGGAGCGGCGGCTCTGGAAGTGAACCCGGTGAGGCTTAGTAAGCCAGGCCGAAGTCTTCTTCTTTCATGTCCATCAGGTTGTTGGCACCCGACAGCATGGTGGCCACGTGAGTGCGGGTACGCGGCAGGATGCGCTGGAAGTAGAAGCGCGCGGTCTGCAGCTTGGCGGTGTAGAACGCCTCTTCGGTAGTACCGGTCGCCAGTTTTTCGGCAGCCAGGCGCGCCATGTCGGCCCAGAAGTAAGCCAGGCACGCGTAACCGGAGTACATCAGGTAATCCACCGAGGCGGCACCCACTTCTTCGCGGTCTTTCATCGCGGCCATGCCGACCTTCATGGTCAACTCGCCCCACTCTTTGTTCAGTGCAGCCAGCGGTGCAACGAATTCTTTGACGGCTTCGTTGCCTTCGTTGGCCTGGCAGAACTTGTGCACGATCTTGGTGAAGCCCTTGAGCGCTTCGCCCTGGGTCATCAGCACTTTACGGCCCAGCAGGTCCAAGGCCTGGATGCCAGTGGTGCCTTCGTACAGCATCGAAATGCGGCTGTCGCGAACGTTCTGCTCCATGCCCCACTCGGCGATGAAACCGTGGCCGCCGTAGATCTGCACGCCGTGGTTGGCCGATTCAAAACCGACTTCGGTCATGAACGCCTTGGCGATCGGAGTCATGAAGGCCAGCAGGCCGTCGGCCTGCTTCTTGGCCTCGTCGTCGGTGCCGTATTTGACGATGTCCACTTGCTTGGCGGTGAAGTACACCATCGCACGGTTGCCTTCGGCGAAGGCTTTCATGGTCAGCAGCATGCGGCGCACGTCGGGGTGCACGATGATCGGGTCAGCGGCTTTGTCCGGAGATTTCGGGCCGGTCAGGGAGCGCATTTGCAGGCGGTCACGCGCGTATTTCAAGCCGCCCTGGAAGCCGATCTCGGCGTGGGACAGGCCCTGCAGCGCGGTGCCCAGGCGAGCGGTGTTCATAAAGGTGAACATGCAGTTCAGGCCTTTGTTCGCCGGGCCGATCAGGAAACCGGTGGCTGCGTCGAAGTTCATCACGCAGGTGGCATTGCCGTGGATGCCCATCTTGTGTTCCAGGGAACCGCAGGACACGGCGTTGCGCTCACCGATGGAGCCATCGGCGTTCGGCAGGAACTTCGGCACGATAAACAGCGAGATGCCTTTGGTGCCGGCCGGTGCATCCGGCAGGCGGGCCAATACGATGTGGACGATGTTATCGGCCATGTCGTGTTCACCGGCCGAGATGAAGATCTTGGTGCCGGAGACTTTGTAGGAACCATCAGCCTGAGGCTCGGCCTTGGTGCGCAGCATGCCCAGGTCGGTGCCGCAATGTGGCTCGGTCAGGCACATGGTGCCGGTCCATTCGCCCGACACCAGCTTGGTCAGGTAAGCCTCTTGCTGCTCGGGGGTGCCGTGCTCGGAGATGGTGTTCATCGCACCATGGGACAGGCCTGGGTACATGCCCCACGACCAGTTGGCGGCGCCAACCATTTCGCTTACCGCCAGGCCCAGGGATTCCGGCAGGCCTTGGCCACCGTGCTCCACGTCGTGGGCCAGGCTTGGCCAGCCGCCTTCGACGAATTGTTTGTAGGCTTCTTTGAAACCCGTAGGGGTCTTAACGCCTGACTCACTCCAGGTGCACCCTTCGATGTCGCCCACGCGGTTCAACGGTGCCAGTACTTGCTCACAGAACTTGGCGCCTTCCTCAAGGATGGCGTCAACCATGTCCGGGGTAGCGTCCTGGCAAGCCGGCAGGCTCTGATAGTGCGCTTCATAGCCAAGCAGTTCGTCACGAACGAAGCGAATATCACGCAAGGGGGCCTTGTAGTCAGGCATAGCGATAAACCTCTGCTGATGTATCTGGAATGAACAACCGCGTGGAATTGTGCTGTGGCGGTCAAACAGGTGTTTGAAACATACGTTTACCACCTGGGGATGTCAAGCGTCGTCCGGGCGCCGTTTGTCATGACGTGAATCAATCGCGCAAGGGCAACGCCTGCGGCGAGATGCCACACGAACGATCAGGAGAGAAACACGACTGTAGGAGCTGGCTTGCCTGCGATACAGGCGCCGCGTTAAATCAGTGAAAACGATTAGATGCTAGCGCAGGCAAGCCAGCTCCCACGTAAAGCGAGAGCCGACTGGCATGTAGAGGGGGGTTAAGCGTAGGTGTCGATCAAGGTACCGAGCATTTCATCCGAAGCCTTGGCGACTTTTGCACCCAGTTCCACTTGGAATTTACCTTGGGCCATTTCCACCATATTGCTTGCCGAGTTGGACGGTTGGGCCCGATCGTTGGCTTGCAGACGGTCGCTTTGCGCATCCGATGGCTGGGTGGTCGCGGCGCTGGCAATTTTGCCGGCGGCCTGGTCGACACGGTTCTGCCCGGCCTGAATAGTGCTCAGCCCCGAGTAAAACGCGCTGCTTCCAGAGATTTCCATGGCGTAAGCCTGCCTTTAGAGAATCGTGAAGTTGAATTGAAGCAGATATCCCGGCAAACAGCCCGTCAAAAACACTAATGGCATAATGCCTTGCTGATAGCCAAAATCAGTCAAGCAGGTCCAATTGCAAGTATTCAGCAACGGCTTCGGCCCCGGCGTGCTTGAGTTTGGGCACGCGCCCCAGGCAGGGTGCAGGCAGCCGCTCGGCCAGGGTGGCGAGGTTCTCTTCCAGACGAGAGGTCTTCGGGTCGATGATATTTGCCACCCAACCGGCCAACTGCAAACCGTCCCGGGCGATGGCTTCGGCGGTAAGCAAGGCATGGCTGATGCAACCCAGGCGCACGCCTACCACCAGGATCACTGGCAGCTTGAGCGCCATGGCCAAATCCGACAGGTTCGCCTGATCCGCCAGTGGCACGCGCCACCCGCCTGCGCCTTCGATCAAGGTGAAATCTGCCTGCCGCGCCAGAATCTGTTGCATGGGTTTAAGCAAGGATTGCACTGTCAGTGATACACCCGCCTCACGCGCCGCCAAATGCGGCGCGATGGCCGGTTCAAACGCCACCGGGTTGACCTCGGCATAACTCAAGGGCAAGGAACATTCGGCCAACAACGCCAGGGCATCGGCGTTGCGCAGGCCCTTGGGCGTGACCTGGCAGCCGGATGCCACGGGCTTACCGGCCGCCGTGCTTCTGCCGGCTTGCCGCGCAGCGTGCAACAGGCCGGCGGCGACAGTGGTCTTGCCGACGTCGGTGTCGGTCCCGGTGATAAAGTAAGCGGCGCTCATAGAGGTTTCTCCAGTACGGCATACACCACTTGGTAAGTCGCCGGCAGGCCCGGGGCCTGGCGGAACTGCTCATAGGCTTGCACCAGTGCAACAATCCGCGCGCGGCCCGTCAACCCTCCTGGCCGCCCCGGATTGAGGTTATGGGCGCCCAAGGCCTTCAATTCGTGGGTCAGGCTGCGCACGTCCGGGTAATGCAGCACATGGGGGCGCCGTTCCAGGCTGACCACTCGCAGCCCGCTGCCCGCGCACAGTTGTTGATAAGCCTCGAACGTACGGAAGCGATTGACGTGCACCAGTCCATCCGCCGCGCGCCAGCTTTCGCGCAGCTCTTGCAGGGTGCCCACGCAGAGACTGGCGAAAGCCAGCACACCGCCCGGTTGCAACACGCGATAGGCCTCACTGAGAACCGCCTCGAAGTTGGCGCACCATTGCACGGCAAGGCTGGAGAAGACCAATCCCAGGCTTTCATCCTTGAGCGGCAAGCGCTCCGCATCACCCGCGACGAAGTGATGTGCGCCCCCCAAGGGGCGTGCGTGGTTGAGCATGCCCTCGGCGATATCCAGCGCAATGCCTTGGCTTGCCGGCAACCGTTCGGCCAGCACGCGGCTGAAATACCCGGTGCCGCAGCCCATGTCCAGCCAGCGTTGTGGCGCAGTGCTCGCCGGCAAGCGCGCCAGCAATTGGCTGCCCACCGCCCGCTGCAACTCGGCGACGCTGTCGTAACTGGCAGCCGCGCGGGAAAAGGAAGCCGCCACCTGGCGCTTGTCCGGCAAGGCCCCCGGCAGCGGGGCGTGGGATAAATCAGTCATCGACGCACTCATGCAAAAAAGCCTGGATCGCCCCCGCAACACCGTGGGGGTCCTCCAGAAGAAACGCGTGGCCGGCCTGTTCAATCAGGCCGATTTCAACATCGGGGAGCAAGGCCAGCAGGTCGCTGGCGGCTTCGGCGGGCACCAGCCCGTCCAGTCCGGCGAACAGGTGCAACTGTGGCCCGCGATACGCCAACAAGGCCTCGCGTGTGTCGAGTTGGGCGAGCAGTTCAAGCCCGGGCATCAACACGCTCGACGGCGTATTCGGTGCGCCGCTGACCAGCAGGCGCGACAACCCGCGCGGGTCTTCGGCCCCCTTGGCGCACAACAGGCCGAAACGCTTGAGGGTGACCTGGGAGTCGGCATGGCAGCCGGCGAGAAAGGCGTCGAAGGTCTCGGCGGGCATCGCGCTCGGCCAATCGTCGTGGGCGACAAAACACGGGTTGCTCGCCAGGGTCAGCAGGCCGCAACAGCGTTCGCCGCGCCGCGCCGCCAACTCCGACGCCAGCATGCCTCCCAGGGACCAGCCGCCCAGCCAGGCGTTGTCCGGCAGCGTGGCGTCGAGTTCGTCGAGCCATTCAGCCAGGTCGCCGGAATCCAGCGCAGGCAACGGCTCGATCTGCACCTGCAGGTGCTCGTCCAACCCCTGCAACGCAGCGGCCAACGGTTCCAGCGGCGATACGCCCAGGCCCCAGCCGGGGAGCAATATCAGTCGATCACGCATGGCTTCGCTCCGAACTGCCTAACAAGCGGAAACACGCCTCCAATGCGTTTAACAATAGCTGCACCTGCGCCGCGCTGTGGGCTGCCGTCAGCGTCACGCGTAAACGCGCGCTGCCCGCCGGCACGGTAGGTGGACGGATCGCGGTGACCATCAAGCCGCGCTCGCGCAGCATCTGCGACAGGCGCACGGCCTTGGCGCTGTCGCCGATCAGGATCGGCTGGATCGGCGTGAAGCTGTCCATCAGGTCCAGGCCCAGTTGCTCGGCCCCCTGGCGGAACTGGCGGATCAAACCACTGAGGTGCTCGCGTCGCCAATGTTCTGTGCGCAACAGCTCCACGCTTTTGAGGGTGGCGCACGCCAGCGCAGGCGGTTGGCTGGTGGTGTAGATGTACGGGCGGGCGAACTGGATCAGGCTTTCGATCAGGTCTTCACTGCCGGCCACAAAAGCGCCGGCGGTGCCGAATGCTTTGCCCAGGGTGCCGACCAATACCGGCACGTCGTCCTGGCTCAGGCCGAAATGCTCGACGATCCCACCGCCATTGGCGCCCAATGGGCCGAAGCCATGGGCATCGTCCACCATCAGCCAGGCGCCTTTGGCCTTGGTTTCACGGGCCAGCGCGGGCAGGTCTGCCAGGTCGCCGTCCATGCTGAACACGCCGTCGGTGACCACCAGGGTATTGCCGGTGGCTTTCTCCAGGCGCTTGGCCAGGCTGTCAGCGTCGTTGTGCAGGTAGCGGTTGAAGCGCGCACCGGAGAGCAAGCCTGCATCCAACAGCGAGGCATGGTTGAGGCGGTCTTCCAGCACCGTATCGCCCTGCCCCACCAACGCCGTGACTGCGCCGAGGTTGGCCATGTAGCCCGTGGTAAACAGCAGCGCACGCGGGCGACCGGTGAGGTCCGCCAGGGCTTCTTCCAGCTCATGGTGCGGCGTGGCATGCCCAACCACCAGGTGCGAAGCGCCACCGCCCACGCCCCAGCGGGAGGCTCCGGCGCGCCAGGCTTCGATCACCTGCGGGTGATTGGCCAGGCCCAGGTAATCGTTGTTGCAGAACGCCAGCAGCGGCTGGCCGTCCACCACCACGTCCGGGCCTTGGGGGCTGTCCAGCAGCGGGCGTTGACGATAAAGGTGTTCGGCACGGCGGGCAGCGAGGCGCGCGGCGAGATCGAAAGACATGCTGGCCTCGGTTTAACAGGATTAACTCAGTCGAGAATGTCGGAGGGGCCGCTTCGCAGCCCTGCGCAGGACAAGCCTGCTCACCACAGCAAGCCGGCTCCTACAGGGTCCGAGTCAAACAACGGCGTTATAAAACTGCTCGCTGCTCTTCTGCTCCACCAACGCCTGCTCGATCGCCGCTTGATGCACCTCGTCCGCGTGCTCTTCGCGCGCTTCCGGCAGGATGCCCAGGCGCGAGAACAGTTGCATGTCCTTGTCGGCCTGCGGGTTGGCGGTGGTCAGCAACTTGTCGCCGTAGAAGATCGAGTTGGCACCGGCAAAGAACGCCAGGGCCTGCATCTGCTCGTTCATCGCTTCACGGCCGGCCGACAGGCGCACATGGGACTGCGGCATCAGGATGCGCGCCACGGCGAGCATGCGGATGAAGTCGAAGGGGTCGATGTCCTCGGCGTTTTCCAGCGGCGTGCCGGCGACTTTCACCAGCATGTTGATCGGCACCGATTCCGGATGCTCCGGCAGGTTGGCCAACTGGATCAGCAGGTTGGCGCGGTCGTCGAGGGACTCGCCCATGCCGAGGATGCCGCCGGAGCAGATCTTCATCCCTGAATCACGCACATAGGCGAGGGTTTGCAGACGCTCGCTGTAGGTGCGGGTAGTGATGATGCTGCCGTAGAACTCCGGCGAAGTGTCGAGGTTGTGGTTGTAGTAGTCGAGGCCGGCCTGGGCCAAGGCCTCGGTCTGGTCCTGGTCGAGGCGGCCAAGGGTCATGCAGGTTTCCAGGCCCATGGCCTTTACGCCTTTGACCATCTGCAGCACGTAGGGCATGTCTTTGGCCGACGGGTGCTTCCAGGCGGCGCCCATGCAGAAGCGGGTCGACCCGATAGCTTTGGCGCGAGCGGCCTCTTCGAGGACCTTCTGCACTTCCATCAGCTTCTCTTTTTCCAGGCCGGTGTTGTAGTGGCCCGACTGCGGACAATATTTGCAATCTTCCGGGCAGGCGCCGGTTTTGATCGAGAGCAGCGTCGACACTTGCACACGATTGGCGTCGAAATGCGCGCGGTGCACGGTCTGCGCCTGGAACAGCAGGTCATTGAAGGGCTGCACGAACAGCGCTTTGACTTCGGCGAGGGACCAATCGTGACGCAAAGTGGCGGTGGTGCTGGCGCTCATGGGCGATTCCTTGATTATGCTTTGGCAAGCGCTGCGGGAAGGGCAATACCCACAGGCACGACACGGATGCTCGGCATATTTAAGGAAGATCCATGCACTGTCAACCCGACTACAAACACAAGGTTTACATCTGGTTAAAAAACGCTCAACCCTGTTTAATCTGCGATGAAGCGACCGACTCCGCCAATTGTGTATGCAACGTCTGCGAAACCGAGCTTCCCTGGCTGCTGGAACACTGCGAGGTGTGCGCCCTGCCCCTGCCAATGGAGGGCCTGATCTGCGGTCAATGCCAGAAACACCCTCCTGCCTTTAAACAGGTGATCGCACCTTGGACCTACAGCTTTCCCATCGACAGCCTGATCAGCCGCTTCAAGCACCAGGCGCGCTGGCCCCTTGGGCAGATGCTCGCGCGGCTTTTGGCGCAGCACCTGCAACACCGCCTCGACAATAGGGAACTCACACGGCCCGAATGCTTGCTGCCGGTGCCCATGGCACGCCAGCGCCTGCGCGAACGCGGCTATAACCAGGCGCTGATGCTGGCGCGCTGGCTCAGCACCGACCTGAACATCCCCTACGATGCACAGCTGTTGTTACGCCCCCATGAAACTGTCGCCCAGCAAGCCCTCGATGCCAAGACCCGCAAACGCAACTTGCTCGGCGCTTTCGCACTGGCGCCCGACGCCCAGGTGCAAGGCCGTCACCTGGCCCTGGTCGACGACGTACTCACCACCGGTGCCACCGCCCACAGCCTGGCGCGGTTGTTGATGCAGGCCGGCGCGCGGCAGGTCGATGTGTACTGCCTGGCGCGCACGCCCAAACCCGGCAGCTGACTTGACTCCCGCCCACCTTGCCCGCAACGTTCAGCCCATCACATCGAAGCGTATCCCTATGTCTCTGCCTGCATCCCTCAGCCAACACATCATCCGTCGCCCCCAGCGCATTGCCCTGCTGGCGCATATCGCCGAGCAGGGCTCCATCACCCGGGCCGCGAAAAGCGCCGGTTTGAGTTACAAGGCGGCGTGGGATGCCATCGACGAGTTGAACAACCTGGCGCAAAAACCGCTGGTAGAACGCAGCGTTGGCGGCAAAGGCGGCGGTGGCGCCAAGCTGACGGCCGAGGGCGAGCGCGTGTTGCGCCTTTACCAACGCCTGCAAGCGGTGCAGGCCGAAGTGCTGGGCTCGGATGAAGCCGCCAGTGACTTCAACCTACTTGGCCGCTTGATGCTGCGCACCAGTGCACGTAACCAATTGCACGGCCAGGTCATCGCCATCGAGCCGCATGGCCGGAATGACCTGATCCGCCTGCAACTGGCGGGTGGGCTGAGCCTGGATGCGCAGATCACCCGTGACAGCACGCAGCGGCTGGAACTGGAAACCGGTGTTGAAGTGGTCGCGCTGATCAAGGCCGGCTGGTTGGAACTGCTGGCGGCCGGGTGCCCTGCAACAACTGGACACAATTGCATGAGCGGCACCGTCGACGCCATTCTCGACGCCGACGACGGCCCCAGCGAAGTCCGCATCGCCCTGCCCAGCGGCCAGGTTTTGTGCGCCCTGGCGCAGCCCGACGCACTCAAGGCCCTGGGCGCCGCCGAAGGCCAGGCGATCCAGGTGCAATTCGCACCGAGCAATGTGCTGCTCGGAACGCCGGTGTAGCCGCCGCCCGTATTCAAACTGCAACAATTTCGTCACGCCCGCTCCTTATGGTGTCTGCAAAAACCGCAGGGAGCCTGAGATGAGCCTATTAGAAGAAAACCAAGCCACCGACCTTGAACAGATGGTCGGCGGCCTCACCCGCCGCCGCTTCATCGGCGCCGGCGCCTTGTGCGGTGCCGCGATGTTCCTGGGTGGCAACCTGCTGACCCGCAGCGCCCTGGCCGTCAACGCCGCCAGCGCCAGCCCGCTGCTGGGCTTCACCAGCATCGCCGCCACCACCAGCGACGCCATTACCTTGCCGCCGGGCTATAGCGCCTCGGTGCTGATCAGTTGGGGCCAGCCACTGAGCAAGAGCGCGCCGGCCTTCGACCCGTCCGGCAACGGCACGGCCAAGGCCCAGGAACAGCAGTTCGGTGACAACAACGACGGCATGAGCCTGTTCGCCTTTCCCGGCGACGACAACCGCGCGTTGATGGCAATCAACAACGAATACACCAACTACCGCTACCTTTTTGCCCACGGCGGCGCGCCGCAATCGGCCGAAGACGTGCACAAGGCCCAGGCCAGCGAAGGCGTGTCGGTGATCGAAGTGCGGCGCAAGGGCGACACCTGGCAGTTCGTCCAGGACTCGCGCTACAACCGGCGCATCCACGGCAACTCGCCGATCCGCCTCAGTGGCCCTGCCGCTGGCCACGCCTGGCTGAAGACCAGCGCCGACAAAACCGGCAAGAAGGCCCTCGGCACCTTCCAGAACTGCGCCAACGGCAAGACACCGTGGGGCACTTACCTGACCTGCGAAGAGAACTTCACTGACTGCTTCGGCAGCACCGACCCACAACAAACCTTCGACGCCGGGCAGAAACGCTATGGCGTGGTGGCGGCCAGTAAAGAGATCAACTGGCACCCGCACGACCCGCGCTTCGACCTCGCCAAGAACCCCAACGAACTCAATCGCCATGGCTGGGTGGTGGAAATCGACCCGTTCGACCCGCAGTCCACGCCGGTCAAACGCACCGCCCTGGGGCGCTTCAAGCACGAGAACGCCGCCCTGGCCGAAACCCGTGACGGCCGCGCCGTGGTGTACATGGGCGACGACGAGCGCGGCGAGTTCATCTACAAGTTCGTCAGCCGCGACAAGATCAACCACAAGAACCCCAAGGCCAACAAAGACCTGCTCGACCACGGCACCTTGTACGTGGCGATCTTCGACGCGGGCGACGGCAACGCCGATCATCCCAAGGGCAAGGGCCAGTGGGTCGAGTTGACGCACGGCAAGAACGGCATCGACGCCAGCACCGGCTTCGCCAGCCAGGCCGAAGTGCTGATCCACGCACGCCTCGCCGCCAGTGTGGTGAAAGCCACGCGCATGGACCGCCCGGAATGGATCGTCGTCAGCCCCACCGATGGCCAGGTCTATTGCACCCTCACCAACAACGCCAAACGCGGTGAAGACGGCCAGCCGGTGGGTGGCCCCAACCCGCGTGAAAAAAACGTCTACGGCCAGATCTTGCGTTGGAAGGCCGACGCGGATAACCACGGCTCAACGGCATTCAGCTGGGACCTGTTTGTGGTGGCCGGCAACCCGGGCGTGCACGCTGGCACACCGAAAGGCGGCTCGTCGAATATCAACCCGCAGAACATGTTCAACAGCCCTGATGGCCTGGGGTTCGACAAGGCCGGGCGCTTGTGGATCCTTACCGATGGCGACTACAGCAATGCCGGCGACTTCGCGGGGATGGGCAATAACCAGATGCTCTGCGCCGACCCGTCCACTGGGGAAATCCGCCGCTTCATGGTCGGTCCGGTGGCCTGTGAAGTGACAGGCATCAGCTTCTCGCCGGATCAGAAAACGCTGTTTGTGGGGATCCAGCACCCAGGCGAAACCGGTGGGTCGACCTGGCCGGAGCACCTGCCGAACGGCAAGCCGCGTTCGTCGGTGATGGCGATTCGTAGGGATGATGGTGGGATAGTCGGCGCCTGATAAGCACTCTTCGCGAGCAAGCCCGCTCCCACACTTGACCGAGTTCCAGCATGAGAACGCGGTCGAATGTGGGAGCGGGCTTGCTCGCGAAGGCGTCCGCACAGTCACCACCTATCACTGTTACCATACCCGGCCGGACGCGGCGCCCTGCTGCGCGCAGGAGTTCGCATGGCCCACCCGTTTGAAACACTCACCCCCGACCTGGTGCTCGACGCTGTCGAAAGCATCGGTTTCCTCAGCGATGCTCGCGTTCTGGCGCTCAACAGCTACGAAAACCGCGTCTACCAAGTGGGCATCGAAGACGCCGAGCCACTGATTGCCAAGTTCTACCGCCCGCAGCGCTGGACCAACGAGGCGATCCTCGAAGAACACCGCTTCACCTTCGAACTGGCCGAATGCGAAGTGCCGGTGGTCGCGCCCCTGATCCACAACGGCGAAAGCCTGTTCGAACATGCCGGGTTCCGTTTCACCTTGTTCCCTCGCCGTGGCGGCCGTGCGCCGGAGCCGGGCAATCTCGATCAACTGTATCGCCTTGGGCAATTGCTCGGCCGTTTGCATGCGGTGGGCTCCACCCGCCCGTTCGAACACCGCGAAGCCTTGGGCGTGAAGAACTTCGGCCACGACTCCCTCACCACGTTGCTGGAAGGTAATTTCATCCCCAAGAGCCTGCTGCCGGCCTACGAGTCCGTGGCCCGCGACCTGCTCAAGCGGGTGGAAGAGGTGTACAAGGCCACGCCGCACAAGAACATCCGCATGCACGGCGACTGCCACCCCGGCAACATGATGTGCCGCGACGAGATGTTCCATATCGTCGACCTGGATGACTGCCGCATGGGCCCGGCGGTGCAGGACCTGTGGATGATGCTCGCCGGCGATCGCCAGGAATGCCTGGGCCAATTGTCGGAATTGATGGACGGCTATCAGGAATTCCATGACTTCGATCCGCGCGAATTGGCGTTGATCGAACCCCTGCGCGCCCTGCGCCTGATGCACTACAGCGCCTGGCTGGCGCGGCGTTGGGACGACCCGGCGTTTCCCCATAGTTTCCCGTGGTTTGGCAGCGAGCGTTATTGGGGCGATCAGGTGTTGGCGCTGCGTGAGCAACTCTCGGCCCTGAACGAAGAGCCTCTGAAACTCTTCTGACAGCTTCTTTGTGGGAGCCGGGCTTGCCCGCGATGCAGACGCCTCGGTTTTGCAGGCGTACCGAGGTGATGCTATCGCGGGCAAGCCCGGCTCCCCCAGAAAGCAGATCCCATTGCCTGAGAAATATCCTTACAATCGCGCTTTGTTAGCTGCCTAAGCAAGGATTCTGCAATGCACGCCGCCAACCCCCGGAAGGGGTACATCCTGGGCCTGAGCGCCTACGTCATCTGGGGTCTGTTCCCGCTTTACTTCAAAGCCATCGCCAGCGTACCTGCCGCCGAAATCATCGTGCACCGCGTGTTGTGGTCGGCGCTGTTCGGCGGTTTGCTGTTGATGGTCTGGAAACACCCCGGCTGGTTTCGTGAACTGCGTGACAACCCCAAGCGCCTGGCGATCCTGGCCCTCAGCGGGTCGCTGATCGCGGGCAACTGGCTGACCTACGTATGGTCGGTGAACACCGGGCGCATGCTGGAGGCGAGCCTGGGTTACTACATCAACCCGTTGGTGAACGTGGTGCTGGGCATGCTGATTCTGGGGGAGCGCCTGCGCCGCTTGCAGTGGGTCGCCGTCGGGCTGGCGGCCGTGGGTGTGGCGCAACAGGTCTGGCAGGTCGGCAGCCTGCCATGGGTGTCGCTGGTGCTGGCGCTGACCTTTGGTTTCTACGGGCTGATCCGCAAGCAAGCGCCGGTCAAGGCGCTGCCGGGGCTGGTGGTGGAAACCTGGATGCTGGTGCCGATTGCAATTGCCTGGCTGCTGTTCAACCCAACCGCCCACAGCGCGCAAATGGCGTTCTGGAGTACGTCCGAAGCCTGGTGGCTGGTGGCGGCCGGCCCGGTGACGCTGATCCCGCTGGTGTGTTTCAACGCCGCCGCACGGCATTTGCCCTACACTGCATTGGGCTTTTTGCAGTACGTCGCACCGACCCTGGTGTTGCTGGAAGCCGTGCTGCTGTTCGGCGAACACCTGGCACCGAGCACCTTGACGGCTTTCGCCTTCATCTGGGCGGGCCTGGTGGTGTACAGCGTGGATATCTGGCTCAGCGTGCGCAAACGCTGATCAAATAACGTACAAACCTCTGCGAGCCACAGCCGGCGTGGCTTGCAGGCATCCACCCCAAGGTTATCCACAACCTGATCCCCGCCATTTGTGCACAAGCTTTTGAAATTGCTCGTTTTTTGCTCAGATGCCAGAGAAGCCCGGCCGGCGTGGCCTGGCGCCGGGTCTCTACAGGTTATCCACAGGCCCATGCAAGATTTACATGCATAACCCTGTGGGCAGATCATTCCTCGTGGTGCAGTTCCACCATCAAGTCATCGGCCAGGTTTTCCAGGGACAACTGCAAGGTATCCAGGGATAACGCAGCCGGCACCTGCAACAGTGCCTCGGCGGTAAACAACGGATCACCGCTCATGGGTGCCGGACGTACATCTGTACTCAGGCTCTCCAGGTTCACGCCCTGTTTGCTCAGCAGCGCGGTGATCTCGCGCACAATGCCTGCACGGTCATTGCCCACCAGCGTCATCATGATCGATTTGGAGGCCGAGGCCTGCCCGCTGCTGCCCTCGCCCACCAGCACGCGAATGCCATGGGTGGATAAATCCTCCAACGCCCCGACCAATGCCTGACGTTGCTCTGTAGGCACGCTGACCCGCAGGATCCCGGCAAACTGCCCGGCCATGTGGGCCATGCGGCTTTCCAGCCAGTTGCCACCGTAGGCAGCGATATTCTGCGCGATGCGTTCAACCAGGCCGGGTTTGTCGGCAGCGATAATTGTGAGTACAAGATGGTCCATGGCAACGCCCTCTGGAATTCAATCTACAAGGTGGACCCGAAGGGCCTCGATAACAAATCGTGTACCATTTTTAGATTTATCTGGAACAATCCAATAGTTTTTTGAGAACATCCGGTTCTCCGCTGTGACCGTACGACCAAAGTGGGTCGCTAAACGACGTATTTAGTCTAATTTTCACAACCGCAAGTCATCATGTAGTATGCGCAACCTGGCACTACATAATGAAAATCTAAAAAGCGCTTAAGCTGTGCAGAGTGAGGCAAGCAATGACTGAACACGTTCAAGTCGGTGGCCTGCAGGTCGCCAAAGTCCTGTTCGACTTCGTGAACAACGAAGCCATTCCCGGCACCGGCATCACTGCCGACCAGTTCTGGGCCGGTGCCGACAAGGTCATCCACGACCTGGCACCGAAGAACAAAGCCCTACTCGCCAAACGCGACGATTTCCAAGCGAGGATCGATACCTGGCACCAGACCCACGCCGGCCAGGCGCACGACCCGGTGGCCTACAAGGCCTTCCTGCAAGACATCGGATACCTGCTGCCAGAAGCCGCAGACTTCCAGGCCACGACCCAAAACGTCGATGACGAAATCGCCCGCATGGCCGGCCCGCAGTTGGTGGTGCCGGTGATGAACGCCCGCTTCGCCCTCAACGCCTCGAACGCGCGTTGGGGCTCGCTGTACGACGCGCTGTATGGCACCGACGCCATCAGCGAGGCCGACGGCGCCGAGAAGGGCCAGGGCTACAACAAGGTACGTGGCGACAAGGTGATTGCCTTTGCCCGTGCCTTTCTCGATGAAGCCGCACCGCTCAGCGCCGGCAGCCATGTGGATTCGACCGGCTACAAGATCGTCGATGGCACGCTGATCGTCAGCCTCAAGGGCGGCAGCAACAGCGGCCTGCGTGACGACGCGCAGTTGATCGGCTTCCAGGGCGACAGCGCCCAACCGATCGCGATCCTGTTGAAACACAACGGCCTGCACTTCGAAATCCAGATCGACGCCAGCACCCCAGTCGGCCAGACCGACGCCGCCGGCGTCAAAGACGTGCTGGTGGAAGCCGCGCTGACCACCATCATGGACTGCGAAGACTCCGTCGCCGCCGTCGATGCCGATGACAAAGTGGTGATCTACCGCAACTGGCTCGGCCTGATGAAGGGCGACCTGGCCGAAGAAGTGGCCAAGGGCGGCAAGACCTTCACCCGCACCATGAACGCCGACCGCGTCTACACCGGCGTGAATGGCCAGGACGTGACCCTGCATGGCCGTTCGCTGCTGTTCGTGCGCAACGTTGGCCACTTGATGACCATCGACGCGATCCTCGACAAAGACGGCAACGAAGTGCCGGAAGGCATTCTCGACGGGCTGATCACCAGCCTCGCGGCGATCCACAGCCTCAACGGCAACAGCACGCGCAAGAACAGCCGCACCGGTTCCGTGTACATCGTTAAACCGAAAATGCACGGCCCGGAAGAAGCTGCGTTCACCAACGAGCTGTTCGGGCGCATCGAAGACGTACTGAACCTGCCGCGCAACACGCTGAAAGTCGGGATCATGGACGAGGAGCGCCGCACCACGGTCAACCTCAAGGCCTGCATCAAGGCGGCCAGCGAGCGCGTGGTGTTCATCAACACCGGGTTCCTCGACCGTACCGGCGACGAGATTCACACCTCCATGGAAGCCGGCGCGATGGTGCGCAAGGCAGCCATGAAGGCAGAAAAATGGATCGGCGCCTATGAAAACTGGAACGTCGATATCGGCTTGAGCACCGGCCTGCAAGGCCGTGCACAGATCGGTAAAGGCATGTGGGCGATGCCCGACCTGATGGCGGCGATGCTCGAGCAGAAGATCGCCCACCCACTGGCCGGCGCCAACACCGCCTGGGTACCGTCGCCTACAGCGGCAGCCCTGCACGTGTTGCATTATCACAAGGTCGACGTATTCGCCCGCCAGGCCGAACTGGCCAAGCGCGAGCGCGCGTCGGTGGACGATATCCTGACCATTCCCCTGGCCAGCAACACCGATTGGTCCGAAGAAGAGATCCGCAACGAGCTGGACAACAATGCCCAGGGCATCCTCGGCTATGTGGTGCGCTGGATCGACCAGGGCGTCGGCTGCTCGAAAGTGCCGGACATCAACGATGTGGGCTTGATGGAAGACCGCGCCACCCTGCGTATCTCCAGCCAGCACATCGCCAACTGGCTGCGTCACGGCATCGTCAATGAAGCCCAGGTCATGGAAAGCCTCAAGCGCATGGCGCCGGTGGTGGACCGTCAAAACGCCGGGGATAAGCTGTACCGTCCACTGGCACCCGACTTCGACAGCAACATCGCGTTCCAGGCAGCGGTGGAGTTGGTGATTGAAGGGACCAAGCAGCCTAACGGGTATACCGAGCCGGTGTTGCATCGCAAGCGTCGGGAGTTCAAGGCTAAAAACGGCCTATAACGAGTGACCGAAACTTAAAAAGCCCTGATCAAACGATTAGGGCTTTTTATTTACCGCAACTAGATTTTGCAACCGGTGAATAGTTGATGAAAAGCCCCCAACTTAAAGCTGGGACTCAATAGACCGGTTCAGAACCTCTTTTAATTTTCTAACTACGAGATGAATAAAATGTCACTGTGAAACTTCCGCTTAAAGAAACCTTGAGCTTCTCGTCCTCATAGCTGATATTCAAAAAACAACCCTCGTGGGTAAAGGTGCCATTTTGATGATCCGTTACATCAACGTAAACGTCACCGCTCTTGGCGTAATAAACCTCTTGACCGTACGGATCACGATACCCATTTCGAAACAAGCTCTTAACATCAAAGTGATAACTCCCCACCTCTAGCTCCTTCCCATATACCCAAAACAGGCTCTCACGAGAAAAAAAATCATCACTATGGATCGATATACCGGATCTCTGACCCGAGATAATTGTTGTACGAAAAAAACGGGCTGCTCCGTCGGCCAACACTAATACATGCCCCACAGATTCCACAACTTTTGCACGCACTTCTTTAAACTCGACATTATCGGTAAAGTGGTTATCAGTATTCATTCTCTGCACCTCTTTTAGCGTTAGGGAACGACAAGCTTGTCAGGCCTTCGCACAGTAAAGGAGCAGCGCTGAGGATTGCCTACTGTTAGAGTTAACAGTTTTAGCCACCTACTGACGGACGGTACTGCGATATCCCCAGCTCCCGCTTCACCCTCCTCGCCAATTTCATGCTATCAATCGGTTGGGGAGGGAAATCCGCCACGCCCAAATGCATCGTGCTGATCAGGTCTGGCGCCTCCGCTTACCCTGGACTGCTCCACCCTGCGTATCTCCAGCCAGCAGATCGCCAACTGGCGCCGGATTTCGACAGCAACGTCGCATTTCCCGGCTGCGGTGGAGCGAGTGATTGAAGAGACTAAGTGGCCTAATGGGTACACCGAGCCGCTGTCGCACCGTCGGCTGAGAAGTTCAAGACTCAAAAGGCATTTAAGTAATCTAAAACCAAACAAGCTCTAATTGCAGAATTAGAGCTTGTTCATGACAACTGATTAAGGGAATGAGTAGACACCCTCTTGTTTTACTTCGACCGAGATTACTCGCCCATCGCTTTCAAAGGTAGCGGAAATTGTCCCCTCTTGAACATCACCATTGTTTGATGCAACGACGCGAACTTTTCCGGTTAAGCCGTATGCTTTACTGCCTGAATAATATTCCAGGTGGTACCCACCCCCACCATCGCCACCTACATAAGCGAACTCGTACACCCCCTCAAGTACGCGTTCTGGATAGGTCATAGAAATACTTTCGCCACCTTTATTCCCTGAAAAGGCACGATCATTAAAGTAGATGGATGTTGCGTCGAACGTATGAGTTACCACCCCATTCAAGTAAAACTTTGCGCTCATGCTCCCGATAAATGAACGCCCATTTCCACCCGCGCCACAACTTGAATTACTTTTCATAATAGACTCCCATTCTTCATTTAGTGATACGCGAATCTAATTCCGCGCTCTCAACGAGTGAATAAGAATTAGAAGTCGACGACTACTGTCAGAATTGACAGTCCCGACAAACGGTAGAAACTGCGCCATCCCCCCAAATTCCGCGTCACCCCTCTTCGCCAATTTCACGCTATCAATCGGCTTGAGTGGGAAGTCCACCACGCCCAAATGCCAGCCGATAGCGTACCGATGGTGACGGGAGTTCAAGGCCAAGAAAGGCCTGTAGACAAAAAGCCCTGATCGCGAGATCAGGGCTTTTTCAAGGGTTCAGGGAGACCGACGTGGCCGCATCGCTGGCAAGCCAGCTCCTACGGGATAAATACATTCCATTGTAGGCATTGGCTTGGCAGCAATAGCGCCCGACCAGTAACGTGAAATTCAGGACGCCATCCCCAACTCCCGCTTCACCATCTTCGCCAACTTCACGCTATCGATCGGCTTCAGCAAAAAGTCCACCACACTCAAATGCATCGCATCGATCACGTCCGGTGCTTCCGCGTCCCCCGACATGATGATGATCGGCAGCGCTGCCCGGGTGGATTCGCGTACCTGGCGGATCAACTCCAGGCCATTGCTGGGGGCCATGCGCAGGTCGGTGATCAGTAAACCGATGGAACTGCTGGACTTCAACAAATCCCACGCCGCCTCACCACTGTCGGCGGTCATGCAGCGAATACCGTCCAGCCCCAGGATTTCCGCCAGCAGTTCACGTGCGTCCTTGTCATCGTCAACAATCAACACACGTTGTGGCGGTAAATCAGGCTCCAGCATCACGGCGCTCAGCGCCTCGCGCTCGGCATCACTCAAAATATCGTGGTCGGACATACGGTTCTCAGCAATTCTCATCAATCTCCCAGCACACTCGTCAGACATCTGCGGAAGGGCGATCAATGTGCACTTCGTCGGAAAGTTTGCCTAGTGGGCGTTCTACGGGTTTTGGACGATAGTCATGTAAGGTTTTTCCCTAGGTGTGTGCCGTTTGTATCGACCTAGACTTACGTCCAATGGGCACCCGCTGCCCAGGAGTCGACCATGAGGGACGATAACGACAAAAAAACTGCGGTCACTGTTATGAGTAAAGCTGATGCCTTCGCCCAGGCGGGGAAAACTGCTGTGTTGCAAAATATCCACGGCACCCTGCAATTCCTGCAACGCTTCCCGCCGTTCAACCAGATGGAAAATGCCCACCTGGCGTTTCTGGTGGAACAGTGCCAGTTACGCTTTTATGGCCCCGGCGACAGCATCCTCAAACCGTCGGGCGGGCCGGTTGAACACTTCTACATCGTCAAGCAGGGCCGCGTGGTGGGAGAGCGGCCGGACAGCGCCGAAACCACCTTTGAAATCACCACCGGCGAATGCTTCCCCCTGGCAGCCCTGCTAGGCGAGCGGGCGACCCGCACCGAACACAAGGCCGCCGAAGACACCTTCTGCCTGCAACTGAACAAGCCCGCCTTTATCAAGCTGTTCGCGCTTTCCAGCCCGTTTCGCGACTTTGCCTTGCGCGGCGTCAGCAGCCTGTTGGACCAGGTCAACCAGCAAGTCCAGCAAAAGGCAGTGGAAACCCTTGGCACTCAATACTCCCTGAACACTCGCCTCGGCGAGTTGGCCATGCGTCACCCGGTGACGTGCAGCCCAACCACACCGCTACGCGAAGCCGTCACGCTGATGCATGAGCAACAGGTGGGCAGCATTGTGATCGTCGACGAGCACAAGGCGCCCCTGGGGATTTTCACCCTGCGCGATCTGCGTCAGGTTGTGGCTGACGGCACCAGCGATTTCAATCAGGGTATCGAAGCCCATATGACCCAGGCGCCCTTCTTCCTCACCCCGGACCACAGCGCCTTCGACGCTGCGATCGCCATGACCGAACGGCATATCGCCCATGTGTGCCTGGTCAAGGACCAGCGCCTATGCGGCGTGGTGTCCGAGCGCGACCTGTTTTCCTTGCAACGGGTGGACCTGGTGCACCTGGCGCGTACCATCCGCAATGCACCGCGGGTCGACAACCTGGTGGCGATTCGCGGCGAGATCGGCCAGTTGGTCGAACGCATGCTGGCCCACGGCGCGTCGTCCACCCAGATCACCCACATTATTACGCTGCTCAACGATCACACCGTGTGCCGGGTGATCGAACTGACCCTCGCCGAAAAAGGCGACCCCGGCGTGCCGTTCAGTTGGCTGTGCTTTGGCAGCGAAGGCCGCCGCGAGCAGACGCTGTACACCGATCAGGACAACGGCATCCTGTTCGATGCCAAGGACGCCGCCGAAGCGGCCGACATCCGTGGCCGCCTGTTGCCACTCGCGCAGCAGATCAACCAGAGCCTGGCGCTGTGCGGGTTCAGCCTGTGCAAGGGCAACATCATGGCCGGCAACCCGGAGTTGTGCTTGTCGCGGGCCGAATGGGCGCGGCGGTTCGCGGCGTTTATCCGCGAGGCGACGCCGGAAAACCTGCTGGGCTCCAGCATCTATTTCGATTTGCGTGTGGTGTGGGGCGATGAGCGCGGTTGCGAGCAATTGCGCCAAGGCATTCTCGACCAAGTGGCCGATAACCGATTGTTCCAACGCATGCTGGCCGAAAACGCGCTGCGTCAGCGACCGCCCGTAGGGCGTTTTCGCGAGTTTGTGCTGACCCGCAACGGTGGTGAGAAAGCCACCCTCGACCTCAAGGTGCAGGGCCTTACGCCCTTTGTCGACGGCGCACGCCTGCTGGCCCTGGCCAACGGCATCCACGCCAACAACACCCTGGAGCGCCTGCGTCAGCTGGTGGTCAAGGAAGTGATCGAGCCCCTGGACGGCGCGGCCTACGAAGAGGCCTACCACTTTATCCAGCAAACCCGCATGCAACAGCATCAGTTGCAGACCCGTGAGAACCAGCCCTATTCCAACCGTGTCGACCCGGAGAGCCTCAACCACTTGGACCGGCGCATCCTGCGTGAATCCCTGCGCCAGGCTCAGCGCCTGCAAAGCAGCCTGACATTGCGGTATCAGCTGTGAGTTTGTTCGGCTGGCTGCGTACGAAGAAGCCCGGGCTCGACAGCAGTCAACAACAGCGCCTGGAGCAACTGCGCCAACCCTCGCCATTGGGCGACCAACCGTTACGCAGCCAACGCTGGGTCGTGCTGGACCTGGAAACCAGCGGCCTCAACCTCAACCGAGACCAAGTGCTGTCCATCGGTGCGGTGGTGATCGAGGACGGCGCGGTGGACTTTTCGCAGATGTTCGAGCGCACCCTGCAACGGGTCGAAACAAAACTCAGCCCCAGCGTGTTGATCCACGGCCTCGGCCCCAGTGCGATCGCCGCCGGCAGCGACCCGGTCGACGCGTTACTGGACTTCATGGACTTTGTGGGCGACAGCCCATTGCTCGCCTTCCATGCGCCATTCGATCAACACATGCTGTGTCGGGCGCTCAAGGACAGCCTGGGTTACCGCCTGGCCCATCCGTTTCTTGACGTTGCAGACATCGCCCCTCTGCTCTGCCCGGATGCGCATATCCGTGAAGCCGGGTTGGACGATTGGATCAACCACTTCCATCTGCACGTAGGCGAGCGCCATCACGCCAGCGCCGATGCCCTGGCCACGGCGGAGCTGATGCTGATCCTGTTCAGCCGCGCGCGCCAGCAACACATCGACACGCCACAGGCGTTGCAAGAGCGTTTGAGCCAATGGAAACGGCGTCAACACGCGCCATCTTTTTAATGTCATCTCCCGACAGACGCCAATTGCGCCCACTCCACGGCTCTGACACAATCGCGAATAATTCTCGTTAGTTTAAACATCCCGTTTACTAGGTGATGCCTTGTCGTCGATCCAGAACCCACACAGTGAGCTTGTTGGCGCGTTGTATCGCGACCATCGTGGCTGGCTGCTGGCCTGGCTTCGACGCAACGTCGCCTGCCCGAGCCGCGCCGAAGACCTGAGCCAGGACACCTTCATGCGCCTGCTGGGCCGTGACGAGTTGCGTGAACCCCGCGAGCCACGGGCCTTCCTGGTAGCCATCGCCAAGGGCTTGTTGTTCGACTACTTCCGCCGCGCCGCCCTGGAACAGGCCTACCTCACCGAGCTGATGCTGATCCCGGAAAGCGAACACCCTTCGCCGGAAGAACAGCAACTGATCCTCGAAGACCTCAAGGCCATCGACCGCCTGCTCGGCAAGCTGTCGAGCAAGGCCCGCGCAGCCTTCCTCTACAGCCGCCTCGACGGCCTGGGCCATGCAGAAATCGCGCAACGCCTTGGCGTGTCGGTGCCCCGTGTGCGCCAGTACCTGGCCCAGGGCATTCGCCAGTGCTATATCGCCCTGTATGGCGAGCCGCAGTGACGGTGATCAGTTCCAAACCGGTCTCGGCCCGCGTGCTTGATGCCGCGATTGCCTGGCAATTGTCCCTCGACTCGGGCGACGGCAGCCTGGTGGAGCGCGAAGAGTTCGACAAATGGCTGGCCAGTGATGAAGAGCACGCCCGCGCATGGCGCCAGTTGGGCATGCTCGACCAGCGTTTCAGCGTGGCCTCGGGCCCCGCACGGGCGGCACTGTTGCAATCGCGCGAAGGCATTCGCCAGCGCGTGCGCAAGCTGGGCAGCGGCCTGGCGAGCATTGCACTGGTCGTCGGCCTGGCGTTGTTTGCCGGTGAGCGCTTTGTGCCGATCCACTATTGGCTGGCCGACCAACGCACCGCCACCGGCGAACAGCGCACGCTGAAGCTGGCGGATGGCACGCTGATCAACCTCAACACCCACAGCGCCATCGACGTGCGTTTTGACGAAAAACGCCGGCTGATCGTGTTGCAGGAAGGCGAGATTCTGGTCGAGACCGGCCACAACGACGCACGCCCCTTTTATGTACAGACCCGCGACGGCAGCCTACGCGCATTGGGCACGCGGTTTATCGTCAAGCGTGAAGACGACGCGACGCGCTTGAGCGTGCTGCAATCGGCGGTGGCCGCCCGGCCCGAGGCGCTGCAACAGGAACAGGTCTTCAAGGAAGGCCAGCAAGTGCTGATGCGCAGCGGCGGCCTCGGCCCGCTGCTGGCCGTTACCCCGGCCACTGACGCCTGGACCCGCGGCATGCTGGTGGTGGACAACGCCCGCCTGGGCGATGTGGTCGAGGAGCTGAGCCGCTACCGCACCGGCTACCTGGGCGTGGATAAAACCGTGGCCGACCTGCGCATTACCGGCAGCTTCCCACTGCACGACACCACCTTGGCACTCAATGCGCTGCTGCCGACCTTGCCGGTACAGATTGAGCAGCACACGCCGTGGTGGGTGACGGTTAAGGGCAAGCCTTAGGTTTGGCGGTGCCTTGGCTATCGCTTTCGCAGGCAAGCCAGCTCCCACACTTGACCGCGTTCCACCTGAAAAAACTCGGTCGAATGTGGGAGCCGGGCTTGCCCGCGAAGAGGCCCGCAAGCACACCTTAACGCCCAGGGAAAAATATTTTCATCCTGCCCTATCACTTTTCGATTCTCGTTCGGCACCTAGGCAATTGCGAAATATTTCCATTCAGGAGCCGCTTTATGTCCCGCACGCTAGACACCCTGTTGCGCCCCAGCCTGTTAGCCATGGCCATTGCCCTCAGCGCCCCGCTGGCCAGCACCTCGCTGATCGCCGCCGAACAGGCCTCCAGCGTGCGCGCCTACAACCTGCCGGCGGCACCGTTGGCCACGACCCTCAACCAGATCGCCAGCCAGGGCGGCCTGGCGCTGACCCTCACCCCGGCGCTCGCCGCGGGCAAGACCTCGGCGCCGGTCCAAGGCCAGTTCGATGCGCCGGGTGCGCTGCGTGAAGCGTTGCGTGGTACCGGGTTGCAGTTGGAGCAGAGCAGTGCTGGGACTTATACCTTGGTGGCGGTGCCCGATGGCGTGATGGCACTGCCGGTCACCAACATCACAGGTCAGGACGGCGACCAGGAAAGTGCCTGGGGCCCGGTGCACGGCTACCTGGCTACGCGCACCGCCGCGGGCACCAAGACTGACACCGCGCTGGTCGAGGCACCACGCTCGATCTCCGTAGCCACCCGCGAACAGATGCAGGACCGCAACGTCCAGAACCTGGATGACGCCGTCAAATACATGCCTGGCATTGTCTCCGCCAGCTACGGCAGTGACACCCGCTACGATTGGATGCGTGTGCGCGGCTTCGAACCGACCCAGTTCCTCGACGGCCTGCCACTGCCGCGTGGCGTGTATGCCAACCCCAAAGCCGAGACCTGGAACCTCGATCGCCTCGCCCTGCTGCGCGGCCCAGCCTCGTCGATCTACGGTCAGACCCCACCGGGTGGCTTGCTGGACATGGTCAGCCGCCGTCCCAGCGCTGAGTCGAGCAATGCCGTCCAGGTGCAATACGGCAGCGACAACTATCGCCAGATCAACTTTGCCAGCACCGGTAAGATCGATGACGAAGGCCAGTTCCTCTACGGCCTCAGCGGGGTAGTGCGCGATGCCGGTACCCAAGTCGACCATATCGACAACAAGCGCTACAACATCGCGCCGAGCCTGACCTGGAACATCGACCCCGATACCAAGCTGACCTTCCTGTCGCAGTTCACCCGCGACGATACGGGCACCACCAGCCAGTTCATGCCGATCCAGGGCACCAAGATCAAATCACCGCTGGGCGACGTTTCCCACCACAAGAACCTGGGCGACCCGGACTACGAGTTCTACGACCGCACTTACTACGCGCTGGGTTATGCGTTCGAACATCGCTTCAACGATACGTGGCAGTTCAAGCAGAACCTGCGCTACACCAAGTCGGAGTTGGACTTCCAGCAATTGACCGTGGGCTCCTATGCATTCTCCCCAGCCAATGCGGCGGGCGATATCTCCCGGTCGACCACCAACGTGAATGAAAGCATCGGCCAGTTCGCGGTGGACAACAACTTCCAGGCTGACTTTGCCACTGGCGACATCACCCACACCTTGCTGCTCGGCCTGGATCACCAACGCACCGATACCACCTATCGCGCAATCTACGGCACCGCATCGAATATCAACATCTTCAACCCGGTCAACACTCAGCCGACATTGCGCCCAACCGGCGTTCGTCCTTTTTACGACTACAACCAGAAAACCGTTCAAACCGGCCTCTACGCGCAAGACCAGATGGCCCTGGACAACTGGCGTCTGACCCTGGGCGGGCGTGAAGACTGGGTGCATCAGGGCACCACCTACTTCAACGACAACGACGCGACCAACACTGACCGCATCAAACACTTCAGTGGCAACGCAGCCCTGAGCTACGTGTTCGACTCGGGCTTCGTACCGTACTTGTCCTACGCCGAATCATTCCAGCCAGCGAGCAACGCCGATACCAACGCCACCAAGACGTTCAAACCGACAGAGGGCAAGCAGTGGGAAATGGGCGTCAAGTACCAGCCGCCCGGCTCCAATACGCTGCTGAGTGCGGCAGTCTATGACCTGACCCAGAAGAATGTGCAGGTGACCACCCTCGGCGCCGGGGGCCAGCAGATCAACAGCCAGACCGGCGAAGTGAAGGTCAAGGGCCTGGAGCTGGAAGCCGTGTCTGACGTGACCGAGAACCTCAAGGTCATCGCCGCCTACACCCTGGCGAAATCCGAGGTGCAAAAAGGCATCTACAAAGGCAACCGCCTGACCTTGATGCCCAACCAGCAAGCGTCGCTGTGGACCGACTACACCTGGCACACCGGTGTTCTGGATGGCTTCGGCATCGGCTTCGGCGCACGCTACACCGGCAACACCTACGGCGACCAGGCCAACACCTGGCTGGGCAAGGCCAATGCCTACACCGTGTTTGACGGTGCCGTGCACTACGACCTGGGCCGCCTGGACAACAGCCTGAAGGGCGCCTCGGTGAAGTTGAACGCCACCAACCTGTTCAACAAGGACTACCTGTCTACCTGTGATGGCAACTACTGCTACTTCGGCGACCAACGCAGCGTCGTCGCCAGCGCCACCTACCAGTGGTAATCGGCTGAGTTAACCGCCAGGCCGCCCCAGTGGGCGGCTTTGGTGTGTCTGAAGGTTGAAAAAAATGAAAAGCAAAACCATCCGCCGCTGGTCCTTCATCCATACCTGGACCAGCCTGATCTGCACGGTATTCCTGCTGCTGCTCGCCCTCACTGGCCTGCCACTGGTGTTTCACCACGAGATCGACCACCTGCTGGGCAACGAGCCGGAGTTGGCGCAGATGCCTGCCGACACGCCACAGCTCAACCTGGAACAACTGGTGGCCAAGGCTCAGGCCCATCGTCCTGGCGAAGCCATGCAGTACCTGGCGTGGGATGAAGATGACAAGAACGGCGTGATCGCGATCATGGCCGCCACCGCCGGCACCGAACCCAACTCGTCCCACACCTTCATGCTCGACGCGCGCACGGGCGAAGCCGTGGAGACCCCGGCGGCGAACGGCGGCTTGACCCTGTTCCTGCTGCGCCTGCATGTGGACATGTTCGCCGGCCTGCCGGGCAAGCTGTTGCTGGCGTTCATGGGCATTTTGTTTGTGCTGGCGATCATCTCGGGCACGGTGTTGTACCTGCCGTTCATGCGGCGCTTGACGTTCGCCACTGTGCGCCAGGACAAATCCACCCGCCTGCGCTGGCTCGACCTGCATAACCTCATCGGCGTGGTCACACTGACGTGGGCGCTGGTGGTGGGCGTGACCGGCGTGATCAGCGCCTGCGCCGACCTGATCATCGCCGCCTGGCGCCAGGACAGCCTCAGCGCGATGATCGAACCTTACAAAAACGCCCCGCCACTGACCCAACGTGCGCCAGCCACCGAGCTGCTGGCGATTGCCGCCAAGGCCGCACCCGGCATGGCGCCGGACTTCATCGCCTTCCCCGGCACGCGCTTTTCCAGCGAGCACCATTACGCCGTGTTCATGAAGGGCAGCACCCACCTGACCTCGCACCTGCTCACGCCGGTACTGATCGACGCCAGCACCCTGGCCGTCACCGCCATCGCCGAACGGCCGTGGTACATGGACGCCATGGGCATGTCCCAACCGCTGCATTTTGGCGACTACGGCGGCATGCCGATGAAGATCCTGTGGGCGGCGCTGGATGTGCTGACCATCATCGTGCTGGTCAGTGGTATTTACTTGTGGATCGTGCGGCGCAAGGCGGGCAAGGCATGAAGCCCAGGCAATCGAATTTCTGGAAGGTGTTTGGTGTGCCGCTGGTGATTGGCCTGCTCAGCGCCGCCGGGTTGTTTGCGGCATTGCTCGGCGATGGGCTGTGGGATTCGCTCAGTTGGCTCGGGTTAGGCATTCCCGCTGCAATTGGCACTTGGGCCTTGCTCAAACGGTGAGATAGATTAGCCCAGCCCTTTCTTGAGGAATGCCCATGTCCGCTCCCAGCATGACCTTGTTCCACAACCCCGCTTCACCGTTCGTTCGTAAGGTTCGCGTGTTGCTGGCTGAAACCGGCCAGCAGGATCGCGTCGCCCTGCACGGCTGCATGCCGACCCCGGTCAACCCGGATGCGCAGGTGGTGCAAGGCAACCCCGTGGGCAAAATCCCGGCCCTGCGCCTGGCCGACGGCACGGTGCTGCACGACAGCCGGGTGATCCTCGATTACTTCGACCACCAGCACGTCGGCAACCCGCTGATCCCGCGCGACGGCTCGGCCCGCTGGCGCCGCCTGACCTTGGCCTCGATGGCCGACGGCATCATGGATGCCGCCGTGCTGGTGCGCTACGAGACCGCCCTGCGCCCGGCGGAAAAGCAATGGGACCAATGGCTGGACGAGCAGCGCAACAAGATCCGCCGCAGCCTCGCCGAATTGGAAGCGGACGCGATTGCCGAACTGACCAGCCACTTCGACATCGCCGCCATCAGCGTGGCCTGCGCCTTGGGTTACCTGGACTTCCGTCATCCGGATATGCAATGGCGCCTGGCTAACCCGAAGCTTGCCGCCTGGTATGCCGAGGTCAGCCAGCGGCCTTCGATGCTGGAAACCCAGCCGCCCGTGTGACGTTCACACCGACCCAATGTGGGAGCGGGCTTGCCCGCGATCGCGGTATGTCATTCAGCACATCTGTTTCTGAACCACCGCTATCGCGGGCAAGCCCACTCCCACATTGGACGGTGGTGGTATTGAGGAACGTAACGATCCTTGAGGCTAAATGCGCCCCCACTTGCTGGTCCTCCCGCAACCCGATCATTGCACCGCCTCCAGGTCAAACGACATCGGCTCAGCCGCCTTGCGCTTGCCCACGCCATACCAATCCAACTTACGCGTCAGCACCATCACCGTGCCCAGCAGGCCAAACAGCAGCAGCGAGCCCATCAGCAACGCGTAATCCTCGGCACTCAGCAGCCCGTACAACAAGCCATACAGCGCCGCCAACCCCGCCGAGAAGCCCAGGCCGTGGGTAACGCTGCGCAGCACATGGCACACGTAGAAGCCAATCAACAACACGCAGGCGCTGGCAGAGATGAGATAAGCCAGCGCGAACCCAATGTGCTCGGACAACGACAGCAACAGCAGGTAGAAAAACGCCAGCGCAAACCCCACCAACGCGTACTGCACCGGATGCACTGCCAGGCTCTTGAGTACTTCGAACAGGAAGAAGCCGGCGAAGGTCAGGGCGATGAACAGCAGCGCGTATTTGATCGCACGGTCGCTCTTGAGGTACTGGTCCACCGGGTCGATGAAGTTCACGCCGAAGCTGCGGTTGTTGAAGTCTTCACAGCCCTGCTTGTCCAGGCAGGTTTGCAGCGCTTGCTCAAGGTTGGTGGAGAAGAACGAGGTCTGCCAGTTGGCGCTGAAGCCCTTGTCGGTAATCTCGCGTTGTGCCGGCAGGAAATTGCCGATGAAGCTGGGATGTGGCCAGTTGGAAGCGAGTGACACCTGGCTGGTCTTGCCCACCGGCACCACTTGCAGTTGCTCGGTGCCTTGCAGGCGCAGGTCGAAAGCAAAGTTCACGACGCTGGGCTTTTTGCTGTCGTGTTCCGGCAGTGTCACGTGCACGCCTTCGCCCAGCCAGTCCACCTGGGAGCCGGGTTCGAACTCCAATTGCTGGCTGCCCAGCTCCAGCTTCAGCGCGTTTTCGATGCCGCGAATATCGCTGATGCCCACCGCGAGAAATGCCGGCTCAAAGCGGTAATCGGCGAAGTCTTCGGTGATACCCAACTGCGCAGGCAATTCGAAATGCCCGCTGATGCGGTTGTCGGCATGGAACAGCCGCGCCTGGTAGATGCCCCGTGCGCGCAATTCGGTCTGCACCTTGCCGTCGAGTTCAAATCGGTCCGGCAGGAAATACAGACGACCGCGCTCTTCACGGGTGACTTCGTAGCGTTTGTTGAGCTTTTCATTGAGCTTCCACTCGCGGACGGTCTTGCGATACGGCACTACCATCACCGGGCCGGTGAGGCGCTGGGCGTAGCTGGAGCTGCGGGCGATGTCCATCAATACGCCATCGCGCAGTTGCTGGCGGTCGCTGATAATGCCGTTGATCATCAGCAACGGAATCAGCAACAGCAGGATCAGCAGCGCAATTGCGCCAAGTTTGAAAAGCAGGCTGCGGTTCATGGGTCTCTCCCTGTTTTGATGGGGAGAGTCTGGGCAGCCTGTGTGGGGGATTTATGTGGGCAATGTGGAGACTGTGTGGAGATGCAGCACCGCCTGCACGCCGCCGTCGACATTGCCGATCTGCAATGCGCCGCCGTGCAGCTTCATCACTTCCTCGACAAAGTTGAGGCCCAGGCCGGTGCTTTTGCGCCCACTGGCCGGGCGTGGCAGCGAGTAGAAACGCTCGCTCAGGCGTGGCAGGGCGTAGTCGGGAATCGGCGTGGCCTGGTTGAACAGGCTCACCTGCACGTCGTTGTGTCGCGTCTGCGCGCTGAACCTCAGCAGGCCGCCGGGCGGCGTGAAGTCCAGTGCATTGTCCAGCAGGTTGCCCAGTGCCTGACGCAGCAGAAAGGGTTCGCCATATACGTTTACATCCGCCGCAATCGTCTGCTCGACGCGCAACCCGGCGCCTTCGATACGGGCACACTGGGCCTTGATTACCTCATCGACCATGGCCGCCAGTGCAATACTGGCCTGCTCTTCCAGGCCCTGGCGTTGTTCGACCTGCGCCAGGTTCAGCAGGCGCTCGATCAACTGCTGCAGGCGCGCACTTTCGCTGTCGATATTGCCGACGAAGCGCTGCTGCTGCTCACGGGTCATATCGCCCTGCAACAGCTCGGCCGCACCGCGTATCGCCGCCAGCGGGCTCTTCAATTCATGGGTCAGGGTGTGCACGTAGCGCTCGACGTAAGCCTTGCCTTCCAACTGCGTGCGCATGTGCTCAACGGCAGTAGAGAGCTGCTTGAGTTCGCCGCCACGGTAATGGGGCAACTCGGCACGCCGGCCTTCGCTCACCGCTTCGGCATAGGCCGTCAGCCGCCTAAGGGCAACGCTCAGCCACCACGACAATACCGCACCAAGCAACAGGCCAAGAATCACCAAGCCAGCGCCGTACCACAGCAAGCGCCGCTCAGTGCGGTCGACATACGGCTGCAACGAGCTGTTCGGCTTGGCCACGGTGACCACGCCAATGATCTGGCCGTTGTCACGGATCGGCGCGCCCACGTGCATTACCGACGAGGCAGGGTCATCCAGTTCGCTGCGGGTGGAGCGCGCGCCGTACTCGCCACGCAAGGTCAGGTACACGTCGTTCCACTTCGAATAGTCCTGCCCCACCGCTTTGCCCGTGGAATCGAGCAACACGGCGCCCTTGGCGTCGGTCACGTAGATGCGATGGTTGACCTGGTTTTTCGGCAGCCCCCAGATGGTCGCGCCCGGCTGGCGATTGCCGTAGGCCTTGAGCAACTCCGGCCAGTGGCTTTGGCCGAGGGTGCCGTTCTTTACGTCGTCGCGCAGGATCTCGGCCAGCAGGTTGGCGGTGTCCACCAGGGTTTCTTCGGTGGACTGGCGCACGCCGGGGCGGATTTCCTTCATCACGGTGCTGAGCACAAAGTAGCCGGTCAGGCCGATAAACAGCGCGTACACCAGGAAGATGCGCAGCCCCAGGCGCATCAGCTATTGCTCGGGCTGTAGCTGTAGCCGAGGCCGCGATGGGTCTGGATCGGCTCGGCCTCGGCGGCCACGTTGCGTAATTTGCTGCGCAGGCTTTTGATGTGGCTGTCGATATTGCGCTCGTAGCCGGCATCCGCCGCCACGCCTACCGCGTCCAGGAGTTGCTCGCGGCTGAACACGCGCTCGGGCTGTTCCAACAGACTTTGCAGTAAACGGAATTCATGGCGCGTGAGGCTCAACGGCTGGCCGCGATAGCTGATCTGCATGCGCTCCAGGTCAACCTGGAACAGCGCCGGCGCAGCACCGGGGCCAATCCGCTTGAGGATCGCCCTGACCCGCGCCGTCACTTCCCGTGGGCTGAAGGGCTTGACCACATAATCGTCGGCGCCGATCTCCAGCCCCACCACGCGGTCGATCTCGCCATCCCGGGCACTGAGGAACATCACCGGCACTTCGCTGAACCGGCGCAGTTGCTTGCAGGTTTCAAAACCCGTGATATCCGGCAGCCCGATGTCGAGGATGATCAGGTCGGCAGGCGTCTGGCGCTGATGGGCCAGCGCCTCCTGGCCGAGGCTCAGCCAGGTGGTGGTGAAGCCCTCGCCTTGCAGGGCGAATATCAGTGTGTCGGCTATTGCCGCTTCGTCTTCGACAATCAGGATATGCGCCATGGTGGTCCGTCAGCAGTCCGGTTTGTCGGCAGTGTAACGACGTGCCGGGTTCACCGCCGCGCCAAATTCACGCAGGGCCTTGGCGCCGATCAACAAGGGGTAGTTGAAGCTGCTGCGGTCGGTGAGGTTGACCTCGACAGTGCGCTTGACGTTGCCCAGGCACATTTCCAGGTCGACCACCGGACGCTTGGCCACGGACGGCTCGTCCTTGTCGTCGTCTTCGTCGGCGCGGCTCTTGATCTTGCTGATGCGCGACACTTTGTGTTCATAGACTTTATTGGACGCGTCCTTGCCGCCGAGGCGGAAGCGCACCCAATCGTCGCCATCACGGGTGAAGGTCTCGATGTCGCGGGCCGACAGCGAGGCAGTCAGCGCGCCGGTGTCCATCTTGGCCTTGAAGGTTTCGCCGATCTCCGGCAGTTGGATGTATTCGTAGCGACCGTACAGGGTCGGCTCGGCGGCCATGACAGGCAAGGCAGCCAGGGCGAGGGAGGCAAGGAGCAGTTTCACGAAGTGATTTCCTCGGAAAGAAGTAGGCGGATTCTAGACCGCAAAGGCAGCACTTAGTTAGCTCGCTCCAGCATAACCGGCACATTGTGAAACATTCGTCCGGCGAATTCGGATTTGGCCTCTAGACTCACCTCTCTTATCATGGCCCGCCCACAGGATTCCAAGAGTTACTTATGCGCCGCCTGCTCACCGGCTGTTTCGTCACACTGCTGCTATTGCTCAACACCCTGGTGCTGTTCGGCCCGTTGATGGTGTTTGCCCTGCTCAAGCTGGTGGCCCCCGGTCGCTTGCGTGACTACATGTCGTGGGCGGTGATGTGGATCGCCGAGACCTGGGCCGAGATCGACAAGCTGATTTTCTCGCTGTGCATCCCCACCCGCTGGGATATTCGCGGCGGCGACGATTTGCGCGGTGACACCAGCTACCTGGTGATCAGCAACCACCAATCCTGGGTGGATATCCCGGCGCTGATCCAGGCCCTCAACCGGCGCACGCCGTTCTTCAAATTCTTCCTGAAAAAAGAGCTGATCTGGGTGCCCTTCCTGGGCCTGGCGTGGTGGGCGCTGGATTACCCGTTCATGAAGCGCTACACCAAGGCGTTCCTGGCCAAGCACCCGGAACTGGCGGGGCAGGATTTGAAGATCACCAAAGAGGCCTGCGAGCTGTTCAAGCGCCAGCCGGTGACGGTGGTCAATTACCTGGAGGGTACGCGGTTCACCGAAGGCAAACGCAAGCAGCAGGACTCACCGTTCACGCGCCTGCTCAAGCCCAAGGCCGGTGGCGTAGCATTCGTGCTGGCGGCGATGGGTGAACAACTGGACGCGGTGCTCGACGTGACGGTGGTCTACCCGCAAGACAGGATTCCGGGGTTCTGGGATTTGATCTGCGGATCGGTACCGACGGTGATCATTGATATCCGTACCCGCGAGCTGGACCCCGCGTTGTGGCAAGGGGATTACGAGAACGATCCGGCATTTCGCCAGACCGTCCAGAACTGGGTCAACCAGCTCTGGACGGAGAAGGACGCGCGCATCGAACAACTGCGCGCGGAGCGTCCTTAACTGCCGGTGCCCCAGGCCTGGGCCAGCTTGCCCAGCACCGAGCTGCTGGCACCCTGGCCGCCCAGGTATTGCAGGATCACCGGGGCAAACTGGCCGACCATGCCACTGTCCATGCCCAAGGCGCTGAACGCGGTGTTCAGGTCGTTGGTGTTCTTCACATTGCCCAGCAGGCCGTCGAGGCCGCTGGTCTTGCTGCCGCCGGTCTGGCCGAGCATCCCGCTCAAGGCCCCGAGGCTACCCAACGCATTGTTGCCCGACAGCTGGTCGAGCCCCGGCACGCTATTGCCCAGCTGCGAATAGTCGTTGCCGCTCAGTTTGTTCTTGGCCAGGCCCAGCATGGCGCCCGTACCGCCCACCGCTTGTTCGGGGGTGATGTTCAGTTGCGAGGTCAGGGCGCTCAACAACCCGGCCGTCTCGGACGACGGTGCGGCTGCAGCGGCCTTGTTGTTGCCACCCTGCATACCGGAAATGGCATTGGCCGCGTCGCCAAGGCTGAACCCTGCGGCGAACACCGGGCCGGCCGCCAGGGTCATCAGGCAGGAAAGGGCGAAACCGCGTGAAATCTTCATCGAAACAACCTCTGGGTGTAGGGGTGAAAGCAGGCGTTTGACTGGGGATCCGGCGCATTGTTCCGGGTCGGCCGAGGAACCCAATCGGCATATCAGAGTCCATGAAATGACTTCAAGACTTGCCAGGAACAGCCATATGAGCGCCACCCGTCCCCAAGTAATTGAGCAAAAGCCGCCTTTCTGGAACCGTCCACGCGTGTTCATCGGCGTCTGCGTGGCCATCGTCGCCGGCCTCGGCGGCGCGTTCTACACCCAGGACAACGTCAATTCCGCCGCCACCCTGGTGACCACCGCCCAGCAACCCGCGGCGCAGATTATGGCGCACAACGATTACCTCGAAGTAGAGCCGATCGCCACGGCAGCAGTTGAGCCGGATCGCAGCCTGGAACTGTGGGCCATGCCCGACGGCAGCGCACCGGTGTCGCTTGGGCTATTGCCGGAGGATGGCAAAGGCATCATCGGACTCAACCCCCGCCAGCAGGAAAGCATCAGCAAGCCGGTGGAGCTGATGGTGAGTTCGGAGACCAAGGGTGGTTCCATCAGCAAACAGCCGACGGGGCCGACCGTCTACCAAGGCGCACTGGCCACACGCTGATCCCCCAAACACCACAAACCCATGTGGGAGGGGGCTTGCTCCCGATAGCTGTAGTTCAGTCACAACTTTACTGACTGAGCCACCGCCATCGGAGCCCCCTCCCACATTGATATTCAGTGCCTGGGTGACTTGCTCGTGGCAAGGGATGGCGCTTTATAGTTCGGCCGTCGTCCACATGGCGACACGGGTTTGGCGACCCGGTGAATGGTGCAAAAGCTTCTGCTTTTTTGCAGGCCCTTTTGCGTCCGCAATAGCCGCTTTCGTGGTGGCTGTGCGCGGGAGACCTTCGGGTCTGCCGGTTCCATTCCCGGTTCGCCAACCTGCGTACAGCTGCCACCCAATTCGTTTGGCGACAAATATGTGTGTAGCCCACCTCTACTTGAATGGGTTCAAAACATGAACCGATACATGCCGCTCACCGGCCACGACAGCGCCACCCCATCCCTGCACACCGACACCCTCGTCCCCCAGGACTTCGACCTGCTATGCGCCATTGCGCTGTGCGACGGCTGCGATTTGCTCGATGTCATCAGCCGGCGATTGCAGGCTTAAAAATTGCCGCAAAAAGGGCGATGCCCTGTCGCCCTTTCTGTACCTGCGTATGCAATTTCTGGCAGCTTCAAATATACCGACTTTCATATAAAACGAATTTTTCATACCGAATAATTATAAATTACTGTCATTTCTAACAGTATCCCACGCTAGCAAGCCGTCTTAGCATTCAGACGTCACCTCACAATTCAATTAAGGATCAGATATGAATTATCAATTCGCCGTAGGAATGCTGGCTGCTTGTGTATTGGCCGGGGGCGCTCATGCAGCTGATATCAAGGACTGCCCGGCACCTAGCACCATTAAATCTGAAGCATTCCAAGAAACCATCCAAGGTAATAGCGTCGACGGTTTCAAATACACCGCCGAGAGCGGTGGTAAGAAGTGGACGGGCCAAACAGGTAACACTAAACATGATTACCTGGAACGTAAATATGAACTCGAAGCAGAGACGATCAATGTAGTGAATGGAAAGCTGCGCTGTGACTACGGCGGCAAAACGCTGATAGAAAATGGTGAAACTGCAGTTCCTAATCTAAGACTCACAGCAACGCAATAATTAATAAGGGCGACTTTGCGGTCGCCCTTCCCGCAACCCACAGGAGGCGGGTAATGAGAAGCTCACTACTTGCAGGTATGTTGGCCACGATGGCCCTGATGAACACTGTCGGTGCAGCGACCTCCACCTGTCCCTCGATCCAAGCCATCAAACAAACGGAGATGATCAATGGCGGTTACCGCTATGAGGCGTCACAACCTGATGGACGGGCCTGGATAGGTGAAAACCCGTTGGCTGCCGCTTCGTACTTGAATGATTCGACCTTTCACGATGCCCGGTACGATGCAAACAACAAAACCGTCACCTGCACCTATAAGGGCCCCATGAATAACGACGCGAGCTTTTCGGTCGCGCTCAAACCTGTGTCTGCCTGGAACCTTATCCCTCCTATTGGCGAGTGGAAAGGCACGTATTGCGAAGCCCTGGCAATTTCCAAGTGCTCATTTACGCATCAGTAAAAACGTCACCCGAATCATTCCGACCGTTCACGTTCACAAATCCTCAGCCAGCCGTCGACGTTCTTGCGGAACTGTGGGCCCGGCACGGCCCACCCAAGGCAGCCTTCTCACGATTTTCGACGCGAAGGTTCAGCCACAAACAAAGGAACTGTGACGACATGATCGGATTGATACCCAATATTTTTGCTGCCGCTACCGCACTCAACCTTCTCGATCTTCGCAGGCCACACCAGGCCTCATCGGGCCAGGCCATCGACATCGGCCAATGCCCAGCCGTCAGCGACATCCACTCCAAACCCTACACGGACCCTGACCTGCCACCGCCCTACGGCGAAGGCTATAAATACTCGGCCCACACCAGGGGCAGGACATGGAAGGGCCAGACAGCCGGAACAGATGACGATTATCTAGCCCCCAGGTACGCACTCAAGGCAGAGACCATCACCCAGACAGAGGGAAGGCTACGTTGTGACTATGGCGGAAAGACTGTCGTTGAAGAGGGTGTAACAGCCACTCCCTACCTGCGGCTCAACTCACAATAAATAATAAGGGCGACCCTGGGGTCGCCCTTATTATTTGCCCTGCTCTTTATGCCGCACTGAACAACTTATGCGGATCAATCACAAACTTCTTCGGCACACCCGCATCGAACTCGCCATACCCACGCGGCGCGTCGTCCAGGCTGATCACCTGCACACCGACGATCTCGGCAATGTTGATACGGTCCCACATGATCGCCTGCATCAACGCGCGGTTGTACTTCATCACCGGGGTCTGGCCGGTGTGGAAGCTATGGGACTTGGCCCAGCCCAGGCCGAAGCGGATGCTCAGGCTGCCCATTTTTGCCGCAGCGTCCACAGCACCCGGGTCTTCGGTGACGTACAGGCCAGGGATACCGATCTTGCCCGCCACGCGCACCACGCCCATCAGGGAGTTGAGCACGGTGGCCGGGGCTTCCGCCTTGACGCCTTCATGACCATGACCACGGGCTTCGAAGCCCACGGCATCGACGGCGCAGTCCACTTCCGGCTCACCCAGCAGTGCGGCGATCTGTTCGTGCAGCGGGGTGTCCTGGGACAGGTCGGCAATCTCGAAGCCCTGGGCCTTGGCGTGGGCCAGGCGGATCGGGTTGACGTCACCGATGATCACCACTGCCGCACCCAACAGGCGCGCCGATGCCGCCGCCGCCAAGCCCACAGGGCCGGCACCGGCGATATAAACCGTGCTGCCTGGGCCAACGCCGGCAGTGACGGCGCCGTGGTAGCCGGTGGGGAGAATGTCGGAGAGGCAGGTCAGGTCGCGGATTTTCTCCATGGCCTTGTCGCGGTCCGGCAGTTTGAGCAGGTTGAAGTCGGCGTACGGCACCAGCACGTACTCGGCCTGACCACCGGTCCAGTCGCCCATGTCGACGTAGCCGTAGGCGCCACCGGCACGGGCCGGGTTGACGGTGAGGCATACGCCGGTGTGCTGCTCCTTGCAGGAACGGCAGCGGCCGCACGCCACGTTGAAGGGTACGGAAACCAGGTCGCCGATCTTCAGGTTTTCGACGTCGCTGCCCTTCTCGATCACTTCACCGGTGATTTCATGACCGAGCACCAGGCCGGTCTGGGCAGTGGTGCGGCCACGCACCATGTGTTGGTCGGAGCCGCAGATGTTGGTGGAGACCACGCGCAGGATGACGCCGTGCTCAATCTTCCTGCCACGGGGGTCCTGCATTTTGGGATAGTCGATTTTCTGTACTTCGACCTTGCCGTTGCCGAGATACACGACACCACGATTACCAGACATGCTTTCACCTCGCTGTTGTTTTTATGGAACCACGTTGCCCGTTTGGGTGGGCAGCGCGTTAAGTGCTCGGGTTACAGATGCTGTTTTTGCGTTGTTTGTAAGGGCCTCATCGCGGGCAAGCCCGGCTCCCACATTTTGATCTATGAACACATTCAAAAATGTGGGAGCTGGCTTGCCTGCGATAGCGATCTAAAGAACGACCGTGCGATTGGCGTTCAAAAACACCCGCCGCTCAATGTGATACCCAACGGCCCGGGCCAACGTCAGCCCTTCGATATCGCGCCCCTTGGCGATCAAATCCTCGGGGTAATGACTGTGATCCACCACCTCCACACCCTGGGCAATGATCGGGCCTTCATCCAGATCGTTGTTGATGTAATGCGCCGTGGCCCCCACCAACTTCACGCCCTTGTTGTACGCCTGGTGATACGGCTTGGCGCCCTTGAACCCCGGCAGCAACGAGTGGTGAATGTTGATGGCCTTGCCATCCAGCTTGCGGCACAGCTCCGGCGACAGCACTTGCATGTAGCGCGCAAGGATCACCAATTCCGCGCCGGTGTCTTCCACCACCTGCCACACCTGACGCTCCTGGGACGGTTTGTCGTTGGGGTCGAGGGGGAAATGGTAGTAGGGAATCTGGTGCCAGTCGGCCAAAGGTTTCAAATCGGGGTGGTTGGACACCACCGCGACCACGTCCATCGACAGTTGGCCGATACGCTGGCGGTACAGCAGGTCGTTCAGGCAGTGATCGGCCTTGGAGACCATGATCACCACTTTTGGCCGGTAGTTTGGCGCGGTGAGTTCGAAGATCATGCCGAAGGCTTCACCACGGGTGGCCAGGCCATCGCGGAAACCTTGTTCGTCAAAACCGTCGGGCTGGCGGAACTCCACGCGAATAAAGAACCGGCCCGAAAGCCGGTCATCGAACGAGTGGTGCTCGGTAACGTAGCAACCCTGCTCGAACAGGTAGCGGGTGACCGCGTCCACCGTGCCGAGCACGCTGGGGCAGTCGGCGGTCAAAATCCATGTATCGGGTGCGCGGCTCATGGGGCATTCCTCAGGCTTGGACGCTCAGGCCGAATTCGGCGGATGCATCCTGTAACCACAACCACCAGTAATCCGAGAAGCTGCGACGAATCACCAGCTCCCAAGTGTCTTCAGCCGTGTGGCGGATCACCAGTTGCGACTTGGCGAACACCGTGCCCACCGCCTTGCCCACTGGGAAGTTGTTGGGGTGCACGTCGTAGCTGGTGGATTTCATCAACACATCGCGCACATTCGGGCCGCTGAGCTCAAGGATCTGCTGGCCGCCGCTGACGTTGACGATCTGGATATGCAGGTCGCCCAGGGCCTCACGCAGGCTTTTCTCGGCGGCGAATTCTTCACCGCTTGGCACGATCAGCAACCACTCATCCGGGCCGAGCCACTGCAGGCTGGTTTCACCCTTGACGATCACTTGCAAGGCGCCGGGCAATTCGATGCCCAGGGCCTTGTGCACGCCCGCAGCGAAGGCTGCATCGTGGCCATCGCCACGAATGGTCAGGTGGCCCAGAAGTTTCTTTTCACGCACGGTCACGCCGGCGTTCTTGCGACCCTTGCCGACCAGGCTGGCGAGGTCGGCATGGTGCAGCGACGACTCGGCCTTGGCGCCGGTGGTGGGGCGTTGTTGGTAAACATTGGCTGCTGTCATAAAGCACCTGTTTGAATGCTGTGGTGTCTGTTCTGGCCTCATCGGGGGCAAGTCCCTCCCACATTTTTGAATTGTGAATCGATTCAAATGTGGGAGCTGGCTTGCCTGCGATGCAGGCACCTCGGTCTGTCAGATGTTCTGGCGATCGCCTTTGGGGTCGAAGAACACCGAGGACACAATCTCCGCCTCGATCACGCTGCCATCCGCTTGCGGTGAGAACACCCGCTCGCCGATGCGCTTCAAGCCACCCTTCACCACCGCCATCGCAAACGAATAACCCAGGGAGTTATGCGCATAGCTCGATGTCACGTGGCCGACCATCTTCATCGGGATCGACTGCTTCGGATCGAACACCAACTGCGCGCCTTCCGGCAGCCATACTTTCGGATCGACCGGCTTGAGGCCCACCAGTTGCTTGCGCTCTTCGCGCACGCAGTCTTCACGGTTCATGCCGCGCCAGCCGATCCACGAGAACGGCTTGGTGCGGCCGACGCACCAGCCCATGTTCAGGTCGTCCGGGGTCATCGAGCCGTCGGTGTCCTGGCCGACGATGATGAAGCCCTTCTCGGCCCGCAGCACGTGCATGGTTTCGGTGCCGTACGGGGTCAGGTTGTACTTTTGGCCGGCCGCGACGATCTGTTCCAGCACGCCCATGGCGTAGTCGGCCTGCACGTTGACTTCGTACGACAGCTCACCGGTAAACGAGATCCGGAACACACGGGCCGGTACGCCGCCGACCAGGCCTTCTTTCCAGGTCATGAACGGGAAGCCGTCCTTGTCCAGGTCGATATCGGTGACTTCCGCCAGCAGCTTGCGGCTGTTGGGGCCGGACAGGGTCATGGTCGCCCAGTGGTCGGTGACCGAGGTGAAGTACACCTTGAGGTCTGGCCATTCGGTCTGTTGGTAGATTTCCAGCCATTGCAGCACACGGGCAGCGCCGCCGGTGGTGGTGGTCATCAGGAAGTGGTTGTCGGCGAGGCAGGCAGTCACGCCGTCGTCGAAAACCATGCCGTCTTCCTTGCACATCAGGCCGTAGCGCGCCTTGCCCACATCGAGCTTGGTCCAGGCGTTGGTGTAGATGCGGTTGAGGAATTCGCGCGCATCCGGGCCCTGGATGTCGATCTTGCCGAGGGTCGACGCGTCCAGCAGGCCGACGCTGTCACGCACGGCCAGGCATTCGCGTTTGACGGCGGCGTGCAGGTCTTCACCGTTGCGTGGGAAGTACCAAGGGCGTTTCCACTGGCCGACGTCTTCAAACTCGGCGCCGTTCTTCACGTGCCAGGCGTGCAGCGCGGTGTAGCGCACCGGTTCGAAGATGTGCCCACAGTGACGACCCGCTACCGCGCCGAAGGTCACCGGCGTGTAGTTGGGACGGAACATGGTGGTGCCCATCTGCGGGATGGTCACGTTCAGCGAACGAGCGGCAATCGCCAGGCCGTTGACGTTGCCCAACTTGCCCTGGTCGGTGCCGAAACCCAGTGCGGTGTAGCGTTTGACGTGCTCGACCGACTCGAAACCTTCGCGGGTCGCCAGTTCGATGGCGGCGGCGGTCACGTCGTTTTGCAGGTCGACAAATTGCTTCGGTGCCCGTGCGGTTGGCTTGTCGTGCGGCACTTGGTAGATCGCCAACGTCGGCTCTTCCAAGCGGCTCAGGGCTTTCGGCAAGGTGCCTTCCACCGGGGCAAAACCGGCTTCGCTGGCCGCGCGCACGCCGCCTTCAAAACCGTCTGCCAGGGAATCGCCAAGGCCATAGACGCCGTTGATACCGCCGACGCACACGCGTTTCTGCGGGGCTTCACCGGGCACAAAACCGAGGATGTCTTCACGCCAGGTCGGCTTGCCGCCCAGGTGCGAAGCCAGGTGGACCACTGGGCTGTAGCCGCCGGAACTGGCCACCAGGTCACAGTCCAGCCACTCGCCTGGGCTGGTGACTTTATGCGCTTTCACATCAATCGCAGCGACGCGGGCGGCGGTGACGTGCTTGCTGCCACGGGCCTCGATCACAGCGCTGCCGGTGAGGATTCGAATACCTTTGGCGCGGGCTTCTTCAACCAGTGCGCCGCGTGGGTTGTGGCGTACATCAGCCACGGCCACCACTTGCAGGCCGGCGTCGAGCCAGTCCAGCGCAACGCGGTAGGCATGATCGTTGTTGGTCGACAGCACCAGTTTCTTGCCCGGCGCAACGCCGTAGCGGCGCACGTAAGTGGAGACGGCACCGGCGAGCATGTTGCCCGGCACATCGTTGTTGCCGTACACCAGCGGGCGCTCACACGCACCGGTCGCCAGCACCACGCGCTTGGCGCGCACACGATGGATACGTTGGCGCACCACACCAATCGGCGCACGGTCACCGAGGTGGTCGGTGAGGCGTTCGTGAATGGTCAGGAAGTTATGGTCGTGGTAGCCGTTGACGGTGGCGCGGGGCAGCAACACTACGTCCGGCAGCGCCTTGAGTTCAGCGATCACGCTGGCAACCCATTCCGCAGCCGGCTTGCCGTCGAGGCTTTCACGCGAATCCAGCAGCGAACCGCCAAACTCTTCCTGCTCGTCGGCGAGGATCACACGAGCACCGCTGCGGGCGGCAGCCAGTGCGGCAGCCAAGCCCGCAGGGCCGGCGCCGACGACCAGCACGTCACAGTGACGGTTGAAGTTGTCGTAGGTGTCCGGGTCGTTCTCGGTCGGCGAGCGGCCAAGACCTGCTGCCTTACGGATGTACTTCTCGTAAGTCATCCAGAACGATTGCGGGTACATGAAGGTTTTGTAGTAGAACCCCGGCGGCATCAGCTTGCCGCCGACCTTGCCGAGGATGCCCATCACGTCAGTGTTGACGTTCGGCCAGCCGTTGGTGCTGGTGGCGACCAGGCCTTGGTACAGCGCCTGTTGCGTGGCGCGCACGTTGGGAATCTGGGTGGCTTCGGTGGCGCCGATCTGCAGCACCGCGTTCGGCTCTTCGGCGCCCGCAGCGAAGATGCCGCGAGGGCGCGAGTACTTGAAGCTGCGGCCGATGATGTCGACGCCGTTGGCCAGCAGGGCTGCGGCCAGTGTGTCGCCTTCAAAGCCTTTGTAGCTCTGGCCGTTGAAGGTAAACGTCAGGACTTTATTACGGTCGATCCGGCCACCGTTGGACAGGCGATTGGTCTGGCTCATACCTTCTCTCCAGAGGCCTTGGCGGTGAATTGTGGCTTCTCACCGATCTTGTAGGTTTCAAGAATTTCGTAGGTCAGGGTGTCGCGGGTCGCGTTGAAGTACTGGCGGCAACCGGCGGCGTGAATCCACAGTTCGTGGTGCAGCCCGCGGGGGTTGTCGCGGAAGAACATGTAGTCGCCCCACTCTTCATCGGTGCAGGCATTCGGGTCCAGCGGGCGCGGGATGTGCGCTTGGCCGGAGGCGTGGAATTCCTCTTCGGAGCGCAGTTCGCCACAGTGAGGACAGAAGATATGCAACATAGGGAATTTCTCCTGTTAGTGGGCGACGGCCGCAGCGCCGTGTTCGTCGATCAACGCACCGTTGTGGAAACGGTCGATGGAAAAAGGTGCCGCCAACGGGTGCATTTCACCCTTGGCCAGGCTGGCGGCAAACACGTTGCCTGAGCCCGGCGTGGCCTTGAAGCCACCGGTGCCCCAACCACAGTTGAAGAACATGTTCGGCACGGGGGTCTTGGAGATGATCGGGCAGGCATCCGGCGTGGTGTCGACGATACCGCCCCACTGGCGGTTCATGCGCACGCGGGACAGCACCGGGAACATCTCGACGATGGCCTGGATGGTGTGTTCGATCACCGGGTACGAGCCGCGCTGGCCGTAGCCGTTGTAGCCGTCAATACCGGCGCCGATCACCAGGTCGCCCTTGTCGGACTGGCTGATGTAGCCGTGCACGGCGTTGGACATGATCACGCTGTCGATAATCGGCTTGATCGGCTCCGACACCAACGCTTGCAGCGGGTGGGACTCAATCGGCAGGCGGAAGCCCGCCAACGACGCCATGTGCCCGGAGTTACCGGCGGTCACCACACCGACGCGCTTGGCGCCGATAAAGCCCTTGTTGGTTTCCACGCCGATGCACACACCGTTTTCCTTGCGAAAGCCGATCACTTCGGTCTGCTGGATCAAATCCACGCCGAGGGCGTCGGCGGCACGCGCAAAGCCCCAGGCCACGGCATCGTGACGGGCCACGCCGCCGCGACGTTGCACGGTGGCGCCGAGCACCGGGTAGCGGGTGTTTTTCGAGCAATCGAGGTACGGGATCTCGTCGGCCACTTGCTTGGCGTTGAGCAGTTCGCCGTCCACGCCATTGAGGCGGTTGGCGCTCACACGGCGCTCGGAATCACGGATGTCTTGCAGGGTGTGGCACAGGTTGTACACGCCACGCTGGGAGAACATCACGTTGTAGTTCAGGTCCTGGGACAGGCCTTCCCACAGTTTCATCGCGTGTTCGTACAGGTGCGCCGACTCGTCCCACAGGTAGTTGGAACGCACGATGGTGGTGTTGCGCGCGGTGTTACCGCCGCCCAGCCAGCCTTTCTCGACCACGGCCACGTTGGTGATGCCGTGTTCCTTGGCCAGGTAGTAGGCGGTCGCCAGACCATGCCCGCCGCCACCGACGATGACCACGTCGTAGACCTTTTTAGGGGTCGGCGTGCGCCACATCTTCTGCCAGTTTTCGTGGTGGCTGAGTGAGTGCTTGAAGAGGCCGAAGCCCGAGTAGCGTTGCATAGTCATTACTCCAAAACCGCGCTCAGCGATAAACCGGGAAATCAGCGCACAGGGCAGACACGTGCTTGGCCACGTTGGCCTCGACGTCGGCGTCGCCGAGGTTGTCGAGGATGTCGCAGATCCAGCCGGCCAGTTCGATGCACTGCGGCACTTTGAAACCACGCGTGGTCACCGCCGGAGTGCCGATGCGCAGGCCCGAGGTCACGAAGGGCGACTGCGGGTCATTCGGCACGGCGTTCTTGTTGACGGTGATGTGGGCGCGGCCGAGGGCGGCGTCCGCCTCTTTGCCGGTGAGGCCCTGACGGATCAGGCTGACCAGGAACAGGTGGTTGTCGGTGCCGCCGGACACAACATCGTAGCCGCGTTTGATAAACACGCTGGCCATGGCCTGGGCGTTGTCGATCACTTGTTGCTGGTAGACCTTGAAGCCAGGTTCCTGGGCTTCCTTGAAGCACACGGCCTTGCCGGCGATCACGTGCATCAACGGGCCACCCTGGGCGCCGGGGAATACAGCAGCGTTGAGTTTCTTCTCGATTTCTTCGTTGGCCTTGGCCAGGATCAGGCCGCCACGGGGACCGCGCAGGGTCTTGTGGGTGGTGGTGGTGACCACATCGGCGTACGGCAGCGGGTTCGGGTACAGGCCGGCGGCGACCAGGCCGGCGACGTGGGCCATGTCGACGAACAGCAGCGCACCGACCTTGTCGGCGATGGCGCGAAAGCGTGGGAAATCCAGGGTCTTGGAGTAGGCGGAAAAACCGGCCACGACCATTTTAGGTTTGTGTTCCACCGCCAGGCGTTCGACTTCGTCGTAGTCGATCAGGCCGGTGTCGGTGTTGATGCCGTACTGCACGGCGTTGTACAGCTTGCCCGAGGACGACACCTTGGCGCCGTGGGTCAGGTGGCCGCCGTGGGCCAGGCTCATGCCGAGGATGGTGTCACCGGCGTTCAACAGGGCCAGGTACACCGCGCTGTTGGCGGAAGAACCGGAGTGCGGCTGCACGTTGGCGTAATCGGCGCCGAACAATTGCTTGGCGCGTTCGATGGCCAGGGCTTCGACCTTATCCACGTGCTCGCAGCCACCGTAGTAGCGCTTGCCCGGGTAGCCTTCGGCGTATTTGTTGGTGAGGCCGCTGCCCTGGGCTTCCATCACGCGTTTGCTGGTGTAGTTCTCTGACGCGATCAGCTCGATATGATCTTCCTGACGCTGCTCTTCGGCATTCATGGCCGCCAGCAGTGCGTCGTCATATCCCTGGATCTGGTCTTTTTTGCTGAACATCGCGTCTCTCCCAGCCTTTCGTATTGTTGAGGCCCGTGCAGGGCCCTTTGATGCGATGGTAGGGCTGGCGCAGACAGGTCAAATGCCTACGGACGCCACGCAAAGGTGCGTTTACGACATGGAATGAATTCTGCGACTCAGGCAAGGCTGTGGCGCAAGGCCAGCAGCAGCAGGAAATGCGCGGGATAGAGGGCATACGCCCAGCGGCGCATAGGCGGCGGGGAGGCATTTTTGGCATGTCGCAACAGGACCAGGCCGAGTGTTGGCGCAATCAGACAAGTGGCCAATCCCGCCAACGCGACAGGGGAGCCACTAGCGAGCAGAACCTGCCATTGATTGGCCGCGACGCAGACCACGCCCGGCAATACGCTGAAATACCAGGGACGACGGAACACCAGCAGCATCGCCAGTGGCAGCAATACACCGAAAAAACCGAACATCAGCTGCGTGGAAAACACCGCGGCAATCGTGGCCGCGATCAGCGCCAATCCGCGATCAAAAAGTACTTTCTGCTGCCATCCTCGGGCAATAAGCAAGCCCAACGCCAACGTCGGCAATACGTTCAATGTATCGGCATCATCGATAAAAAGTCGGTACGGCACTTCGCTGATTACGCTGAACAGTAACAGCCAGCCCAGATACCGCCACTGGCCGGTGACAGGTGAGTTTCTCGCCCGATGAAGGTTCGCCGCAATCGCCAGGCAAAACCACGGAAACGCCAGGCGCCCCGGCACATACAGGCCATCCAGGCTCAAACCGACATACCGCAGGTGGTCCAACACCATGCTCAACAGCGCCAGCCACTTGAGCAGATCCAGAGCGCCATCACGGACGCGTCCGACAGGAATCGTTTGAGTACCGTGCATAATTCCCCAGTGACTTTGCATTTACAGTGCGTGCGCACCCGCAACAATCTTGGTTACAGTGCGCACCAACATCGACCACAGGAATGGGCCATGACCGACAAGAGCCAACAATTCGCCAGTGACAACTATTCCGGCATCTGCCCGGAAGCCTGGGCCGCCATGGAACAAGCCAACCAGGGCCATCAACGCGCCTATGGCGATGATGAATGGACCCACCGCGCCGCCGACGGTTTCCGCAACCTGTTTGAAACCGACTGCGAAGTGTTCTTTGCCTTCAACGGCACTGCTGCCAACTCCCTGGCGTTGTCTTCGCTGTGCCAGAGCTACCATAGCGTGATTTGCTCGGAAACCGCCCACGTCGAAACCGACGAATGCGGCGCGCCGGAGTTTTTCTCCAACGGCTCCAAGCTGCTCACCGCCCGCACCGAAAACGGCAAGCTGACCCCCGAGTCGATCCGTGAGATCGCCCTCAAGCGCCAGGACATCCACTACCCGAAACCGCGCGTAGTCACGCTCACCCAAGCCACCGAAGTCGGCAGCGTGTACACCCCGGAAGAAATCCGCGCCATCAGCGTGACCTGCAAAGAGCTGGGTCTGAACCTGCACATGGACGGCGCGCGCTTCTCCAACGCCTGTGCATTCCTCGGCTGCTCGCCGGCGGACCTGACCTGGAAAGCCGGCGTGGACGTGCTGTGCTTTGGCGGCACCAAGAACGGCATGGCCGTGGGCGAAGCGATCCTGTTCTTCAATCACGAGCTCGCCGAAGACTTCGATTACCGCTGCAAACAGGCCGGCCAACTGGCCTCGAAAATGCGCTTCCTGTCTGCCCCTTGGGTAGGCCTGCTGGAAAACGACGCCTGGCTCAAGCACGCCCGCCACGCCAACCACTGCGCGCAACTGCTGAGCAGCCTTGTGGCAGATATTCCCGGCGTGGAACTGATGTTCCCGGTGCAGGCCAACGGTGTGTTCCTGCAACTCTCGGAACCAGCCATTGCGGCGCTGACCGCCAAGGGCTGGCGCTTCTACACCTTCATCGGCAAAGGCGGCGCGCGCTTTATGTGTGCGTGGGATACCGAAGAAGAGCGTGTAAGAGAATTGGCGGCGGATATTCGGAAAGTGATGGAGGCCTGAAACCACGGGCCTTCCAGCGGTGTTGCAGAGACTGTTTGTACGTATTTCTGACAGTATCTATCTACCCCCTGCGTTGGATAGGATTTCGTCACCCCGAACACACGGACGCGTTACTTCGGGGTTGACTGCCTGCCGAATGATCGGTCGGAAATGGAAATCCAGCAGAGGGTTACATCATGGAATATCAGAACAACGGCAACACCCTGCAAAGCGACGGCACGATCAGCACCACCGTCATTGATTGGGATGAATTCAGGAAACACGCAAAAGTCGGTGACACCATCCGAGAGCCATTAAAGACATTGAGGATCTACGAAAAAGCCTATGAATTGACAGCATCAGGCCAGCACTTTGTAGTCCATATCTACGCCCAATAACCGTTAGCGCCTAAGACCCGCGCCGCAGACTCATGACCTGAAACGCGGGACTGTTGATCGTTCCCACGCTCTGCGTGGGAACGATCATTGGTTAGAACTCGATGCGCACATCACCCTTCGGCACACTGCAGCACGACAGGATGTAGCCTTCGGCTTCGTCTTCCTCGGTGATCCCGCCGTTGTGGTCCATCTCGACCTCCCCGCCCAGCTTCATCACTTTACACGTGCCACAGATGCCCATGCCGCAGGCTTTCGGGATCAGCAGTCCAAGCTTCGCAGCAGCGGCATGCACGGTTTCGCCCGGTGCCACGCGAATGCTCTTGCCCGAGGCAATGAATTCCACCTGATGCAGGTCCGCCAAGTCGATTTCCGGCGCATCGGCGGCTTGTTCGGCCTGCTCCACCGCGTCTGCACGGGCTTCCGGCGGCGTGGCGCCGAAGGACTCCTCGTGATACCGCGCCATGTCGAAACCGGCCGCTTCGAGCAGGCGCTTCACCGCGTTCATGTACGGCGTAGGCCCGCAGCAGAACACTTCGCGCTCCAGGAAGTCCGGCACCATCAGTTCGAGCATCTTGTGGTTCAGGTAACCGCGATAGCCGGCCCATGGCTCACCCAACCCATGTTTCTCGCAAATCAGGTGCAGGCTGAAGTTGTCGATTCGCGACGCCATGTGCTCCAGCTCGCGGTGGTAGATGATGTCCTTGGGCGAGCGCGCGCTGTGGATAAACGTCATATCGACGTTGGCGTTGGTGTCGTAGAACCAACGGGCCATGGACATCACCGGCGTGATGCCGACGCCGCCGCTGAGGTACAGCACCTTCGGGCTCGGATAGTCGATGGCATTGAACAGACCTACCGGCCCGTGCACCGCCAGTTCCTGGCCTTCGTGCAGGGTGTCGTGCAGCCAGTTCGAGACTTTGCCACCCGGCACGCGCTTGATCGTCACCGAAAAGCTGTAGGGCACCGATGGCGAGCTGGAAATGGTGTAGGAACGCATGATCGGCTGACCGTCGATTTCCAGCTCCAGGGTGACGAACTGCCCCGGCTTGAAAAAGAACAGGATCGGCTGGTCGGCCATGAAACAGAACGTGCGCACGTCCCAGGTTTCCTGGATGACTTTGACGCAACGGACAATGTGCCGACCATTGGCCCAGGTCTGGGTGGTTACCGGATTCAGGAAATTGCTGGACATGTTGTTCTCCACCGCCGACATCGGCCTTATGGTGGCGATTCTGCGTAACGCAAGAACCACCCATTTACCTATCTGCGACATTCACATACTTATCGCGACCAGCCCCCAACGACCTAGGGTTGCGCGTCGGGATCAGATTGGGCCATGTCGCCCATGGATAAGGTTCGGCGCATCAGCGGCCCCACACTCGCTCCCAACACAGACGCTTTCTTTACGCCTTGCTGCAAACCTGATTAGCCACTTATCTCGGCCACACAGAATGGCCATGAGGACACACACGATGGACGTCACCGCAACCTTAAGCTTGGGCGATCCGCTGGAACCCGCACGCAAGGCCACCGCGCAAATGCTGCAAGAGCGCGAGCGCACGTTTTCGCTGCCACAGCCGTTCTACTCTGATGAGCGGTTGTTTGATATCGACATGCAGGAGATCTTCCAGAAAGAGTGGCTGATCGCTGGCATGACTTGCGAGATCCCCACAAAGGGCAACTACCTGACCCTGCAAGTGGGCAAGAACCCGATCATCGTGATCCGTGGCGCCGAAGGTGTGGTGCATGCCTTCCACAACGTGTGCCGCCACCGTGGCTCGCGCTTGTGCACCAGCGACAAGGGCAAGGTCGCCAAACTCGTGTGCCACTACCACCAGTGGACCTACGAACTGGACGGTCGCCTGCTGTTCGCCGGCACCGAGATGGGCGCCGACTTCGACATGAAGCAGTACGGCCTGAAGCCTGTGAATGTGAAGACCGCTGGCGGCTACATCTTCATCAGCCTGTCGGAGAACCCGCCGGCCATCGATGACTTCCTGTCGACGCTCAACCACTACATGGAACCGTACGACATGGAGAACACCAAGGTGGCGGTGCAAACCACCTTGATGGAAAAAGCTAACTGGAAGCTGGTGCTGGAAAACAACCGCGAGTGCTACCACTGCAATGCGTCGCACCCGGAATTGTTGAAAACCCTGCTGGAATGGGACGACGTTACCGACCCGCGCGCCGACCAGGCCTTCAAGGATCACGTCGCCGCCTCCGCCGCCGCCTGGGATGCCGAGAAGATTCCTTACGCCCACGCCAGCTTCGGCCTGCGTAACCGTATCGTGCGCATGCCGCTGCTCAAGGGCACCGTGTCGATGACGATGGACGGCAAGCAGGGCTGCGCCAAACTCATGGGCCGCATCAAGAACCCGGACCTGGGCTCGATGCGTATCCTGCACCTGCCCCACTCCTGGAACCACTGCATGGGCGACCACATCATTGTGTTCACCGTGTGGCCGATCAGCGCCCAGGAGACCATGGTCACCACCAAGTGGCTGGTGCACAAGGACGCCGTGGAAGGCGTGGACTACGACCCGGCGCGCATGCGCGAAGTGTGGGACGCCACCAACGACCAGGACCGTCGCCTGGCCGAAGAGAACCAGCGCGGCATCAACTCCACCGCCTACCAGCCTGGCCCGTACTCCAAGACCTATGAGTTTGGCGTGGTGAACTTTGTGGACTGGTACAGCGAGCGCATGCTGAGCAACCTGGGCGCCGCCCCCGCGCCGTACCTCAAGGGCGTTGCTGTTCACGAATAACCCCCACCCCCGTAGGAGCCGGCAAGCCGGTGCCTACGGGGGTGCGTTGTTCAAGAATTGATCGATAGCGTGCTAAGCCTGTCTTTACCTGCCCTCCAGCCTTTACCCAACAACTTATCCACAAAGCCACCCACAGCAATTGTGGGCAAGTACGTCTCCCGCCCGAAATTAAATCAAGAAAATCCGTGACTTATTCAAATGGATCGGTTTGAACACTCATTGATCATTTATTAACCAATACATCGAAAGCTCCGTAATACGTGGCGTGTAGCGGTACGCGAACACCTTATCCACAGAAGCACCAACAGACTTTGGGGGCAACTTAAACAGCGCTGTGGAAAACCACCTCAAACCTTCATAAATCGTGGTTTACAGGGATTTTAATCAGCAAAAAAGCCAAATTGGTCAGATTTTAATCAATCCTTTGAAAGCCTTTATTTATAAGGCCTGTAGCCGAGAGCGAACACGTTATCCACAGAAGCGCCAACAGAGTATGGGGGCAAGTCCGCCAGGTAAACCGCACAGGCACAGCAAAAAACCCAAGTAAAAACCGTCAGTTAGCCTGGTTATTTTTCGTACAGAGGGCTGCAGGGCTTGATTTTCAGGGGGTGTGGACAACCGCGAACAGGTTATCCACAGACGGGTCAACAGGGATTGTGGGTAAGCCACCCACATGCCCCTTCAATCAGCGTACGACGCCTTCCTCAACCAGCAGCTTGAGAATCGCCTCGGCACCCGCTTGCGGGCTAAGGCCCTTCAGCACTTGCCCGCCGCCGCCACTGGCCTTGGCCGTGGCGGCCTTCATACGGTCCGCACCGCTCTTGGCCTTGATCACCTTGAGGCGCTTGGGCCGTGGCTTGGCCGGCTGCAGCACGGCGCCTGTGAATAACTCGTCTTGTTCGATTTCAACTTCATGGGCCGCCAACTCACCGCGTTGCGCCGGGCCATAGGCGCTCTGCCGGGGTTTGGGGGCGGCGTTATCCACCGTCGCCAGGAACGGCAAGCGTACCTTCAGGCGACGCCGCTGGCCGCGTGGCAAGGCTTGCAGCACATGGGCCACGCCACCTTCGATGGATTCCACCTGCGCCAGCCCCACGATCAGCGGCCAGCCCAATTGTTCTGCCAGCAGGAACGGCAACATGCCCGAGCCTTCACCGGTTTCGGCCTGGCTGCCGGCGAGCACCACCTGGGCACCCGCATCGCGCAGGTACTCGCTGAGCACCGGCAACGCATCGCTGCCCGCCGGTTGCTCCAGCACATGCAATTGCGGCAGGCCCATGCCCAGGTAGCTGCGCAGGGTCGGTTCGGCGATGTTACCGGCGTGCAGCACCTGCAACTTATCACCAGCCATTTGCAGGCCCAGCTCCACGGCTCGCGCATCCTGCTCGGCACGGCGCGGGCGCCCGGAAGTCGGGTGGGCGCCGATGGACACCAGGCTGATTACATTCGTGGACATGGCCATCTCCTTAAGCTGCATCGCGCTTGGCGCCGTTGCGGTAGGCCTCGACCGCAACGATCAAGGCTTGCAGTATCGCGGCGCTTTCGCCAATCACCGACAGGTCGGCACGCTTGATCATGTCGCAACCAGGGTCGAGGTTGATTGCCACTACTTTGTCGCAGGCGCCAATGCCCTGCAGGTGCTGGATCGCCCCGGAAATGCCCACGGCCACATAGACCCGCGCCGTGACCCAGGTGCCGCTGGCGCCGACCTGGCGATCACGCGCCATGAAGCCATCGTCCACCGCCACCCGCGAAGCGCCTTCGGTGGCGCCCAATGCAGCGGCAGTCTGGTGGAACAGCGCCCAGTCCTTCACGCCGTTGCCGCCAGAGAAAATAAACTCTGCCTCGGCCATGGGAATCGCCGCCGGGTCCACCGCCACCGCGCCGAGGTCTTCGATGCGTGGCAGGCTGCGCGCCAGAGCTGTGGATAACTCCACTGGCAGCACTTCGTGACGGGTTTCGCTGACTGGCTCAGCGCATTCTGCGGCAGCCAGGATCAAGCGCGGCAGCGGCCGCGCCAAGTCTTCCTGGCCAGCGCCGGCGCGGCCGATGCACTCGTCGCCCTTGATCTGCCACACCCGTGTGGCCGGGCGTTCCTTGAGGCTGGCGGCAAAGCGCCGACCCAGTTCGCCGCCACCGCTGCGGCTGTCCGGCAGCAACCAATGACGCGGGTTGAACTGGTTATCCACAGCGCGCAAACCTTGTACCCGCTGTTCCGGTGAATAACCGTCGAACTCATGGCCTTCCAGCACCAGCAGACGGTCGACGCCAGCGGTAGCGAACGCGCTCTCCTTGTGTTCGCCAAACACCACCGCCAGCACCGCACCCTCGCTGCCGGCGAGCTGCCGCGCCAGGCCCAGCAAGTCGCGGTCGTGGCTGCTCAGGCGGCCACCCACCATGTCCGGCACCACGTTGATGTAGAACGCCGGCGCAGGCACCTGGTGCAGTGGCAACTGAACCTCCACCGCCGCGGTGCGCTTGGCTGCCCCGCCCTGCTGGGCGCCGCTGCGGTCGATGCGCTTGATGCCGTTGGGGCCGATAAAACCGACGCCATGTACATTCTTGCGGATGACGCCGTTGGGTCCCATCCAGCTGTGTTGTACCGGCTGCATCGCCGCGTGCAGCGGGTGCAGGCGGTTGCGGGCGATCCATTCGGCCCGTGGGTCGCGGCGGATAATGTCGCTCATTAATGCACCTCCGCAGGTTCACGCTTGATGGGAGCTTTGGTAGGCGCTGCCTCTTCAAGTAATGCGTCGGCCACCAGCTCGGCAATATCCTTGATCAACGGTCGCGGCTCGACCACGCCTTCCAGCATCGCCGTGCACTGTGGACAACCCACGGCCACCAGCTCGGCGCCGGTTTCGCGGATGTCTTCCATGCGCATATCGGGGATCCGTTGCTTGCCGGGAATGTCGGTAATCGGCGCCCCGCCACCACCGCCGCAGCAGCGTGAACGGAAGCCCGAGCGTTGCATCTCCTTGACCTCAATGCCCAGCGCCCGCAGCACTTGGCGCGGCGCCTCGTACTCGCCGTTGTAGCGCCCCAGGTAGCACGGGTCGTGATAGGTCACGCTGTTGCCTTTGTGTTGGCCCAGGTTCAGCGCGCCCTCGCCGATCAACTCGGCCATGAAGGTGCTGTGATGCTGCACGAGGTAGTTGCCGTTAAAGGCGCCGTACTCGTTCTTCAGCACGTGGAAGCTGTGCGGGTCGCAGGTGACGATGCGCTTGAAGCTGTACTTGGCCAATGTCTGGATATTGCGCGAAGCCAGCAACTGGAAGGTCGCTTCATCGCCCAGGCGACGGGCCACGTCGCCACTGTCGCGCTCCTCCAGGCCGAGCACGGCGAAGTCGACCTTGGCTGCTTTCAGCACTTTGACGAATGCGCGCAAGGTCCGTTGGTTACGCATGTCGAAGGCGCCATCGCCCACCCAGAACAGCACCTCGCAACTGCCCTTGTCGCTGAGCAGTGGCAGGTTCAGATCCGCTGCCCAGTTAAGGCGCCCACCCGGCGCGAAACCGCCAGGGTTGTCGGTGGCGATCAGGTTTTCCAGGACTTCGGCGCCCTTGTTCGGCGTGGCGCCCTTTTCCAGGGTGAGGTGGCGACGCATATCGACGATGGCGTCCACGTGCTCGATCATCATCGGGCACTCTTCCACGCAGGCGCGGCAGGTGGTGCACGACCACAGGGTCTCGGCGTCCACCAGGCCGTTGACGATGGGCTGGTGCGGGTTGCCGCTGTGTTCGCCGATCGGTTTGCCTGGATAGGGGCTACCGGCGAACTTGGCATCCGTGCCACCGGCCAGGCCAACGACCATGTCCTGGATCAGTTTTTTCGGGTTCAGTGGCTGGCCGGCGGCGAACGCCGGGCACGCGGCTTCGCACTTGCCGCACTGCACGCAGGCGTCGAAGCCGAGCAGTTGGTTCCAGGTGAAATCCTTGGGTTTTTCCACGCCCAACGGCGCGGTTTTATCGCTGAGGTCCAGCGGCTTCAACCCGGTGGAACGGCCACCGCCAAAGCGTTCGGCGCGACGGTGCCAGGCCAGGTGCAGGGCACCCGCGAAGGCGTGCTTCATCGGGCCACCCCAGGTCATGCCGAAGAACATCTCGGACACGCCCCACAGCACACCGACACCCAGCAACGCGGCCAGCAGCCAGCCGCCGAAATCAGCCGGCAGGATGCCCGCCACCGGCAGTGTCACCAGGAAGAAGCTCACCGAGAACGCCATCAGGCTTTTCGGCAGGCGCATCCACGGGCCTTTCGACAAGCGCGCCGGCGGATTGCGCCGACGCAGGTAAACGAATGTGGCGCCGACAAACATCAGCACCGAGGCCAGTAGCAAGGCGTAACCGAGGATGCGGTTATGCAGGCCAAAACCGTGCACCAGGATCGCTAACAGCGCCGACAACACAAAGCCCAGCGCGGTAGCGACGTGGGTGTTGGCGATGTATTTGTCGCGGGCGACCACGTGGTGCAGGTCGACCATGTAGCGCTTGGGCATGGCCAGCAGGCCGCCCAGCAGGTCGACCTTGGAAGCACGGCCACGGCGCCACATGTTCACCCGGCGCAGGGCGCCAAGGACGGCAAGCCCCAGGGCCGCGAACAAGAGGATAGGAAGCAAGGTGTTCAACATGGTGAAGCTCCCAAAGACCACACAGGTCCTGTATGGGAGTCGGCTCACTGTGGGAGCTGGCTTGCCTGCGATGGCATCGCCTCGGTATCACTCAAAACCGAGTCGCCTGCATCGCGGGCAAGCCCGGCTCCCACACTGATCAGCTCCCACATTTAGATCGAGTACACAGTGGTTCTGTGGTTTTCTAGAAATCCTTGCACAAGCGCAGGGCGTCATAGATCGCAGCATGGGTATTACGCTGCGCCACACAATCGCCAATGCGGAACAGCAAGTACCCGTCACCCGCCTCGCTCAAGCACGGCTGCGGCTTAATCGCAAACAGCGCTTCAACGTCGATCTGGCCCTTGTTGCGCGAGCCTTCCTTGAGCGCGTAGTAGATGGCTTCATCCGGACGCACGCCGTTCTCCACCACCACCTGGTCAACCACCCGCTCCTCTTTGGCGCCGGTGTATTCGTTCTCCAGCACCGCCACCAGCTTGTCGCCCTCGCGGTAGACCTTTTCCAGCATCATGTCGCCGGTCATGATCACTTCCTTGGGGTACATGCTGCGGTAGTAGGTCGGGAACGACGTACCGCCGATGGCCACGCCCGGCTTGATATCGTCGGTGACGATCTCGACCTGGCTGCCTTTGTCCGCGAGGAAATCCGCCACCGACATGCCGGTGAATTCGCAGATGGTGTCGTACACCAGCACGTTTTTACCCGGTGCCACCTTGCCGTCGAGCACGTCCCAACTGCTCACGACCAAGCCTTCAGCCGCGCCCCAGTGTTCGTTCTGCTCGACATTCGGGTGCCCGCCGACCGCCAGTACCACCACGTCCGGACGCACGTCCAGGATAGTGTCGGCATCGGCGGCCACGCCCAGGCGCAGGTCGACCTTCAACCGTGCCAGTTCCAGTTGGTACCAGCGGGTGATACCGGCAATCTGGTCACGTTGCGGCGCCTTGGACGCCGTGGTGATCTGCCCACCAATAAACTCTTTTTTCTCGAACAGGGTCACGTCGTGACCACGTTCGGCTGCCACGCGCGCAGCCTCCATCCCGGCCGGGCCGGCACCGACCACCACAACCTTGCGTTTGACGCCGGTGGTTTTTTCGATGATGTGCGGCACACCCATGTATTCACGGGACGTCGCGGCGTTCTGGATGCACAACACATCCAGGCCCTGGTACTGGCGGTCGATGCAGTAGTTGGCGCCGACGCACTGCTTGATCTGGTCGATCTGGCCCATCTTGATCTTGGCGATCAAGTGCGGATCGGCGATGTGTGCACGGGTCATGCCGACCATGTCCACGTAGCCGCCTTCCAGGATGCGCGTGGCCTGGTTCGGGTCCTTGATGTTCTGCGCGTGCAGCACCGGGACCTTGACCACTTCCTTGATACCGGCAGCCAGGTGCAGGAACGGCTCCGGTGGGTAACTCATGTTGGGGATCACGTTGGCCAGGGTGTTATGGGTATCGCACCCCGAGCCCACCACGCCGATGAAATCGAGCATGCCGGTGTCGTCGTAATACTTGGCAATCTGCTTCATGTCCTCATGGGACAGGCCGTCCGGGTGGAATTCGTCACCACACAGGCGCATGCCCACGCAGAAGTCATCACCCACTTCGGCGCGCACGGCTTTCAATACTTCCAGGCCGAACTTCATGCGGCCTTCAAAGGTGCCGCCCCATTCGTCAGTACGTTTGTTGACCCTTGGGCTCCAGAACTGGTCGATCATGTGCTGGTGCACGGCGGACAGTTCCACCCCGTCCAGGCCACCGGCCTTGGCGCGCCGTGCGGCCTGGGCGTAGTTGCCGATCACGCGCCAGATTTCTTCCGGCTCGATGGTCTTGCAGGTGGCACGGTGCACCGGCTCACGCACGCCGGACGGCGACATCAGGGTAGGCCAATTGAAGCCGTCCCAACGCGAGCGACGGCCCATGTGGGTAATCTGGATCATGATCTTGGCGCCATGCTTGTGCATGGCGTCAGCCAGGTTCTGGAAGTGCGGGATAATCCGATCGGTCGACAGGTTGACCGAACTCCACCACTCCTGCGGGCTGTCGATGGCCACCACCGAGGAACCGCCGCAGATTGCCAGGCCGATGCCGCCCTTGGCTTTCTCTTCGTAATACTTCACATAGCGGTCGGTGGTCATGCCGCCGTCGGTGGCGTACACCTCGGCGTGGGCGGTACTGAGCACGCGGTTACGGATGGTCAGTTTGCCGATCTGGATCGGCGCGAACATTGCTTCGAAAGCCATGGCACGGTCCTCGGCTTACAACGGCTTGACGGTGAACAGGCCGTCATCGTGGCCCTCTTCGGAGCCTCCGTAGACTTGTTCGGCGACGGTGCGGATCTGGCTGCCGCGCGCTTGCAGAATCTGGTCCATGGCACCGGCAAACCAGCCGGTGAACATGTAGTCCACTTTGCGCCCGACCTTGCCGTACACGTAGACGAAGGCCGAGTGTTCGAGCTTGACGCTGGCGGTACCTTTGTCGAGGTCGATGTCCTGGATCTTGAACAGGCCCCAGCCGCGTTGCGACAGGCGCTTCATGTAGTGCTCGAACACCGCGACGCCTTCCAGGCCGTGGCATTCGGCTTCTTTTTCACACCAGTGCCAGGCGGATTTGTAGCCGGCCTTGTAGAGGATCTCGGCATAGGCATCGGCGCCCAGCACTTCTTCGATACCGATGTGGTTGTTGACGAAGAAATGGCGGGGCACGTACAGCATCGGCAGGGCGTCGGAAGTCCAGACACCGGTTTCGCTGTCGACTTCGATAGGCAATTGCGGGGCGATCTTGGCCATGGAAATTTAACTCCAGAAAATTCGTTTTCAGTGCTTAGCAAAGCTTTTGCTTCGCTCTTATAAACAAGCCGTGTGAATGACTTTGGAGCCGTAGCGAGCACGTCGAGAGCAAGGAAGGACCGGAGCGACAAGCGAGACAGTACGGAACGTACGGCGAGTTTGGCGCGAGGACCTGACGCAGCTATCGGCGAGCGGAGTAGGCTCCAGAGTTATTCACTCGCCCCAGACGTCTTTCAGGACGCTCACCCAGTTCTCGCCCATGATCTTGCGCACCACGCGCTCAGGATGGCCGCGCTTGAGCAAGGTCTCGGTGAGGTTGGGGAACTCGCCCACGGTGCGGATGCCCAGCGGGTTGATGATCTTGCCGAAGCTGGTCAGGCGGCGCGCGTAGCCCTTGTCATGGGTCAGCATTTCGAAGAAATCCTGGCCATGGCCCTGAGTGAAGTCGGTGCCGATGCCGATCGCGTCTTCGCCGACGATGTTCATGGTGTATTCGATGGCTTCGGCGTAGTCGTCGATGGTCGAATCGATGCCCTTGGCCAGGAACGGCGCGAACATGGTCACGCCAACAAAGCCGCCGTGGTCAGCGATGAACTTCAGCTCTTCGTCGGATTTGTTGCGCGGGTGCTCTTTGAGCCCGGACGGCAGGCAGTGGGAGTAGCACACCGGTTTCTTCGATTCGAGGATGACTTCTTCGGACGTCTTGGAACCCACGTGGGACAGGTCGCACATGATGCCGACGCGGTTCATCTCGCCGACGACCTCACGACCAAAGCCCGACAGGCCGCCATCGCGCTCGTAGCAGCCGGTGCCGACCAGGTTCTGGGTGTTGTAGCACATCTGCACCACACCGACGCCGAGCTGCTTGAAGATCTCGACATAGCCGAGCTGGTCTTCGAAGGCATGGGCGTTCTGGAAACCGAAGATGATGCCGGTCTTGCCTTGTTCCTTGGCTTTGCGGATATCAGCGGTGGTTTTCACCGGGATCACCAAATCGCTGTTCTCACGGATCAGGGTCTGGCTGGCCACGATATTGTTGATGGTGGCCTGGAACCCTTCCCACACCGACACCGTGCAGTTGGCAGCGGTGAGGCCACCTTTGCGCATGTCCTCGAACAGGTCGCGGTTCCACTTGGCAATAATCAGCCCGTCGATAACGATGCTGTCGGCGTGCAATTCGGCTGGGCTCATCAGGCGTCCCCTTATTGGCAATTCATGCGCCGAATCGTCTGCCGGCGCTTTGGGGCCAGCATATGCCCAGGGGCCGACAGAGCCGGGTGCAAAAACGACAGGGGAATTGCCGAAAGCGTCAATCCGCGACAAAGGCTGTTAAGAGAGGTCTGACTGGCGGCTGTTCTTTGTCCTACGCTTGAGCCAGAATTCCCGCATCACCTGATATGAGACGGCGCAATGAAATCGATTTTCCTGGCTTTGGCACTCATCGCAACCGGCGCCCACGCGGCCGAAGACACCGACAGCACGCCGTGCGACGGCATTGAAAACGACAAGCAAACCCTGGAATGCGCCACCTACAATAAAACCACTGCCGAGCAGCTGCTCAAGGATAACTATCAGGGCCTGCTGGAACGCATGGGTTCGACCTATGGCAGCGACAAGACCAAGCTGGCCGACATTACCGCTCGTCTGAAGGACGCACAGCAGAAGTGGGAAAAACTGCGCGACGCCGACTGCGCCGTGGACACCTTCCCGGCGGTGAACGGCACCAAGGCCTATGCCATTGCGCAGAATGATTGCCTGGCGCGGATGAGTGATGAGCGGTCGGAGTTTTTGGAGTCGATCGGGCAGGAATAAGCGACAATCCCCGCCACTTTCTCTCTGGACCAAGGCTACCCATGAAGACTTGCGGCATCGAAATCAAAGGCAGCGAAGCCATCATCGCTGTCGCCTCCCTGGACAACCAGGCGCTGACCCACGTTGCCCTGCCCACCAAAAAGATCGCCCTCGACGATGATGACGAGGCCGCCAACGTCAAAGCCTTCGCGGCCCAGGTGAAGGCGTTCGTGCAGGAAAACGCCGTCGAGCGTATCGCGATCAAGAAGCGCAGCAAGAAAGGCGAGTTCGCCGGTGGCCCGACGACGTTCAAGATTGAAGGGGTGTTTCAGTTGCTGGACGGGGTTGAGGTGACCTTGCTGTCGCCGCAGACCATTAATGCGCAGAACAAGAAGCACAATTTTGATCTGCCCGCGACGCTGAACAAGTATCAGCATGAGGCGTACAAGGCGGCGTGTTCAGCGCTGGTCAAGAAATAAGCCACACCCTATATCAATGTGGGAGCTGGCTTGCCTGCGATGGCGGTGTATCAGCCAGCATCTACAGCGCTGCCTCACCGCTATCGCAGGCAAGCCAGCTCCCACATGTGCTCAGCGTTTGATTCAGTTAAGTGCACGGCGCCGGTGCTGCAGCCAATCCCCGAAGGATTTGTCCTCCAGGGCATAACCCCCCCGGCTCGACTTCCATACCAGCTCTTTATCGCGCAGGGCATCGATACAGGCCTGAATGGTCTGCGTGCCTGGTACCACGTCGCTGCCCATGTCTTCCAAGGCCTTGCTGACGGCCGTGATGGTGCTGTCGGTAAACGGCGCGAACGGTTCGTTGTTCTGTGAGCGCTCCACCATCACTTCCAGCACCGCACGCTGGGGAATGGTGAGGGCGTTCCAGGCACTTTCGAACTCGGTCCAAACGCCGGCGCGCAGCAGTTCGGCGCGACTGTGCAGCAGTTGGCCCAGATTGCTCGCCTCCCCCAGTTCCAAGGCCACTTCACCAATGATGGTGCGCAACATTTCCGGGCGACGGCCCACCAGCTCAAACGCTTCATCGATGTCGGCAGCATTGAACTGGTTGGTCTTGGCCAGAAGGCCGTTGAGGTACACGGTGTAGGCCTGTGTGAATGCTTTGCCCAGCAGTGGAAATGGCGTGATGCTGGACCCGAAGAACGGCTGGCTTTTACCTAATACCAGGTGGGCAAGCTTGTCGCGATTGGACCCCGTGAACACCAGGCGCAACCCGCTGCCCTCGCCTTCACGGCCTTGGTTGAGCTGGTCACGTGCGGCCTTGAGGGCAAACATCGCATTAACACCGGCTTCGGTGGTGAGCGCGTGTTGCGCTTCGTCGATCACCAGCACGACGGTTTTCTCGGCAGCGCTGTGAAGCAACTCCAGCGCTTGCGTCAGTGTCGCGCCAGCAGGCAATTGAGGCTTGGTGAAATCCCAGGACAAGGTGCGCAGGAAGCTGAGCTTTTCAATGCCGATATTCTTGGCCAGCTTGCGGATGCCCTTTTCAAAGGGCACCAGGGCACCGGCGATGGCACTGGAGATCAGGTCGGCGGGGTCTTTTTCTTTGTCCGCCCATAGATCGACATACACAGCCAGCCAACCACGCGCCTGGCATTGCGGAACAAGGTCCTCACGCAAAAAAGTACTTTTGCCCGTGCGACGCGGCGCCGCGAGAAACAGGCCAGAGGTGAAATCCTGAATACCGGCGCCCACCAGGCCATCGGCAATGCTGCTTGCCAGGTCGGGGCGGCGGAACACGAAGCCGCTGTTCTTGGACATGCTTTTATACCCAATTATGGAAAGGACTATAAATTATAGTCGTGAGTATAATTGACTATAATCAGCCGTCAAACGACCTCCCGTCGCCGATCTTCCCTTGGGCATTTCGCAAACCGTGCCCGATAACTCCGCGTGAAATACGACGGCGACTCAAACCCGCAGGCAATGCTCACTTCCAGCACACTCATACCGCTTTGACGTAAGAGCTGCCGGGCTTTCTCCAGGCGCAGGCCGAGGTAGAAGTTGCTCGGGGTGTCATTCAAATGCAGGCGAAACAGCCGCTCCAGCTGGCGCCGGGTCACCTTGATCGTCTCAGCCAGGGCCAATGTGCTCAGCGGCGGCTCGGTGTGCTGTTCCATCTCACCGATCACCTGCACCAGCTTCTTATTGTTGATGCCATAGCGCGTGGCGATCTGCATGCGTTGGTGGTCTTTGCGTGGACGGATACGGCCGAGCACGAATTGCTCGGAGACTTGGATCGCCAGGTCGGGGCCATGGGCCTGGGCGATCAGGTCGAGCATCAGGTCGATGGAGGCCGTACCACCGGCGCAGGTGATGCGACGGCGGTCGATCTCGAACAGCTCCTGGGTGACGCTCAGGTGCGGATAGGATTCCTTGAAGGCGTCGATGGCTTCCCAGTGCAGGGTCAGGCGGTGGCCGTCGAGCAGGCCGGCTTGCGCCAGTACGCAGGCGCCCGTATCGATGGCGCCGAGGGTCACGCCGTCGTGGTCGAGACGGCGTAGCCAGTGCTCCAGCGCAGGCGTGGCGAACTGCAGCGGTTCGAAGCCCGCCACCACCAATAACGTCGCGCCCTTTTTCAACGGTTCCAGCGCGGCGTCGGCGTTGACCGACATGCCATTGCTCGCCAGCACCGCGCCGCCATCGGCGCTCAGCACGTGCCAGCGGTATAGCTCGCCACGAAAGCGGTTGGCCACCCGCAGCGGTTCGAGCGCAGAGATAAAACCGATGGCCGAGAAGCCCGGCATCAGCAGAAAGTAGAAATCCTGGGACATGGTAGCGCTCTCGTCGGACGGGCAGCGTGGCACTGTGATACTCCCGTTCTCGGCTGGATTCAAGGGGGCAGGTCGCTGCAGTGCAAGAGCTGGTCGCCGCCGTGCGTTTTGTCGGCCCTCAAGCTGCGTAACTTGATCCCACGGCGCACAAAGACGCCGGACCCCACAATAACGACCTGCCGAGGGATCCACCATGAACCGACTGATCAGCCGCTGCGTGCTCGCACTCAGCGCCAGCGCCATCTTGAGCACGAACGTACTGGCTGCCGACGCGGCATCTTGCCAGAACGTGCGCATGGGCGTGGTGAACTGGACCGACGTAATCGCCACCAGCGCCATGACCCAAGTGTTGCTCGACGGCCTCGGCTACAAGACCAAACAGACCAGCGCCTCCCAGCAAATCATCTTCGCCGGCATTCGCGACCAGCGCCTGGACTTGTTCCTGGGCTACTGGAACCCGCTGATGACCCAGACCATCACCCCGTTCGTCGACGCCAAGCAAGTCAAGGTGCTCGACAAGCCCAGCCTGGAAGACGCCCGCGCCACCCTCGCCGTGCCGACTTACCTGGCAGACAAAGGCCTGAAAACCTTCGCCGACATCGCCAAGTTCGAAAAAGAGCTGGGCGGCAAGATCTACGGCATCGAGCCAGGCTCGGGCGCCAACACCCAGATCAAGGCGATGATCGCCAAGAACCAGTTCGGCCTGGGCAAATTCCAGCTGGTGGAATCCAGTGAAGCCGGCATGCTCGCCGCCGTCGACCGGGCGGTGCGCCGCAAGGAAGCCGTGGTGTTCTTCGGCTGGGCGCCGCACCCGATGAACGTCAACGTCGCCATGACCTACCTGACCGGCAGCGACGACGCCCTGGGCCCGAACGAAGGCATGGCCACCGTGTGGAGCGTCACTGCGCCGAACTACGCCGAGCAATGCCCGAACGTGCACAAACTGCTGACCAACCTCACCTTCACCGCCGCTGACGAGAGCCGGATGATGCAGCCGTTGCTGGATCACAAGGACGCTATCGAGTCCGCCAAGCAGTGGCTCAAGGATCACCCGCAAGACCAGGCGCGCTGGCTGGAAGGGGTGACCACCTTCGACGGCAAGCCGGCCGCGGCCAACCTGCAACTGACCAGCAAATAACTTTTTCTGAACCACCGTTTCGCAGCTCAACCGGGCTGCGAACGGCACCACCACGCCTGTAAGGAACCGCCTCATGAACCACGACGTCATCATCACCTGCGCACTCACCGGTGCTGGCGACACGACCAGCCGCAGCCCACATGTGCCGGTCACCCCCAAGCAAATCGCCGCTGCGGCCGTGGAAGCCGCCAAGGCCGGCGCCACCGTTGTGCATTGCCACGTGCGCGACCCCGAGACCGGCAAATTCAGCCGCGACGTCGCCCTGTACCGTGAAGTAATGGAGCGCATCCGTGAGGCCGACATTGACATCATCGTCAACCTCACCGCCGGCATGGGCGGCGACCTGGAGATCGGCGGCGGCGAGAACCCGATGGAATTCGGTCCCAACACTGACCTGGTCGGCCCGCTGACCCGCCTGGCCCACGTGGAAGAACTGCTACCGGAAATCTGCACCCTCGACTGCGGCACCCTGAACTTCGGCGATGGCGACACCATTTACGTGTCCACCCCGGCGCAACTGCGGGCGGGCGCCAAACGCATCCAGGAGCTGGGCGTCAAGGCTGAGCTGGAGATCTTCGACACCGGCCACCTGTGGTTCGCCAAGCAGATGATTAAGGAAGGCCTGCTCGACGACCCGCTGTTCCAACTGTGCCTGGGCATCCCATGGGGCGCGCCGGCCGACACCACCACCATGAAAGCCATGGTCGACAACCTGCCCGCCGACGCGGTGTGGGCCGGCTTCGGCATCGGCCGTATGCAAATGCCGATGGCGGCGCAAGCCGTGCTGCTGGGCGGCAACGTGCGGGTCGGCCTGGAAGACAACCTGTGGCTGGACAAAGGCGTGCTCGCCACCAACGGCCAGTTGGTGGAACGGGCGAGCGAAATCCTCAGCCGCCTGGGTGCACGGGTCATGACCCCGGCCGAAGGTCGCGTGAAGATGGGCCTCACCAAACGCGGCTGATCAAAATGTGGGAGGGGGCTTGCCCCCGATGGCGGAGGATCAGCACCCGCTGTATCGACTGACACAGCCCCCTCCCACAGGGGATTACCAACCTCTTTAGGAATTTGCCATGAGCTTTATTACAGAAATCAAAACCTTCGCCGCCCTCGGCAGCGGTGTCATCGGCAGCGGCTGGGTCTCCCGTGCCCTGGCCCACGGCCTGGATGTGGTCGCCTGGGACCCGGCGCCCGGTGCCGAAGCCGCACTGCGCAAGCGTGTCGCCAACGCCTGGGGTGCCTTGGAGAAACAAGGCCTGGCACCGGGCGCCTCCCAGGACCGCCTGCGCTTTGTCGCCACCATTGAAGAGTGTGTGAAAGACGCCGACTTCATCCAGGAAAGCGCCCCGGAGCGCCTGGAACTGAAACTGGATCTGCACAGCAAGATCAGTGCTGCGGCCAAGCCGAACGCGTTGATTGGGTCGAGCACCTCCGGCCTGTTGCCGAGCGAGTTCTACGAGGGCTCGACCCACCCTGAGCGGTGCGTGGTCGGCCATCCGTTCAACCCGGTTTACCTGCTGCCACTGGTGGAAGTGGTCGGCGGCAAGAACACCGCGCCGGAAGCCGTTCAAGCCGCGATCAAGGTGTACGAATCCCTCGGCATGCGCCCCCTGCATGTGCGCAAGGAGGTCCCAGGCTTTATCGCTGACCGTCTGCTCGAAGCGCTGTGGCGTGAAGCCCTGCATCTGGTCAATGACGGCGTGGCCACCACCGGCGAAATCGACGACGCGATCCGCTTTGGCGCGGGCCTGCGCTGGTCGTTCATGGGTACCTTCTTGACCTACACCCTGGCCGGCGGCGACGCCGGCATGCGCCACTTCATGGCGCAGTTCGGCCCGGCGCTGCAATTGCCGTGGACCTACCTGCCGGCGCCGGAGCTGACCGACAAGCTGATCGACGATGTAGTCGACGGCACCAGCGATCAACTGGGCAAACACAGCATTTCGGCGCTGGAGCGCTATCGTGATGACTGCCTGCTGGCGGTCCTAGAGGCGGTGAAAACCACCAAGGCCAAGCACGGCATGACCTTCGCCGAATAACGGAACCCCTGACATGCCCGCACTCACCACCTACACCACCCAGGTCCACCCCGACTGGGTGGACTACAACGGCCATCTGCGCGACGCGTTCTACCTGCTGATCTTCAGCTACGCCACCGACGCGCTGATGAACACCCTGGGCCTGGACAGCGAAAACCGCGAAGCCAGCGGCCATTCACTGTTCACCCTGGAGCTGCACCTCAACTACCTGCACGAAGTGAAACTCGGTGCCGACGTGGAGGTGCATACCCAACTGATCGCCTTTGATGCCAAGCGCCTGCACCTCTATCACAGCCTGCATTTAGTGGGAGATGAAAAGGAGCTGGCGGGCAACGAGCAGATGCTGCTGCACGTTGATCTGGCGGGCCCGAATTCGGCGCCGTTCACCGAGGCCACATTGGAAAGACTCACGGCTATCAGTGCGGAGCAGGCCGACCTGCCGCGCCCCGCCCTGCTTGGCCGAGTGATTGGACTGCCGCTGAAAAAATAGCCACCCAAAAAACCATAAGGAGCCACCATGCAAACCGCCGCCGCTGTTGCCGACTTCCGTACTTACCCGAAGATCTGCGACATCGCGGACGTCAGGGTGCTGGAGGATCAAATCCTTGTGCAGTGGGTGGATGGGCGGGTCAGCCCGTTTCATCATCAATGGCTGCGGGACAACTGCCCGTGCACGGAATGCGTGTACAGCGTGACCCGTGAGCAGGTGCTGGAGATTGTCGACGTGGATGCCAATCTCAGTGCGGCCTCTGCATGCATTGATCAAGGCAATCTGAGCCTGGAATGGAGCGGCGGGCACCGCAGCCAATACGATCCCGGCTGGTTGCGGGCCCATGCCTACGACGATGAATCCCGTGCCGAACGCCGTGCCGCAAAACCCAAATCGCAGTTGTGGGACAGTCGCTTCCAACTGCCGGTTTTCGAATACAAGGCGGTCATGGAGGATCCGCACGCACTGCTGCAGTGGCTGCTGGCGCTGCGCGATTCGGGCTTGACGCAGATCCGAGGCGTCCCCACCGAGCCCGGCTCCCTGGCGCTGGTCGCCAAGCGCATATCCTTCATCCGCGAGAGCAACTTCGGCGTGCTGTTCAACGTGCAATCCAAGGCCGATGCCGACAGCAACGCCTACACCGCTTTCAACCTGCCGTTGCACAGTGATCTGCCCACGCGCGAGCTGCAACCGGGCCTGCAGTTTTTGCATTGCCTGGTGAACGATGCCAACGGCGGCGAGAGTATTTTTGTCGATGGATTTGCCATCGCCCATGCGTTGCGCACAGAAGACCCCGAAGCGTTTCGCGCACTGTGTGAAATACCCGTGGAGTTTCGCAACAAGGACCGTCACAGCGACTATCGCCGCCTGGCGCCGATCATTGCGCTGGATGCCCTGGGGGAGGTGGCGGAGATTCGCATGGCCAACTTTCTGCGCGGGCCGTTCGAGGCCAGTGTGGAACAGATGCCCTTGCTGTATCGGGCCTACCGGCGGTTTATTGCAATGACGCGGGAGGACCGTTTTCGGCTGGTCAAGCGCCTGAACCCGGGCGAGTTGTGGTGCTTCGACAACCGCCGCACCTTGCATGCACGCAATGCTTTTGATCCCACTTCGGGGGCGCGGCACTTCCAGGGATGCTATATCGACCGGGATGAATTGCTCTCGCGCATCCTGGTATTGCAGCGCTAGACCGTGCCGGCGATGGCGTCCGTGTAATCAGCACAAATCCCAGGCAAAAAAAGCCCCGGTCCAGCCGTGACTGGATCGGGGCAGAGTGCTTTGTGTGGCGTGACATCCCGAGGGTGACCAAACCTTCAAGTTGCTTGCCTGGCATTCAGTGTGCCTATTACTTCTGTCGGCAAATGGCTCGAAAACGACCTGCTCATAGCCATCTGAGGCATTCGTGCAATCTGCCCTTGCCGACCGTTTGAGCGGCTACCAGAATCCAAGTCAAACCCCGCTCCCTTCACCAGGATAAACGTCATGATGCATGCGGATTTGATTGACCAGGATGACCTGCTGGGCCAACTGCGCTCGCTGGGTTTCGAAGTGTCCAGTGGCGCCACTGCCGAACAGGCCTGCGAGTGTGCCGTGCGCGGTTTGAGCCCGGCGCGGGCCAAGGCCCTCAAGGGCATGGTTGAGCAGATGTATACCGGCAGCGCGACGATTCTGCCGGCCGTGCGGCAGGCAATCGACAAACAGCTGCTGCCGGCGTTGGTGCAGTTCAAACAGAACTCCGGCGCCTGATAAAACGCCATCGCAGGCAAGCCAGCTCCCACATTTTGAATGTATTCACAGATCACAATGTGGGAGCTGGCTTGCCTGCGATGAAGCCCCCTCGGTCTAGAGCCTTACACTGGCAAACGTCGACTCGTTGCGCGCCTGGCTCAACGCCGACATCGGCCCCGACAACGGTGACAACACCAGTGCCTGCGGAATTGGCATCATCGCCACTTGCTGGGTGGTGTTGGAACCCACACGCTCATCCCGTGGCGGAATGCCGAAGTATTCGCGATAGCACTTGGAGAAGTGCGGCGTCGACACAAACCCGCACACCGACGCCACTTCGATGATCGACATCGGTGTTTGCTTGAGCAACTGCCGTGCACGAATCAAGCGCAGCTTGAGGTAGTAGCGCGATGGCGAGCAGTGCAGGTATTTCTGGAACAAACGCTCAAGCTGGCGACGCGACACGGCGACATACACCGCCAGTTCATCCAGGTCGATCGGCTCTTCCAGGTTGGCTTCCATCAGCGCGACGATTTCCTGCAGCTTCGGCTGGTTGGTGCCGAGCATGTGCTTGAGCGGCACACGCTGGTGGTCCTGTTCATTGCGGATGCGTTCGTACACGAACATCTCGGAGATCGCCGCCGACAGTTCACGGCCGTGGTCGCGGCTGATCAGGTGCAGCATCATGTCCAACGGCGCGGTGCCGCCGGAGCTGGTGAAGCGGTTGCGGTCGAGGGTGAACAGGCGTGTGCTCATGGCCACGCGGGGGAAGGCCTCCTGCATCGACGCCAGGCATTCCCAGTGCACGCTGCAATCAAAGCCATCGAGCAAACCGGCGCAGGCCAGGGCCCAACTGCCGGTGCACACCGCACCCAGGCGACGGGACTGACGCGCCTGGCTTTGCAGCCACGACACATGTTCACGGGTCACGGTGCGTTGGATACCCACGCCGCCGCACACGATTACGGTGTCCAGGGCTGGGGCTTTGTGCATGGACGCATCGGGGGTGATTTGCAGACCGTCGCTGGCCCACACCTGGTTTCCGTCAACGCTCAAGGTCGTCCAGCGATACAACTCGCGACCGGAGAGCTGGTTGGCCATGCGCAGGGGTTCGACTGCGGAGGCCAGGGAAATCAGCGTGAAATTGTCCAGCAGCAAAAAGCCGATGGATTGAGGCGCACGGTTCTGGGGTTGGGCCCCGGAGTTGAACGACGTCATCGCGGTATCTCCTCACACAAAGCGGGTGATGGCCTCAGGCGAGGCTCTTGTTATTGCGCTCTGCACCTTAAGGAAACTCCTATGGCGAGACGCTTTGTGTTGATAGAGCAAATGCCATGCCTAAACTTGAATGGCCGTCCAATAACTCCTAAAAACGACCTGCTGACCCGTCTAAATAAGCCCGCGCGCGAAGTACGGGATATGCCCCGAAAAGGACGTCAGAGCGAGCCTGCTCAAGGTGTGTGAGCAGATCGGTAGCACTTGTGGGAAGGCGCTTTGAGGGCGTAGGAGAAGTCTGTCACCACACGCACAGGTGACGGGTGGTCGGGCGGGAAATCGTTTGGGAGCTACTTATCTGTTTGCGACGCGCTAAAAGGTGGCGCTTTTGCATCCGGGTGTTCACTTTATGCGCAATGTTGTCTGGACTACCGTATTCGCGAGCAAGCCCGCTCCCACACTTGACCGCGTTCTCATGTTGGAACTCGATCAAATGTGGGAGCGGCGGTGCGACGATTCGACTTGCTCGCGAATACAGGCGACGCGGTCTCAACACTCAACAGCGCTGACCGCCAACCCACCCCGCGATGTCTCTTTGTATTTGTCATGCATATCCGCCCCGGTATCGCGCATGGTGCGAATCACCCGGTCCAGGGAGATAAAGTGCTGGCCATCGCCACGCAGCGCCATTTGCGCCGCGTTGATCGCCTTCACTGCCGCAATTGCATTGCGCTCGATGCACGGCACTTGCACCAGCCCACCCACCGGGTCGCAGGTCAGGCCGAGGTTGTGTTCCAGGCCGATTTCGGCGGCGTTGCACAGTTGCTCCGGCGTGGCACCAAGAATCTCCGCCAACCCGGCGGCAGCCATGGCGCAAGCCGAGCCCACCTCCCCCTGGCAGCCGACTTCGGCACCGGAGATCGAGGCGTTCTTCTTGCACAGAATGCCCACCGCCGCAGCGCCGAGCAGGTAGTCGACCACATTGGCTTCCGTCACTTCTTCACTGAATTTCATGAAGTAGTGCAGCACCGCCGGAATGATCCCCGCCGCGCCGTTGGTAGGCGCGGTCACCATGCGCCCACCAGCGGCGTTTTCCTCGTTCACCGCCAGGGCGAACAGGTTGACCCACTCCATGGCGCTCAAGGTCGAGCCGATCACGTTCGGCTTGCCCAGCTCCTGCAAACTGCGGTGCAACTTGGCCGCGCGACGGCGCACGTTCAGGCCACCGGGCAAGATGCCTTCGTGCTTGAGGCCTTGCTCCACGCAGTCCTGCATGGCGCGCCAGAGTTTCATCAGGCCGCTGCGGATTTCTTCTTCGGAGCGCCAGACCTTTTCGTTGGCCAACATCAATTCGGCGACGCGCAGGTTGTGGGTCTTGCACAGCTGCAACAGCTCGACCGCGCTGGAGAAATCATAAGGCAGCTCGGTGCGATCCATGTCCGCCACGCCGCTCTGCGCCTGGGCTTCATCCACTACAAAACCACCGCCCACTGAATAGTAAGTGTCGCGGTGCAGCTCGCCGTCATCACCAGACACCACCAGCGTCATGGCGTTGGGGTGGAACGGCAGGTTCTCGTCGAGCAGGCGCATGTCCCGTGCCCATACAAAAGGCACTGGCAAACGCCCATCCAGCAGCAGTGTGTCGGTCTCGCGCAGGGTGTGGATGCGCAGACCGATTTGCGACGGATCGATCGCATCCGGCCACTCGCCCATCAGGCCCATGATGGTCGCAGTGTCGCTGCCATGGCCGATGCCGGTGGCCGACAATGAGCCGTAGAGCTGAACTTCGACGCGCCTGACTTGTTCCAACAGTTCACGTTCACGCAGTGCCTGGACGAACAACGCCGCGGCGCGCATGGGGCCGACGGTGTGAGAACTAGAAGGCCCGATGCCGATCTTGAACAGGTCGAAAACGCTGATAGCCATTAACGTGGAACTCCGCAGGTGAGCAGGCCGGACACCAAGGAGCTGCTACGCTCAGATCGCCCAGATGGCGGCATCATCAAGCTTTTACTCGCCGTCACGGCGTCTCACACCGACGCACTCATGCTCACCAGCGTCGCGCCCGTGCGATCGCCTGTTTTGGCCGTTTTTAGCGGTGCAGATGGGCAAAACCTACAGTTTTGCCGCTGGAAAAATCTGTAAGCGACGTCACCGACACTGGATACGACCATCCCTGTACTGGATACGACGCCCCCTGTAGGCGTCAGATTTTCACTGGTACATGATCAGTCTCGACTCGTTTGCAAGGCACCGTGCCAGAGCTGTTGTCGCACGCACCAACCGCAACACTTATAAAGCGCGGCGAAGGCCGCCAGAAAAAACACAGGAGTCTACCCAGATGAAAGGTTCACCCTCGTTGTTGTTGGCCGCCATGCTGAGTCTGCCAGTCATGGCGCACGCCGCAGAACCGGCACAATGTCAGACCGTCAATTTCTCCGATGTCGGCTGGACCGACATCACCGTCACCACCGCGACCACCAGCGAGATCCTCAAGGGCCTGGGCTACAAGCCGCGCACCACGATGATTTCGGTACCAGTGACTTACAAGTCCCTGGCCGACGGCAAGAACATGGACATCTTCCTCGGCAACTGGATGCCGACCATGGAAAACGACATCAAGCAGTACCGTGATGCCGGCACCGTGGAAACCGTGCGCGCCAACCTGGAGAACGCCAAGTACACCCTCGCGGTCCCGGAAGCGCTGTACAACAAAGGCCTGAAAGACTTCGCCGATATCGCCAAATTCAAGGATGAGCTGGGCGGCAAGATCTACGGCATTGAGCCAGGCAATGACGGCAACCGCACCATCCAGACGCTGATCGACAAAGACGCCTTCGGCCTGAAAACCGCCGGTTTCAAAGTCGTCGAGTCCAGCGAAGCCGGCATGCTCTCCCAGGTCGAACGCGCCACCAAGCGCGACCAGGCCATCGTGTTCCTTGGCTGGGAACCGCACCCGATGAACACCCGCTTCAAGATGAAGTACCTGACCGGGGGTGACGATTCGTTCGGCCCCAACTACGGCCAGGCCACCATCTACACCAACACCCGCAAGGGCTACACCCAGGAATGCAGCAACGTGGGCCAGTTGCTGAAGAACCTGGTGTTCACCCTGAACATGGAAAGCACCCTGATGGGTAAAGTCCTGGACGAAAAACAAAAACCCGATGCTGCCGCCAAGGCGTGGCTCAAAGCCAACCCGCAAGTGCTCGACACCTGGCTCGCCGGCGTGACCACGGTTGATGGCAAACCAGGCTTGGAGGCCGTTAAAGCTTATCTCGCCAAATAACACCCGCTGACCCCAGGCCGGTGCGCTGGCCTGGGATGTTTTCCCCTTCGCATGTGGACATTCACTACCATGCTGACTGAACAGAAAATCCCACTAGGCCAGTACATCGCTGCCTTCGTCGAATGGTTGACCCAACACGGCGCCAACTACTTCGACGCAATCGCATCGACACTGGAAACGATGATCCACGGCGTGACGTTCGCGCTGACCTGGTTCAATCCGCTGGCATTGATCGGTCTGATTGCGCTGCTGGCTCACTTTATCCAACGCAAATGGGGACTGACTGTTTTTGTCATCGCCTCCTTCCTGCTGATCCTCAACCTGGGGTACTGGCAGGAAACCATGGAAACCCTCGCGCAGGTGTTGTTCGCCACCCTGGTCTGCGTGGTCATCGGTGTGCCGCTGGGCATTGTTGCCGCGCACAAACCGTTGTTCTACACCATGATGCGGCCGGTGCTCGATCTGATGCAGACCGTACCGACCTTCGTCTACCTCATCCCTACCCTGACCCTATTCGGGCTGGGTGTGGTGCCTGGGCTGATTTCCACGGTGGTGTTCGCGATTGCCGCGCCGATCCGTCTGACCTACCTGGGTATCCGCGATGTACCGCAAGAGTTGATGGACGCCGGCAAGGCCTTTGGCTGCTCGCGCCGTCAGTTGCTCTCGCGCATTGAACTGCCCCACGCCATGCCGAGCATTGCCGCCGGCATTACCCAATGCATCATGCTGTCGTTGTCGATGGTGGTGATCGCGGCCCTGGTGGGCGCCGATGGTCTCGGCAAACCCGTGGTCAACGCGCTGAACACCGCCGACATCGCCCTGGGCTTTGAAGCCGGCCTGGCGATCGTGCTGCTGGCCATCATGCTCGACCGCATCTGCAAACAACCCGACGCTAAAGTAGGGGGTGATGCATGAGCATTATCCGATTCGACAAAGTCGACGTGATCTTCTCCAAAGACCCACGCGAAGCGCTCAAGCTGCTGGATCAGGGCATGAGCCGTAATGAAATCCTGAAAAAGACCGGGCAGATTGTCGGCGTGGAAAAAGCCAGCCTGGATATCGAGAAAGGCGAAATCTGCGTACTGATGGGCCTGTCGGGCTCCGGCAAATCCAGCTTGCTGCGCTGCATCAATGGCCTCAACACCGTGAGCCGTGGGCAACTGTTCGTGGAGCACGAAGGTCGCCAGATCGACATCGCGTCCTGCACCCCGGCCGAGCTGAAAATGATGCGCACCAAACGCATCGCCATGGTGTTCCAGAAATTCGCCCTGATGCCCTGGCTGACAGTGCGCGAGAACATTAGCTTCGGCCTGGAGATGCAGGGCCGCCCGGAGAAAGACCGACGCAAGCTGGTGGATGAAAAGCTCGAACTCGTGGGCCTGACCCAATGGCGCAACAAGAAGCCGGACGAGCTCTCCGGCGGCATGCAACAGCGCGTCGGCCTGGCCCGCGCGTTGGCGATGGACGCCGATATCCTGCTGATGGACGAACCCTTCTCGGCACTCGACCCGTTGATCCGCCAAGGCCTGCAGGATGAACTGCTGGAGCTGCAACGCAAGCTGAGCAAGACCATCGTGTTCGTGAGCCACGACCTTGATGAGGCCCTCAAACTGGGCAGCCGTATCGCGATCATGAAAGACGGCAAGATCATCCAGTACAGCGTGCCGGAAGAGATCGTGCTGAACCCGGCGGACGACTATGTGCGCACCTTCGTCGCGCATACCAACCCGCTGAACGTACTGTGCGGCCGTAGCCTGATGCGCACCCTGGACAACTGCAAGCGCGTCAACGGTTCAGTGTGCCTGGACCCGGGCGGCGACTCGTGGCTGGACCTGGCCGAAGGCAACACCATCAAGGGTGCCCGCCAGAATGGCGCGGTGATGAATTTGCAGAACTGGGCACCGGGGCAAGCGGTGGAAGGCTTGGGCCGAGTGCCGACGCTGGTGGACTCGAACATCGGCATGCGCGATGCGTTGCAGATTCGCTATCACACCGGGAACAAGCTGGTGTTGCATGACAACAACCAGGTAGTGGGGATCTTGGGCGACAGCGAGCTTTACCATGCCCTGCTGGGCAAGAACCTCGGCTGACAGATACCGCAAAAGCAACTGAAGAAACAATGTGGGAGCTGGCTTGCCTGCGATAGCGGTGGTGAATTCACTACCGCTATCGCAGGCAAGCCCGCTCCCACAGTTGATCCCATTCCAACATTGGAACAGTGGTGTCAGTGAAGACACCACCTAGCTCACGTATCAGCTATAGACACGGCCAAGGAGCTGCCGATGGCTTTCAAACTGATCGAGCACGTCCCGGGTGATCTGTTCCTGGGCGAAGCCCATCAGGTCGTATTCCTGAGGCCCGTTGTGCAGGTAAACCTCGGCACGGTAATAACGGGTGCGCTCTTCCTCGGGCAGGTCACTCGGTGCCGACGAGTAAGCATCCAGGCTCACTTCGTAGACAAACGGGTTGCCCTCTTCCATCTCGATGCGCACACCGATGCAACGCTTGGATTTACCCAGCAGGGTCTGCACTTCCAACCCCTGTTCACGCAACGCAGTCGCCGCTTCTTCCAGCGCTGGCGTGACATGCTTGTCCATAAAGCGCTGCACAGTGCCCTGGCTCGGTTGCAGGTCCAGTGCGGTCAGGCGCTCGCTGAAGCCACGACGACCACGCTCGGCCAATTGCGCCTGCTCCTGTTCGATCGCCACATCCTGGCGCATGGCCTTGTGCAAGCCGAACATGAAGAAGATCAGCACCACCGAGAACGGCAGCCCGGCCAGCACCACCATGGTCTGCATGGCTTCGAAGTTACCGGCGAACAGCAAGCCGATGGTCACCAGGGTGATCACCGCCGACCAGAAGATCCGCAACCAGTGCGGCGCATCTTCGTCCACGTTGCCGCCTTTGCAGGACAGGTTGGCCATCATCACCGCGCCGGAATCCGCCGGGGTCAGGAACAGCACGAAGCCCACGAAAATCGACACACCGATGACGATTTTCGACGCCGGATAATGCTCAAGCAACTGGTAGATCGCCATAGACGGCTGTTCCAGCGCGGTCTTGCCCAACTCCACCGCACCGTGGTTCAGCACCAGGTCCAGGGCCGAGTTACCGAAGATCGACAGCCACGCCAGGGTAAAGCCCAGCGGGATCAGCAGCACGCCGGCCACCAGTTCACGCACCGTGCGACCACGGGAAATACGCGCGATGAACATGCCCACGAATGGCGCCCAGGAAATCCACCACGCCCAGTAGAACAGGGTCCACAGGCCCATCCAGCGCTCGGTCTTGTCGGCGTCACCTTCGTAAACATAGAGGTCGAAGGTTTTCAGGATGATGCCGTTGAGGTAGTCACCGGTGTTCTGCACCAGGCCGTTGAGCAAGTGCAAGGTCGGGCCGAACAGCAGCACGAAGATCAGCAGGCCGCTGAACAACACGATGTTGAGGTTGGACAGGCGGCGGATGCCGTTCTCCACGCCCGACACGGCGGCGATGGTCGCGACGGTGCTCATCACGATGATCACAATCAGCAGGTTGGTGTTGCTGTGCTGCATGCCGAACAGGTTTTCCAGCCCAGACGACACCTGCATCGAACCAATCCCCAGGTTCGTCACCAGGCCCAGCAGGGTCACGAACATGCCGAAACCGTCCACCGCGTGGCCGGCCGCACCTTTCACCCAGCGCTCGCCCACCAGCGGGTACAACGCCGAACGCAAGGCCAGCGGCTGGTTATGGCGATAAGCGAAGTACGCCACGGCCAGGCCGACCAGGGCGTAGATCGCCCAGCCATGCAAGCCCCAGTGCAGGAAGGTCAATTGCAGCGCCTGGCGTGCGGCGCCATTGCTGGCGGCTGCGCCTTCGGGCGGGTTGAAGTAGTGGTCCAGCGGCTCGGAAGCGCCGAAGTACAGCAGCGAAATGCCGATGCCCGACGAGAACAACATGCCGGCCCAGGCGCCGTAGCTGAAGTCCGGGGTGTCGTCCTTGCTGCCCAGTTTCAATTTGCCGTAGGAGGAAAACGCCAGGCCGACCACAAACACCAGGTAGGCGGCGATGACCACCATGTAGTACCAGCCGAAGCTTTTCGACAGCCACGCCTGGGCGACACCGAGCATGCGCCCGGCCTCCTGCGGGGCGATGATCAGGATGGCGGTCAACAATAGAATCAACGCGGTGGAGGTGTAGAACACCCAACCGTTGACCCGTACCTTTTCCGGCGGGGTCTTTATAAGAGAGGCAGAACTCATGGCGCAGATGCTCCGGGCAGTGCGAGAGAGAAACACAAGGCAACGGTTATCCCGGGACATCGATTTTTCGGCAGTCGACGGACGGGTGTTATAAAGACACCCCTTAAATCCCTGCACCCCATGGGCGCAGTGCCCAGGGACGTTTCAGGGGTTTAACCAGGTGCCAGATGTCGTGCCTACACGTAGGAAATACCTGTAGGACGCGACCATTTGTCGCAGATCTTATTCTTTGTTGATTGAACGTTCAATCAAAACAAAATAGACTGGCCCTCAAGCCGACGGACGTTGATCGCCCATCGGCAGGCCTAAGGAGAGGTGCTACATGCCCAAGGTCGGTATGCAACCCATACGCCGCCAGCAGTTGATCGAAGCCACGCTAACGGCCATCGATCAGGTCGGAATGGGAGATGCCAGCATTGCGCTGATCGCCCGTTTGGCCGGCGTCTCGAACGGCATCATCAGTCACTACTTTCAGGACAAGAACGGCCTGATCGCCGCAACGATGCGGTACCTGATGAACGTGCTGATCGAGAACGTCCACGAACGCAGGCTTGCGCTGAAGGATGACAGCCCACGGGCGCACCTTCAGGTGATCATCGAGGGCAACTTCGATGCCAGCCAGGTCAACGGCCCGGCAATGAAAACCTGGCTGGCCTTCTGGGCCACCAGCATGCACCACCCGTCATTGCACAGGTTGCAGCGGATCAACGATCAACGTCTGTATTCCAACCTGTGCTGCCAGTTCCGCCGAGTGCTGCCGCTGCCGCACGCACGCAAAGCAGCCCGAGGCCTGGCGGCCCTGATCGACGGTTTGTGGTTGCGCGGCGCCCTGTCGGGAGACGCTTTCGACACGGCGCAGGCGCAACGGATCGCTTACGAATACATGGATTTCCAATTGGCCAAGCAGGTGAGTTAGAGCACACATAACCGCTCAACCCCTGAACTGCTGTTGATCAGTGTTGCCAGACCCTTATGGCCCACTTTTCGGCGGTTAACGCCAACCACTTATGCACTTGCGAGGACTTTATGGCCCGTTTCGAACTGCAAAAACTCTACATTGACGGCGGCTACAGCGACGCTGGCAGCGATGCCACCTTCGAAGCCATCAACCCGGCTAACGGTGAAGTTCTCGCCCAAGTGCAACGCGCGACGAAAGAAGACGTTGAACGCGCCGTGGTCAGCGCCGAAAAGGGCCAGAAAATCTGGGCCGCGATGACCGCCATGGAGCGTTCTCGCATCCTGCGTCGTGCCGTCGACATCCTGCGCGAGCGCAACGACGAGCTGGCCGCCCTGGAAACCCTGGACACCGGCAAAGCCTTCTCCGAAACCAAATACGTCGACATCGTCACCGGCGCCGACGTGCTGGAATACTACGCCGGCCTGGTGCCCGCCATCGAAGGCGAGCAGATCCCGCTGCGTGACACCTCGTTCGTCTACACCCGCCGTGAGCCGCTGGGCGTGGTTGCCGGTATCGGCGCGTGGAACTACCCGATCCAGATCGCCCTGTGGAAATCCGCACCGGCCCTGGCTGCCGGTAACGCAATGATCTTCAAGCCAAGCGAAGTCACCTCGCTGACCACCCTGAAACTGGCTGAGATCTACACCGAAGCCGGCGTTCCGGCGGGCGTGTTCAACGTACTGACCGGCAGCGGCCGTGAAGTCGGCACCTGGCTGACCGAGCACCCGCGCATCGAGAAAGTCTCGTTCACCGGCGGCACCGACACCGGCAAGAAAGTCATGGCCAGCGCTTCCAGCTCTTCGCTGAAAGAAGTGACCATGGAACTGGGGGGCAAGTCGCCGCTGATCGTGTTCGAAGACGCCGACCTGGATCGTGCGGCCGACATCGCGATGATGGCCAACTTCTACAGCTCCGGCCAGGTCTGCACCAACGGCACTCGCGTGTTTGTGCCCAAGCACCTGCAAGCGGCGTTCGAAGCCAAGATCGTTGAGCGCGTGGCGCGCATTCGTGTGGGCAGCCCGCAAGACGACAACACCAACTTCGGCCCGCTGGTCAGCTTCGCCCACATGGAAAGCGTGCTGGGCTACATCGCCAAAGGCAAGGAAGAAGGCGCACGCGTACTGTGCGGCGGCGACCGCCTGACCGACGGCGAATTCGCCAAAGGCGCTTTCGTGGCCCCGACCGTGTTCACCGACTGCACCGACGAGATGACCATCGTCCGTGAAGAAATCTTCGGCCCAGTGATGAGCATCCTCACCTACGAAACCGAAGAAGAAGTGATCCGTCGCGCCAACGACACTGACTTCGGCCTGGCCGCTGGCCTGGTGACCAAGGACCTGAACCGCGCCCACCGCGTGATTCATCAGCTGGAAGCGGGTATCTGCTGGATCAACGCCTGGGGCGAATCCGACGCGAAGATGCCGGTCGGTGGCTACAAGCAATCCGGTGTTGGCCGTGAGAACGGCATCAGCTCGCTGAACAACTTCACCCGCATCAAATCGGTACAGGTTGAGCTGGGCGACTACGCCTCGGTGTTCTAAGAACCCGAGCCTTGTAGTGCCTTTGAGGCCGCCATCGGGGGCAAGCCCCCTCCCACCTTTGACTGTGTAAACCCGATCAAATGTGGGAGGGGGGCTTGCCCCCGATGAGGCCCGACCTGACCACACATCAAAGAGGGTGCATCCAATGTCCCAAGAATACGATTACATCATTGTGGGTGCCGGCTCCGCCGGTAACACCCTGGCGACCCGTCTGACCGAAGACGAAGGCGTCACCGTCCTGCTGCTGGAAGCCGGCGGCCCGGACTACCGTCTCGACTTCCGTACCCAGATGCCCGCCGCCCTGGCCTTCCCGCTGCAGGGTCGCCGCTACAACTGGGCCTATGAAACCGATCCAGAGCCCCACATGGACGGCCGCCGGATGGAATGCGGTCGCGGCAAGGGCCTGGGTGGTTCCTCGCTGATCAACGGCATGTGCTACATCCGTGGCAACGCCATGGATTACGACAACTGGGCGAAATTGCCAGGCCTGGAAAACTGGACCTACCTCGACTGCCTACCCTATTTCCGCAAGGCCGAAACCCGCGACATCGGCCCGAACGACTGGCACGGCGGCGATGGCCCGGTCAGCGTGACCACGCCGAAAGCCGGCAATAACCCACTGTTCCACGCCATGGTCGAAGCCGGCGTGCAGGCCGGTTACCCGCGTACCGAAGACTTGAACGGCTACCAGCAAGAAGGCTTCGGCCCGATGGACCGTACCGTCACGCCGAATGGCCGTCGCGCCAGCACCGCGCGCGGTTACCTGGATACCGCCAAGAAGCGCTCCACGCTGACCATCGTCACCCACGCCCTCACCGACAAGGTGTTGTTCGAAGGCAAGCGTGCCGTTGGTGTGCGTTACCTGATCGGCGCCGCTGAAGAGCGCGTTGAAGCCCGCGCGCGCAAGGAAGTGCTGGTGTGCAGCGGCGCAATCGCGTCGCCGCAACTGCTGCAACGCTCCGGTGTCGGCCCGGCCAAGCTGCTGGAAAGCCTCGACATCCCGGTGGTCCACGACCTGCCAGGCGTCGGCGAAAACCTGCAGGACCACCTTGAGCTGTACCTGCAATATGCGTGCACTCAGCCTGTGTCGCTGTACCCGTCGCTGCTCTGGTACAACCAGCCGGCGATCGGTGCCGAATGGCTATTCAACGGCACCGGCATCGGCGCCAGCAACCAGTTCGAAGCGGGCGGTTTTATCCGTACCCGTGAAGAATTCGAATGGCCGAACATCCAGTACCACTTCCTGCCGGTCGCGATTAACTACAACGGCAGCAATGGTGTGAAAGAGCACGGCTTCCAGGCGCACATGGGCTCCATGCGTTCGCCAAGCCGTGGCCGCGTGCAATTGAAGTCGAAGAACCCACGGGACTACCCGAGCATCCTCTTCAACTACATGGCCACCGAGCAGGACTGGCAGGAATTCCGCGACGGCATCCGCCTGACCCGTGAAATCATGCAGCAGCCGGCACTCGACCAGTACCGTGGTCGCGAAATCAGCCCAGGCATCGACGTGCAAACCGATGAGCAGCTTGACAAGTTCATCCGCGAGCACGCCGAAACCGCGTTCCACCCATCCTGCTCGTGCAAGATGGGCACCGACGAAATGGCTGTCGTCGATGGCGAAGGCCGCGTGCATGGCATGCAGGGTCTGCGTGTGGTCGATGCGTCGATCATGCCGATCATCACCACCGGTAACCTGAACGCGCCGACGATCATGATCGCCGAGAAAATCGCCGACAAGATCCGTGGCCGCCAGCCACTGCCGCGCAGCACCGCCGACTACTACGTGGCCGGCGATGCGCCGGTGCGTGGCAAGCCGATGCGTGAAATTGCGCAGTAACTGAAATACCGCGTTGCCTGTATCGCAGGCAAGCCAGCTCCCACAGTTGATCGAGTTCGGCTGAACAACGTGATCACCTGTGGGAGCCGGGCTTGCCCGCGATGAGGACCGACCGGCCAATGCAAAACCCCTCCTTGATCAGCTACTCTGTTTGCCTGCCCGCGACGAGCCGCCCACAAGGAAGGCCCCATGTTCGACCACCACGCCACACTCAAAAAACACTTCACAGCCCTGCGCACCCGCGCCGAATTCTTCTCGCTGCGCTACGTACGCGAGTCCGGCCACTACCTGGCCGTACGCAAAAACGTCGCTGAACCACCGCACCTGAACCACGACGAAGGCGCCATGCTCACCGTGCGTCTCAACGGTGTGGAAGCCTACGCGGCAACCAACGATATTTCCCTGCCTGGCCTGCAAGCCGCCCTTGAGCGTGCCGAACAGCAAGCCCGGTTGATCAAACCCCACGCCCTGCTCGACCTGCGTGATCAGCATGTCTCCAGTGATGTGGCGGACTACCTGTCCCCCGAACTCAATCAGCCTTTCCCGTCCCTGAGCGACTGCTACCAATTGCTGGGCGACGAATCCGCCGCTGTGCCCAAGGACGAGCGCCTGGTGAGCTGGGAAGTCAGCCTCGGCCTGACCCACGTCGAGCAGATCTACCTCAACAACGCCGGCGCCGAGCTGCGCCAGGCCCAGCGCTTTGTGTTCCCAGGCGTCAATGTCACGGCCTACGATGGCAACGACAGCCAGAGCCGCACCCTGGGCGGCAGCAACTTCGGCCAGCAAGGTGGCTTTGATGTGATCAGCCGCTTCGGCCTGGTCGGCGCAGCGCCACGCATTGCCGACGAAGCCCTGCAACTGCTGCTCGCGCCCAACACCCCCAACGGCCCGCGCGACCTGTTGCTGATGCCTGACCAGATGATCCTGCAGATCCACGAATCCATCGGCCACCCGCTGGAGCTGGACCGCATCCTGGGTGACGAGCGCAATTACGCCGGCACCAGTTTTGTGAAGGCCAGCGACTTCGGCCATCTGCACTATGGCTCCAAGTTGCTCAACGTGACGTTCGACCCGGACATCCCAGAGCAACTCGCCAGCTACAGCCATGACGACGACGGCACGCCCGCCAGCAAGCAGTTCCTGATCCGCGAAGGGTTGCTGCTCAAACCGCTGGGCGGTGCGCTGTCGCAATTCCGTTCGGGTATGAGCGGCGTGGCCAATAGCCGGGCCAGCAGTTGGAACCGTGCGCCCATCGACCGCATGGCCAACCTGAACATCGAAGCGGGCGACAAGAGCCTGGCACAACTGATCGGCGGTATTGAAAGCGGCATCCTGATGTCGACCAACCGCTCATGGTCCATCGACGATGCGCGCAACAAATTCCAGTTCGGCTGCGAATGGGGTCAATTGATCGAGAACGGCGAGCTCAAAGGTGTGGTGAAGAACCCTAACTACCGCGCCATTTCTGCCAACTTCTGGCGCAACCTCAGCGCGGTCGGTGACGCCAGCACCTTCAAGGTCCTGGGCACGCCGAACTGCGGCAAAGGCGAACCCAATCAGGTGATCCGCGTCGGCCATGCGTCGCCGGCCTGCGTATTCAGTGATGTCGACGTATTTGGGGGAGACGCCTGATGAACAACTTCAAGGCATTGGTGGAGTGGCTCAAACATGCCATCACCGACAATGAACAATTCCACCTCGGCTATGCGGATGAAGCGTCCGAATTCGTGCGCTTCAATCACACCAAGGTGCGCCAGGCGGGCCAAGTGCAACAGGCCAGCCTCAACCTGAAACTGATCAACGATGGCCGCCACGCCGACCTCGGCATCACCCTTGCCGGCGAGCCCGAGCTGGACCGCCAGCGTTTGGCCGATGGCCTGCAACAGTTGCGCGAAACCCTGCCGCTGCTGCCACAAGACCCGTACCTGCTGCTGAACCACAACGCCTGGCAAAGCAACAACGAACAAACCCGCCCGCTGCCGGAACTGGCCCAGGTACTGGAAGACATCAGCCGGGCCGCCCAAGGTGTGGACCTGGTCGGCTTTTATGCGGCCGGCCCCATCAGCCGGGGCTTTGCCAGTTCGTCGGGCGCCTTCGGCTGGCACCAGGCCAATAGCTTCAACTTCGACTTCAGTCTGTTCCACGCCAATGGTGAAGCGGTAAAGGCCAGCTACGCCGGGCACACTTGGGACAGCGCCGAGTTTGCCGCGCGCTTCCAGCAGGCCCGCGAGCAGCTTGAGTTCCTCGGCCGTCCACTGCACAAGCTGGCCCCCGGACACTATCGCGCCTACCTCGCCCCGGCGGCGATTGAAGAAATCATCAGCATCATCACCTGGGGCGGGTTTTCCGCCCAAGCCATCGCCAGCAAGGGCAGTTCGCTGCAAAAGCTGTATGCCGGTGAACAGTCCCTGAGCCCGCTGGTGACAGTAGCGGAACAGATCAGCGGCTCCCTGAGCCAGGCGTTTTCCACCGAAGGTTACCCGCGCGGCGACGTCACGCTGATCAAGGCGGGGCAAGCCGACGGCCAATTGATCAACTCGCGCAGCGCTGCTGAATATGGTTTGAGCACTAACGGCGCAAGCAGCGATGAATCGCCCAGCGCCTTGCAAATGGCGGCGGGCAGCCTGGCCCAGGCCGATATCCTCAAGCAGTTGGGCACCGGGTTGTACATCAGCAATCTGTGGTACCTGAACTATTCTGACCTGCCGGCGGCCCGCCTGACCGGCATGACGCGCTTTGCCACCTTCTGGGTGGAAGACGGCGAGATCAAGGCGCCGGTCAGCACCATGCGTTTTGATGACAGCGTCTACAACCTGCTCGGCGCGCAGTTGGAAGCCCTGACCGCTGATCGGGAACTGCTGCTGTCGGCCAGCACCTACAGTCAGCGCAACACCGCCTCAAATCTGCTGCCAGGGGCCTTGGTCAAACGCCTGACCTTAACCTTGTAAATACAAAACCCTTGTGGGAGCGGGCTTGCTCGCGAAGGCGGCGTATCAGTCAACTTATCCGGTGGCTGGCGCTCCGCCTTCGCGAGCAAGCCCGCTCCCACACTGTCTTGCGATTACTTCAGACACCTCGACTCAATCCTTCCTACCGTCAAATCCCATCTCACGCTTGCTCCAGCGTGCTCAGTTGTCGCGCTTAAAAAACCTCGTTATAAGGGTTAGTGGCATCCCGCCACCCCCACCCACGAGAGCACGACCTTGCCCGGGAAGGGCAAGCTGGAGCGTTGACATGAACCATGGAAGTTTTGTCATTGAAAAGCTGTTCAAGCACTACAACGTTCATGTTGAGCAACTGGGAAACGATTCGCAAAAAAAGACCGTCCTGATGGTCAACGGTGCGCTGTCCACCACACGCTCCTTCGCCCGCACCAGCAAATGCCTGGCCGAGCATTTCAATGTGTTGCTGTTCGACCTGCCGTTCTCCGGCTATTCCCGCGAACACAACACTGACCTCGACTTGGTGACCAAGGACGACGAGGTGCAAATGCTGCGCGCCCTGGTCGAGCGCTTCCAGGTCAACCACTTGGTGTCGGCCTCCTGGGGCGGCATCTCGACGCTGCTGACCCTGGCACACAACCCACCCTCCATCGAAAGCTCAGTGGTGATGGCCCTCGCGCCCAACCTCAACCAAGCCATGCTCGACTATGTGGAACGTGTACGCGTATTGATCGAAGCGGACGACAAGTCCGCCGTCGGCCACTTGCTCAATGAAACCGTGGGCAAGTATTTGTCGCCCCGGCTCAAGCGCAACAACCACCGGCACCTGTCGACCATGGCCACCACCGAATACCGCCAGGCGCGTTTTCATATCCACCAAGTGTTGGCCTTGGGCGATGGCAACTACCTGCCGGCACTGCGGCAGATTGAAACGCCGGTGCACTTCCTCAACGGCGCCCTGGACGAATACACCCCCGCCGCCGAGGCCCAGTTGTTCAAGCAATACGTGGGGCGCAGCAGTTTTGCCGTGGCCGAACATACTGGCCACTTGCTCGACCTTGAATCCAACGAAGCCGCCGTGGCGGTGCACCGTGAATTGCTGGATTTCCTGGTGGGAAAACGCGCGACGAATGGCGCATAATCGCCAACACATAGCCTGCTAACCAAAAAGGGTTTCCATGCCGAATCGCGTCCCGCTCGATGCCAAGACCGCCCGCTGGCTCCCCTGGGTGGTCGCGATTGCCTTCTTCATGCAGTCGCTGGACGGGACGATCCTCAATACGGCATTACCGGCCATGGCCCGGGACCTCGCGGAAAACCCGCTGCGCATGCAAGGGGTGGTGATCGCCTACATGCTCACCGTCGCCTTGCTGATCCCGGCCTCGGGCTGGATCGCCGACCGCTTCGGTACCAAGAAAATCTTCTTTGGCGCAATCATGCTGTTCAGCATTGGCTCGCTGCTGTGCGCCTTGTCCAGCAGCCTGACCATGCTGGTGGGTGCGCGAGTCATTCAGGGCCTGGGCGGCGCGCTGATGCTGCCGGTGGGACGACTGGTGGTGCTGCGCGCGTATCCGCGTTCCGAGCTGGTGCGCATCATGGGCTTCATCACCATCCCCGGCTTGCTAGGCCCGTTGCTCGGCCCGACCATGGGCGGCTGGATGGTGCAATACCTGACCTGGCACTGGATCTTCCTGATCAACCTACCGGTGGGCATGGTCGGTTGTTATGCCGTGTGGAAACTGATCCCCGACCTGCGCGGCAGCGAACGCACGCGCTTTGATGGCATCGGCTTCCTGCTGTTTGGCGCCGCGATGGTGTTGATCACCATCGCCATGGAAGGCCTGGGCGAGCTGCACTTGCCGCACCTGCGGGTGATGTTGCTGCTGTTCGGCGGCCTCGCGTGCCTGGCGGCGTACTGGCTGCGCGCCGGGCACATCGACAACCCGCTGTTCTCGCCGGTGCTGTTCAAAACGCGCACCTTTGCCGTGGGCATTCTCGGCAACCTGTTCGCGCGGCTGGGCAGCGGCGCCCTGCCGTTCCTGGTGCCACTGCTGTTGCAGGTAGCGCTGGGTTACTCGCCGTCCGAAGCGGGCATGAGCATGTTGCCCCTGGCAGCGGCGGCGATGTTTGCCAAATCCATCGCCCGCACGCTGATCGAACGCCTCGGCTACCGCGTCGTGCTCACCGGCAACACCCTGGCGCTGGGCATTATGCTCGCCAGCATGGGCCTGGTCAGCGAGCACACGCCCTACCCGCTGCTGTTGTGCATGCTGGCAGTACTGGGGGCGATCAACTCCCTGCAATTCACTGCAATGAACACCGTCACCCTGATCGACCTCGACGACGCCCAGGCCAGCAGCGGCAACAGTTTGCTGTCGGTGGTGGCGCAGTTGTCCCTCAGCCTGGGCGTGGCCTGTGCCGGTGCATTGCTCGGCGGTTTTACCGCCGAAACCGGCAATGACGGTGTGGAAAGCGTCCTCGGCGCGTTCCAACTGACCTTCCTCACGGTGGGTATCATGGCGATGCTGGCGGCGGCGATCTTCTTGCAATTGTCGCCAACCGACGGCAAACGGGTGGTCAGCCGCGAGCACGACATCGAGCATTAACAGGCTTCTCGTCTAGAACTTGCGGGGAAATTCCCACGAGACTGGTACACTGCGCGACATTTTGTTTTGCAGAGCCAGTCCCGTGACTACCATCGCCACCGCTTTTAATACTTTGCCCCTGTCCGCCGCCATGCTGGCTAACCTCGACTCGCTGGGTTATGTCGAGATGACGCAGATCCAGGCGCAAAGCTTGCCGGTGATCCTCAAAGGGCTGGACCTGATTGCCCAGGCCAAGACCGGCAGCGGCAAGACAGCTGCATTCGGCATCGGCCTGTTGAACCCGATCAACCCGCGCTACTTTGGCTGCCAGGCCCTGGTGATGTGCCCGACCCGTGAGCTGGCCGACCAGGTCGCCAAGGAAATCCGTCGCCTGGCCCGTGCCGAAGACAACATCAAGGTACTGACCCTGTGCGGTGGCGTGTCCCTCGGCCCGCAGATCGCCTCCCTGGAACACGGCGCCCACGTCATCGTCGGCACCCCGGGCCGTATCCAGCAGCACCTGCGCAAAGGTTCGCTGGTGCTGGATGGCCTCAACACGCTGATCCTCGACGAAGCCGACCGCATGCTCGACATGGGCTTCTACGACGCCATCGAAGACATCATCAGCAAGACCCCGCCACGCCGCCAGACCCTGCTGTTCTCGGCCACTTACCCGGTGAGCATCAAGCAGCTTGCTTCCAAATTCATGCGCGCGCCGCAGCAGGTGAAGGCCGAAGCCTTCCACTCCGATGACCAGATCGAGCAGCGTTTCTACGAGATCTCGCCGGAAGAGCGCATGGACGCGGTGACCAAGGTCCTGGCGCATTTCCGCCCGGCCTCCTGCGTGGCCTTCTGCTTTACCAAGCAGCAAGTGCAGGAAACCGTGGATCACCTGACGTCCAAAGGCATCTCCGCCGTCGGCCTGCATGGCGACCTGGAACAGCGCGACCGTGACCAGGTGCTGGCGATGTTCGCCAACCGCAGTACCTCAGTGCTGGTCGCTACCGACGTTGCCGCCCGTGGTTTGGACATTGATTCGCTGGACATGGTGATCAACGTCGAATTGGCCCGCGACTCGGAAATCCACATCCACCGCGTCGGTCGTACCGGTCGTGCCGGTGAGACCGGCATCGCTATCAGCCTGGTCGCCCCGTCCGAAGCGCACCGCGCCCAGGCCATCGAGCAACTGCAGAAGTCACCGCTGAACTGGGATCAACTGGACAACCTCAAGCCGCAAAGCGGTGGTCCGTTGCTGCCACAGATGAGCACCCTGTGCATTGCGGCCGGGCGTAAAGACAAGGTTCGTCCAGGCGACATCCTTGGGGCACTGACCGGTGAAGCGGGCATCCCGGGTGCCCAGGTCGGCAAGATCGCGATCTTTGATTTCCAGGCCTTCGTGGCCGTGGAGCGCGGGATCGCCAAGCAGGCATTGCAGCGCTTGAATGACGGCAAGATCAAGGGCCGCTCGTTGCGCGTGCGAATCCTGTAAAGCACTCAAGCTCTACAGAGATCAAAATGTGGGAGCGGGCTTGCTCGCGAAGGCGGTGGACCAGTCAAGTTATTCGGTGGCTGACACACCGCATTCGCGAGCAAGCCCGCTCCCACATTTGACTATATTCCAAATCAGATTTTGTATGAGGACACCGTTTTGCGCTCGACCGAAGTTGTGATCATTGGCGCCGGCGCCGCAGGCTTGATGTGTGCACTGACCGCCGCCGGGCGTGGGCGCAAGGTGATGTTGATCGACCATGCCAACAAGGCCGGCAAGAAGATCCTGATGTCCGGCGGTGGCCGCTGCAACTTCACCAATATGTACACCGAGCCGGCCAACTTCCTCTCGCACAACGAACACTTCTGCAAATCCGCCCTGGCGCGCTACACCCAGTGGGATTTCATCGGCCTGGTAGCCAAGCACGGGGTGCCCTACCACGAGAAAAAACTCGGCCAGTTGTTCTGCGATAATAAGTCCAGCGACATCCTCGGCATGCTGCTCGACGAGTGCATTCAGGTCGGTGTGAGCCTGCACCTGGATACGTCAGTCCAGGAGATTGCCAAGCTGGAAGCCGGGTATCAGCTGCAAACCACCTTGGGTGAACTGCGCTGCGAATCCCTGGTGATCGCCACGGGCGGCCTGTCGATTCCGACCCTGGGCGCCACCGGTTTTGGTTACCAGGTGGCCAAGCAGTTCGGCCATGAACTGCTGCCGACCCGCGCCGGGCTGGTGCCGTTCACCATCACCGACCAGCTCAAGGACCTGTGTGGCGAGCTGTCCGGTACGTCGGTGGATTGCCTGCTCAGCTGCAACGGCCAGAGCTTTCGCGAGAACATCCTGTTTACCCACCGCGGCCTGAGCGGGCCGGCGATTTTGCAGATTTCCTCGTACTGGGAACCGGGCGACACGGTGGAGATCAACCTGCTGCCCGACCACGACGCCCACAGCTGGCTGCAGCAGCAACAGGCCGAGCGCCCCAACAGCGAGCTGAAAACCCTGCTGGGCGAGATCTTCACCAAGAAGATGGCCAACCTGCTGGCAGACAGCTGGTTCGTGTCCAAGCCGATGAAGCAGTACACCCACGCTGAAATTGCCGACATCGCGCAGAAACTCGGCAGTTGGCAATTGGTGCCGGCGGGCACCGAGGGCTATCGCACCGCCGAGGTGACCTTGGGTGGGGTGGACACGCGGGAGGTGTCCTCCAAGACCATGGAATCGCTGAAAAGCCCGGGGTTGTATTTTATTGGGGAAGTACTGGATGTGACCGGTCACCTGGGTGGGTTCAACTTCCAGTGGGCGTGGGCGTCCGGCTATGCCGCCGCGCAATACGCCTGACAAAAGGCTGTACTCGGTCAAAATGTGGGAGCTGGCTTGCCTGCGATAGCGGCGGTGAATTCATCGCCGCCATCGCAGGCAAGCCAGCTCCCACTTTCGTTTTGGGGTGGCACTCAAAAATATGCAATGAGATGTGATTGTCACGCTTGCCGTGACGTCACTGATGGCTCAATTTAACGGCATCGTCCCGGAAGACTCCAGACTTCATGTCATCGACCTCGTTCAAGCAGTCCATGCGGCGCCTGTGGGCGCTGGATAAATTCAGCTACAGCATTCGGGTATTCATCGCCCTCACCGGCAGCATGGCGCTGTGCTGGTATCAGGATGAAATGACGCTGCTGATCCCGTTGTTCCTGGGGATTATCGCCAGCGCCCTGGCCGAGACCGATGACAGTTGGCAAGGCCGGCTCAACGCCCTGGCGGTGACACTGGTGTGTTTCAGCATCGCCGCGCTGTCGGTGGAGCTGCTGTTCCCTTACCCGTGGATCTTCGCGATCTCCCTGGCCCTGGCCACCTTCTGCCTGACCATGCTCGGCGCCTTGGGCGAGCGCTATGGCGCGATCGCATCGGCAACGCTGATCCTGTCGGTGTACACCATGATCGGCGTGGACCAGCGTGGCGGCGCCGTTTCCGACTTCTGGCACGAGCCGCTGCTGCTGGTGGCCGGTGCCGCCTGGTACGGCGCACTGTCGGTGCTGTGGCAGGCGCTGTTTTCCAACCAGCCGGTGCAACAGAGCCTGGCACGGTTGTTTCGCGAGCTGGGGCGTTACCTCAAGCTCAAGTCGTCGCTGTTCGAACCGATCCGCCAACTGGATGTGGAAGCGCGACGCCTGGAACTGGCCCAGCAGAACGGCCGCGTGGTGGCAGCGCTGAATGCGGCGAAGGAAATCATCCTGCACCGTGTAGGCAATGGTCGTCCCGGTTCGAAAGTCAGCCGCTACCTGAAGCTGTACTTCCTGGCCCAGGACATCCACGAACGCGCCAGCTCGTCCCACTACCCCTACAACGCCCTGGCCGAGGCCTTCTTCCACAGCGACGTGCTGTTCCGTTGCCAACGGCTGCTGCGCCAGCAGGGCAAGGCCTGCCAGACCCTGGCCGAATCGATCCAGATGCGCCAGCCATTCATCTATGACGACAGCTTCGCCGAAGCCCTGGGCGACCTGAACGCGTCCCTGGAACACCTGCGCATCCAGAGCAACCCGGCCTGGCGCGGCCTGCTGCGTTCGTTGCGCGCCCTGGCGGCCAACCTGTCCACGCTGGACCGCCTGCTCGGCGACGCCAGCAACCCCGACAGCCTGGCGGACGCCACTGACAGCAACCTGCTGGACCGCGCTCCGCGCAACCTCAAGGAAATGTGGACGCGCCTGCGCACGCAGATGACGCCGACGTCGCTATTGTTCCGCCATGCGCTGCGCCTGTCCCTGGCGTTGACCGTCGGCTACGGCATGCTGCATGCGATCCACGCGTCCCAGGGCTATTGGATCATCCTCACCACGCTGTTCGTGTGCCAACCGAACTACGGTGCCACCCGACGCAAGCTCGGCCAGCGGATCATCGGCACCGCCATCGGCCTCACCGTGGCCTGGGCGCTGTTCGACCTGTTCCCGAGCCCCTTGGTGCAGTCGATGTTCGCTATCGCCGCCGGCCTGGTGTTCTTTATCAACCGCACCACCCGCTATACCCTGGCCACCGCCGCCATCACCTTGATGGTGCTGTTCTGCTTCAACCAGGTCGGCGATGGCTACGGGCTGTTCCTGCCGCGCTTGTTCGATACCTTACTCGGCAGCTTGATTGCAGGCCTGGCGGTATTCCTGTTCCTGCCCGACTGGCAAGGCCGTCGCCTGAACAAAGTGCTGGCCAATACCCTGAGCTGCAACAGCATTTACCTGCGTCAGATCATGCAGCAATACGCCGCCGGTAAGAGCGACGATCTGGCCTACCGCCTGGCCCGACGCAACGCACACAACGCCGATGCGGCGCTGTCGACCACCCTGGCGAACATGCTGATGGAGCCGGGGCACTTCCGTAAGGAGGCGGATGTGGGCTTCCGCTTCCTGGTGCTGTCGCACACCTTGCTCAGCTATTTGTCAGGGCTGGGCGCGCACCGCGAAACCCAGTTGCCGGCCGAAGTGCGCGAACATCTGATCGACGGCGCTGGCAATACCCTAGCGGCGAGCATCGATGAAATCGCCACGGGGTTGGCCAACAAGCAGCCGGTTGCGATTCAGAGCGATGCCGAGGAAGCGCTGGCGGCGGACCTGGAGCAGATGCCGGACGAGATCGATGAGGGGCAACGGTTGGTGCAGACACAGTTGGCGTTGATTTGTCGGCAGTTGGGGCCGTTGCGTACGCTGGCGGCGCACTTGATCAAGGACACCAGCGCGGCTTAGGCCGTTATCGCCGGTAAGCGCACTACATCCCATGCTGCTTCATCAACCGCGCATAACTGCCATCCGCCTTCATCTTCGCAATCTCCCGGTCAAAGCTGGCAACAATCTGCGCGTGCTCGGGGTTCTTCAGACTTACCAGGATATGCAGGCTGTTTTCACTCAACGGCGTGGGTAAAAACTCCACCGAGTTGCGCACGCGTGCCGACTCGCGCGACAAGTAATAGCGCGCCACATACTCATCCTCCACCGTCAGCCGCACGCGCTGCGCCGCCAGCATGCGCACGGCCATGGCGAAGTTATGCACCGGCACCTTCTGCAACTGCGCATCCCCATCGAACGCCGCCGAATAGGCATACCCACGCACCACGGCGATGGGGTAGTCGTGCAGTTGCCCGAGGTTCTGGTACTCGATGGGATCGTCGCGACGCTTGAGAAAGCGCACGCGGTTGAGCAGGTATTCGCCAGAGAACTGCCCCAACTGGGTGCGGGCATCGTCGTACCAGGCGTTGACCAGCACGTCATAACGTCCGTCACCCACGCCCATCAGTGCCCGGGCCCAGGGCACCTGTTCGAAATCACTAGCGTAACCGGCGCGGGCCAGGGCTGTACTGACGATGTCGGTGGCCAGCCCGCCGTTGATCAGGGTCGCATCGGTAAAGGGTGGCCAGGCGTCCGCTACCAGGCGCAAACGCTGTGCGAATGCCGGCTGGGCCAGCAGCAACACTCCAATCAAAGCAACGGCACGAGTCAATCGCGGCATGCTCAAAGTCCTTGGCAGGCAGGCGGTAGCCTTGGCTCAGGCGGGGCCCGAGGTCCTAACAGTAGCTCAGATTACACAAAGAAACCGGCGCCGAACGCACTCAATGATGGCAATTTGATTTCACTCACAAAAATAGCTGATTTAGACAGCGCCGCCGGCTGCGCTTACTATCGTGAACAGACATTTATAAGAGAACACGCCATGACAGTTGAATGGGTCTGCAAACATCACAATGACCTCGGCAAGGAACAGCTTTACGCCATCCTGCGCTTGCGCAACGAGGTGTTTGTCGTTGAGCAGAAATGCGTTTACCAGGATCTCGACGGGCAGGACCTGGAAGGCGACACCCATCACCTGATGGCCTGGCAGGACGACCAGTTGGTCGCTTACCTGCGCCTGCTGGACCCAGAGTCCCAGGGCGGTGATGTGGTGATCGGCCGGGTAATTGTAGCGCCGGTCGCGCGCGGCACCGGGCTGGGGCATCGGATGATGGAAGAAACACTCAAGCAGATTGCCGAAATCTGGCCGCAGACGCCGATATTCCTGTCAGCCCAGGCGCATTTGCAGGGGTACTACGGGCGGTATGGTTTTGTAGTGGCGGGTGAGGAATACCTTGAGGATGATATTCCGCACATCGGCATGCGCCGCGACTGAGGGCCTCATCGCAGGCAAGCCCGCTCCCCCATTTGAACGCATCCACAGGTCCAAATGTGGGAGCGGGCTTGCCCGCGATAGCGCCGGGTCACCCACCACTGACCTTCAGGGATACCCCAACACCTGCTTCACCGAAACCAGATTCACCTCGATCCACCGCCGATCTATCGCCCCCCAACTGCGAATCCGATAACACCCGGCATGGTTGCGGGCGCCGTCTTCCTGCTCGAACTCGCAGACGATATCCAAGTCGGCCAAGGCCGCAATCGTATCCTGGGCCGTACGCCGGGGCATGCCCGTCACCTCAGTCAACGCCGGCACACTGCTGGCCTGGCCGCTGTCGATCAGGTAGGCCACATACAGGCGGCGATAAAAGCTGCTCTTGGTCTTGCTCACATCCATGGTCGGTCGCCTTGTGCGGTCAGGGTTTGCCCTGCAGGTCGCGGTACGTGAGGTAGACCCGCAGGTCGAATTCCACCTGATGGTAGCCCGGCATCATGTACTCACAGAGTTTGTAGAACGCCTTGTTGTGGTCCGACTCCTTGAAGTGCGCCAGTTCGTGTACCACGATCATGCGCAGGAACTCCGGCGCCGCCTCTTTGAACAGTGCGGCAATGCGGATCTCTTTCTTGGACTTCAGGTTGCCGCCCTGCACCCGCGAGATCGTGGTGTGCAGGCCGAGGGCGCGATGGGTCAGGTCCAGGCGGTTATCGAACAGCACCTTGTCGATCGCCGGCGCGTTGCGCAGGTGCTCCTGCTTCAAGGCCAGGGCGTAGGCATACAAGGCCTTGTCGCTTTGCACGGCGTGGCGTTCGGGGTATCGCTGTTCCAGGTAGGCACCCAACTGGTCCTTGGCGATCAGCTGGCGCACTTGCTCCTGAAGGGTGGCGGGATAGGCCTGGAGGTATTTCAGCGCGGTCATGGGGTCTGCAACAGGGCTTGGATGGCCGCCAGTGTAGCGAATTCAGCGCGCGCGAGCGCGAAACCAGTGCGCCACTTCCTCGACCATCAGCGGCTCTGACGCCAGCGGGCCCTGAATGAACGGGCACCCATTGGCCTTGAGCCATTGGGCTTGCTCCTGGGTCTCCACGCCCTCGGCCACGACCACCACATCAAAATGACCGCACAGTTCGATGATGCTGCGCGCCATCACTGCATCCCGCGCGGAGCCCGGCAGGCGTGCGACCAATTGCGGGTCGAGCTTGAGCGTATCGAACGCCAGGTCGCGCAGATGCGCCAGGGAACAATTGCCCAGGCCGAAGTCATCCAGGGCGGTGCGCACGCCAATCTGGCGCAATAACCTGAGCTGCTTGGTCGACTCTTCCAGGTTGTTCATCAGGCTGTCTTCACTGATCTCCACCTCCAGCTGGCGCCCCCGTAGCCCATGCCGCTCAAGCACCTGCTGCAGTTGGGTGGCCAGGTTAGGCATGTTGAACTGGTTGCTGCTCAGGCTCACGCTCAGCACCAGCTCATCATCGAAGGCGGCTTGCCACGCCTGGCGCTGAGCGCCGACTTGTTGATAGATCCACGTGCTCAGTTGGCTGATCAACCGCGCTTCTTCCAGCAACGGTAGGAACAGCCCCGGCGATACATCACCAACACTCGGATGCTGCCAGCGCAACAGCGCTTCGACGCCACGCACGCGCCCGTCCTCCAAGGCCACTTGAGGCTGGTAGACCAAGGTGAAATCCTTGCTTTGAATCGCCGTGCGCACGCTGTCTTCGAGCATCAGTCGCGAACGGGCGCGGCCGTTCATTTCCTGATCGTAATAGCGATATTGCTGACGGCCCGCACGCTTGGCTTCGTACATGGCGATGTCAGCCGCGCGCAGCAGGCCGTTCAGGTCCGAGCCGCAGTCCGGGAAGGTGGCGATGCCGATGCTGACGCCGAGCATCACATCCAGGCCGTCCACCTGTTGGCAGATCGACACGCGTTCGATCAGTTTTTCCGCAATCTTCGCCGCCTGCTCGGGGAACTCCAGCTCCAGCAGCGCGGTGAATTCATCGCCCCCCATGCGCCCGAGAATGTCGTAGGACCGCAGGCAACCCTGTAATTGTTCAGAGACCCAACGCAGTACCCGGTCGCCCGCGTCATGGCCGAGGGAATCATTGACCCGCTTGAAACCGTCGAGGTCCAGGTAGAGCAACACCAGTGATTGCTCCAGCCGTTCGCTGCGCAGCAGGGTGTTCTCCACCGCCTGATAAAACCCGCGCCGGTTGAGCAACCCGGTCAATGGGTCGGTGACGGCCTGGAACTCCAGTTGCTGGTGCAGGTGGTGCACCTCGGACATATCCAGCACGGTCACCACCATCGCCTTCTGCTCGGCCGGCAACGGCGCACAGGACAACGCCACCGGCACCTGCTGGCCGCGGCCGGTGCGCAGGATCGCATCGTGTAGGCGCCAGGTCTCGCTCTGGCGGTAAGCGCTGTGCATCTGCGATTCGAGCCACGTGGGCACATGAGGTTTTTGCAGGAAGCTCAAGAACTCTTGGCCTTGCAGCTCATCCATCTTCGCATTCAGCAGGCGTGAGATCGCCGGGTTGGCGTACTCGATCACGCCCTCCTCGCTGACCACCAGAATGCCTTCGGCGGCGTTGTCCAACACCGAGGCATTAAAGGCGCGCGCAGACTCCAGGTCATGGCTCAGGCGCTGCAAGGCCCGGCGATTGCGCTGGTGCTCCAGCAACGCCTGGACCTTGGGCTTGAGGATATGCGGGTCGAAGGGCTTGAACAGGTAATCGATGGCGCCGCTGGCGTAGCCTTCCAGCACGGCGGCGGGTGATTGGGCGTTGGCGCTGAGGAAGATGATTGGCGTCATGCGGGTGCGCAGGCTGCCGCGCATCAGGCGGGCGACTTCAAAGCCGTCCATGCCGGGCATCTTCACATCCAGCAGTACCAGGTCGACTTCGTGCTGCAGCAGCAATTCGAGTGCTTCCAGGCCGGAACCTGCGGTGATCACCTGCCAGTCTTCCCGCTGCAAAAGTGCGCGCATGCTGAGCAGGTTTTCCGGGTAGTCATCGACCACCAAAAGAACCGAATCGCCATCGCCGTGGTGTGGAGCGCAATCCATGCTACGTCTCTTCCTTAAGGAGCTGCTCCGGTCACTTCTGAGATAAACCCGGATAAACGCTGAGGCCTCACTCTATCCCCGGTTCCAAAAAATCAGAAGTAATGGCAGTGCCATCATTGCGCCAATTTTCAGTAAGCCGACTAACGGTAAGTGCCTGAAGCCCACGGATCATGGGAAACATGGCTTTTTGACATTCCCTTGACGCCAATAAGTTGCCAGCAAACATTTAACAAGATGGTTAACACCACCTATAAAGAACCTGTCTGGCCCAAGGGCCATAGCCTACACCCCTCTGTAAAAAGGCCTACGCCATGATCGACCTATCTACCTGGAACCTCAGCATCCCGGTCGGCTCCCCGCCCGCCACCATCGACACCCCGAAGCTGATGAATGGCTTCAAAGACCAATATTTCCAGGCCGAAGGCAGCAACGTGCAATTCTGGACCCCCGTCACCGGCACCCGAACCGAAAATGCCGTGTACCCCCGCAGCGAACTGCGTGAGACCTACGCCGATGGGCGTTTACGCAACTGGACGTATTCGGATGCGGACAACTTTCTACGCGCTACCCTGCAAGTGAATCAGGTGCCGTCCACCGGCAAAATCGTGATTGGGCAGATCCATGCCTATGACAGCCAGAAGCCGCTGATCAAGCTGGAATATCAATTCAAGGAAAAGACCCAGACCGGCAATATTGTCGCCAAGGTACGCATGCGTCCGGATGACGGCGAAGGGCGGGTGATCACCATAGCCTCGAATGTGCCGCTGGAAAAAAGCTTTACCTACGTGATCAACCTCAATAAAGCCGGGTTGCTGAGCGTGTATGCCGCGGATGGAGAATGGAATGAGCGCATTGGTGCGGCGTGGGGCGCCAAGCCGCTGTACTTCAAGGCGGGGGCGTATGTGCAGGACAACAGCGGGGACAGCAAGGAAGGCGCGCGGGTGACGTTTGCGAAGCTGGATATTGATCACGATTGAGCATCGCCTAGTATTGCGTAGGCCTTGTCCTAACGAGCCCATAGATCATTCGCACTCTTGAATATACCAACGATCCATGTGGGAGCCGGGCTTGCCCGCGATGGCGGTGTATCAGGCAACATTTTCGGTGGCTGGCCCACCGTCATCGCGGGCAAGCCCGGCTCCCACATGGGTTCTGTGTCCTACAGGGCCGTTGCGGTGAATCGGAGCGCCGCTTATAGCTCGCCCCGTCGCCGGCATTGAATGGCGATAGGGTTTCGCAGCCCTACAGAGTTAATGCCGTACCCGTCAAAATACGGCATAGGCAGTCCTGCCAATGCTCGGCTTTTTATGGCGGTTGTACGTGGGAGGCCTTCGGGTCTGCCGGGTCTTAACTCCTGGGTCTGCGAACCCGCGCACAGCCGCCATCCTATTTGTTTCGCAGCAAACGGTGGCCAATCTTCTCTTGAGTTAAGGGTTTGCCATGAAGAACCAACTACCACCCCGCCGCTTCTACCCCTGCGCCGAGAACGCTACCGATAACCCCGTCCTTTTGATCGACAGCGCCGCCCCTCTGCGGGATTTCCACGTCTGCCTGCGCGAACGCCTGAACGCCGCCCTTGAACACCTCAACCTGATCGCCGCTCCAGCCTGCCGGACTTCGCCGAGCGCGACCTGAACAATGTGGCCAATACCGCACGCATTTTGATCCAAGACGTAAGTGATGTGTTCCGAGTTATTGAACACCGAGGTTTCGACTCTCCACCCTCACCACTGTAGAAGCTGGCTCGTTGCTCCTACAAGGCTTGCGTCAGCCACAAAAAAGTCCGCTTTGCTGCAGATTTTTATAAGCGCTCTGGCTGAGTTGAACTTGGTGTGCAGCTTACCATTCAGAAGCAGAACTCAACAAATCCGCTCACCCTTATCTAAAAAAACCCACCATTATAAAAAAAAGATATTGAACACTGTTATTTCTAACAGGTGCCAAACGATAAAACCCGCTTAATAATCAAAGTGAGAAAAAGGAAAAATTATGCCTATCAATTCTCTTAAACTCTAAATGAGTGGAGTATCAAAATGGCAAACTATCTATTTGGACTTTTTGAAAAAACCACGAAACCGTTTCCTCCAGCCCATCTCTGGCCTAACGGAGTTGCGCCCGACATAGAAATACTCAGAGAGGTTATTTGGACTTATCCGGCCCCCCCCCCAGGAGTCCCAGGAGCGCGGGGGAATCCAAACGCAAGCTGGCTCGAGCTGCCAAGTGACGCTTACATGGAGGGGGCAGCTATTTGTAACGGGATGCTTTTTACCAAATCGCAAACAACAGCATGGGTTGAACAACAATTGAACAGCTTGCCGTCCAACATGGAACATGTGGCGGTTGTGCAAGTTGTGGGGCAAGACAATTTTAACGTTAAAAAATTCTTGGTGGACACTAATAAAACTCGTGTTGCCGGTCTCAAATCTACAGCATCCAGTAGCGGGAAAATCGGCCCATGCATCTGCGCTACCTACTGGACCCCTGATTCAATTATGAACATTGCTAAGAGTAGAGACCATAGTATACGTTTTGATGCAGCAAATCGTTGCAATAGTGCATTATCCGGTGGCGTGCCAATTGGCCAAAATCCACCAGTATCGATGGGAGGCCAAGTGCTATATGATAATATGTGGCTAAACGAAATGTACGGGAGAGTTGTTATATATAAAACCGTCTTTCCCCGAAACGACACTGGGTTAGACATAGATTGGGCAGATATTGGTTTTGATTTGTTTTTTGGCGTCCTTGAGGACTTCTTCGATACCTTATTCGATGCCCTAACCGGCCGGCACTCAACCGACATAAATATTCTTAATTACCAAAAAGACTCACAAGATCAGTAAAAATAAAAGTCGCCACCCGTTAGCCCTGCAGCTTTCAGCTGCAGGGCATATTTTTAAACTCTACGTTATCCGTTGAACCGGATCCCTTTTCACTGGCGACGAACGGGTCGTTCTAGTCGCCATACGAGTCAAGCGGAAACAATATATGAGAGCCAACCTCAACCCAATCTTATTATTTTATTTAAGCATCTTCTTAACACTGTAACAACACTGAGTCTAAGACGGTCACAGGTATCACCTGTACCGGACTTCGGTCAAGCCAATCTGGAATTTGTCCTTGATAGGTGACATCTGACACAACGTAAACATGAACTCGGCGTAGAGATCCGGACAAAAAAGAAACCCGCTCACGGCGAGTTTCTTTCAAATCAGTTCAACACCCGGCCTCAATTGACCTTAGCGTTCAACTCACCTTTCAGGTAACGCTGGTACATCGCTTCCAGAGAGATCGGTTTGATCTTCGAAGCATTGCCAGCAGTACCGAACGCTTCATAACGCGCAATAGATATCACATACGCCGGTATCGGCCGCAAGGGTAATTGCCAGCCACGGTCTAAATCAACGTAGCCTCACCATGGCCATGCTTGGCGTCCTCGATCAACGCTTCTAGCATTGACCACCCGCGAAAACCATATTTGTACCACGACGTCATTGAACCCTTGACTTAAATGCAACCGAGTCCATGGTAGAGCCTACCTCTATCCGTTTGTTTGGTTTTTGAATGGCTTTAGCTATGAGATGTTAATAATATCTTCAAACATAATCCCCCAACAATTATACCCTTCTGAAAATATCGGAAGAGTCTCCATGTCCTTCAGAAGTATCCAAATGCTATGCGTTATAATTGGACCTTCCTTAGGCACACTGCTAATAATCGCAGGCGGTCGCCCAGCGCCTTTTGTTTTGACTGCATGCATGGCTTTTTTAACAGCGTCAGTGTCAGTTGCAGCCTATTTATACTTGTACAGAAAACAGCCGCCCCCCCTATCAGTTAGTACAGAAGCGAACGATTCATCTAGCGAGCCTCCTGTCACTTAAAGTTGCCTAATCAAATCCCAGCCACAAAAAAACCCGCATCGCTGCGGGCTTTTGTTTAAACGCCTGAGGCTCAGTTCACCTTAGCGTTCAACTCGCCTTTCAGATAACGCTGGTACATCGCTTCCAGAGAGATCGGTTTGATCTTCGAAGCATTACCGGCAGTACCGAAGGCCTCGTAGCGCGCGATACACACATCACGCATCGCGGTCACGGTGGCGCCGAAGAACTTACGCGGGTCAAACTCGCTCGGGTTGGTGGCCATCAGGCGACGCATGGCACCGGTGGACGCCAGGCGCAGGTCGGTGTCGATGTTGACCTTGCGCACGCCGTACTTGATGCCTTCGACGATTTCTTCAACCGGCACGCCGTAGGTTTCTTTGATGTCGCCGCCGTACTGGTTGATGATCGCCAGCCACTCTTGCGGCACCGAGGAAGAACCGTGCATCACCAGGTGGGTGTTGGGGATGCGCTTGTGGATTTCCTTGATGCGGTCGATGGCCAGCACGTCGCCGGTCGGCGGCTTGGTGAACTTGTAGGCACCGTGGCTAGTACCGATGGCGATGGCCAGGGCGTCAACTTGGGTCTTCTTCACGAAGTCAGCGGCTTCTTCCGGGTCGGTCAGCATCTGGCTGTGATCCAGCACGCCTTCGGCGCCGATGCCGTCTTCTTCGCCGGCCATGCCGGTTTCCAGGGAGCCCAGGCAGCCCAGCTCGCCTTCAACCGAAACGCCGCAGGCATGCGCCATGGCCACGGTTTGTTGGGTAACGCGTACGTTGTACTCGTAGTCGGTCGGGGTCTTGCCGTCTTCGCCGAGGGAGCCGTCCATCATCACCGAGCTGAAGCCCAGTTGGATGGAGCGCTGGCACACGTCAGGGCTGGTGCCGTGGTCCTGGTGCATGCACACCGGGATGTGCGGGAATTCTTCGATTGCGGCGAGGATCAGGTGACGCAGGAACGGGGCGCCAGCGTATTTGCGCGCACCGGCCGAAGCCTGGACGATCACGGGGGAGTCGGTCTTGTCAGCGGCTTCCATGATGGCGCGCATCTGCTCAAGGTTGTTGACGTTAAAGGCTGGGACGCCGTAGCCGAACTCGGCTGCGTGGTCCAGCATTTGACGCATGCTGATAAGTGCCATTGTGTTGTCTCTCCCGGTCGAGGGTCGTTAATCGTGCAAGCCTGCCGTAGCGGCGGCTGCTATTCAAGTTATTGCAGGCCAGGCTTTACACACCTGGCCTGCTGAATCGTTATTGCTGATGTGGCTGACTCAAATTCCAGTCTGGAACCGAATCGATGTGGGCGCTGGCTTGCCTGCGATCGCGGTGTACCAGAGACCGAATTCGCCAACTGGCCCACCGCTTTCGCGGGCAAGCCCGCTCCCACATTTGATCTTCAGTGATCTGACTATTGGGCCTTGCAGCCGCGGCCGATCAAATCATCAGTGGCTACCCAGTAGACCAGGCCTTCCTCACCTTTTGTGTGAAACGCCAACTGGTCGTTGCTGTACAGCACGCCCGAGGCGGCAACGTCCTGCTTGAGGCGGTAAACCTGATCGGAACCGCCCAAACGGACATCCACCTCGGATTTGGCCTGATTAGCAAAGCGCCAGTTCACCTCGGCTTTGCTGTCGCAGGTCCAAGTAGTCCACTTGTCGGCAGTTTCTGCCTTGTTGCCGAACATGTTCATGCTGCTGCAGCCGGCCAATAGGGCCAGGGCTGCCAGGGCGAAAACGCCTTTCATTGCCAATCCTCGTGAGGCGACCGATGGCCGCCAGTTGATCAGACCCGTCAAGGGCAACCCTGTTCCTGACCGTTGGGCGCGGCGTCGTATTTCTCCAGCCGTTCGTTGCCGATGCGCTTGTTGATCACCGGCATGGTTTCGGCTTGCCAGTCAGCCTGGTAGCAACTTTTTTTCGACGACGGCCCCGATTTATCAGGCTCCGGCGCCGCGTTTGGGGTGCTGCCGCAGCCGGCCAACAGGCCCGCTGCGATCACCAGTGCCAACGACTTGAACATGGGAATACTCCTTTTCCGGATCACGAGCCTTAGCCTTTGGCTCGGGTTTCCAGCACTTCAACGGCCGGCAGTACTTTGCCTTCGACGAATTCAAGGAACGCGCCGCCACCGGTAGAAATGTAGGAGATCTGGTCGGCAACGCCATATTTATCGATGGCGGCGAGGGTGTCGCCGCCGCCGGCGATGGAGAATGCCGAGCTTTCGGCGATGGCCTTGGCCAGTACTTTGGTGCCGTTGCCGAATTGGTCGAATTCGAACACACCCACCGGGCCGTTCCACAGGATGGTCTGGGAGGCTTTCAGCAGTTCCGCAAAGTTGGCGGCAGTTTGCGGGCCGATATCCAGGATCATGTCGTCGGCGGCCACGTCAGCGATCAGCTTGACGGTGGCTTCGGCGCTTTCGGCAAATTCCTTGGCGACGACCACGTCCACCGGCAGCGGCACGCTGACCTTGGCGGCGATGGCGCGGGCGGTGTCGAGCAGGTCCGGCTCGTACAGGGACTTGCCCACCGGGTGACCGGCTGCGGCCAGGAAGGTGTTGGCAATGCCGCCGCCGACGATCAGCTGGTTGCAGATCTGGCTCAGGCTGTTGAGTACGTCCAGCTTGGTGGACACCTTGGAACCGGCGACGATGGCAGCCATCGGTTGCGCCGGCGCGCCCAGGGCCTTGCCCAGCGCGTCCAGCTCAGCGGCCAGCAGCGGGCCAGCAGCGGCAACCTTGGCGAACTTGGCCACGCCATGGGTGGAGCCTTCGGCGCGGTGAGCGGTGCCGAATGCGTCCATCACGAACACATCGCACAGCGCAGCATATTGCTGGGCCAGTTCGTCACTGTTCTTTTTCTCGCCCTTGTTGAAGCGCACGTTTTCGAACAGCACGATGTCGCCGGCCTTCACATCCACACCACCCAGGTAATCAGCCACCAGCGGCACGTCGCGGCCCAGGGCTTTGCTCAGGTAGTCGGCGACAGGCTTGAGGCTGTTTTCGGCGGAGAACTCACCTTCGGTCGGGCGACCCAGGTGGGAGCAGACCATCACGGCCGCACCTTTTTCCAGGGCCAGCTTGATGGTCGGCAGCGAGGCCAGGATTCGCGCATCGCTGGTGACAACACCGTCCTTGACTGGGACGTTGAGGTCTTCGCGGATCAGTACGCGCTTACCTTGCAGATCGAGGTCGGTCATCTTCAACACGGTCATGGGTCGCAGTTCCTGAGTTACTGTTGAGGTTGTTTGGAAGCGATGTGCAGATAATGTTCCGCAACATCCAGCATTCGGTTGGCAAAGCCCCATTCGTTGTCGAACCAGGCCAGGATATTCACCAGCCTCGGGCCGGAAACGCGGGTCTGGCTGGCATCGACAATCGCCGAATGCGGGTCATGGTTGAAATCGCAACTGGCGTGGGGCAACTCGGTGTAGGCCAGCAAACCTTTGAGCGGGCCGCTGGTGGCGGCGTCGCGCAGGATCCGGTTGACCTCCGTCGCATCGGTGTCGCTGACGGTCTGCATGGTGATGTCCAGGCAGGACACGTTCACCGTCGGCACCCGTACGGCTTTGGCCTGGATTCGCCCGGCAAGTTCCGGCAACAGTCGCTCGATACCGCGAGCCAGGCCCGTGGACACCGGAATCACTGACTGGAACGCCGAACGCGTACGGCGCAGGTCTTCGTGGTGATAGGCATCGATCACCGGCTGGTCGTTCATTGCCGAGTGAATCGTGGTGATCGACACGTAGTCCAGGCCAATCGCCTGGTCCAGCAGGCGCAACAGCGGCACGCTGCAGTTGGTGGTGCAGGACGCGTTGGACACCAGCAGCTCATCGCCAGTCAGGCAATCCTGGTTGATGCCATAGACGATGGTGGCGTCGACATCTGCCTCGCTGGCCATCGGCTGGGAAAACAGCACACGCGGCGCGCCGGCGTCGAGGAAACGCTGGCCATCGGCACGGGTGTGATAGACACCGGAACACTCCAGCACCAGGTCGACGCCCAGTGCTTTCCAGTCGATGCCTTCGGGGGTGGCACTGCGCAAGACTTGCACGCAGTTGCCATTAATGTGCAGACAATCGCCTTCGACTCGTACTTCGCCGGGGAAGCGACCGTGGGTGGAGTCAAAGCGTGTCAGGTATTCGATGCTGGCCATGTCGGCCAGATCATTGATCGCAACAATTTCAAACCCGGCCGCCACCCCTCGCTCGAACAGCGCACGCAAGACGCAACGACCAATGCGGCCGTAGCCGTTGAGTGCAACTTTGTAGGGACGGGGTTGGGGCATGGGGTTCTCGATCAAGGTTCGTTCGGTGCTGAATGTTCTGACGCCATCGCGGGCAAGCCCGCTCCCACATCAGACCGCGGTCAAAATGTGGGAGCGGGCTTGCCCGCGATGGCGCCAGTACACACAACGCAGACTGACTTAGTCTTCCAGCAGCTCTTCAGCCTGACCCAGGATGTTTTCCAGGGTGAAGCCGAACTCTTCGAACAACGCTGGCGCCGGCGCCGACTCACCGTAGGTGGTCATGCCGATCACGCGGCCTTCCAGGCCCACGTACTTGTACCAGTAGTCGGCATGCGCCGCTTCGATGGCAATGCGCGCGCTGACCTGCAACGGCAGCACCGATTGCTTGTAGCCGGCGTCCTGGGCTTCGAACACGCTGGTGCACGGCATGGACACAACGCGTACGTTGCGGCCTTGGGCAGTCAGCTTGTCATAGGCTTGAACGGTCAGGCCCACTTCGGAACCGGTGGAGATCAGGATCAGCTCCGGCTCGCCAATGCAGTCCTTGAGCACGTAGCCACCACGGCTGATGTCGGCGATCTGTGCGTCGGTACGCACTTGGTGCTGCAGGTTCTGACGCGAGAAGATCAGCGCCGAAGGGCCGTCCTTGCGCTCGATGGCGTGCTTCCAGGCCACGGCGGATTCCACCGCATCGGCAGGGCGCCAGCAATCCAGGTTTGGCGTGGTACGCAGGCTGGTCAGTTGCTCGACCGGCTGGTGCGTCGGGCCGTCTTCGCCCAGGCCGATGGAGTCGTGGGTGTACACGTGGATCACGCGCTTCTTCATCAGCGCAGCCATGCGTACGGCGTTGCGGGCGTATTCCATGAACATCAGGAAGGTCGCGCCGTAAGGCACCAGGCCGCCGTGCAGGGACACGCCGTTCATGATGGCGCTCATGCCGAACTCACGCACGCCGTAGTACATGTAGTTGCCGCTGGCGTCTTCAGCCGAGACACCTTTGCAGCCTTTCCACAGGGTCAGGTTGGAGCCGGCCAGGTCAGCCGAGCCGCCAAGGATCTCAGGCAGCAGCGGGCCGAAGGCGTTCAGGGTGTTCTGGCTGGCTTTACGGCTGGCGATGGTCTCGCCCTTGGCCGCGACTTCGGCGATGTAGGCCGAGGCTTTTTCCGAGAAGTCGGCAGGCAGGTCACCGGCGAGGCGACGCACCAGCTCATTGGCCAGCTCAGGGAATTCGGCGGAGTAGGCCGCGAAACGCTGGTCCCACTCGGCTTCGGTGGCCAGGCCTTTTTCCTTGGCATCCCATTCGGCGTAGATGTCGGCCGGGATTTCGAACGGGCCGTGGTTCCACTTCAGGGCTTCACGGGTCAAGGCGATTTCCGCGTCACCCAGGGGGGCGCCGTGGCAGTCTTCTTTGCCCTGCTTGTTCGGCGAACCGAAACCGATGGTGGTCTTGCAGCAGATCAGGGTCGGCTGTGCGCTCTTGCGGGCGGTGTCGATAGCGGTCTTGATCTCTTCCGGATCGTGGCCGTCGACATTGCGGATCACCTGCCAGTTGTAGGCTTCGAAACGCTTAGGGGTGTCGTCGGTGAACCAGCCTTCGACTTCGCCGTCGATGGAGATGCCGTTGTCGTCGTAGAAGGCAATCAACTTGCCCAGGCCCAGGGTGCCGGCCAGGGAAGCGACTTCATGGGAAATGCCTTCCATCATGCAGCCATCACCCAGGAACACGTAGGTGTGGTGGTCGACGATGTCGTGGCCAGGGCGGTTGAACTGCGCGCCCAGGACTTTTTCAGCCAGCGCGAAGCCTACGGCGTTGGCCAGGCCTTGGCCCAGGGGACCAGTGGTGGTCTCGACGCCTGGGGTGTAGCCGAATTCCGGGTGGCCCGGGGTGCGGCTGTGCAGCTGGCGGAAGCTCTTGAGGTCGTCGATGGTGACGTCGTAGCCGGTCAGGTGCAGCAGCGAGTAGATCAGCATCGAGCCATGGCCGTTGGACAGCACGAAGCGGTCACGGTCGGCGAACGACGGGTTGCTCGGGTTGTGTTTCAGGTAGTCACGCCACAGGACCTCGGCGATATCCGCCATGCCCATGGGGGCACCGGGATGGCCGCTGTTGGCTTTTTGCACGGCATCCATGCTGAGGGCACGAATGGCGTTGGCACGCTCACGACGGCTGGGCATCGCTGATCTCCTGAAGTTTGAATATAAAAGAAACGGAAAAAAGGACCGGCATTTTCCCTCAGCCACCGCCTGCGGGCAATGACAGATAGTCACTTGAAGGTGTTTTTCCTGTGCTTTGGGCGGCAATCGCCTGCAGAAACGGTTAACGGGTTCGTCTAGAGGTTATAGCGGCTGCTTATAACCGCCACTTATCGTTCAATATCAAAACTTTTTGATATTGGCCTTGCGGGTATTTCCACCCATCACTAGACTGCTGGCCTTATGAACCTACCCGTGCCCTCACTGCGCCCCGACGACGGCGATGAACTGGCAGCCTTGTGCAAGGCCGCTGGCGATCCGTTGCGCCTGAACGTATTGCGCGCACTGGCCAACGATTCCTTCGGCGTACTGGAGCTGGCACAGATCTTTGCCATCGGCCAGTCCGGCATGAGCCACCACTTGAAGGTACTGGCACAGGCTGACCTGGTGGCCACCCGCCGCGAAGGCAATGCGATTTTCTACCGCCGCGCCCTGCCCCACACCGAACTGCTCGGCGGCAAGCTGCACGCCGCCCTGCTCGAAGAAGTGGACAACCTGAGCCTGCCGGGCGACGTGCAGTCGCGCATCGGCCTGGTGCATGGGCAACGCGCTGCCGCGAGCCAGGACTTTTTCGCACGGGTTGCAGAGAAGTTTCGTGCGCAGCAGGACCTGATCGCCGGCTTGCCCCAGTACCGCGACAGCGTACTGGCGCTGCTGGACAAGCTGAGCTTCAGTGAGGAAGCCACGGCACTGGAAGTCGGCCCGGGCGATGGCGGTTTCTTGCCCGAGCTGGCGCGGCGCTTCCAGCAGGTCACCGCCCTGGACAACAGCCCGGCGATGCTCGAACTGGCGCGCCAGCTGTGCGAACGCGAAGCGCTGGGCAATGTCAGCCTGCAGTTGGCGGACGCACTGAATAGCACGACGATCAAGGCCGACTGCGTGGTGTTGAATATGGTGCTGCACCATTTCGCCGCCCCCGCCGACGCCCTCAAGCAAATGGCCGGGCTGCTGCACCCCGGCGGTAGCCTGCTGGTTACGGATTTATGCAGCCACAACCAGAATTGGGCCAGGGAGGCCTGCGGTGATCTCTGGTTGGGTTTTGAACAGGACGATCTGGCCCGTTGGGCCACCGCTGCGGGACTCGTTCCCGGGGAAAGCCTCTATGTAGGTTTACGTAATGGTTTCCAGATCCAGGTCCGCCATTTTCAGCGGCCGGCTGGCGACACTCACCATCGGTAAATATCAGGAAAACATCGAGATGAGCGAATACTCCCTTTTCACCTCCGAGTCCGTGTCTGAAGGGCATCCGGACAAAATCGCCGACCAGATTTCTGATGCGGTGCTGGACGCCATCATTGCTGAAGACAAGTTCGCCCGTGTGGCGTGCGAGACCCTGGTGAAAACCGGTGTAGCGATCATCGCTGGCGAAGTAACCACCACCGCCTGGGTTGACCTGGAGCAGATCGTTCGTGACGTGATCACCGACATCGGCTACACCAGCTCCGACGTCGGCTTCGACGGCGCGACCTGCGGCGTGATGAACATCATCGGCAAGCAGTCCCCGGACATCAACCAGGGTGTTGACCGCGCCAAGCCAGAAGACCAGGGCGCCGGCGACCAGGGCCTGATGTTCGGCTACGCCAGCAACGAGACCGACGTGCTGATGCCAGCACCGATCACCTTCTCGCACCAACTTGTACAACGCCAGGCCGAAGCCCGTAAAAACGGCCTGCTGCCGTGGCTGCGTCCGGACGCCAAGTCCCAGGTGACCTGCCGTTACGAAGGCGGCAAAGTCGTCGGGATCGACGCTGTCGTGCTGTCGACCCAGCACAACCCGGACGTCTCCTACGCCGACCTGCGCGAAGGCGTGATGGAGCTGATCGTCAAGCATGTGCTGCCGGCTGAACTGCTGAGCAAGGACACCCAGTTCCACATCAACCCGACTGGCCAGTTCATCATCGGTGGCCCGGTGGGTGACTGCGGCCTGACCGGTCGCAAGATTATCGTCGACAGCTACGGCGGCATGGCCCGTCACGGCGGTGGTGCGTTTTCGGGCAAGGACCCATCCAAGGTTGACCGTTCGGCGGCCTACGCGGGTCGTTACGTGGCCAAGAACATCGTCGCCGCCGGCTTGGCCGAGCGCTGCGAGATCCAGGTGTCCTACGCCATCGGTGTGGCCCAGCCTACGTCGATCTCGCTGAATACCTTCGGCACCGGCAAGATCAGCGATGACAAGATTGTGAAGCTGGTGCGTGAGATCTTCGACCTGCGACCTTACGCGATTACCACCATGCTCGACCTGCTGCACCCGATGTACCAGGAAACCGCAGCCTACGGCCACTTTGGTCGTACCCCTGCGCAGAAGACAGTCGGCGACGACACCTTCACCACCTTTACCTGGGAAAAAACCGACCGCGCCAACGACCTGCGCACTGCCGCCGGCCTGTAATCGCATTCGGTCCACAAAAGCCCTGCCGGGTGCATCCGGCGGGGCTTTTTATTGCCACGCAAATGGCGCGACAACCTTCACACTTTTTGGATCCAAAGCTTGCAGGCCCAATGATGGCCCTCTAGAATCCGCGCCCTCTCGGGCCCTTCACCTTATTTGGATATTGCCCTGCGCCAGCCCGGGATTCACACGTGTGCGGGCAATCGAACATTGAGGTTTTTCATGCGCATTTCCACGCTCGCCCCCACTGCCCTACTGCTTAGCCTGTTCGCCTTGCCGGTAAATGCCGCCGACCTGAGCGCGCTGAGTGGTGCCCTGGGCGCCCAATTGGGTGGCGGCAACTCCGGCGACTGCCAGAAGCAAGCCAACGACCTGCAAGGCAAGATCGATGCGGCCGAGGCCCAGAAGGACACCTTGAAAGTGAAGGCCTTTAAAGCGGCCCAGGACCAGATCAACAAAGGTTGCAACAAACTTTCCGAAGCCCAGGCCAAAGCCGACGTCAAGCAGCAAACACAGGAAGCCAAGGCCGATAAGCCGGACGCTGTGAAAGCCCTGGGCGGTCTGTTCAAGTAAATAGAAACACCCAGTAAAAAGCCCCGCCTTGTCGGGGCTTTTTTGTGGCCGAGTGGATCATTTAGGCTGGGCGCCCCTTCCGAGCAAGGATGCTCATGATGCATTTACTGGTTGCCCTTTTACTCATCGCATTACCTCTCTGGGTGTGGGCCGAAGAGTGCCCGGATGCAGCCCGTTCACAGGTGGGCGCCCTGGCCGAGCAGATCCGCCACTGGGATGACAGTTACCACCGGCTTGGCCAGTCCCCCGTCAACGATGAACTCTACGACCAGGCGCGCCAGCGCTTGACCCATTGGCACCAGTGTTTCCCGGAAACGGCTGCGGCGCCTGCCAACCCACTGGCGAGTTCACGCGGAACCCTGTCTCATCCCGTTGCCCATACTGGCCTGGAGAAGCTACTGGACGAGCAGGCCGTCGACGCCTGGTTAAGTACGCGCCAGGATGTCTGGATTCAACCCAAGGTCGATGGTGTTGCAGTGACCCTGGTGTATCGACAGGGGCACTTGAAACAGGTCATCAGCCGAGGCGATGGAACAGCAGGCCACGACTGGTCCGCCTCTGCGCGCAAGATTCCCGGCATTGTCCAGCAGTTGCCCAAGCCCATCGACCTGGTGCTGCAAGGCGAGCTCTATTGGCGTCTCGATGACCACGTGCAGTCAGCAAGCGGCGGGCTCAATGCTCGCAGTAAGGTGGCCGGGTTGATGAACCGCAAACATTTGAGCGACACCGACGCCGCTGGCATTGGCTTGTTCGTTTGGGCCTGGCCGGAAGGCCCGGCAGCGTTTACCGAACGCCTGGCCACCCTGGCACGCTGGGGTTTCATCGATAGCCGGCGCTACAGCCAGCCCATCCGCGACATCAGCGAAGCCGCGCACTGGCGCGCCTATTGGTACAACCACCCCCTGCCGTTTGCCAGCGATGGCGTGGTGCTGCACCAGGCACAACACGCACCTGCCAAGCGTTGGCAAGCCAGCGCCCCCTATTGGTCAGCCGCCTGGAAGTACCCGGTGACCAAGGCCTTGGCATGGGTGCGCAACGTGCAGTTCAAGATTGGCCGCACCGGGCGCATCACGCCCATGCTGGAATTGGAGCCGGTACGGTTGGATGACCGGCAGATCAGCCGGGTGAGCGCTGGCTCATTGAAACGCTGGCAGGCACTCGATATCCGCGCGGGCGACCAGGTTTCCATCAGCCTGGCGGGCCAGGTTATTCCTCGGCTGGACGAGGTCGTCCTGCGCAGCCCCACCCGGGCGGACTTGCCAGTGCCCAACCCGGCTAGATTCCACGCCTTGAGCTGCTGGCAACTGGACCCCGGTTGCGAGGAGCAGTTGCTGGCACGCCTGACCTGGCTGAGCGGCAACCAGGGCCTGGCCTTGCCATATATCGGCCGCGAGACCTGGAACGTATTGATCCAGGCCGGTCTAATCGCAGGCTTTCTCGATTGGTTGACCCTGGATGCGGCAGAGCTTGCTAACATTGACGGCTTCGGTGATCGCAGCCGCGCACGAGTGCTCGAGGGCCTCCACAGCGCGCGGCAACGGCCTTTTGCACAATGGCTGAAAGCCTTGGGTGTACCGCCTGCGGCACGTAACAACCTGGAAGGCGACTGGCAGACGCTGGTCGCCAGAGACACCCAGGCCTGGCTGGCCATCGATGGGATCGGCCCGGGCCGCGCGGCGCAATTGAGCGCTTTTTTTCGCGACCCGCATGTACAGGCCATGGCTGAAACATTACGCGTGGCGGGGGTGGACGGCTTTTGAACCTGTTCCCTCCACCATCAGATTGCGACTTTGGAGCACCCTATGAAATTTCTAGCCCCCTTTGCCTTGCTGACCGTCGCAAGCTTCATGGCCACGCCGCTGCTGGCTGCCGAAGAAGCCTCCCAGCTCACTGGCTGCGCGGCCAAGCGCCAAGCCATCAGCACCCAGATCGAACAAGCCAAGGCCCACGGCAACAGTGCCCAACAAGCCGGCCTGGAAAAAGCCCTGAGCGAAGTCACCGCCAATTGCACCGACGCGTCCCTGAAGAAAGAACGGGAAAACAAGGTGCTCGACGCCAAGCATGAGGTCAGCCGCCGCCAGGCCGACCTCGACAAGGCCATGAAAAAAGGTGACGCGGACAAGATCAACAAGCGCAAGGACAAGCTCGCCGAGTCCCGCAAGGAACTGCAGGACGCTGTCGACGAACTCGACGAATAAACCCGGTCAGTGGTCCCGGAACTGTTTATGGCAGGCGCTGCAGGCATCTTCGACTTTCTGCACCGCCGGCCCCAGGTTGCTGGCCTTGTAAGGCTGCACCTGGCTGGCGGTCACCAATTCACCGGTGGCCGTTTCAAGGTTGCGGGCCAGTTGCTGGAACTGCGCCTGTTTCTGCCACACGTCATCCTTGGCGCTGGTGTGATCTTCTTCACGCACGCTTGGAAAATGTTTCCACGGTTCATGGGACAACGCATCCAGCTTGACCGCGCCTTCGGCGAATTTCGCGCCGTCGAATGGAATACGCCCGCGCAGCATGCCGCCCAGGTCTTCACCGGTCTTGAGCATCTGTTTGAAGATCGCCTTGCGCTGGCCCAGTGGCGAATTTGGATCAACGCCGCCACAGGCGGACAGGGTCAGGCAGGCCAGCAGTACAACGGTCAGTCGTTTAAAAGTCATGGTGGCTTCGAGGTCACGGAAAACGGCGGCCAGTATCCTCGCACCGCCCGCAAAGACCAATAGCCCTATTAATAATAAGGGTTGCCCAAGGCGCTGCGGCGCGGGCAATCGCTTCAGGAATTGTTTGTATGAATGTCACTTTGAAAACCTGGAGCCGCCGCCTGGCGTGGGCTCTACCGATGATCGCGCTGCTGGCCGGCTGCGACGCGGGCAAAGAAACAGCCAAAGATGAAACGTCCAAACCCCACGCCGTTGCCACCTATGTGAATGCACCATGGGAAGCCTTGCCGGCAGTGTCCGACAGCGACCTGCTGGCCGGTTTTGAATCCTGGCGCAGCGCCTGCCAACGCCTCAAGGCGGACCCGATCTGGGGTGCGACGTGCGCAGCCGCTGCGACCGTGCCCGCTAATGCTGCGGCGGTGCGGGGCTTCCTCAAGGAGCGTCTGGATGTGTTCGGCCTGCGCTCTGCCGACAACACGCCCAACGGCTTGATCACCGGCTACTACGAGCCGGTCTACCCCGGCAGCCTGACCAAGACCGCCACCGCCAACGTGCCGGTGTACGGCGTGCCGGACGACCTGATCATCGTCAATCTCGAAAGCATCTACCCCGAGCTCAAGGGCAAGCGCCTGCGCGGTCGCCTTGAAGGTCGCGTGCTCAAGCCCTACGACGATGCCAGCGCCATCAACGGCCAGGGCTCCACGGCCAAACCGATTGCCTGGCTGACGGACCCGATGGACCTGCAATTCCTGCAGATCCAAGGCTCGGGCCGCATTCAACTGGCGGGTGGGCGCCAACTGCGCGTCGGTTATGGTGACCAGAACGGCTACCCTTACCGCCCGATCGGCCGCTGGCTGGTGGAACAAGGCGAGTTGAAGAAAGAAGACGTGACCATGGGCGCCATCAGCGCCTGGGCCAAGGCACACCCGCAGCGCATTCCGGAACTGCTCGCGAGCAATCCCAGCTATGTGTTCTTCAGCGCTCGGCCTGACAGTAACGAAGGCCCGCGCGGCTCGTTAAACGTGCCATTGACCGCCGGCTACAGCGTGGCGGTGGATCGCAAGGTGATTCCGCTGGGCAGCCTGTTGTGGCTGTCGACCACCAAGCCCGACGGTTCGCCAATCGCACGGCCCGTCGCGGCACAGGACACCGGTGGCGCGATCACGGGTGAAGTGCGTGCAGATTTGTTCTGGGGCACCGGCGATGCGGCGGGTGAACTGGCGGGGAACATGAAGCAGCAGGGGCAGATCTGGATGTTGTGGCCAAAGGGTGCAGCGCTGCCCCAGGTGCCGGATGCCCCTGCGGGGAACTAAGGGACGCTGAAAATCCAAAATGTGGGAACGGGCTTGCTCGCGAATGCGGTGTATCAGCCACCTATGTACTGACTGGCACTCCGTATTCGCGAGCAAGCCCGCTCCCACAGGGGATCGTCATCAACCCGTCAAATCGAGACGAAGAAGAAACTCGCAATCAACGCCATCCCCACGAACCACACCAGCGAACGCAGCATCGCCCAGTCCGCCAGGTAGCAGATGATGTACAGCAGGCGGCTGGTTATAAACAGCACGGCCAGCACATTGATGGTCACCAATTCGGCCGTGCCGGCCAAATGCGCGATAATCACTGCAGCCGCAAAGGCCGGCGTGACTTCAAAACTGTTGAGTTGCGCACTGTGGGCGCGTTTGGCAAACCCTTCGAGGGTATCCAGGAACGCGCGAGGATCGTGGTTCTGCCGAGGGCCGAACTTGCCACCGCTGAACTTGGCCACCCCCGTGCACAGGTAAGGCAGGAAAATTGCGATCAACACACACCAGAAGGCCACCGTCATCACTGATTCCTTATTCAGATTGTTATTTGAGTTCGAGGCAGAAATTAGAGTTTTAGCACTAAATATGCACAGCCGCACCTATCGCTATGAGCCGCCAGCCCCGGAAAGGTTCTATCGGTGATTTGCCCTCAGCCCTGCAACATCGCGCCGCTGCTGCGGTCCATCCCCCATCAACGCTGTCCCACCCAACTTCCAAGGACCCCGGATGCTTGAACTTGTCGCCGCTTTTATTTGCCTCACCACCCTGCTCACCTATGTGAATTTCCGTTTTATCGGCCTGCCGCCCACCATCGGCGTGATGGTCACGGCCCTGGTGTTTTCACTGATCCTGCAAGGCTTGAGCTTTCTCGGCTACCCAGGCTTGGAGGAACGTATCCAGCAACTGATCGGCCAGATCGACTTCGGCGATTTGCTGATGAACTGGATGCTCTCGTTCCTGCTGTTCGCCGGCGCCCTGCACGTGAACCTGAACGACCTGCGCAGCTACCGCTGGCCCATCGGCCTGCTGGCTACCTTCGGCGTATTGATCGCGACCGTGGTGATCGGCAGCCTGGCGTATTACATCTTTGCCCTGTTTGGCTGGCACGTGAGCTTCCTCTACTGCCTGCTGTTCGGCGCACTGATTTCCCCCACCGACCCGATTGCAGTGCTGGGTGTGCTGCGAACCGCCAATGCCTCCAAGCCCCTGAAGACCACCATCGTCGGCGAGTCGCTGTTCAACGACGGCACGGCGGTAGTGGTGTTTACCGTTTTACTGGGCATTGCACAGTTGGGCGAAACGCCGACCGTGAGCGCCACCGCCATGCTGTTTGCCCATGAGGCGATTGGCGGCGTGGTGTTCGGGGGCCTGATCGGCTACCTCGTTTACCTGATGATCAAGAGCATCGAGCAGCACCAGATCGAGGTGATGCTGACCCTGGCGCTGGTCATCGGCGGTTCGGCGATGGCTACTGAGCTGCACGTCTCGGCGCCGATTGCGATGGTGGTCGCCGGCCTGATCATCGGCAACCTGGGGCGCAAGCTGGCGATGAACGACATGACCCGTCGCTACCTGGACGGTTTCTGGGAATTGCTCGACGACATGCTCAATGCGCTGCTGTTTGCGCTGATCGGCATGGAGCTGCTGCTGTTGCCATTCAACTGGCTGCACGTGTTCGCCGCCAGCCTGCTGGCCGTGGCGATCCTGCTGTCGCGCCTGCTCACGGTTGCACCGGCCATCCTGCTGTTGCGTCGCTGGCGCACGGTGCCACGCGGGACCATCCGCATCCTGACCTGGGGCGGCCTGCGCGGCGGCGTCTCGGTGGCACTGGCGTTGGCCCTGCCGCTGGGCCCGGAGCGCGACCTGCTGCTGAGCATCACCTACATTGTGGTGCTGTCGTCGATCCTGTTGCAGGGGTTGAGCATCGGCAAGCTGGTCAAGCGCGTGACCCGGGACGAGCCCCAGGCCACGCCTGACGCTCACTGATCCTTGTCGATCTGCTGCGGATGCCTCGGGTCCGCAGCCTTTTTACCCGGCAAACTGCCCTCGCTGCGGATTTGCGCATGGCTGATCAGCGCGAAGATAAAGCTGCCGCCAATGATGTTGCCCGCCAGCGTCGGCCCGGCGAACACCAGCCAGAAATCCTTCCACGGCAATTCGCCGGCGAACACCAGGTACGACACCTCGGCCGAACCGACGACGATATGGGTGAAATCACCCAGGGCCATCAGGTAGGTGATCAGGATGATGATCCACATTTTGGCGCTTTCCATGGAGGGGATCATCCACACCATGGTGGCGATCATCCAGCCGGACACAATGCCCTTGGCGAACATCTGGCCGGCATCGTTCTCCATGATCTTGCGCCCGATTTCGAGGAAGGCCAGGTCAGTCTTGGTGTCGAAGATCGGCAGGTGCAGCATCACATACGCCACCAGCAGGGTGCCGCACAGGTTGCCCACCAGCACCACTGTCCACAGCCGCAGTAGTCTTCCAGCATTGCCCAGTGTGGGTTTACTCATCACCGGCAGCACGGCGGTCAGGGTGTTTTCGGTGAACAATTGCTGGCGCGCGAGGATCACCGCGAGGAAACCCGCGCAGTAACCAAAGCTGGCGATCACCTTGAAGGCTTCGCCTTCCGGCAGGCGCGAGTTGAGCAATCCCATCGCCATCAGCGACAGCCCCATGGTTAGCCCGGCGGCCAGTGCCGACCACCACAAGGCGGCGACACTGCGCTCCAGTTCCTGATCGCCCTGGGTGCGGATGATTTCATGCAAAACCGCCGCGCGGGGTGGCTGGTTCTTGTCGACATCCTGTTGCTCTTCCTGCGACAGGTTGGGGGTCTTGCCGTCTGCGTTGGTGGCCATGATGTTCCAGAGTCCGAGGGGTGCCTGTAGCTACGACACGCCGCGACGGTGGCTGTTCAGTGACCATGCAACTAAACCGGGATGCGCCAGGCCTTGGCCGCTTCCACCGTGGTAGAGCTGAACGGAGCACTCCAGGGCTTATTGCTCGCCGGGTAGTCTTTGACGATGCCGTCGAGCACGTTGTTGAACGCCTGTGGCGTCTTGGCATCCGCCAAGTCACGTGCCGCACCTCGCAGCAACTCGACGTTGGCTGCCGGCTGGCCCGGACGATAAAGCGACGGGTAAATGACTTCCCGCGTGAAATTTTCGGATTTAACCGCGAGATCGCGCCTTTTCATCTGCGCAACCGCGCTCGTCATAACCTTCGACAATGCCTCTGCGTTGCCAGGTGACTGCTTGCTCATCACTTGCAGGAGTTGCTGAAAATTGGGCTTGCCGGCTGCATTGAGACGCCGCCCAAACCATTCGAAATGCTCGGGACGCCGCGCCAGTGCATCGAGGTTACGCAACGCCGCCGCCAATTTGGGGGTCACCGTCAGTTTGTCACTGGCCTGATTGGCTTCGGTAATGGCGACATCCATCGCTTGCATGGCTTGCTGCGCGCTCTGGCGAAACATCAGCACATCCTTGGCGGCAGGATCTTTCTTCAGATCATTCTCGACGCTCGCCAGCATTTCATCGTCCATGGCCAATACAGCGTCGTCCAATGACTGAAATGGATAGCGCTCACGGAGCTCGGCACGCTTTTCCAGGTGCGCGCCTACCGCCGTACACGCCGATGTCTGCAAATGCTGTTTCTGAGCGTCGGTCATGGTGAAATTAACCGTGCCGCCCAGCATGCCGCGAAAATCGCCCTTGTCGGACTTCAGCGGTAACACGACGGTTTGGTCCGCCTGGGCCATGAGCTTGTCTTCCTGATACCCCACCGCGGCCGCATGCGAGACACCAATGAGGGTATCGACCAGGCCACTCACAACGCTGCCTCCCTTTGCAGGCTCCGGCTTATCGGATTCGAACTTGACGACCAGCGACTCGGTCTTGCTCAGGGGGCTTTCTGGAAAAGACGGATCAATCACCGCAGAAGAGGGTGTATTGACCAGCAGCCCACCATCCTGAAATGCCGTTTGCTCAGCATGCTCCTGAAAGGCGTGGCCTTGCTCCTTCGGGCTTTTGAACAGACCAGGCAATGAGCCGGAAATATGAGCCGCCCGGACAATGTCCATCTCCGGGGTGGTGCTGGTGTTGAAGACCACCAACTGCGGCCGGCCATCGAACATGCCGGTACCCGTGATATTGAGCTGCTTGACCGCCGGAATGTGGCGACTCAACACCTCTATGTCGCGAAAAGTCGGCCCCTTCCCCGCACTGAGCCGGTCGGCAATCTTCATGACTTCATCTGGCCGGCTTTCCCGAGATGTTCCTGCAATCTGTGCCAGCAGCGACTTGCGCGCTTCACTGCCAATCAAATCTTCAAGAGGTTGCGCTTCGGTTTGCAGACGCGGCAGGAGGGTGAACAGTAATTGCGCAATGTTGCCGGCAGGCCCAGGCAAGCGCCCCGCCCATTTGCCAATTTCAGCACTGGCATTCTGCAGCTTGGCAATCAACGGGGTTTTGCTGTTCAGCAATTCAGGCAGGTTGACGCTGTTCGACAACTTTTCAAAGGCCTTGGCATCCATGCCACTGGCCAGCAACGCAGCAGAGATCGCCCCTGCGGATGAGCCGGAAATTACGTTTACGCCGCCCAATGCTTGGTGGTCTTCAAGCGCCCGGACCATGCCCGGGAATGCAATCCCCTTCGCCCCACCGCCACTCAATACCAAGTGTGCAAGCGGCGGCGGCGACAGGGTCACTTCCACTCGGCCATCGCTGAAGCGAACAAGGCTCACCTTGCGCTCGCCTACGCTGTTGACCAGAGAGGTCTTTACATCTTTATCGACACCTTCAGACTGTTGAGACTGAAAATTGGCATTAGAACTGGACACTTTCATACACGGCTCTCTCTACAGGATGTAGTCCTGAGTGACGCGAGAGCCTGGGATGGGTCCACCCGGAATGGTTTGGTAAAACAAATCAACCCGGGCCTGGGTTACTCGGGAAGACTGTCGTCCTTGAACTGGTCTTTCACGTACTTGATCTCGGTGCGGCCATGAGGTGCTGGCAGGCCATCTTCACCAAGGTTGACGAAGACCATTTTCTCTACCGTCAGGATGCTTTTGCGGGTGATTTTGTTGCGCACTTCACACGTCAGGGTAATGGAGGTGCGGCCGAACTCGGTGGCCGTGATGCCCAATTCGATGATGTCGCCCTGGCGCGAGGCGCTGACAAAGTTGATTTCGGAGATGTACTTGGTCACGACGCGCTGGTTGCCCAACTGGACGATGGCGTAGATGGCCGCTTCTTCATCGATCCAGCGCAGCAGGCTGCCGCCGAACAGGGTGCCGTTGGGGTTGAGGTCTTCGGGTTTTACCCATTTGCGGGTGTGGAAGTTCATGGTCACTCCAAAGCATGTTGCGAAATGATGGTCAACATCATGGCAGAGCCCGGCCCCAAGCTCTATGCGCCATTGCCTATCAAGCCCATGCGCGATCTTCATATGGCCGACAGAAAGGCTTGGGATGTGCCGCGTACACGGCTATAATCGCCCCGCTTCAAAACGGTCATCTTCAATTGATACCGTTCTCCCGCCACCTGTCCGAGGGGCGCTGCAGCAGGTTCAACCTGTCAGGCTCGGATGGGGCGTTGTCCGGCCTGGTTTACCTGGCCTGATACTAAACGCACAACGGCGCCCATTCGCACACTACGAATGGAGGCTCTCTATGAGCGCTGTAATCACGCCTGCAGATTTCAACGACTACAAAGTCGCCGACATGTCCCTCGCTGCCTGGGGCCGTCGCGAAACCTTTATCGCCGAATCCGAAATGCCGGCCCTGATGGGTCTGCGTCGCAAGTACGCCGCTGAGCAACCGCTCAAGGGCGCGAAGATCCTCGGCTGCATCCACATGACCATCCAGACCGCCGTGCTGATCGAAACCCTGGTTGCCCTGGGTGCCGAAGTGCGTTGGTCGTCCTGCAACATCTTCTCGACCCAAGACCAGGCCGCTGCCGCCATCGCTGCTGCCGGTATCGCGGTATTTGCCTGGAAAGGCGAGACCGAAGAAGAGTACGAGTGGTGCCTGGAGCAAACCATCCTGAAAGATGGCGCGCCTTGGGATGCCAACATGATCCTCGACGACGGCGGCGACCTGACCGAGCTGCTGCACAAGAAGTACCCGCAGATCCTGGACCGCGTCCACGGTGTGACCGAAGAAACCACCACCGGCGTACACCGCCTGCTGGACATGCTGGCCAAGGGCGAGCTGAAAATCCCGGCCATCAACGTCAACGACTCGGTGACCAAGAGCAAGAACGACAACAAATACGGCTGCCGTCACAGCCTGAACGATGCCATCAAGCGCGGCACCGACCACCTGCTGTCGGGCAAGCAAGCGCTGGTGATCGGCTACGGTGACGTGGGCAAGGGTTCGTCCCAGTCCCTGCGTCAGGAAGGCATGATCGTGAAAGTTTCCGAAGTCGACCCGATCTGCGCCATGCAAGCCTGCATGGACGGTTTCGAAGTGGTCTCGCCGTTCATCAACGGCCAGAACGACGGCACCGAAGCCAGCATCGACAAGGCCCTGCTGGGCAAGATCGACCTGATCGTCACCACCACCGGTAACGTGAATGTTTGCGACGCGAACATGCTCAAAGCCCTGAAGAAGCGCGCCGTGGTCTGCAACATCGGTCACTTCGACAACGAGATCGACACTGCTTTCATGCGCAAGAACTGGGCATGGGAAGAAGTGAAGCCACAGGTCCACAAGGTTCACCGTACCGGTGCGGGTGATTTCGACCCACAGAACGATGACTACCTGATCCTGCTGGCTGAAGGCCGCCTGGTTAACCTGGGCAACGCTACTGGCCACCCGAGCCGCATCATGGATGGCTCGTTCGCCAACCAGGTACTGGCCCAGATCTTCCTGTTCGGCCAGAAATACGCCGACCTGTCGCCAGCCGAGAAAGCCGAGCGCCTGACTGTGGAAGTTCTGCCGAAGAAACTCGACGAAGAAGTGGCCCTGGAAATGGTCCGCGGCTTCGGCGGCGTCGTGACTCAACTGACCAAGACCCAGGCCGACTACATCGGCGTGACCGTTGAAGGTCCGTTCAAGCCGCACGCTTACCGTTACTAAGTAACCGGCTCTCTCCCTGTCGGAGCGGGCTTGTGTGGGAGCGGGCTTGCTCGCGAATACGGAGTGTCAGTCGAAGCAATCATGACTGACCCACCGCATTCGCGAGCAAGCCCGCTCCCACATTGACGGTGTAAGCCTTCCAGTTTTGAGTTTCCAAGGATACGACCATGTCCCAAGACCGTCGCTACAGCTTCGAGTTCTTCCCGACCAAGACCGATGCTGGGCATGAAAAACTGATGGCGACTGCCACGCAGTTGGCCAGCTACAACCCCGACTTCTTCTCCTGCACCTACGGCGCCGGTGGCTCGACCCGCGATCGCACGATCAACACCGTGTTGCAGCTGGAAAGCCAAGTCAAAGTTCCCGCCGCTCCGCATTTGTCCTGCGTGGGCGACAGCAAGGCCGACCTGCGCGGCCTGCTGACCCAATACAAGGCCGCCGGCATCAAGCGCATCGTCGCCCTGCGTGGCGACCTGCCGTCCGGCATGGGCATGGCCAGCGGTGAGCTGCGCTACGCCAATGACCTGGTGAGCTTCATTCGTGAGGAAACCGGCGATCACTTCCATATCGAAGTGGCGGCTTACCCGGAGATGCACCCCCAGGCCCGCAACTTCGAAGACGATCTGCAGAATTTCGTGCGCAAGGCCAACGCCGGCGCCGACAGCGCGATCACCCAGTACTTTTTCAACGCCGACAGCTACTTCTACTTCGTCGAGCGTGTACGGGCCATGGGTGTGAACATCCCGATCGTGCCGGGCATCATGCCGATCACCAACTACAGCAAGCTGGCACGTTTTTCTGACGCCTGCGGTGCCGAGATCCCACGTTGGGTGCGCAAGCAACTGGAAGCCTATGGCGACGACGTCAAGAGCATCCAGGCGTTTGGCGAACAGGTCATCAGCACAATGTGTGAAGAATTGTTGCAAGGTGGCGCACCAGGGCTGCACTTCTATACCCTTAACCAGGCTGAACCGAGCTTGGCCATCTGGAACAACCTCAAGCTGCCGCGCTGAGGTCTGTTCAAGCAGCCCCCAGGCCCCCGTTTATACGGGGGCTTTTTTTGTTTATCTCTCCCCGGAATGGATGCCTGCAGTAAATGAATACAGCGTCACTGACTCACCGCCCTCAGCTGGTTTACCTGGTATTCGGGGCCGAGACCTATCATCAGGAAGCGGTATTCAGCATCGCCAGCGCCCTGTCACACCTGGGCGGCACCGCGAACATGCCGCTGGACATCCAGGTGTTCAGCGACAACCCGGCGCCCTACGCGGGCTTGCCGGTGCAGGTCCACACCCTGGATGACGCCACGCGCAAACGCTGGAGCGAGCCCCACGGCTACCATTTCCGAACCAAACATGTGCTGTTGCGCCAAGTGCTGGAAACCGCGGAACGGGCCTTGCTGATCGATACCGACACGTTCTTCCACGACTCGCCGATGGCGCTGTTCGAACGCGTCGCCCCCGGCACCCTGCTGTGCAATGCTTTCCACGCCAAATACGGTGATAACCGCGAAAGCGTGCTGTATGAATCCCTGGCCAAGCACCTGGCCGACAAAGGTGTCGCCGACGACGATATGTGGCTGCTCAACTCCGGCGTCATGGGCATGGCCCGGCAGGACGCGCACCTGCTGGATCATTCGATCGAGCTGATGGACGAGCTGTTTCCAATGGCCCAAGGTGCCTACACCCTGGAAGAGTTCTGCCTGTCGGTTGCCGCGTACCGTCACGTCAACGTGCGCCAGTGCCCGGACCTGATCCATCATTACTGGAGCCGCAAACAGCTGTTTCGCGCCAAAGTCAGGGCCTGGATCAACAAGCACGCCACCGCCCCCACCTGCGACCAGGCGCTGGCCGATACCCGCAAGGTCTCCTCCCACCTGCCCCGTCCACCGCGCCTGCAGCGCTTGATGTACAAGCTGATCACCCTGGCGCTGCCCAAGCGCAAGCAGCAATTTATCCGCGAGATTCTCTACGGCTGCTACGAACACGAAAACGAGTTCGATCAGGCGTGTGGCCCGGTTTGGTGGGACAAAGCGCGACAGAATCAGGAAGAGCGCCAGCAATGCCCGGTTGACGCGCACCAACTGGAACACTGGTTCGCCAACCCGCTGGTGCGCCTGATTCTCGGCGAGCGACGCGCAGCCATCTACGAACACCTGATGACCTCAGAGACCAAATAGCATCGCCCGCAGATGCTTGTTGCAGAGCTTCTCTTTAACGGCGGGGCGTCGTAACCTCAGGGCATGCCCGTCATTCTGAAGTTGTTGACTGCTGCCTTATTCACTTGCCTGAGCCTGGCCGCTTATGGCGAGAAACTGCGCATTGTCACCGAGCCCTGGGCGCCCTACGTGTATGAGGACCAGGGCACCATGCACGGGCTGGACTACGAGACCACCGTGATCGTGTTCCAGCGCCTGGGGGTGGACGTGCAATGGCAGTTCCTGCCCTGGAAGCGCTGCCTGGTCATGCTCGACCAGGGCCAGGCCGACGGGGCGCTGGATATATTCCACAGCCATGAGCGCGACGCCTTGCTGCTGTACCCCAGCGAACCGCTGTCGGAAGTCGAGTTCGTGCTCTTCTATGCCAATGAGCGTCCCCACCCAGCCCAAAGCCTCGAAGACCTGCGCGGCCTTACCGTCGGTACCTCGCCGGGCTACCTGTACGGTGCAGAGTTCAGCGACTCCGGCCTGTTCAACCGCGAACCGGCCCCCAGCCATGAGGCCAACTTCGGCAAACTGATGCTGGGACGTATCGACATGGTGATCACCGACCGTCGAGTGGGCCAGCATGTGATCAAGGCGCTGGGCCTGGAGGGCAAGGTCAGCCAGGCGCCGGCGGTGGTCAGCCGCCAGCCGCAGTTCCTCGCAGTACGCCGTGGCGCGGGCATGGACCTGCTGGTACAACGGTTTGCCGCCGAGCTCAAACGCTTCAAACAGGAACCGGCCTATAGTGCCTTGAGCGCCAAATATGGTGGAATCCAGGCGAATACGGGGTCTGGACGCACCGTTGAGCAGCAGGAAAGCAGCGCGCCCTGATTGCTCTGTTATACTCCGGCCTTTCCGCCAGGCTCACGCCCGGCCGCTGAGGTCTTGAAAAAGGCACCCAACCCCGCTACAGCGCAGCTTTCAGCCCGCGCGAGCCGGTGGAGTGCCCGCCAGACGCAGCAGGACCGGACGGGGTTGCGCTCCCCTAAGCGCCATTCACGCCCGGCAAGATTATCCCTTTGGGCCAAGCCCTAACTAAAACAGGATTACTCATGTCCTTTGCTTCCCTCGGTCTCTCCGAGGCTTTAGTCCGCGCCATCGAGGCAGCGGGCTATACCGAGCCTACTCCGGTGCAACAGCGGGCCATTCCCGCCGTGTTGCAAGGTCGCGACCTGATGGTTGCGGCTCAGACAGGTACTGGTAAAACCGGCGGCTTCGCCCTCCCGATTCTGGAGCGGTTGTTCCCCAACGGTCACCCGGACAAATCCCAGCGTCACGGCCCGCGCCAACCACGCGTACTGGTCCTGACCCCAACCCGCGAACTCGCCGCCCAGGTGCACGACAGCTTCAAGCTGTATGCCCGCGACTTGAAGTTCGTCAGCGCCTGCATCTTCGGCGGCGTCGGCATGAACCCACAGGTTCAGGCCATGTCCCGTGGCGTCGACGTACTGGTGGCCTGCCCGGGTCGTTTGCTCGACCTGTGTGGCCAAGGCAGCGTCGACTTGTCCCACGTGGAAATCCTCGTGCTGGACGAAGCCGACCGCATGCTCGACATGGGCTTTGTCCATGACGTGAAAAAGGTCCTCGCCCGCCTGCCGGCCAAACGTCAGAACCTGCTGTTCTCGGCAACGTTCTCCCAGGACATCACTGCCCTGGCCGGCAAGCTGTTGCACAACCCGGAACGCATCGAAGTCACGCCGCCGAACACCACGGTCGAGCGGATCGAGCAGCGCGTCTTCCGCCTGGCCGCCAGCCACAAGCGTGCGCTGCTGGCCCACCTGATCACCGCCGGCGCGTGGGAACAGGTGCTGGTGTTCACCCGCACCAAGCACGGCGCCAACCGCCTGGCCGAATACCTGGACAAGCACGGCCTCACCGCCGTCGCCATCCACGGCAACAAGAGCCAGAACGCGCGCACCAAGGCCCTGGCCGACTTCAAGGCCGGCTCTGTGCGCATCCTGGTTGCCACCGATATCGCCGCCCGCGGCCTGGATATCGACCAACTGCCGCACGTGGTCAACTTCGAGCTGCCCAACGTCGATGAAGACTACGTGCACCGTATCGGCCGTACTGGCCGTGCCGGTCGCTCGGGTGAAGCCATCTCCCTGGTCGCACCAGACGAAGAAAAACTGCTGAAAAGCATCGAGCGCATGACCAAGCAGAAAATCGCCGACGGCGACCTGATGGGCTTCGATGCCAGCGCCGTGGAAGCCGAGAAGCCAGAAGCGCGCGAGCGTCCGGATGTGCGCAACCCGCGCAACCCACGTGGTCCGAAGGGCGATGGCCCGAACGGCGGCGGTGGTGGCGGCGGTCGTCGCGACAAAGGCAAAGACAAAGGCAAGGAAAAATCCGCCTCCAGTGGCCGTGGCGAACGCCCAGCCCGTGAGCAGAAACCCCGTGAAGGCACTCCGGCCCGCGAACAGCGCCAGCCGAGCCAGCCACCACGCGCTGCTGCCGACCGCGCTCCGGACGAGTTCCTCGACGACGATGTGGATAACTTCGGTAACCGCGTTGACTACGTGCCACAGGCCAAACCGGCCCAAGGCCGTGGCCGTCGTCCAGGTGCCCCGGCACAGGGTGCAGGCGCAGGCGCTCCACGTGGCGGCCAGCCACAAGGCGGCCGCCAGAACGGCCCGCGCAACAGCAGCGGCGGCACCACCGGTACGCCGCCTGCCAAGCGCAACGGCCCGCGTAACGGTGCACCCCGTGACGGCCAAGCTCGCCGCGAAGACTCGCGCAGCAACAACCGTCGCCCAGCCCGTGACGACCAGCCTCGCTCCTCCGAACCGGCCGTGCAGAACCCACGCGGTGGCCCGGCGCCAAAGATCATCCACAAGGAGTCGAAGGCTGACCGCTTCCCGACACCCGAGCAGTTGGATCAACTGCCAGGCCGTCCTCGTGGTGAAAAACCAGCGCTGCTGACCCGCAATCGCTGATTTTCAACGCCGATAAAAATGCCCCGCCTCTTTCGAGACGGGGCATTTTTTTTGACTCAACACAAATCAACTGTGGGAGCTGGCTTGCCTGCGATTGCATTGACTCGGTGTGCCTGATGCTCCGAGGTGCCCGCAGCGCAGGTAAGCCAGCTCCCACATTGATTGCATTCCAGGCATAAAAAAACCGGATCTCAGGATCCGGTTTTTTCGTGTAAAAACAGAAATTACTTCTGCTTCACACCTTCCAGCGAGATGTCCAGGTCCACAGTCTGCGAGGACGGACCTGGGCCTTTGATGCCGAAGTCGTTCAGGTTGACAGTGGTCTTGGCGTTGAAGCCGGCGCGCTCGCCGCCCCACGGGTCTTTGCCCTCACCGTTGAAGGTGGCCTTGAAGGTCACCGGCTTGGTCACGCCGTGGAAGGTCAGGTCGCCGGTCACGTCAGCGGTTTTGTCGCCGGTGGACTTGACTGCGGTGGAGACGAACTTGGCATCAGCGAACTTGGCAACGTCCAGGAAATCTTTGCTGGCGATGTGCTTGTCACGTTCTGCGTGGTTGGACCACAGGCTGGCGGTTTTCACGTCGACCGCGATTTTGCTGGCCTCTGGCTTGGCGGCATCCCAGCTGAACGTGCCATCCCAATCCTTGAAGGTACCGTGAATGAAGCTGTAGCCCAGGTGGCTGATTTTCCAGTCGATGAAGGCGTGCTGGCCTTCTTTGTCGATCTTGTAGTCAGCTGCCATCACCTGACCTGCAGACAGCAGGGCAGTACCGATTGCCAGAGCGGCGAGGGTCTTTTTCAACATGCTTTCTATTCCTTGTGAGTCGAGGTTGAACATCAGGCTTTGCGCCCCAGCATACGAACCAGGGTCGCATCACGATCAATGAAGTGGTGTTTGAACGCAGCCACGCCATGCAAGCCGGCGAAGACCACCAACACCCAAGCGAGGTACAGGTGTACCAGGCCTGCGTTATCTGCCTGGTCCGGTAGCCCGGAAACCACGGCAGGAATCTCAAACAGGCCAAACACCGGGATACCGACACCGTCTGCGGTGGAAATCAGGTAACCGGCGATCATCACGGCAAACAGCCCGAGATAAAGGAACGCGTGGCCAAATGCAGCACCGATACGGGTCATGCGGCTGTAGCTGGCCAGTGGTGGTGGCGGTGGGCTCACCAGCCGCCAGACAATACGCACCAGCATGATGGCGAACAGCGTGATGCCAATGCTCTTATGCAGGTCCGGCGCGTCTTTGCGCCAGGCGCTGTAGTAGTCGAGACCGACCATCCACAAGCCCAGGGCGAACAGGCCAAACACCACCAGGGCGACGCCCCAGTGCAAAACAATGCTGACCCAACCATAGCGGGCCGATGAATTACGTAGCTGCATGTCCCAAATCCCGTAAGAGCTGTGCCCAAGACTAGCGATTTACCTATCGAATTAAAGCGGAAAATTTCGCTTTGAAATATCGAGAAATACGATCTGGAGCCTAGGCACAATAAGTTAACGACGGATTAAGGACTATTCCTAAGAAACGTGACAGACCGTCCTGTGTTTACCGCGAATTCACTCACAATAGGTTGTGACTCGAGCCACCATTGCATAGGCTTGCGCGATTGATTCACCTGCGCCCGCCGCAGGACCGCTTCGAGGAGATAACCGATGGGCTTGAACAACCAGTGGATGCAACGCGACCTCGCCGTGCTGTGGCATCCCTGCACCCAGATGAAAGACCACCAGCAATTGCCGCTGATCCCGATCAAGCGCGGTGAAGGCGTCTGGCTGGAAGACTTCGAAGGCAAGCGCTACCTCGATGCCGTCAGTTCCTGGTGGGTCAACGTGTTTGGCCATGCCAACCCGCGTATCAACCAGCGCATCAAGGACCAGGTCGACCAGTTGGAACATGTGATCCTCGCCGGTTTCAGCCACCAGCCGGTGATCGAGTTGTCCGAGCGCCTGGTGCAGATGACACCCGAGGGCCTGACCCGCTGCTTCTACGCCGACAACGGCTCGTCGTGCATCGAAGTCGCGCTGAAGATGAGCTTCCACTATTGGCTCAACCGTGGCCTGCCGAACAAGAAGCGCTTCGTCACCCTGACCAACAGCTACCACGGCGAAACCATCGCCGCGATGTCGGTGGGCGACGTGCCGCTGTTTACCGAGACCTACAAGGCGCTGCTGCTCGACACCATCAAGGTGCCGAGCCCGGACTGCTACCTGCGCCCCGAAGGCGTGAGCTGGGAAGACCACTCGCGCACGATGGCCCAGGTGATGGAGCAGACCCTCGCCGAGCACCACGACACCGTCGCCGCCGTGATCGTCGAACCGTTGATCCAGGGCGCCGGCGGCATGCGCATGTACCACCCCGTGTACCTCAAACTGCTGCGCGAAGCCTGCGACCGCTACGGCGTGCACCTGATCCACGACGAAATCGCCGTCGGCTTCGGCCGTACCGGGACGATGTTCGCCTGCGAGCAAGCCGGCATCCGTCCGGACTTCCTGTGCCTGTCCAAGGCCCTCACCGGTGGCTACCTGCCGCTGGCGGCCGTGGTTACCACCGAAGATGTGTACAGCGCGTTCTACGACGACTACCCGACACTGCGCGCTTTCCTGCATTCCCATAGCTACACGGGGAACCCGCTGGCCTGTGCGGCGGCGTTGGCGACGCTGGATATTTTCGAAGAAGACAACGTCATCGAGAACAACAAGGCCCTGGCCCAGCGCATGGCCACGGCCACCGCGCACCTGGTGGACCATCCTCACGTCTCGGAAGTGCGCCAGACCGGCATGGTGCTGGCCATCGAGATGGTGCAGGACAAAGCCACCAAGACCGCCTACCCGTGGCAGGAACGCCGTGGCCTGAAGGTGTTCGAACACGCCCTGGAACGCGGCGCACTGTTACGTCCATTGGGCAGCGTGGTGTATTTCCTGCCGCCCTATGTGATCACGCCGGAGCAGATCGACTTCCTCGCCGAAGTCGCCAGCGAAGGCATCGATATCGCCACCAACAGCAAGGTCAGTGTTGCCGTGCCGAAAGACTTTCACCCAGGCTTCCGCGATCCCGGTTGATCACTCACACCCGTGTAGGAGCCGGCTTGCCGGCGATGGGGCCCGTAATTCAGCGCAGCGCCAACGCCCTTGTCGCCGGCAAGCCGGCTCCTACAGGAACACCCTATTTTCCAGAGAACAGAAATGAGACTGTCCCGCTTTTTTACCGACACCCCGCTCAGCCTCGGCGACCATGAGCTACCCGAAGCCCAGGCGCACTACATCAGTCGCGTGCTGCGCATGGGCGAAGGCGATGCCGTGCAATTGTTCGATGGCTCGGGCCAGGAGTTCCTGGGCAGCCTGCTGGAAGTCGGTAAAAAGCGCGTCACCGTGCAAATCACCGAAAGCTTTGCGGGCCAGGCCGAATCGCCGCTGCACATCCACCTCGGCCAGGGCCTGTCCCGTGGCGAACGCATGGATTGGGCGATACAGAAGGCGACCGAACTGGGCGTCAATGCGATCACGCCGATTTTCAGCGAGCGCTGCGAAGTGCGCCTCAAGGATGAACGCGCCGACAAACGCCTGCTGCACTGGCGCCAAGTGGCGATCAGCGCCTGCGAACAATGCGGGCGCTCCACGGTGCCGGTGATTCACCCACCGCTCTTGCTGGCGGACTGGTTGAAGCAGACCGAGGCGGATTTGAAACTGGTGCTGCACCCGGTGGCCGAGCCAATGGTCAGTCACGCCAAGCCTTCCAGCCTAGCCTTTCTGATCGGCCCTGAAGGTGGGCTGACCGATAATGAAGTCGACAGCGCCCAAGCCGCCGGCTACCACGCCGCCCGCCTCGGCCCGCGCGTGCTGCGTACCGAGACGGCGCCGGTGGTAGCGTTGGCAGTCGCCCAACAATTGTGGGGCGACTTCTAGGGATTACTCCACGGGATCGCTGACTGGCTTGGCAATGATCGCCTTAAGCTCGCTGGTCATCGGAAATTCCAGGTTCAGCCCCTTGGGCGGAATCGGCTGTTCAAACCAGCGCTGGTAAATCCCGTTGATCTCGCCACTGCGGTACAGGTCGGCGAGTGTTTCGTTGACCACCGCCAGAAACTGCGGGTCGTCCTTGCGCACCATGCAACTGTAGATTTCGCGCGATTGCTCCTCGCCCACCACGACCCAGTTGTGTGGGTCCTTGGCCTTGGCGCGCTCGCCGTAGAGCAACGCGTCGTCCATGTAGAACGCCACAGCGCGGCCTGTTTCGAGCATCTTGAACGCTTCACCGTGGTCCTTGGCGCTGATCACGAACATGTTGGTTTTGTGCTCGGCGTTGTAACTCTTGAGAAAGCGCTCGTTGGTGGTGCCCGCGGTGGTCACCACGTTCTTGCCTGCCAGGTCGGGAAAGCCTTTGATACCGCTGTCCTTGGCCGTGAGCAGTTGCCCCTTCACGTAGATAAACCCGTAGGAAAACGCCACCTGCTTCTGCCGCTCGGCGGTCACGCCGGTGGAGCCGCATTCCAGGTCGACGGTGCCATTTTGCACCAAGGGGATACGGGTCTGCGACGTCACCAGGTTGTACTTCACATTGAGCTTCGCCACCCCGGTTTTCTGCTGGATACGTTCGACGATCTTGCTCGCCAGGTCTACCGAGTAGCCCATGGGTTTGCCGCTGTGATCGCCCACATAAGAAAACGGCACCGACGCATCGCGATAGCCCAGGGTGATGGACTTGGCGTTGCCGATCTTTTCCAGCGTGCCGCCCAAGGGCGCTTCATTCGCCTGGACCTGTGCGCCGAATAAAAGCCCCAGGGTGCAGCCGGCCAACAGGATTCTTTTCATTGTTATGCTCCGTTGTTGTTTGAATTGTTTGAGTTATTTACGTACAGCGATCACGCTGATTTCCACCAGCACGCTCGGTCGTGCCAGCTCCGCTTGCAGGGTGGTGCGCGTGGGCGCCATGCCCGGCGACAGCCACGCGGACCACACCGCATTCATCGGTGCGAAACCGGTGCCGATGTCCTTCAGGTAAATGGTGGCGTTGAGCAGGTGGTCCTTGTCACTGCCCGCCTGGGCCAGCAGCGCGTCGATTCGGTCCAGCACCTCCTGGGTCTGGCTCGCCACATCCTGGCCGTCACCGGGCACCTGGCCGGAGAGAAATACCAGGTCCTTGAAGGTCACGGCACCCGAGAGACGTTCGTTGCTGTTGATTCGGTTGATGGTCATGGAACATCCTCAGGCGGCGCGGGGCGATAGGCCCTGCATATCAATGGAAGGAACGTGTTGGCCGATCAGTTCGGCCAGCACTTGGGCGCTGCCACAGGCCAGGGTGAAACCCAGTGCACCATGGCCCAGGTTCAGCCACAGGTTGCGGTAGACGCTCGCGCCAATCAGCGGCACACCGGTCGGGGTGGCCGGGCGCATACCGGCCCACTCCACTGCGTGGGCATAATCGCCGGCCAGCGGAAACGTCTCCAGGGCTTGGCGTTTTATCAGCGCCAGGCGCTTGGGCTCGAGGCTGGCGTCAAAGCCGACGATGTCCACCATGGCCGCGATCCGCAGTTGTTCACCGATACGCGCGTAGACGATCTTGCGGTCATAGTCGGTGATGCTCACGTTCGGCGCCTGATGTTGCGCGCCAATCGGCACGCTGAGGCTGTAGCCCTTGAGCGGGTACAGCGGCAACGGCACGCCCAACTCGGCGCTGCGATACCCGGCCGCCAGCACCAGGTGTTCGACCGGCATTACTTCATCCCCTATCTCGATAGCCTGTACCGCGCCCTCGGCATGGCGAATCCTGGTGACTTTGCGCCCCAACAAAAAGGTGCAACGCCCCGACGCTTGCAGCCGCGCCGCTAATCGCTGACAGAAGGCATGACAATCGGCGACCTCTTCATTGGGCGTATAGATCCCGCCGACAAATCCACCGCCCGCCAGTGCTGGCTCCAGGCGCGCGCAATCGGCGGCAGACAGCACCTGCTGTTGCAGGATATCAGTGACCTTGCCGCGCGCCTGTTCAAAGGACCTGGGGTTGCGAAAGGTCACCAGCTTGCCGTTGCGTCGCCAGTCGAAGCCGTCCAGGTGGTCGTCGTCGCGCCATTGCTGCAAGGTGTCCTGGCTCAGGGAGGCCAGGCGCAGCAGGTGCGCGGCATTGCGTTTGTTCACCGAGCCACGGCAGGCGCCCAGGAACGCCGCCATCCAGCGCCATTGCTGGGGGTCGAGGCGTGGGCGCAGCTTGAGCGGCGAGTCACCGCGCAGTAACCAGCCAATGGCTTGCAGCGGCACGCCAGCATCGGCCAACGGTGCCACGTAGCGATAGGACAATTGCCCGCCGTTGGCGAAACTGGTTTCGCTGCCCAGGGTCTCGCGCGCCTCGATCACCGTTACCTCGTGACCTGCACGCACCAACGCGTAAGCGCTGGCCAGACCAATCACCCCACCGCCAATGATGCACACCATCTTTGCCGCCCGCCGTTGAATCAAGAGGCCTCAAGCCTAGGGGCAGGTGACAGGCCACCGACAATGAATAAAGATGGACCACCTATAAACAAAGGTTATGGACTCGCCATGCGCTTGCGTCATATCGAAATCTTCCAGGCTATACGCCAGACCGGCTCCGTCAGCGCCGCCGCGCAGTTGCTGCACGTATCGCAGCCCGCCGTCACTAAGGTGTTGCAGCACGCCGAATTGCAGCTGGGCTTCCCCCTGTTTCTGCGCGTGCGCGGCAAGTTGCAGCCCACGCCAGAAGCCCTGGCGCTGGAAAGCGAAGTCGAGAAAGTCACCGAAAGCCTGCAAGGCGTGCGCCGCCTGGCCAAGAGCCTGCGCCGTGCACCGGGCCAGAGTGTGCGCATCGGCGCGATCCCGGCGCTGGCCCTGTCGCTGCTGCCGCCGGCGATTCTGGAGTGGAAGCACGCCTACCCGGACATGGCTTGCGAACTGTCCAGCGACCATAGCCGCGAGCTGGTGCAGAAGCTGCTGATGCGTGAGATTGACTTGGCGCTGACGTTGAACTTCTCCGGCCATCCGGGGCTGACCACGCAGGTGCTGGCCAACGGTGTGTTGGTGGCATTGGCGTCCAGCGGCTATTGGTCTGAAGCCGAACTGAGCAGCCCCTTGGCCTTGGCTGACCTGGCGGGAGCGCCGCTGATTGGCCTTTCCAGCGCGGATCCACTGGCAGCGAAACTCGACAGCTACCTGGAAAATGTCGACCCACCGCCGCGCGTAACGATCTCGGTGCAGACCTACTCGCTGGCCCGCGCGATGGTCGAATCCGGCGCCGGCCTGACGGTCATCGACCCCTTCACCGCCCTCGGCGCATCGACCGCGACTACCTGCATTCGCACGCTGACCCCGCCGCTGCCGATCACCCTGTACGCCCTGACCCGCGCCGACGAACCGCCGCCTCATATGTTGGCCAACCTGCTGGAGATCTTCGGCCAGCGCGCCCGTGACCTGCTGCAACGCCTATAAAGCTATGAGCTGGCAAGCCGGCGCCTATAGCACGTAATGCATGATCGCCACAAAGTGCAGCAGGCTGCCGCCGATCACAAACAGGTGCCAGATGCCATGGGAATGGCGCAGGCGGTGTTCCAGGGCAAAGAAGATAATGCCGACGGTGTACAACACCCCGCCTGAAGCCAACCAGATAAACCCTGCCATACCCAGTGCGGCCATCAACGGCTTGACCGCCACCAGCACAATCCAGCCCATCACCGCGTAGATCACGATCGACAGGATGCGCGCCTCGGAGCGCGGCTTGATCTCCTGCAGGATGCCGATCACCGCCAGCCCCCACACAATCCCGAACAGCGTCCAGCCCCACGGCCCGCGCAGCGTCACCAGGCAAAACGGCGTGTAGCTGCCGGCGATCAACAGGTAGATCGAAAAGTGATCGACCTTCTGCATGATCTCTTTTCGGCGCCCCTGCACGCTGTGGTACACGGTGGACGCGCTGTACAGCACCATCAAGGTAAAACCATAGATCGCCACGCTGACGATCTTCCAGGGGCTGCCGTCCAGGCTCGCCACCACCAACATCCACACGGCGCCAATACACGCCGCGATTGCACCGAGCAAATGGCTCCAGGCGTTGAAGCGTTCCCCGTGGTACATCTGTCACTGGCCTCCTGTAATCGTTAAGCACTGACCGGCAAGCGTCCGGCCTTGCGCATAAGAGTGCAAGCGGCTTATGACGTTCCGAGGACGCCGTGCGGTTTTGCGGGCACAATCGACAGCATTCGAACAAGAGCCACGGCCATGCTGATCGACGAAGAATTCACCCTCAAGAAACTGGAAATCTTCCTGGCGTTCATGCGCACCGGCAACCTGGCCCGCGCCGCCGCCGAGCTGCAAACCAGTAACGTCAGCGTGCACCGCGCCATCCACTCGCTGGAAAACGCCCTGCGCTGCCCGCTGTTCAAACACGAAGGGCGCAACCTCACGCCGCTGGAAAGCGCCTACGTATTGGAAGAGCGCGCGCAAAAACTGGTCGCCGATGTGGTCGACAGCGTGCGCCTCACTCGCGAAGCCGCCGGTTTTTCCGCCGAGCGCTTCAAGCTCGGCTCGCTGTATTCGCTGACGGTGAAGACCGTGCCGCAGCTGATCATGGGCCTGAAGATCCGCCGCAGCGAACTCAACATCGACCTGATCCTGGGCTCCAACTTCGACCTGCTCTACAAGCTCAAGAACATGGAAGTGGACGCGATCCTCATCTCCCTGGACGAACACGCCAACGACCCCGATTGCGAACAGATTGCGCTGTTTTCCGATGATATTTACCTCGCCACCCCCGCCGATTCCCCCTTCAACCGCGAGCGCGAGATCGACCTTGCCGACGTGCGCGACGCGACCTTCATCACCCTCACCCAAGGCTTCGCCACGCACCAGGATGGCAATCGCGTATTCAAGCAGGCGGGGTTCGAGCCGAAGGTGGCGATGCAGGTCAATGACATCTTCACGCTGCTGAGCATGGTCAGCTCGGGCGTGGGTTATGCACTGCTGCCAGGTAGGATTGCGGCGGTGTATGAGAACCGCGTGAAGCTGATACCGCTGCAACCCAGGTATCGGTTGCAGCAGCATATTGGTGTGGTGTTCCTGAAGGCCAAGGAAAGGGACCCGAACTTGCTGGCGTTATTGGCGGAGTGCCGCATGTACGCCAACCGCCAAGCGACAGTCTGACAAACCGCTATCGCGGGCAAGCCCGCTCCCACATTTTGATCTGTGAACACATTCAAATGTGGGAGCTGGCTTGCCTGCGATAGGGCCCTCACAGACGATTCAAATCAACCGACCAACCCGCGCACGATGAAATAGAGCAGCGAAGGCCCGAGCAGGCAACCCAGCCCGGTGTGGAACGTCGCCGTCAACGCGCCATACGGCACCAGCCGCCGATCCGTCGCCGCCAAGCCCGCCGTCACACCGCTCACCGTGCCGGCCAACCCACCAAACACCATTGCCGAACGCGGGTTATCCAAGCCCATCCAGCGCGCTGCGACCGGCGTGCCGACCATCACCAGAATCGCCTTGATCAACCCGGTGGCAATCGACAGCGCCATCACATCCGAGGTCGCGCCAATCGCCGCACCGGTCACCGGGCCGACGATATAGGTCACGGCACCCGCGCCAATGGTGGTCATGCTGATCGCATCGCGATAACCAAAGGCCCAGGCCATGCTTGCACCGACGATAAACGGCAGGATCGTGCCCAACAGCAGCGCAATCACACCGATCATCCCGGCCTTGCGCGCCTCGGTGGCTTGCACTTCGAACGCGGTGGCGACGATGGCGAAATCCCGCAGCATCGCGCCGCCCATCAGGCCGATCCCGGAGAACAGCGCCAGGTCCGCCAGGCCTTTCTGGCCGCCGGTGATCGTGCCGCCGACCCAGGCCAGGACCAGGCCGATGACAATGGCAATCGCCGAGCCATGAATACGCCCGAAGGTCAGGCGCTTGGACAGCACCACCGAAATCCACATGACCACGCCAACGAAGGCAAACGCGGTAATCAGGCCGTTGTGTTCCAAACCTTTTTCAATGAGATCCCACATATCAGCGACCTCCTGCCGGTGCGATCAGCGGCTCTTCATCGGGCAGCGGTTCACCCTTGTGCGTGCGGCTGATCAGGGCGATGGTGCAACCACATACCACCACCGACCCGATCGCGGCGAGCACCGCCACCGGGCCGCCGTGCAGGGCGGTCACGACGTTTTGTTGCGCGGCCATCGCCACTACCACGGGGATGTACATGGCGCCCCAGAAGCCGACGCCCATTTCGCAATCCTTGGTCATGCCGCCGCGCTTTTGCATCCACAGGCGGGCGCAGATCAGCAGGATCATCGCGATGCCCACCCCGCCCACGTTGGATTTGACGCCCAGCAACACGCCGAGCATGTCGCCCATGATCACGCCTGCAAGCGTGCAGATCGCCAGCAATGCCACACCGTAGATAATCATTGTTGTTGTCCTCAAAGTGCTCGATCGAAATTGTTGTTGTTGTGCTTCGAAAGCCTTGGGTGCTGCTTTATCGGTGGCGGCGTTCCTCCTCTTGCAGCAGGGCCTGCAAAGTGTCCAGGCGTGCGCCTTCGCAGGCGATCACCGTGCCCTGTTCAAACACCCGGCGCGACAGGCCGGTGAGCACCGCGCCCGGAGGCAGTTCGATTTGCAGGCGCACGCCGCGCTCGTAGGCGCTTTGCACGGTGCCGCGCCAGTCGACGATGCGACACATGTTGAAGGCCAGGTCGTCGCGCAGTTGCTCCGGGTTGTGGATCGGCCGCGCACGGGTGCTGCTCAGGTAGGTGATGCGCGGCGCCTTGAGCGGCACGAAGGCTTGTGCCAAAGCCTGGGCTGGCTGCTCCAGCAACGCGCAGTGAGACGGCACACTGACGGCCAGGCGCTTGGCGATGCCGTTGCCTTTGATGCGACTGGCGACAAGCTTCATGGCCTGGTCGCTGCCGGCGATCACCGTCTGGTTGTCGGCGTTGATATTGGCCAGGTACACCGGGGTTTCGGGGCTGTGGATTTCGGCCAGCAGGTTTTCGACGGTGGATAACTCCGGGCCGATGATCGCGGTCATGCCGTAGCCCTGTGGATAAGCGTTTTGCATCAGTTCGCCGCGCAGGCTGACCAGTTTGAGGGCGTCGGCGAAATCCAGCGCACCGGCAATCACCGCTGCCGGGTAAGCACCGATGGACAGCCCTGCGACGTAATCCGGCGTGTGCTGCAGCAAGCGAGCGTGGGCCACGCCGGCGATCAGCAGGCAAAGCTGCACGGCGCGGGTACTCGCCAGGGCGTGCGCCGAATCCAATGCACGAACGTCTTCACCCAAGGCTTCGCTGGCGTGTTCCAACACATCGGCCGGCAACGCCTGGAGCATGCCGGGGCGTTGGGCGCCCTGGCCGGGGAAGACAAGAAGACTGCTCATGCTACGGCCTGCCAAGGGTCGAGGACGAGGTGCGCACCGCTGACCGTTTTCAACAGCACCCGCCGCGATGGACCGGCCCATTCGCGCAGGGCGATAGCGCCGAAAGGTGTTTGCAGTTGCATATCCACAGCGCACGCGGCTTTGTCCAAGGCTGTCAGCAAGTCGCGTGCATCGTTGCGATCCAGCGGCTCGGGCGTGCGCAGAATCAGGTCCAGATCGCTCTGGGCATGCAGCGCTTCAATGCCCGTGGCCAGCTCAAAACCCGCGCTGCCGGTGATGCCCCAATTCAACGGCGTCAGCACTGGCCGCAACTGTTCGAGCGCCTGCAAGGCCGGTAAGTCCCGTGTCGAGGCAACATCACGCAGCGCTTCCGGCGTTACTCGCCGCTGCACCGCGGGAATCGGCATTTCGGCGGCAAACCGCTGCTCGCGCAAACGCCCGCGCACGCCTACCGCGACCCAGCCCGGCGTGACGGTGGCGCGACGCACCACCACCGTGCCTACTGCCTCCACCGCCCACGCCGGAGCGTCAGCAGGCAGATGCGCCGGGGTCATGCCCCAGAGCAAGTCGTGGGCGTTCACCATTGTTCCCGCAGCAGTTGGCGTACGTGGCTGGAAGCGGCGCGGTTGGTCGCACCCAGGCGGCCGCTCAAGTCGGTGCTGCCAATATCCTTGATCGCACTCACCAGGCAATCGCTGACCCGCGCCACATCCTCCGGCGTGGGCTGTTCAATCTGGCTGACCGACAAGGTTTCCCACAGCAACCCCAGGCTGGCGTAACTGTCGATGTCGTAGGCCATGGGCGGCACGCTGGCGGCCAGGGCTTCCAACTCTTCAACGCTGCGCAGCGTCACGCGCGCGGCCGAGGCCTTGCCCATGGCGTGCACCATCACACCGGGATCGCGCAGGGCAATCAGGCGATTGGCTTGATACCCATGAGCGAGAAACGCACCGGACATCGCCTTGCCGACCAACAGCGCAATCACCGGGTGCCCCGCCAGACGCGCACGGGCATAGCTGTCGGCGGCGGCGGCCAAGGCCTGGTGGATGCCAAGGGCTTCTTCGCGCCGGCCATAGGCTTGGCTCGGTACATCGACGATGGCGATGATCGGGCGTTTATCGCCTCGGGCGATGGCTTCATCGGCGGCCTTCGCCAGCCCCCAGCCTTCCAGCAGGCCGACTTCGCCGTTGCGTGCGCGGGGGAAGCGGTTTTGCGCGTCGGTGACCACAGCGATATAGCGCACAGGCTGCTCACCCAGCACACCATCGGCGACTTTCAGCGAGTTGGGCAAACCCTCAACGGCTGTCGCTCCGGCGCTCAATGCGTTGAACCACTGCAAACCTCTCATGAGCGTTCTCCTTGATACAGCTCGCGCACTGTCGCCGGGTCGATCTGCGCCGTGGCGTCCAGTTCGGCCAAGCGCGCCAGGTAATAGTCGGCCTGGCGACTGCGTTGTTGGGTGGGCAGGCCTTGTTGTAGTAATGCGCTGACGGTCTGTTGAATCTCGGCCACATCGTCAGCGACATAACGATCGGTCAAGCCGCTGTTGAAGCGTTGCTCACCGCCGGTCAGGCTCCAGATGAAAGGCCGATCGCGGGAGTCGTACTCCTCAAGCCCCGCTTCCTGTTCGATGACTTGCGGGCCATTCAAACCCAGGCGTGCTTCGCGGGTGACAACAAGGTAACTGCACAACCCAGCGGCGATGGACATGCCGCCAAAGCAACCGACACTGCCCGCCACCACGCCGATCACCGGCTGGTACTGGCGCAGGTCGACAATCGCCGCGTGGATATCGGCAATGGCGGCCAGGCCGAGGTTGGCTTCCTGCAGGCGCACACCCCCGGTTTCCAGCAGCAGCACCGCGCGGGTCGGGACGCCCTTACGGTTGTCTTCGGCGGCCAGTTCCAGGGCGCCGGCGATTTTCGCGCCGCCCACTTCGCCGAGACTGCCACCCTGGAAGTTGCCTTCGATGGCGGCAATGACGACAGGTTTGCCGTCGATGCTGCCCTTGGCGATCACCACACCGTCATCGGCCTGTGGCACCACGCCTTGGCGGCTGAGCCACGGCGACATGACGCGCTGGAACGGGTCGATCAATTCGCGGTAGGAGCCGGCGTCCAGCAACGCCTTGGCCCGCTGCCGAGCGCCCAGTTCAACGAAGCTGTGTTTGGCGAGTAAGTCAGTCATGGCCGATCTCCTCGAAACCCTGCTCCAGGCGCAAGCGCACCACGCCGGGGGTGGCACCGAAGTCGTGGATATCAATGTTCAACGCCGGTGGTGTCTGCTCCTGGAAGATGCGCTCGAACAGATGCTGCCAGCGTTGCTCGGCGCCATTCACCGAGGTTTGCACCTGGATGGTCAGCGTGCCCGGCGTGCCCGGTTCCAGCAGCACCTCCAGATCGCCCGAGCCGACGCAACCCACCAGCGCACGGCCTTTTGGCGGCTGCCCGGCAGGGAATTCAAAGGATAAGGTTTCCATCACAACGCTCCGTCGAGGCGGTCGATAAACAGGCAGGCGGCCAACAGGTCGGCGGCGCCGCCGGGGGAGGCATTCAGGGCCAGCAGTTGAAGGTCCAGCGCGTGCAGTTGGCGACGACCGCCGAGGGTTGCGCTGCCGCCTGCCTCCAGCACGGCCTGGGCGCCGCGTTGCATCGCGTAGAGGCCTTCGGTGCCAGCACGGTAGAGCACGCAGGTATCGGCCAGGTCCGTCATGATCGCGAGCAAGGCGTCCAGGCGCGCGTTCTGTTCGCCGGCGTTTTGCTGGCGGCTTCGGTGCAGCTGCGGCAAGCCGCGTTGCACCACGGACGGGAAGCCCAGTTGCGCTTCTTCACGAGCGCCGCGTGCGCCGTAACGTTGGGCGACTTGAGCACCGTGGCTCACGGGCTGCGGCGCATAGCGGTCGTTGAGCAAGGCCAGTTTGGCTGCCGTCAGCGTGACGGCGCGAGGTTCCAGCGCCGCCGCTGCCGTGAGCAAACCAAGAGCCCAGATCGCACCGCGATGGGTGTTCACGCCGTTGGTGGTGGTCAACATTGCTTGCTCACCTTCACGGCCAATGCGCCCAAGGGCTTCACGCAGGGGCAAGCCGACTTCACCGAATTCAATCGCCGCCTCGGCCATTTCCTTGAACATCGGCCACAGCGACAACGCCGAGGCGTGCATCAGGCCCAGGTGCAAATCACTGTGGGCGCCGTTGCCACGCCGGTCCACCAGCGCGGGTTTGGGCGACAGGTCCGCTTCATCGATCAGCGCATCGACGGCCAGATCGGCCAGGCGATCCGCAAGGCTGAGTTCATGCAATTTAAGGGCGCGCATTTACCAGCTCCTGAATTTGGCGGGCGGGTTGTACAAGCCACCGGACCACTCCACCAGGTCGGCTACGCTCTTGGCGGCCAACAACTCGCGGGTGGCGTCGGTGCGGCGGATGCCCAAGTCTTCGGGCAAGGCGATCAGGCCTTCGCGGCGCATGCGCGCGGTGTCCTTGGGGTTGTGGCGCATGCCAATCGCCGTGACACCTGCGACGGCAGCGATCATCGCCTGGCGCTCTTCGAGTGAACGCGCTTTGTACAGGTAGGCAATGCCCTCTTCGGTGAGCAGGTGAGTGACGTCATCGCCGTAGATCATGATCGGTGCCAGCGGCATGCCGCTTTTGCGCGCGACCTCCACGGCATCGAGGGTGTCGACGAAGGTGGGTTTGCCGCCTTCCTGGAAGGTCTCGACCATTTGCACTACAAGTTTTTTGCCGCGCTCCAACAAGGCTTCGGGCGCATCGTCGTGGCGCATATCCAACCACGCCGGCGTGCCATGGCGGCGACCGCGCGGGTCGTGACCCATGTTCGGTGCGCCACCAAAACCGGCCAGACGGCCACGGGTCACGGTAGAGGAATGGCCGTCACCGTCGACTTGCAGCGTCGCGCCGATAAACAGGTCCACCGCGTATTGGCCGGCGAGTTGGCAAAACATCCGGTTGGAGCGCATCGAGCCGTCGCGGCCGGTGAAGAACACATCCGGCCGTGCGGCGATGTAGTTCTCCATGCCCAGTTCGGTGCCGAAGCAATGCACGCTTTCCACCCAGCCGCTTTCAATCGCAGGGATCAGCGTGGGGTGCGGGTTGAGGGTCCAGTTGCGGCAGATCTTGCCCTTAAGGCCAAGGGATTCACCGTAGGTCGGCAGGATCAACTCGATGGCGGCAGTGTTGAAACCGATGCCGTGGTTGAGCGACTGCACATTGTGTTTTTCGTAGATGCCACGGATTGCCATCATTGCCATCAGCACGTGCACCGGCTTGATGTGGCGCGGGTCGCGAGTGAACAGCGGCTCGATATAGAACGGCTTGTCGGCCACCACCACAAAATCCACCCAGCTCGCCGGGATATCCACACGCGGCAAATCGGTGACGTCATCCACCAACTGGTTGACCTGCACGATCACGATGCCATCGCTGAACGCGGCGGGCTCGATCAGCGCCGGGGTGTCTTCAGTGCTGGCGCCGGTGTAGATATTGCCGGCGCGGTCGGCCATAAATCCGGCGGAAAGCACCACGTTGGGGATCAGGTCCACCACCAGCCGCGCATAGAGTTCGATGTAGGTGTGGATCGCGCCGATTTCCAGCAGGCCGTCTTCGAGCAACTGGCTGATACGCAGGGATTGGGTGCCGGCGAAGGAGAAATCCAGCTTGCGGGCGATGCCTTTTTCAAACAGGTCCAGGTGCTCGGAACGGCCAACACTGGGCATGATCATGTGCAAGTCGTGGAGCTTGGACGGGTCGGCTTTGGCGAGGGAGCGCGAGAGGAAATCCGCCTGCTTCTGGTTATTGCCCTCCAACACCACACGGTCACCGGGCAGGATCAGCGCCTCAAGCGCCTCGACGATCCTGTCACTGGGCAACACCGCCCCGTTTGCGTATTTTTTGACCAGCCCGAGCCGCCGCTGCTTCTCGTCGCGCCGCCGCGTCCAGCGCGAATCGGGGGTGATTGTTGTTGTCATGGTCGCTCCACGGGTTTGCTGTCGTGGGCTGTACCTTAGGAGTGATTCAGAGGGCCATCAATCAAGCTCGGTGGTGAACCGTTACGGCTGGAGTAACAAAGCCTGTGTAGGAGCTGGCTTGCCAGCGATAGCGGTCGCTAATTGAACAATGTGCCAACTGACAGCACGCCATCGCCGGCAAGCCGGCTCCTACAGTTGACCGGTGATTCATTCCCACCTATGACCAGCAAGCAATGCTTGCACATTGCTCATTAATATCTTCGCACCTTCCATTAATTGGCCCAGCAGCGCCTCATCTTCATCCATGTACCCTTCATATTCCGCGAGGTTCCGACGCTCATGACACAACGCCAACAACCTCACCTGCACCTTGCCGGCGTCTGCGGTATGAACCAGGCATTGGAAGACCAGATAGCGTTTATCCGAACGATAACCTTGCAAGCGCAAGGCTGTAAGGGCGATAGCATGAGCGGCGTTGTAAGCCAGGTCGAAACGACTGGCGAATGATAACTGCGGATTACCGGCGTCCCTCAGCCGATCCCTGGCTGAACGCATCAGCCCATTACACTCCTTGCGATCCGGCGGCTCAGCCTTCAAGCCGCCGCTACGTTGCAGATTCTCCAGGTTTACCTTGTTGTCCATCCGTGGATTCCAGGGGGTTGCTCCCCATCAGGTTGATCTTGTCCTGCTGCACGACCCGCTGCACAAAACTGTTCCCGGCATTCCATTTGCCGATCCAGTCTTCAGGGGTGTAAAGCGTCGGGTTGAGGGTGCGGCCCAGTTGCTCTTCCAGCGGCATGAGCTGCTCCATGACTTCACTGTAGTTGAGGCTTTCGCCGATCAACATGAGATCTATGTCACTGGATGAGTGCGCCTCGCCTTTGGCGATGGAGCCGTAGATAAACGCCCAGGTTATCTGCTTGGCGAACGGCGCCAGTGCAGTGCGCAATGGTTCATCCAGGCTCAGGGTCTTGCGCACGATGGCCAACAACTCCGAGTAAATCGGGCATTGGGGGTTGGCTTGGTAATGGGTCTGGTTGCCTTGGCGCGTCATGCTCAAGATGCCCGCCAATTGCAGACGTTCAAGCTCACGAGTGAGGCTGCCCTTGCCCACCTGGGCCCATCGCGCAATCTCATTGGTGAAGAAGCTTTGGTCAGGTTTGCCGAACAGCAGGCCCAGTACTTTTTGTTGGGTGACGGTGAAGAGTGCAGTGCTGATCGGCAAGGTGTGCATGGCAGCGGCCAAAGAGTCCCAAAAAGGGAACGATAGGTCCCTTTTTGGGAACGATCAAGTTTTAAGTCACTAGAGAAGGGGAAATCTGTTCCAGGGCACGGTCCACTAATAGCTGCCCCAGCTCCGCCATTTGCTGGATGCCGAGCATGATCGCGCGCTGGGAGGTGTCCAGGTCGAAGGCGAAATTGCAGGTGAGTGCGTTAAGAGAAGACAGGGTTTCGCTGGCGTTGACCAGCAGGGTTTCGGTGTTTTCGTGCGGGTTTACGGTGAAGAGCGGCGGGTTGGGGGTAGGTTTGACCATGATTTACAGCTCCGATATGTGATGGAGACTGCCCTCTTCCGCTTGCACGCGAATAAAGGTGGCAGCTGTGCGCAGGTGTGCAAGACCGGGCATATCGGACCCCGGCAGACCCCGAAGGGTCTCCCACGCACAGCCGCCATAACAAATACAGCAGGCATAAAAAACGCCCGTTGGATGGCTATGGGCGTTGGTGCGCCGATATGTAACCGGACTTGCACGTCCGTGTCACCGTTTTTTGCGATGACAGGACGAAGACTAGGCGCGCTGACGGCACGCGACAAGTTCATGCATGGCCCAACATCTTGCAGGAAAAATCCGAAGCCAGCCGGTCTACAACTTCATGTCTATGCTCACAGCGCCCAAACCTTCAAGCGGATAGCTGCGGTACTCATAAACCTCACCACGAACAGTGAGGTGGATGACGCCATCCTGCCGGGTCACTTGAACATCCGGCGCTTTGGTTTTCAAAAAGGGGTGTGCCGAAACCAGCGCTGTCAGTATCTCCCGATCACTACCTAAGTCCTTATGAACGTAGTACCTGTAGGAAAATCCCACTGTCGCGCCGCCCTGACCGTCACGTGCTCCATAAATTGAGCTGCCGTTGCCCAAGGAGTGTTTCAAAACCACTTCGTCCAAATCCGGTGTACCGGATGACATGATCCAATTGCCCCCGATATAAATCAGGCAGGCTACCAGCAGGCAGTTGCGCAGAACCGGCAAGAGGCCCTTAGTAGCCCTGAGAAATTGCATACTCAATACCCCTCCTTATCCACTATTGATCTCGAGGATCATCGCCAAAAGGGTCTGCGCCCCACCATGACCCAAATTCCGGCTTGGTGGTTTTTGCGAATGTTTGAGCGACACCTGCTGCCCGTAACAGAACATGCTCGGGAATACCCAGCACCGTACCTGTAGCACCATAATTGAAGTTACCAAAAGCTTCGTACTGACGCCCTCGCTTCTTGTAGTTCCATGGGCCGGCAGCCCTGACCTGTGAGTAAAACCAGGAATAAGCGAATGCCGAGCCTGGCTGGAGATGAGTGCCTTTACACTTGGCGGTCGCCATATTTTCGAGAAGTGAAACACCCGGCGGCATTAACGGTACGGCCATTTGCGAATCCTTGCTGGCTGTGAGGAGCGCTGAACCTAGCACCCCACCTGGCACTGAACATCCCGCGCAATCCAGATACAGAACTTGCCTATAACAGCTCCATCCCGTTCCGACATATTGATTTTCTCCACACAGAGCCTGGGAACGAGCGCGATTTAGTGTAGGAGCTGGCTTGCCAGCGATAGCGGTGGGTCAGTTGTTAATGAGTGGGCTGGCAGACCGTCATCGCCGGCAAGCCGGCTCCTACAGGGATCTATGCCAAACCGGATTCGACCAGCAGGGCCTCAAGCCCCATAAGGTCCGGCACCTTCGCCACATGCTCGCCCACCTGCACCGCCGCCAGCTCCAGCGGGCACAGCGGCACGTCCACGTAGCTCAATTCACTATCAAGCTTGTACGACCGGGGAATGCCCTGGATCACCAGCGCAATAAACTTCAGCGTCGGCCGCCCGCCCAACGCGTTCAACACCACTATCCGCGAGCGTTCGCCGGTCACGCTGGCTTCACCGCACACCGCTTCAAAGCTGATCAGCGGGATTTGCCTGTCGCGCCAGGTCACTTGCCGCAAATACCACGGCGGTGCATCGCTGGCCGGTTCGCCGCGCTGAAAGTCGATCAGTTCGGCGATGGCGACGTTGGGCAGCACCAGGTGGCGGTCGGCCAGGGGCAGCAGCAGGCCGGTGAGTTGGCTGGTGCGGTGGTCAAGCATGGGACTTGCTCCAGTAGGCGATGCTTTCGAGCAGCACCGATTCCTGGTACGGCTTGCCGAGGTAGTCATTCACGCCGATGGCCATGGCGCGGTCGCGGTGTTTCTGGCCGGTGCGCGAGGTGATCATGATGATCGGCAGGCGCATCAGCCGGGGGTCGTTGCGCACTTGGGTGGCGACTTCGAAGCCGTCCATGCGCGGCATTTCGATGTCGAGCAACATCAGGTCCGGGCTGTGCTCTTCCAGCACAGCGAGGGCGTCGATGCCGTCTTTGGCGGTGAGCACGTTCATGCCGTTGCGCTCCAACAGGCGGCTGGTGACTTTGCGCACCGTGACGGAGTCGTCCACCACCAGCACCAGCAACGGGCGCTTTTTCAACGGGTCGTTGAGGATCAGCGGCGCGTCGACCGACTGGGCCGGCAAGGCCGGCTGGCGTGCGCGAATATGCGCGAGCAAATCGATGATCAGCACCACGCGACCGTCGCCCAGGATCGTCGCGCCCGACAGGCCCTGCACGCCGGCAAACTGCGGCCCCAGGCCCTTGACCACGATTTCCCGCGTGCCGGCCATGGCGTCCACATGGATCGCCACGCGCCGCTCGTTGCACTGCACCAAGAGCACCGGCACCGGTTGGTACTGGCCCAGCAGTTTCGGGCGGCTGACGGTGTGCAGCAGGTCGCCCAGGTAGAACAGCTCGTAACGCTGGCCGGCGTATTCATAACTCGGCGGATCCTGCTGATAGTGCCCCGCCAGCTCATGGGGCAGCACCCGCACCAGGCCTTCGATGGTGTTGAGCGGAATCGCGTACTGGTCATCCGCACATTGCACCATCAGCGCGCGGTTGACCGACACGGTGAACGGCAAGCGAATACGGAAATGCACACCCTCGCCCGGCGTCGAGTCAATGACCATCGAGCCGCCAAGCTGACGCACTTCCTCATGCACCACGTCCATGCCCACGCCGCGCCCGGAAATCTGCGTGATCTTTTCCGCCGTGGAGAAGCCCGGCTGTAGGATGAACTGCAACACGTCGCGGTCGCTGATCTCTTGATGCGGGGCGAGCAAGCCACGCTTGATCGCCTTGCGCCGCACGGCCTCCAGCGGCACACCGGCGCCGTCGTCGCGCATGTCGAAAACGATGTCGCCGCCTTCGTGGGTCAAGTCGAGGGTGATGCGGCCTTTCTCGGGCTTGCCGGCCAGCAGCCGTGCATCGCGGGACTCCAGGCCGTGGTCGACGGCGTTGCGCAGCATGTGCTCCAGCGGCGCGGCCATGCGCTCCAGCACGTTGCGGTCCATCTCGCCCTCGGCGTTGCCGACGATGAATTCCACGTCCTTGCCCAGCTCACCCGCCACCTGGCGCACGATGCGCTTGAGGCGCGGCAGCATGCGCTCGAACGGCACCATGCGCGTGCGCATCAGGCCTTCCTGCAACTCGGTGTTGATGCGCGCCTGTTGCTGCAACAGGTCGTGGGCGTCTTCGTTGCGGCGCTCGAGGGTGTCCTTGAGGTCGAGCAGGTCGGAAGCGGATTCGGACAATGCACGGGACAATTGCTGCAATTGCGAGTGGCGGTCCATTTCCAGCGGGTCGAAGTCCTCATAGCCCAGGCGCTCGGCCTCGGCTTGCTGGCGGCTGAGGATGCGGCCCTGGGTTTCAGTGTCGAGACGCCGCAGTTGGTCTCGCATGCGTTCGATAGTGGTTTCCACTTCCGTGAGGGCGATGCGGGCGTCGTTGACTTGCTGCTCGATACGGCCACGGAAGATGGACGTCTCACCGGCCAGGTTGACCAGATCGTCGAGCAACTCGGCAGAGATCTTCACCATGTCGGCGGCCGGGTCTACCACGGCCTCCACCTTGCCCGCTGGCAACGCCACCGGCGTCACCGGTTCGTCGCTGGGGTGCACCAGGCTCTTGATGCGCTCGATGAGTTTGTCCACCGAGCCGACCGGCAAGCCATCCGCCACCGCGTCGATCATCTGCGCCAGGCGGTCGTGGCAGCCCTGCAGCAAGGCGAACAGCTCCGGCGACGGCGCGAGCAAGCCGGCAGACAGGCCTTCGTAGAGAAATTCCAGTTCGTGGGCCAGGTCGCCAATGGGCGCGATCTCGACCATGCGCGCGCCGCCCTTGAGGGTGTGCAAGTCGCGCAGCAGGGTTTCCACCTCCTGGCGATTGCCGGGCTCGGCCTGCCAACGCGACAGCGCCGCACTGGAACTGTCGAGAATGTCGGCAGCCTCTTCCAGGAAGATATCCAGCAACTCGGGGTCGGCGCCGGACGTTGGCGGCGCAGTAGCCGGTGCAGCAGGCGCAGTGGCTTGACGCAACACCCGGACCTTGGCGATCAGCTCGGCGCTGTCACTCAGGGGCTGGTGCTGCTGCAGTTCTTCCAGCTGCAACGCGAGCAGCTCATGGCAGGCCATCAGTACCAGGGACAGTTCGGCGGAGTAACTGTAGCGGCGGTCCACCAACCCTTCGTACAGGCATTCCAACTCATGGGCCAAGTCGCCAATCGGGCCGATTTCGGCCATGCGCGCACCGCCCTTGAGGGTGTGCAGATCGCGCTGCAATGATGACAACGGCGCGGCGTTGTCGGGCTCCAGCAACCAGCGCTTGAGCGATTGCCCGGCGCTGTCGAGGATGTCCACGGCCTCTTCGAGGAAGATCTCGACGATCTCGTCGTCCATCGCGGTGGCCTGATCCAACTGCTGTGTGGCGGCGCCCAGCTCGGAAATGCTCAGCACCCGGCTGCCGTCGCTTTTGATCAGGCCGGTGGCGGACGGGTCGAGGGCTTCATCCAGCAGTTCGCGCAGGGCGTCGACCCGTGCCGGCGCGGGGCTGACTTCCTGGCCAGCGGCCAGTTGGTCGAGCATGCTGATCAGTGCTTCATGGGCGTGTTCGGCCTCATGGAAAAACCGCTCGCTCACCGCCAGGCTGCTCTCCTCCACCGCGCCATAGAGGTCGAGCAGGGCTTCGCAGAGTTCGTCGATGGCGTGCAGGTCGGCGACGTGCGCGCCTTCCCCCAGGGTGGTCAGTTCGTCGAGCAGCGCGGTGAGCTCCTGGCGTTCGCCGGGATGCTGTTGCCAGCGGCGCAACAGGCTTTCGGCGTCGAGCAGAATGTCCATGCCCTGGGCCAGGAAGTTGGCGATCAGTTGCGGGTCGCGCTTGATGCGCAGGCCGGTGTTCGGGGCGTCGAGCAAGGCTTCAAGCTGGTGGTCCAGCAGGCTTTGGGTACGGTTGATCAGGTCCTGTGCGCCCCTGATGGGCGCCAGGGGGTCGCCGTCCAGGTCACGCAGCCCGCGCTGGAACAGGCCCTCGGCTTCGAGCAGCAACTCAACTTCGTCCAGGTCGAGCGGCAGGCGGTGGGCCTTGTACTCGCGGGTCAGGTGGTCCAGCGGGCGCGCCAGCTCGGCGATGGGCAACACGCCGGCCATGTAGGCGCTGCCCTTGAGGGTGTGCAGGGCGCGTTGCAGTTCATCGCTGACTTGCAGCGGTACATGCTCGGCGGCCTGTTGCAGGAAGTGGTTGAGGCTGTCCAGATGGCTTTGGGCTTCGTTGCGGAAGATCTCCAGGAGCATCGGGTCATGAGGCTCAGCGGCCGCTACCTGTGTACCGCTGGCCAAAGCGTGGGCACGGGCTGCCAGGGCATCGACCTCATCGCGCTGGCGCTGGTCGTCGGTGGCGAAGTCGGCGATCAGCTCCGGCAGCAGGGCCACCGCTTCATCCAGCACCTGTTGCACCTCGGGGCCCAGGGCCACGCTGCGTTCCAGTACGCGGTTGAGCAGGTTTTCCACCGCCCAGGCCAGCTCGGCCAGGACCAGGGCGCGGACCATGCGGCCGCTACCCTTGAGGGTGTGGAAGGCACGGCGCATTTCGCCCTGAGCCGTTTTGTCCGCGCTGTTGGGCAGGTGCCGGTGCAGCACCTCTAGGACCTCGTCGGTCTCTTCGAGGAAGACCTCGCGCAGTTCATCGTCGATGGGCTCTTCGTTGGCCGGTGGCGGCAGCAGGCTGCCAGGGCGCTGCAAGGCCGGCGGGTTTAGCCGCGACGTGGGGCTGGCCAGCGCATCGAACTGCGACTGGCTCGGCGCGACCTCCGCCGCCAATGCTCCATCCGGTGCAACCAGGGCTTGGCGCCAGGGTTTCTCGGCAGGCAGGTAACCCAGCGCCGCCAGGCCTTGGGTGGCCAGTTCCAGCACCCGTTCACCTGCGGCATCGGGGTCTTGGAGCATGCGTTCGAGGTAGTACTCCAGGCTGCTGATCACGTCGGCGAAATGCGCCAACTGCATCTCGGATGGCGGCGCGTCGCTGCCCATCAACTGTTCGTCGACGTAGTCCGTACAACCACGCATCAGGCTTGCCGCGCGGGGCAAAGGGATCATCGCCAGGGCGCCACGTACTTGGCTCAGCAGCTCCGGCAGGGACTCAAGCCGCTGGCGGTCCCAGTCGGCTTCAATACAGTCGATCACCAGTTCTTTGGCTTGCTTGAGGCACTGGCAGGATTCGCGGATCACCAGTTGGTGGATCTGGGTCAGGTCGGTGGTGGGCAGGCGGCTGTCTTCGCGGCTTTCCGGCTCGACGGTGCCGACCATGCCCGCCAGTGTGGCCTCGACGTAGAGCAACGCGCCGGCGACGTCCATCAGCACCGCATCGTTCGGCTCGCGTTGGCCCTGGGCCAGGCTCAGCACCACGGCAAGCTGGTCGATGATGACTTTACGCGGCTGGCCGAAGCCCAGTACCGCCAGGGTGTCGGCGATCTGCCGCAGCGGTGCCAGCAGTGCATCAAGGTCGCGGGCGTGCTGACGGTCGCTGCGTACGAACAAGTCGAGACGCTCCTTGACCCGCACCAGTTCTTCACACAATGCCCCCAGCACCGAGCCCATGGCGTTGCGATCCGGTCCGGCCAGGCGTGCGCGTTCGGCATCGACCACCGCGCTGTCGGGCAAGGCTTCATCAAGGCCGTAGCGTTCCTTGAGGCTTTGCATGCGCGGCGTCGGCCGGGTGACCTTGGCGACATAAAACAGCAAGCTTTTGAGCAGCTCATCCGGCGCCGGCTGGTTGATCCCGCCGATGCCTTGGGCCAACAGGCGCTTGAGCTGTTTATCACTGGCCTTGAGCAGGCTGCGCAGCGCCGGGCTGTTGGCGATCACGCCAGTCAGCATGCCTTCGACCAGCGCCGAGGTGACCTGCCACAGCGGCAACAGCGGCGCGCCTTGGCACAGTGCCTCGAGGCGTGCGAACACCCGCGCCATGTCTTCCAGGTTGCTGGGGCCATGGTCTTCGCGCAGCAGCCCGGCGAGCGCTTGTTGCAGCAGTTGGTGCCACTGGCGCAATTGCTCTTTCAGGTCGGGCGCCGCGCGTTGGGCCAGGGCTTCATCGGGCAGCGGCGCAATCGCCAGCAGTTGGGGACTGAACAGGCTGGTCTCCGACAGCAGGCTTTCACCACGGGCACTGCGCAGGTCGTTGAGCAGCGGCAACACCACCAGCGGCAGGTCACGGCGGGCGCTGTGCACACGGTCCAGGTAGAGCGGCAATTGGTTGAGGGCCTGTTGCAGCAGACGGATGCCTTCGTCGCGCTGGCTCACATGACCGGCTTGCAGGGCCAGGGCCAGTTCTTCGACTTCCTCGGCGAGCAGGGCCGCGCCGTAGAACTCGACCATTTGCAACGCGCCATGCACTTGGTGGATAGCGCCCAGGCACTCGCTGATGGCATCGCTGTCGCCGGTTTCGACGTAGGCGTCCAGCGCCGAACGGGCCTGTTTCAGGGTTTCGGCAATGTCGCCCTTGACCCATTCGAGGGCCACGTAGTCGTGCCGATCAACCATAACTGCTCCGCTTAGAATTCATGGGTTGCTGATGTTGCAGATATACCAAATCCAATGCATATCTAATGTGGGAGCGGGCTTGCTCGCGAATGCGGTGGGTCAGTTAATAGAGTAGGTGACTGATACACCGCATTCGCGAGCAAGCCCGCTCCCACATTTGGATAGCATTTCAATCTTCCGGCTGCTTGGCAGGTGGAAGTGTGAAACCCGACACCGACCGGCGCAGTTGGCTGGCCATTTTTGCCAGGTTGCCGATGCTTTCGGCGGTGGCCGTCGACCCCGACGAGGTCTGGGTAGTGATCTGTTGGATCACGTTCATGGTCAGCGATATCTGCCCGGCCGATGAGGTCTGTTGCTGCGCTGCGTTGGAGATGCTCTGGATCAGCGCCGCCAGGGTTTTCGACACGCCTTCGATCTCTTCCAGCGCCACCCCGGCGTCCTGGGCCAGCCGCGCGCCGCGCACCACTTCGGTGGTGGTCTGCTCCATGGAGATGACCGCTTCGTTGGTGTCGGCCTGGATCGCCCGCACCAGCGTTTCGATCTGCCGGGTGGCCGCAGACGAACGTTCGGCCAGACGCTGCACTTCATCGGCCACCACCGCAAAGCCGCGTCCGGCGTCACCGGCCATGCTCGCCTGGATCGCGGCGTTGAGGGCGAGGATGTTGGTCTGGTCGGCAATGTCGTCGATCAGGCTGACGATATCGCCGATCTCCTGGGACGACTCACCCAGGCGCTTGATGCGCTTGGCGGTGTCTTGGATCTGCTCGCGAATGTTGTCCATGCCGTGGATGGTGTTATGCACCACCTCGTTGCCCTTGTTGGCGATTTCCACCGAGCGCTCTGCCACCGCCGAGGACTCGGCAGCGTTGGCCGAAACCTGGTCGATGGACTGGGCCATCTGGTTGATCGCCGTGGAGGCTTCGGCAATCTGCTGGGCCTGGTGCTCCGACGCTTGGGCCAGGTGCATGGCGGTGGCCTGGGTGTCCTGCACGGCGCCGGCGACTTGGCCGGCGGTGAGGTTGATGGTGGCGACCAGGTCGCGCAACTGGTCGACGGAATAGTTGATGGAGTCGGCGATGGTGCCGGTGAAGTCTTCGGTCACCGAGGCCGTCACGGTGAGGTCGCCGTCGGCCAGGTCTTCGATTTCATCCAGCAGGCGCATGATCGCGTTCTGGTTGCGTTCGTTCTTCTCGGCGGTTTCGTGCAATTGGCGGTTGGTTTCGCGCACCATCACCAGGCCGATCAGGATGATCGAGGTCAGCGCCAGCAAGCCCAGCACATAGCCGCCGATGGTGTCGAAGCTGCGCCCGCTGGCGAGGTTTTCGAACCCGGTGGCCAGGTGCGAGGCTTCATCGAGCAGGGTTTGCGACAGGTTGAAGATATTGCTCGCCGAGGCGCGCACCTGGAACAGTTGCGGCGAAGTCTCGAGGATCTCGTCCACGGAGCCGGAGACAAACTCGAACAGCTCGGCGATTTCCGCCAGCCGCGCGCGGGCGTCGCGGTCTTCGACCTGGGTGATGCGCAGGCCGGGGTTGCCCTGGAGCATGCCGTTGAGCACCTGGCCGAAGCGGTTGGCGTCACGGCCAAAGGCATCGGCGGCCTGCACGGCGGTTTCGTCGCCGGCGAGTACGGTGTTCACCGCGCCAAGGATACGTTCGGCCAACAGTGACTGACGCTGGGCCAGCGCCACCTGGCTGGCCGGAGCGCCGCGCTGCAGGAGGATGTCGACGACCTTTTCCGATTCCATCTGCAACTGCGGCACGGTTTCGGCCAACGTCGCGGCGACCTGATGCAAGGACAGCACGGTCTGTTCGCTGGCGAGGATCGCGTCGGTATTTTTCAGCAGCGCTTCCCAGTCGGTCTGCACCGCGCGCATTTCGGCGCGCACCGCGTTGGGTGCGGCAGGCAGGCCGGTTTCCGGGTCACCTTTTTTCAGGTAGCCCCAACGCTGGGCGAAATCGTTGCGCGCATCGCCCAGCAGCTTGAACGCCGCAGCCTTGCCGGCGGCGGCTTCGGTGGCGTTCTTGGCGATACGCTGGGACAGCACGCGCAGCTCACCGGCGTGACCGATGTACTGTTTGTCATAGGTGGACTGGGTGTTGAGGTACGCAAAGTTGGCGAACAGCAACATGATGAACACGATGAGTGCGATGAACAGCACGATGATCTGCGAGCGGCTGCGTGAGCCGGCCTGGGGTTTTGGCGGGGTAACGGTGGTCATGCGGCAACATCCATGAAGCCTGGGGCCTGGGCCAGGGCGAAGGGGCTGAAGACCTGCCATTGCTGGTCGCTGTCGAACTGGCCCTGGATAAACGGCGCACCGGGCGCGGCGCTCGCCAGCAGTGCGTCTTGTGCGAAATGCTGCATTCCCACCACCTCATCGACCAGCAGCCCGACAAACAAGTCGTTGAATTCCACCACCAATACACGCCGCTGCTTACGCGCCTTGGACAATTCCAGGCCGAGAAACCCGCCGAGGTCCATCACCGGCAGCAAACGCCCACGCAGGTTGGCCACGCCCTTGACCCACGGTTTGACCCCGGGCATCAAGGTGCAGCGCGGTTCATGCAGGACTTCGGCGACTTCGCCCATGGGGGCCACATACCAGTGCTGGCCCAGGCGAAAGCCGATCCCACTCCAGCGTTGCAGGCGGGTCTCTTGGGACGGCAGGTCAGCAGCCAGCAGGCGGCAGCGCCGATCGATGTCCAGCAGCAACTCGAAGGCGGTTTGCGACTCGGTCATGATGGCGAACCGTCAGCCGGCCAGCACCTTGTTCAGGGTGGCGATCAGCGTTTCTTCGTCCACCGGCTTGGTCAGGTAATCCTTGGCGCCCTGGCGCGCGCCCCAGATCTTGTCGGTTTCCTGGTCTTTGGTAGTGATGATGATGATCGGGATGCCGTTGGTTTCGGGCTCTTTGGACAGCTGGCGCGTGGCCTGGAAGCCATTGAGGCCCGGCATCACGATGTCCATCAACACGGCATCGGGTTTTTCCTGGCGGGCCAGGGCCACGCCGTCCGCGCCGTTTTCGGCCTTGAGGACCTGGTGGCCATGCTTTTCAAGCATGCCGGTCAGTTTGTACATTTCAGTCGGCGAATCGTCGACGATCAGAACACGTGCCATGGTTTTCCCCACTACATAGGTGGACGCCAGCCCTTGTGAGGCGGTGTCAGTGTGCTTGTTCTACTGCGGCGAAACCCGGCACGTAGGCCTTGATCGCGCCCAGCAGTTCTTCCTTGCTGAAAGGCTTGGTCAAAAACTGATCGACACCGACGATGCGCCCCTTGGCCTTGTCGAACAGGCCGTCCTTGGACGACAGCATGATCACCGGGATCGACTTGAACGCCGGGTTGTTCTTCACCAGCGCGCAGGTTTGATAGCCATCCAGGCGCGGCATCATGATGTCGACAAAAATAATGTGCGGGTGATGATCAACAATCCGGGCGAGGGCATCGAAACCGTCGATGGCCGTGATGACATCGCACCCCACATTCTTCAACAAGGTTTCAGCGGTGCGGCGGATCGTCTTCGAATCGTCGATCACCATCACTCTCAAGGCGTTGGAATGCTGTTCCATATCTGCTCTGCCATCGCCACCGCGAATCGGTTTTCGGTGTGTACTGCCTGATGTTGCACAGGATGAGCGCCGCAAGCCTTGGAATTCAAGGGCTGCTACGCCGTGGCAGTCTTTTTAGCACAGTCTCCGGACGCAATCTATCGAGCAACCGGCCAGGTGGTTTTTCCTTGACCCACAACAGCCACAGCGCCACTCTGACGCCACTTTTATGCGCCCTAATTTGCTAGAGGAAATCCCCCATGAGCGTTCGCGTCGGCATTGTCATGGACCCTATCGCCAGCATCTCCTATAAAAAGGACAGCTCGCTGGCCATGCTCCTGGCCGCCCAGGCCCGCGGCTGGACGTTGTTCTATATGGAGCAGCGCGACCTTTACCAGGGTGACGGCGAGGCCCGCGCGCGCATGCGTCCGCTGCAGGTGTTTGCCAACCCGCAGAAGTGGTTCGAGCTGTCGGACGAAATCGACAGCCCGCTGAGCGATCTGGACGTGATCCTGATGCGCAAGGACCCGCCGTTCGACATGGAGTTCGTCTACTCCACCTACCTGCTGGAACAGGCCGAACGCGCCGGCGTGTTGATCGTCAACAAGCCGCAGAGCCTGCGCGACTGCAATGAAAAGCTGTTCGCCACCCTCTTCCCGCAGTGCACCCCGCCCACTGTGGTCAGCCGCCGCGCCGATGTGCTGCGTGAATTCGCTGCCAAGCACGGCGATGTGATCCTCAAGCCGCTGGACGGCATGGGCGGTACCTCGATCTTCCGCCACCGCGCCGGCGACCCGAACCTGTCGGTGATCCTGGAGACCCTGACGGCCCTGGGCACCCAGCAGATCATGGGCCAGGCCTACCTGCCGGCGATCAAGGACGGCGACAAGCGCATCCTGATGATCGACGGCGAGCCGGTGGATTACTGCCTGGCGCGCATCCCGGCAGCCGGCGAGACCCGCGGCAACCTGGCGGCCGGTGGTCGTGGTGAAGCCCGCCCTCTGTCGGACAAGGACCGTTGGATTGCCGCCCAGGTTGGCCCGACCCTGCGCGAAAAAGGCCTGCTGTTCGTGGGGTTGGATGTGATTGGCGAGAACCTCACCGAAATCAACGTCACCAGCCCCACCTGCATCCGCGAGATCGACAACGCATTTGGCACGAACATCGGCGAAATGTTGATGGCTGCCATTGAGCGCAAGCTACAAGCCAAGTGACATAGAACAGCCGGACACACACCAACATTGCGTTATCATGCGCCACCTGTGAAACGCGCGATGTTGGTTTTTTTGTCATGACACTCCCGTCCGAACTGCCCCCCGAACTCTCCCACAGCGGCGTGCGCCCGGCTGATCGGCTCGGATTTACCCTGTTCCTCGCTGCACTGATTCACCTGGCCGTGATCCTCGGCGTTGGGTTCACAATGGTTGAACCCAAGCAGATCAGCAAAACCCTGGAAATCACCCTCGCCACGTTCAAGAGCGAAAAGAAGCCCGAGAAGGCTGACTTTCTCGCCCAGGACAACCAGCAAGGCAGCGGCACCCTCGACAAGAAAGCCGTGCCCAAGACCACCGAGGTGGCGCCGTTCCAGGACAACAAGGTCAACAAAGTCACGCCGCCACCGGCCCCCAAGCCCGAGGTCAAGCAGGCAGCGCCCAAGGCCGCCGTGACCACCGTCGCGCCCAAACCGCAAAAAGCTCCGACCCAGCGTGAAAAAACCAAGACCGAGCCCGTGCCCGAGCCCGTGAAGCCGGCGCCGACCTTCGACAGCTCGACGCTGACCGATGAAATCTCCAGCCTGGAAGCCGAACTGGCCAACGAACAGCAGCTGTACGCCAAGCGCCCGCGCATCTATCGGCTGAACGCCGCCTCGACCATGCGCGACAAAGGTGCCTGGTATAAGGACGAGTGGCGCAAGAAGGTCGAACGTATCGGCAACCTCAACTACCCGGATGAGGCACGCCGCCAGCAGATTTATGGCAATTTGCGCTTACTGGTGTCGATCAACCGCGACGGCACGTTATATGAGGTGCAGGTGCTGGAGTCGTCCGGCCAGCCGTTGCTGGACCAGGCCGCCCAGCGCATCGTGCGCCTGGCCGCCCCCTTTGCACCGTTCAGCGGCGACTTGAATGACGTCGATCGCCTGGAAATCATCCGCACCTGGAAGTTCGCCAGGGGCGACCGGCTGTCCAGCAACTGATACACCTGCCGGCCCCTACAGGCAGGGTGTTCGACATGAAAGGTAGGCTTGTCGTGCATCACCAGCTTGTCAGTTCGCCCCTCCGCCGCCACACTAGCGGACATGAAAAATGTCAGCCCGACCTACCTCAAGCACCAATTCCTGATCGCCATGCCCCATATGGCCGACCCGAACTTTGCGCAGACCTTGACCTACATCGTCGAGCACACCGCCAAGGGTGCCATGGGGTTGGTCATCAACCGCCCGCAAGAGCTGAACCTGGCGGACATCCTTGAGCAACTGCGCCCCGAGATCGACCCGCCCGCCCGTTGCCAGGGCGTGCCGATCTACATCGGCGGCCCGGTGCAGACTGATCGCGGCTTTGTGCTGCACCCCACCGGGCCGAAGTTCCAGGCCACGGTCGACTTGGAAGGCGTGTCGCTGTCCACGTCCCAGGACGTGCTGTTCGCCATCGCGGACGGCGTGGGCCCTGAGCAAAGCGTGATCACACTCGGCTATGCGGGCTGGGAAGCCGGGCAGTTGGAAGCCGAACTGGCCAGCAATGCCTGGCTGACCTGCCCCTTCGACGCCGAAATCCTGTTCAACACCCCCAGCGAACTGCGCCTGGAAGCCGCTGCGGCCAAGCTGCGGGTGAACCTCAGCCTGCTGACCAGCCAGGCGGGGCACGCCTGATGGCTTTGCGTCTGATCCTTGGTTTTGATTACGGCACCAAACAGATCGGCGTAGCCGTCGGCCAGGTGATTACCGGCCAGGCCCGCGAGCTGTGCACCCTGAAGGCCCAGAACGGCATACCGGACTGGAACCAGGTCGAAGCCCTTATCAAGGAATGGAAGCCCGATGCCGTGGTGGTCGGCCTGCCCCTGAACATGGACGGCACCCCCAGCGACATGTGCCTGCGCGCCGAAAAGTTCGCCCGCCGCCTCAATGGCCGCTACAACCTGCCCTTCTATACCCACGATGAACGCCTGACCACGTTTGAAGCCAAGGGTGAGCGTCGCGACCGTGGTGGCCAGAAAGGCAGCTACCGCGACAACCCCGTGGACGCCATCGCCGCCACGCTGCTGTTGCAGGGTTGGCTGGATGAAAACACTGCTTTATTTGAATCCTGACTGACGCGGCTTGCCGCGTCTTTTTACGTTTGAGCCCGGACCTTGCCTGCGCGAGGCCTAGAAGGAGCACCCATGAGCCTGCCCAATCCCGCCGAACTGATCAGCCAGATGGCGACAAGCCTCACGACCCATCTGCACCACCGTGCCATTAGCGAGCCACGCTTCATCGGTATTCGCACCGGCGGTGTGTGGGTGGCCCAGGCGCTGCTGGAAGCACTGGGCAGCGACTCACCCCTTGGCACCCTGGATGTGTCCTTCTACCGCGATGACTTCAGCCAGAACGGCCTGCACCCGCAAGTGCGCCCGTCGGCCCTGCCGTTCGAGATCGAAGGCCAGCACCTGGTGCTGATCGACGACGTGCTGATGAGCGGCCGCACCATCCGCGCCGCCATGAACGAACTGTTCGACTACGGCCGCCCGGCCAGCGTGACCCTGGTGTGCCTGCTTGACCTGGACGCCGGCGAATTGCCGATCAGCCCGGATGTGGTCGGCGCCACACTGTCGCTGCAAGCCCACCAACGGGTAAAATTGTCCGGTCCCACGCCGCTCGAACTCGAACTGCAAGACCTCGCCCTTTAAACCGCCTTGTAAAGAGTCCCCGCGATGACGCCTCTAGATGCCAAGCGCCCGCTGCAGCTCAATGCTCAGGGTCAGTTGCAACACTTCTTGTCCCTCGACGGTTTGCCCCGCGAACTGCTCACCGAAATCCTCGACACCGCCGACTCGTTCCTCGAAGTCGGAGGCCGCGCGGTGAAGAAGGTCCCGCTGCTGCGCGGCAAGACCATCTGCAATGTGTTCTTCGAGAACTCCACCCGCACCCGCACCACCTTTGAACTGGCGGCCCAGCGGCTGTCGGCCGATGTGATCACGCTGAACGTGTCCACCTCGTCGGCAAGCAAGGGCGAAACCTTGCTCGACACCCTGCGCAATCTCGAAGCCATGGCCGCCGACATGTTCGTGGTACGCCACGGCGACTCCGGCGCCGCGCACTTCATCGCCGAACACGTGTGCCCGCAGGTGGCGATCATCAACGGCGGCGATGGCCGTCACGCTCACCCGACCCAGGGCATGCTCGACATGCTCACCATTCGTCGGCACAAGGGCAGCTTTGAAAACCTCTCGGTGGCCATCGTCGGCGACATCCTGCACTCGCGGGTCGCGCGCTCGAACATGCTGGCCCTGAAAACCCTGGGTTGCCCGGACATCCGCGTGATCGCACCAAAAACCCTGCTGCCGATCGGCATCGAGCAGTACGGCGTGAAGGTCTACACCGACATGACCGAAGGCCTCAAGGACGTGGACGTGGTGATCATGCTGCGCCTGCAGCGTGAACGCATGGCCGGCGGCCTGCTGCCAAGCGAAGGTGAGTTCTACCGCCTGTTCGGCCTCACCACCGCGCGCCTGGCCGGTGCCAAGCCGGATGCCATCGTGATGCACCCCGGCCCGATCAACCGCGGGGTGGAGATTGAATCGGCGGTGGCCGACGGCAACCAGTCGGTGATCCTCAACCAGGTGACCTATGGCATCGCCGTGCGCATGGCGGTGTTGTCCATGGCCATGAGCGGGCAAACCGCACAACGTCAATTCGAGCAGGAGAACGCCCAGTGAAGCTCAGCATTCTCGGCGCCCGAGTCATCGATCCGGCCAGTGGCCTGGATCACGTCACCGACCTTCATCTGGAGGCCGGCAAGATCATCGCCATCGGTGCCGCGCCCGCAGGCTTCAGCGCCAGCGAGACCATTGATGCCAAAGGCCTGGTGGCCGCGCCTGGCCTGGTCGACCTGAACGTCGCCCTGCGTGAGCCTGGCTACAGCCGCAAGGGCAACATCATCAGTGAAACCCGCGCCGCCGCAGCCGGTGGCGTGACCAGCCTGTGCTGCCCGCCGCACACCAAGCCGGTGCTGGACACCTCGGCCGTGACCGAGTTGATCCTCGACCGCGCCCGTGAGGCCGGCAACTGCAAGGTGTTCCCTATCGGCGCTTTGAGCAAAGGGTTGGAAGGCGAACAACTCGCCGAACTGATCGCCTTGCGTGACGCCGGTTGCGTGGCCTTCGGCAATGGCCTGGACAGCTTCCGCAGCAGCCGCACGCTGTGCCGCGCCCTGGAATACGCGGCCACCTTCGATTTGACGGTGATCTTCCACTCCCAGGACCGCGACCTGGCCGAAGGCGGCCTGGCCCATGAAGGCGCCGTGGCCAGCTTCCTTGGCCTGCCGGGCATTCCGGAAACCGCCGAGACCGTGGCCCTGGCCCGTGACCTGCTGCTGGTGGAACAAAGCGGTGTGCGTGCGCACTTCAGCCAGTTGACCAGCGCTCGCGGCGTGGCCTTGATCGCCCAGGCCCAGACCCGTGGCTTGCCGGTGACGGCGGATGTGGCGCTGTATCAGCTGATCCTGACGGACGAGGCGCTGATCGACTTCTCCAGCCTGTACCACGTGCAACCGCCACTGCGCACCCTGGCCGACCGCGAAGGTTTGCGTGCGGCGGTCAAGTCCGGTGTGGTCTCGGCGATTTCCAGCCACCACCAGCCCCATGAGCGCGATGCCAAGCTGGCACCGTTCGGCGCGACTGAGCCGGGCATCAGCAGTGTCGAACTGTTGCTGCCGCTGGCAATGACGTTGGTAGAGGATGGGTTGCTGGACTTGCCGACGCTGCTGGCACGCCTGAGCAGCGGCCCGGCCGAGGCCTTGCGCCTGCCGGCGGGCAAGTTGGCGGTGGGTTCGGCGGCGGACCTGGTGCTGTTCGACCCGGCCAGCTCCACGGTCGCCGGCGAGCAGTGGCTGTCCAAGGGTGAAAACTGCCCGTTCATCGGCCATAGCCTGCCGGCGACGGTGCGTTACACCTTGGTAGACGGCCGCATCAGCTACCAGGCCTGATAAAACACGCCTGATGTGGACAAGGCCCATGTGGGAGCTGGCTTGCCTGCGATAGCATCACCTCGGTTTAGCTGAAAGACCGAGGTGTCTGCATCGCAGGCAAGCCAGCTCCCACACAAGCCAGCATCCATATTGGATTGTGTGCAGGCTTACCGTCCGGCGTTGCGCTCGGCATTGCGGATCGAAATCTGCGTATTCAACGTCCAGAAGTCATACAGCACGCCCACCAGGAACAAGCCGCCGGTCAGCAGGTAGATCAAGCCGGTGATCCATTTGCCCTGGTACATGCGGTGCACGCCAAATACCCCGAGAAACGCCAACAGAATCCAGGCCACGTTGTATTCGATCGGCCCGGCGGTAAAACGCAGGTCCGCTTCACGGTCCATGGCCGGGATCAGGAACAGGTCGATCAGCCAGCCGATACCCAGCAAGCCAAAGGTGAAAAACCAGATCGTGCCGGTCACTGGCTTGCCGTAATAGAAGCGATGCGCCCCGGTAAAACCGAAAATCCATAGCAGGTAACCGATCACCTTGCTGTGGGTGTCTTGCTGCGAACCAATCTGTTGATAGGTGTTCATCGCGTACCTCTTTTGCCTCGATAGATAAATTTTTTCACTTTCTTTGTGACTTTTTTACAGGCGCCCGACGTACGGCAAATGGTATCTTCCCTGCCCTGAAAGCCTTATGCCACCTGACTTGTGTAGGACAATTGCGGCGAATCGTCGCGTTTTTCCTGAATTTGACGTCAAGGTTCAGTCGACAAACGGCCTGAGAACGACACAAAAAGCTGTTATAAAGTTGCGCGCAAACCCATAAGAGCCACGCCTAATGCGACCATTTTTCAAGACATGGCTAACCATTTGCCTATTAATGCCACTGGCCGCCCACGCCACCAATCGTGAGCAACGACTTCCTAACGTTAACGGTTTCACCCCTAAAGTCCACAGCACGCCAAGCACCGCCAAGTCGGTCAAGCTGACCGTCAACCGCCCGACTCAACTGAGCAAGGCCCATAACGGTAAAGCAGTTCCGGGCCTGGTTGGCGTCAACACCAAGCAGAGCAGCACCGTCCTCAGCCGCGCCGTCAACGTGCTCGGTACTCCTTATCGTTGGGGCGGCAGCAGCCCAAGTAAAGGGTTCGACTGCAGTGGCTTGGTGAAATATGCGTTTAACGACGTAGCAGCCGTGGATTTGCCGCGCACCTCCAACGCCATGGCCGCCGGCCACGGGCAGAAGGTTGATCGCAAGGACCTGAAACCCGGCGACCTGCTGTTCTTCAAACTGAAGAGCCGCCAGGTGAACCACGTTGCCATCTACCTGGGTAACGACCGTTTCATCCACGCGCCGCGTCGTGGCAAGTCGGTGAGCATCGACACCCTGAAGAAACCGTTCTGGGACAAGAACTACGTGATTGCCAAGCGGGTACTCCCAAAAGAGCAGAATAACTTGCGGGTCGTTCAGCGCTGATTTCAGACTGAAATGCAGTACCCAATGTGGGAGCGGGCTTGCTCGCGAAAGCGGTGGATCAGTCGATTAATTTGTTGACTGACACTCCGCATTCGCGAGCAAGCCCGCTCCCACATTTGATTTACATCGTTCTTGATGCCTCATAGGTCTGCTGGCACCCTCGCCTTCTCCCGCGCCTCTTCCCGGCTGATCAACCCCTCTCCGACCAACCTCTTCAAACTCATATCCAGCGTCTTCATCCCCAACGCCCCACCCGTCTGTATCGCTGAAACCATCTGCGCCACCTTGTCCTCCCGGATCAAGTTCCGAATGGCCGGCGTGCCCAGCATGATTTCATGGGCCGCCACGCGTCCGCCGCCGATCTTCTTTACCAGCACTTGGGACACCACCGCCTGCAACGACTCCGACAACATCGAGCGGACCATGGCCTTTTCCCCAGCCGGAAACACGTCCACCAGCCGGTCTACGGTCTTTGCCGCTGAACTGGTGTGCAGGGTGCCAAACACCAGGTGCCCGGTTTCAGCCGCCGTCAGCGCGAGGCGGATGGTGTCCAGGTCGCGCAGTTCGCCCACCAGGATCACATCAGGGTCTTCCCGAAGGGCGGAGCGCAGGGCGGTGGAAAAGTCATGGGTGTCCCGGTGCACCTGGCGCTGGTTGATCAGGGCGGTCTTGGGGGTGTGGATAAATTCGATGGGGTCTTCGAGGGTGAGGATGTGCTGGCGCCGATGCTGATTGAGATAATCGATCATCGCCGCCAGGGTGGTGGACTTGCCCGAGCCGGTCGGGCCGGTAACCAGTACCAAGCCCCGTGGCAGTTGGGCGATACGCCGGAACACCTCGCCAAGGCCAAGGCTTTCCAGGCTCCGGACCTCGGACGGGATGGTGCGAAACACCGCGCCCATGCCGCGATTCTGTTGGAACACGTTGGCCCGGAATCGCGCTACGCCGGGCAGTTCGAAGGCGAAATCTGTTTCTAGAGATGTTTCGAAATCTTTTTGTTGGTACTGATTGAGCAACGGGCTCAATAAGTCCGCCACTTGCGACGGTGAAAGCACCGGCCAATCCAGCGGCCAGACCTCGCCATCCACGCGCAGCATCGGCGCCAGGCCGGCCGACAAGTGCAGGTCGGAAGCGCCACGGCGCACACTGGCCGTGAGTAATTCAGTGATATCCATAGGGCTTTCCATTTCCAGTAGAATGCCGCGGACTCCATATCCACGGGCGCATCTTGAATGTCGACGATAGCAGACAACATCGGCCAGGTTAGCCAGCGCATCCGCGCCGCTGCCGACGCCGTGCAACGTGACGCAAGCAGCATCCACCTGCTGGCCGTGAGCAAGACCAAACCCGCGCAGGCGGTGCGCGAAGCCTATGCCGCCGGCATGCGCGACTTTGGCGAGAACTATCTGCAGGAAGCCCTGGGCAAACAGGCCGAATTAACCGACCTGCCCTTGAGTTGGCACTTCATCGGCCCCATTCAATCGAACAAGACGCGCGCTATCGCCGAGAACTTCGCTTGGGTGCATTCCGTGGACCGCCTCAAAATTGCACAACGCCTGTCCGAACAACGCCCGGCCGACCTGCCACCGCTGAACATCTGCATCCAGGTCAACGTCAGTGGCGAAGCCAGCAAGTCCGGCTGTACACCCGCCGACCTGCCGGCATTGGCAAACGCCATCAGCGCCCTGCCGCGCCTGAAGCTGCGTGGCCTGATGGCCATTCCCGAGCCGACCGAAGATCGTGCCGCGCAAGACGCAGCGTTCGCCGCTGTTCGCGACCTGCAAAACAGCCTGAACCTGCCGTTGGACACACTTTCCATGGGCATGAGCCATGACCTTGAGTCGGCCATCGCCCAAGGCGCCACCTGGGTGCGGATCGGTACCGCCCTGTTTGGCGCCCGCGACTACGGCCAGCCATGAAATGGCTGACTTCCCTCTGAGTAAGGACCTGTCATGAGCAACACGCGTATTGCCTTTATCGGCGCCGGTAACATGGCGGCCAGCCTGATCGGTGGCCTGCGGGCCAAGGGCCTGGACGCCGCGCAGATCCGCGCCAGCGACCCGGGTGCCGACACCCGTGCCCGCGTCAGCGCCGAGCACGGTATTGAAACCTTTGCGGACAACGCCGAGGCCATCCGTGGCGTCGATGTGATCGTGCTGGCAGTGAAGCCGCAGGCCATGAAGGCCGTGTGCGAAAGCCTGCGCCCGAGCCTGCAGCCGCAGCAGTTGGTGGTGTCCATCGCCGCCGGCATTACCTGCGCCAGCATGAAGAACTGGCTGGGCGCCCAGCCGATCGTGCGTTGCATGCCCAATACCCCCGCCCTGGTCAGCCAAGGCGTGAGTGGCCTGTATGCCACCAACGAAGTGAGCGCCGAACAACGCGACCAGGCGCAAGAGCTGCTGTCCGCCGTGGGCATCGCCCTGTGGCTGGAGCACGAGCAGCAACTGGACGCGGTCACCGCCGTGTCCGGCAGCGGCCCGGCGTATTTCTTCCTGCTGATCGAAGCCATGACCGCCGCCGGCGTGAAACTGGGCCTGCCCAAGGACGTGGCCGAGCAACTGGCCGAGCAGACCGCCCTGGGCGCCGCACATATGGCGGTTGCCAGCGACGTGGACGCGGCCGAGTTGCGCCGTCGCGTGACCTCCCCCGGCGGCACCACGCAGGCGGCCATCGAGTCGTTCCAGGCCGGGGGCTTTGAAGCCCTGGTGGAAAAAGCATTGGGTGCCGCTGCGCACCGCTCGGCGGAACTCGCCGAACAACTGGGCAAATAAGGAGCCAACATGATTGGTTTGAATACCGCAGCCGTCTACGTGCTGCAAACCCTCGGCAGCCTGTACCTGCTGATCGTACTGATGCGTTTCGTGCTGCAACTGGTGCGCGCGAACTTCTACAACCCGCTGTGCCAGTTCATCGTCAAGGCTACCCAGCCGCTGCTCAAGCCGTTGCGCCGGATCATCCCGAGCCTGTTCGGCCTGGACATGTCATCGCTGGTGCTGGCGATCCTGGTGCAGTTGGCCTTGATGGCGCTGACCCTGCTGCTGACCTACGGCACCACCGGCAACTTCGTACAACTGCTGATCTGGGCCATCATCGGCGTGACCGCGCTGTTCCTGAAGATCTTCTTCTTCGCCTTGATCATCAGCGTAATCCTGTCCTGGGTCGCCCCGGGTAGCCACAACCCTGGCGCCGAGCTGGTGAACCAGATCTGCGAACCGGCCCTGGCGCCGTTCCGCCGCCTGCTGCCGAACCTGGGAGGCCTGGATATCTCGCCGATCCTGGCGTTCATGGTGCTCAAGTTGCTGGACATGCTGGTGATCAACAACCTGGCGGCAATGACCATGATGCCGGACATTCTGCGCCTGCTGATCTAACGTTTGGCGCAGTATCGTGTGGGAGCTGGCTTGCCTGCGATAGCGGTGTATTAGTCGACGAACGGGTCGATTGGCACACCGCCATCGCAGGCAAGCCAGCTCCCACATTTTGTATCTGTGTGTTGAATTCAATCCGCGCAGGCCTTTGCTTGCCGCTGGGGTTCCCGCTCTTTAGACTTACGCCTCATTTAAACGAGAGCAGGGTCGATGCCAGCTGCCTTTCCCCCCGATTCTGTTGGACTGGTCGTGCCCCAAGTGGCGCACTTCAGCGAACCGCTGGCCCTGGCCTGCGGCCGTTCGCTGCCTGCCTACGACCTGATCTATGAAACCTACGGCCAACTGAACGCCACGGCGAGCAACGCCGTGCTGATCTGCCACGCTTTGTCCGGCCATCATCATGCCGCCGGTTTTCACTCGGTCGACGACCGCAAGCCCGGCTGGTGGGACAGTTGCATCGGCCCCGGCAAGCCCATCGACACCAACAAGTTCTTCGTGGTCAGCCTGAACAACCTCGGCGGCTGCAACGGTTCCACCGGCCCGAGCAGTATCAACCCGGAAACCGGCAAGCCGTTCGGCGCAGATTTCCCGGTACTGACCGTGGAAGACTGGGTGCACAGCCAGGCCCGCCTCGCCGACTTGCTCGGCATCCAGCAGTGGGCCGCCGTGATCGGCGGCAGCCTGGGCGGGATGCAAGCCCTGCAATGGACCATCACTTACCCGGACCGTGTGCGCCATTGCCTGGCCATCGCCTCGGCCCCCAAGCTGTCGGCGCAGAACATCGCCTTCAACGAAGTGGCGCGCCAGGCAATCCTGACCGACCCGGAGTTCCACGGTGGTTCGTTCCAGGAAGCCGGTGTGATCCCCAAGCGCGGCCTGATGCTGGCGCGGATGGTCGGGCACATCACCTACCTGTCCGATGACTCCATGGGCGAGAAATTCGGCCGTGGCCTCAAGAGTGAAAAGCTCAACTACGACTTCCACAGCGTCGAGTTCCAGGTGGAAAGCTACCTGCGTTATCAGGGCGAGGAGTTCTCCGGGCGTTTTGACGCCAACACCTATTTGCTGATGACCAAGGCCCTGGATTATTTCGACCCGGCCGCCAACCACGACGATGACCTGGCAAAAACCTTCGAAGGCGCCACGGCCAAGTTCTGCGTGATGTCATTCACCACCGACTGGCGTTTCTCGCCGGCGCGTTCGCGCGAGCTGGTGGATGCGCTGATGGCCGCGCGCAAAGATGTCTGCTACCTGGAGATCGATGCTCCGCAAGGCCACGATGCCTTCCTGATTCCGATCCCGCGTTACTTGCAGGCGTTCGGCAATTACATGAACCGGATTACTGTGTGAGAACGCCATGAGAGCCGACCTGGAAATCATCCAAGAATGGATCCCCGCCGGCAGCCGCGTGCTCGACCTGGGCTGCGGTGATGGCGAACTGCTGAGCTGGCTGCGCGACAACAAGCAAGTCACCGGCTATGGCCTGGAAAACGACCCGGACAACATCGCCCAGTGCGTGGCCAAGGGCATCAACGTGATCGAGCAGGACCTGGACAAGGGCCTGGGCAACTTTGCCAGCAACAGCTTCGACATCGTGGTGATGACCCAGGCCCTGCAGGCGGTGCACTACCCGGACCGCATCCTCGACGAGATGCTGCGCGTCGGCCGCCAGTGCATCATCACCTTCCCCAACTTCGGCCACTGGCGCTGCCGCTGGTACCTGGCCACCAAGGGTCGCATGCCGGTGTCGGACTTCCTGCCGTACACGTGGTACAACACGCCGAACATCCACTTCTGCACCTTCGAAGACTTCGAAGCCCTGTGCAGTGAGCGTGAAGCCAAGGTGATCAACCGCCTTGCCGTCGATCAACAGCACCGCCACGGCTGGGCGAGTAAACTATGGCCCAACCTGTTGGGCGAAATTGGTATTTACCGGGTCAGCAGTCCTGGCCTGACCGACCACAAGATTGCCGTCTAATCATCTTCAAGAGGGACGCTCATGAGTCGTTTGGCTATTTTTCTATTGACCGCCTGCCTGGGCGCCAGCGCCGTGGCCGCAGACGCAATAGACGCTAACCGCAAGAAAGACTTCGGTGACATCACCGTGCACTACAACACGTTCACCTCCAGCTTCCTGCAACCGGAAACTGCCCAGGCAGTCGGCGTGGTACGCAGCAAGGAGAAGGGCCTGATCAACGTGACCGTGATCAAGGGCGTAACCCCGGTGGCCGCGCAAGTGACGGGCACCATCAAGGATCTGGGCGGCAAGAGCGAGATCCTCACCTTCAAGCAAATCAACGAAAAAGGTGGCATCAATTATCTCGCGCCCTACGCCGTGACCCAGCGGGAATACAAGACATTTACCATCAACGTTGAAACCGGCGGCAAAGCCCATAGCTTCCAATTCAACCAGGAACTGTTTCCGGCGGAATGATGAACCTTACCCAACTCGTACTCGCCAGCCATAACGCCGGCAAACTCAAAGAACTGCAAGCCATGCTCGGCGACGCCGTGCAGTTGCGCTCGATTGGCGAGTTCAGCCAGGTGGAGCCGGAAGAGACCGGCCTGTCGTTCGTCGAGAACGCCATTCTCAAGGCGCGTAATGCTGCACGCCTCTCCGGCCTGCCGGCGCTGGCGGATGACTCGGGCCTGGCGGTCGACTATCTCGGTGGTGCGCCGGGTATCTACTCGGCGCGCTACGCCAATGGCCAGGGCGACGCCGCCAACAACGCCAAGCTGCTGGATGCGCTCAAGGACGTGCCCGACGCCGAGCGCGGCGCGCAGTTCGTCTGCGTGCTGGCCCTGGTTCGGCATGCCGATGACCCGCTGCCGATCCTCTGCGAAGGCGTGTGGCACGGGCGCATCCTGCATGCGGCCAGCGGTGAGCATGGGTTTGGCTATGACCCGCTGTTTTGGGTGCCTGAGCGTAACGTTTCCAGCGCCGAACTGAACCCCGCCGACAAGAACCAGATCAGTCACCGCGCCCGCGCAATGGATTTGCTGCGCCAACGCCTGAGCCTGAAATGACCCAGAACACCTCTGCGCAGCCGCTGATCCACGGTGGCGCGCAAACACCTCGGGCGGCCTTGCCTGTGCTGCCGCCCCTGGCGCTGTATATCCACATCCCGTGGTGCGTGCGCAAATGCCCCTATTGCGACTTCAACTCCCACACCGCCAGTAAAGTACTGCCGGAAGAAGAGTATGTGGACGCCCTGTTGGCCGACCTCGATCAGGACCTGCATGCGGTTTACGGCCGCGAGCTGAGCTCGATCTTCTTTGGTGGCGGTACGCCAAGCCTGTTCAGCGCCGCTGCGCTGGGCCGCCTGCTCCAGGGCGTGGAAGCGCGTATCCCGTTTGCCAGCGATATCGAGATCACCCTGGAAGCCAACCCCGGGACGTTCGAGCAAGAAAAATTCGTCGCGTACCGCAAGCTGGGCATCAACCGCCTGTCCATTGGCATCCAGAGTTTCCAGCAGGAAAAGCTCCAGGCCCTGGGGCGCATCCATAATGGCGATGAGGCCGTGCGCGCTGCCGGCATGGCACGCCAGGCCGGCTTTGATAACTTCAACCTGGACCTGATGCACGGTTTGCCCGATCAGTCCCTGGACGACGCCCTCGGCGACTTGCGCCAAGCCATCGCGCTGAAGCCGACGCACTTGTCCTGGTACCAGCTGACCCTGGAACCCAACACCGTGTTCTGGAACCAGCCGCCTGCGCTGCCGGAAGACGATACGTTATGGGACATTCAGGAAGCCGGCCAGGCGCTGCTCGCTGAACACGGTTATGCGCAATATGAAGTGTCGGCCTATGCCCAAGCGGGTCGACCGGCGCGGCATAACCTCAATTACTGGAGCTTCGGTGACTTCATTGGCATCGGCGCCGGCGCCCACGGCAAACTCAGCCACCCGGACGGACGCATCGTTCGCACCTGGAAGACCCGGGCGCCGAAGGACTACCTCAACCCGGCCAAAAGCTTCCAGGCCGGCGCTAAAGAACTGACCAACGAAGAACTGCCATTCGAGTTCCTGATGAACGCCCTGCGCCTCACCGAAGGTGTCGACGCCAGGCTCTACGCCGAGCGTACCGGCCTCGACCTGGCGAGCCTCGATGAAGGCCGCCGCGAGGCAGAACAAAGTGGCTTAATGCAGGTCGAACCGTCACGCCTGGCGGCGACCGACCGCGGGCAACTCTTTCTCAATGACCTGTTGCAGAAGTTTTTGAGCTGACGCTCTAAGGAAATCGAATGGATTTGGTACTCGACCTGCTCGCCACCGTATCCCGCTGGAGCCGCAGCAACCTGTCGGAAATCTCCCTTGCCCTTGTGGGCTGCCTGCTGGTGCTGTTCGGCGCCGATATCAAGGGGTGGATCGAAGCACGCCTGGGCAGCATCGCAGGCGCGTTGCGCGTCCCGCTGATGGCGTTGGTGTGCATGATCGGCAGCGGCGCGGCGCTGATCTATGCCACGCCTTGGATTGTGCGGGGGTTGAGCCAGTTCAATAACTACAGCCTGGCGCCGGTGTTGATCGTGGTGCTTGTATTGATTGGCGTCGTCGCAGACCGCCGCTGACTCCCACGCCAACGCAGATACACATGTGGGAGCGGGCTTGCTCGCGAATGCGAAGTGTCAGTCACTGGAGATATTGACTGATCGACCCCATTCGCGAGCAAGCCCGCTCCCACATTTTTGACCGCATTCCAAACCAACGGTTTGTCAGTCAACCTTCTCAAACTTCAGATCCCACACCCCATGCCCCAACCGCTCGCCGCGGCGTTCGAACTTGGTAATCGGGCGCTCAGCCGGGCGTGGTACGCATTTGCCGTCTTCGGCGAGGTTGCGGTAGCCGGGGGCGACGTTCATCACTTCCAGAATGTATTCCGCGTAGGGTTCCCAGTCGGTAGCCATGTGCAGGATGCCGCCCACCTTGAGCTTGCTGCGCACCAGCTCCGCGAAGGAGGCCCGGACGATGCGGCGCTTGTGGTGACGGGCTTTATGCCATGGGTCGGGGAAGAACAGCATCAGGCGGTCAAGGCTGTTGTCGGCGATACAGCGGTTGAGCACTTCGATCGCGTCGCAGTCGTACACACGCAGGTTGGTCAGCCCTTGGGTCAACACACCGTTGAGCAGCGCGCCGACACCGGGGCGGTGGACTTCCACGCCGATGAAATCCTGGTCCGGCGCGGCGGCGGCCATTTCCAGCAGGGAGTTGCCCATGCCAAAGCCGATTTCCAGGGAGCGCGGGGCCGAACGGCCGAACACCTGGTCGTAATCCACCGGCGCATCGGCCAATGGCAGCACGAACAGCGGCGTACCTTGCTCCAGGCCCTTTTGCTGGCCTTCGGTCATGCGACCGGCGCGCATCACAAAACTCTTGATGCGGCGGTGCTTGGACTCGTCGCCTGGTTCCAGCGTGTTCGGCGTTTCGTTTGATTCAGTCATCAATGGCTCTTACTTGATCAGACCATCCAGCGGCGAAGAGGCGCTGGCGTAGAGTTTTTTCGGCATGCGACCGGCGAGGTAGGCCAGGCGGCCCGCGACGATGGCGTGGTTCATGGCTTCGGCCATCATGATCGGTTGCTGGGCATGGGCGATGGCCGAGTTCATCAGCACTGCGTCGCAGCCCAGCTCCATGGCGATGGTTGCGTCGGAGGCGGTGCCCACGCCCGCATCCACCAGCACCGGGATCTTGGCTTCTTCGAGGATGATCTGCAGGTTGTACGGGTTGCAGATACCCAGGCCGGAACCGATCAGGCCGGCCAGCGGCATCACGGCGATGCAGCCGATTTCCGCCAATTGGCGCGCAATGATTGGGTCATCGCTGGTGTAGACCATCACGTCGAAGCCTTCCTTGACCAGGGTTTCGGCGGCCTTGAGGGTTTCGATCACGTTGGGGAACAGGGTTTTCTGGTCGGCGAGCACTTCCAGCTTCACCAAGTTGTGGCCGTCGAGCAGCTCACGGGCCAGGCGGCAGGTGCGCACGGCTTCGATGGCGTCGTAGCAACCCGCAGTGTTCGGCAGGAAGGTGTAACGATCCGGCGACAGCACTTCGAGCAGGTTCGGCTCGCCTTCGATCTGGCCCAGGTTGGTGCGGCGCACGGCGAAGGTGACGATCTCGGCGCCCGAGGCTTCGATAGCCAGGCGGGTTTCTTCCATGTCGCGGTACTTGCCGGTGCCGACCAGCAGACGGGACTGGTAGGTACGACCGGCCAGGACGAAGGGCTTGTCGTTACGAACGATGCTCATGGGAAATCCTCGAAATGGGGTGAGGTTCTGCAGAATTCAGGAAGCTGCGCGATCAGCCGCCGCCAATGGCGTGGACCACTTCGACCTGATCACCTTCGGTGAGCGCGGTCTCGGCGTGCTGGCTACGCGGGACGATATCCAGGTTGAGCTCCACTGCAACGCGACGCTCGGTCAAGTCCAGGCGGGTCAGCAGGGCCGCAACGGTTTCACCGTCGGGCAGTTCAAAGGATTCGCCGTTCAACTGAATGCGCATGCCACGGGCCGCCATCGTTTTAAGGGGCCAGCATTCTAGCTCGATTGGGACCTAAAGGTCAGCTCCAAGCGTCAAGCGGTCAGCTGCAAGCGCCAGGCAGCAAGGCCGAGGAAAAACCAACCAAGCAGGAACGCCAGGCCGCCAAATGGCGTGATGATCCCGAGTTTGCTGATGCCGGTCATGGTCAGCACGTACAGGCTACCGGAGAACAGCAGGATGCCGACGGTAAACGAAATACCCGCCCAGCTGACCAACCGGCCAGGAATATGCGCCGCCAGCAGCGCCACGCCAAACAGCGCCAGGGCGTGCACCAGTTGGTAGGTCACGCCGGTGTGGAAGATCGCCAGGTAGTCGGCGCTGAGGCGGTTTTTCAGGCCGTGGGCGGCAAAAGCGCCGAGGGCAACACCGGTAAAGCCGAAAAACGCGGCCAGCATCAGAAAGCTTCGCAGCATGAGGAACTCCAGTCAGACTCAAAGGGCCGGGTCTGTATAATGGCCCGCTCAACGGGTTCGGCCAAGCCATCTCTATGCTGCGTCTCCTCTTCAAACGCTTTCTCAACGTCGTGAAATGGTTTGCCATCGGCAGTGTGCTGCTGGTGCTGCTGTTTCGTGTCGTCCCGCCGCCCCTCACCGCGCTGATGGTGGAGCGCAAGGTCGAATCCTGGTTCGACGGCGAACCCATTGACCTGCAGCGCAGCTGGGTGCCGTGGGACGAGATCTCCGATGACCTCAAAGTGGCGGTGATGGCCGGTGAAGACCAGCGTTTCCCGCAGCATTGGGGTTTTGACTTCGGCGCAATCCAGGCCGCCATCCTGCACAACGAGCGCGGCGGCTCGATTCGCGGCGCTAGTACATTGAGCCAGCAGGTGTCGAAAAACCTGTTCCTGTGGGCCGGCCGCAGTTATTTGCGCAAAGGCCTGGAGGCGTGGTTCACCGGGTTGATCGAGGTGCTGTGGCCCAAGCAACGGATCCTTGAGGTGTACCTCAACAGCGTGGAGTGGGATGAAGGCGTGTTCGGCGCGGAAGCGGCGGCGCGGCATCACTTTGGGGTGAGTGCCAAGGGATTATCGCGACAGCAGGCCAGCTATTTGGCTGCTGTACTGCCTAACCCGAGGGTGTGGAGCGCCAGTCACCCGACGGCGTATGTGGCGAGGCGAGCGGCTTGGATTCGCCAGCAAATGAGCCAGTTGGGTGGGGATGGGTATCTGGTTGAGCTGAACAACTCACGCAAAGCACCCTGGTCCGACTGACTCCCCGCGGTTCCTGTGGGAGCCGGCTTGCCTGCGATAGCGGTGGGTCAGTCAACAATTGTTTTGGCTGACACGGCCTCATCGCAGGCAAGCCAGCTCCCACCTTAAATCGAGTTGACCTGAGACTCTTTGAGCACAAACAAAAATGCCCCGATCTTCCGATCGGGGCATTTTTTTATCTTTTCGCAGCGTTTTAGGCGGCGATCGACAATTTCAGCTTGTTCATCGCGCTTTTCTCGAGCTGACGAATCCGCTCGGCCGACACGTTGTACTTCTGCGCCAGGTCGTGCAGCGTGGCTTTTTCTTCCGCCAGCCAGCGCTGGTAGAGGATGTCACGGCTGCGGTCGTCCAGCACTTCCAGCGCTTCATGCAGGTTGTGGTTGGAGTTGTCGCTCCAGTCGGCGTCTTCCAGTTGACGCGCCGGGTCGTACCGGTGGTCTTCCAGGTAGTTGGCCGGCGATTGGAAGGCGCTGTCGTCGTCCGCTTCGGCGGCCGGGTCGAAGGCCATGTCATGGCCAGTCAGGCGGCTTTCCATCTCGCGCACTTCACGAGGTTCCACGCCCAGGCTTTCGGCCACACGGTGAACTTCCTCGTTATTCAGCCACGCCAGGCGTTTTTTCTGGCTGCGCAGGTTGAAGAACAGCTTGCGCTGGGCCTTGGTGGTCGCGACTTTCACAATGCGCCAGTTGCGCAGGATGAACTCGTGGATTTCCGCCTTGATCCAGTGCACGGCAAACGACACCAAGCGCACACCCATTTCAGGGTTGAAGCGCTTTACCGCCTTCATCAGGCCGACGTTGCCTTCCTGGATCAGGTCAGCCTGGGCCAGGCCGTATCCGCTGTAGCTACGGGCAATATGTACAACAAAACGCAGGTGGGCGAGCACCATCTGCCGAGCCGCCCCCAAATCCTGCTCATAGTAGAGACTCTCGGCCAGTTCACGCTCCTGCTCGGGCGTCAGCAATGGAATGCTGTTTACCGTATGCACATAGGCTTCCAGGTTCGCACCCGGGACCAAGGCATAAGCAGGTTGCAAAGAAGTGGTCATACGAAAAAACCTCCGACTCACATAACTCGTGCAGTGAAGCACTGCGAAAATTGACCGGGAACCGTAGGACAAGTTCCCTAAACCACCGATACGGTCAATACAAACGAAACCACATTAATCTGACATTAACTACTTCGGTGCCAGCTCACGTAAATGCCGTGCGACCGCAATCCAAGCACCGATATACCCCAACAACACCGCGCCAAGCAAGAGACTCAGACCATCGGCTACCGGCACACCGGCCAGCGCGAAATCACTGCCGTAGAGTCCGGCCAGCCCGACAACCGCGTCGTTCAGCCAGTCTAGGCCAAATGCCAGCACGCCCCAGGACAAAACCCCGGCACCGAAGCCATAAAGCGCGCCCATGTACAGAAAAGGACGACGCACATAGCTGTCCGTGCCGCCGACCAGTTTAATCACTTCTATCTCGGTGCGACGGTTTTCAATATGAAGACGAATGGTATTACCTATCACCAAAAGTAATGCAGACACCAACAGCACCGTCAAACCGAACACAAACCGGTCGCCCAGCTTGAGGATCGCCGCCAGGCGCTCTACCCAGACTAGATCAAGTTGCGCCTGCTGCACCTTGGGCATCTCTGCGAGTTTTTGTCGCAGGGCTTCCAGCGCCGGTTTGTCGACTTCATTCGGCGTCACCAGTACCACGCCCGGCAGCGGGTTCTGCGGCAGCTCTTTAAGCGCCTCGCCCAGGCCGGATTGTTGCTGGAACTCTTCAAGGGCCTGGTCGCGGCTGATGTACTCGGCATCCGCCACACCTGGGATGTTCTTGATGTCGTCGCGCAGCGCTTCGCCGTCTTTGGCGCTGGCGTCGATGTTCAGGTACAGCGAGATCTGCGCTGCACGCTGCCAGGAACCGCCCAGGCGCTCCACATTATTAAGCAGCAGCGACAGGCCCATCGGCAGGCTCAAGGCCACTGCCATCACCAGGCAGGTGAAAAAGCTGCCGATCGGTTGCTTGCCCAGGCGGCGCAGGCTGTCGAGCAGGCTGGCGCGATGGCTTTCGATCCAGGCGCGCAGCAAGGTGCTGAAGTCCGGGCCGTCGTCATCATGATCGTGTTTTTTCTTCTGCGGTTGCGGGTCGGCCGGTTTCGGCGCCACGCGCTCGGAGACTTTAGGGCTGCGTGTAGCACTCATACGCCGGCCTCCCCGTCACCGATCAGGCGGCCGCGCTGCAGGGTCAGCATGCGATGGCGCATGCGGGCGATCAGCGCCAGGTCGTGACTGGCGATCAGCACGCTGGTGCCCAGGCGGTTGATGTCTTCGAACACGCCCATGATCTCGGCCGCCAGGCGCGGGTCGAGGTTACCGGTAGGTTCGTCCGCCAGCAGCAAGGCCGGGCGGTGGACGATGGCGCGGGCGATGCCAACGCGCTGTTGCTGGCCAGTGGAGAGGTCGCCGGGGTACAGGTCGGTCTTGTCCGACAGCGCCACGCGCTCCAAGGCCGAATCCACGCGCTTGACGATCTCGGCCTTGGACAGCCCGAGGATCTGCAACGGCAGCGCCACGTTGTTGAACACGGTGCGATCAAACAGCAGTTGGTGATTCTGGAACACCACGCCGATCTGCCGGCGCAGGAACGGGATCTGCGCATTGCTGATGGTTGCCAGGTCCTGCCCGGCCAGCAGCAGTTTGCCGGTGGTCGGGCGTTCCATGGCCAGCAGCAGGCGCAGCAACGTACTTTTACCGGCACCCGAATGGCCGGTGACAAACAAGAACTCGCCCCGCCGCACTCGAAAGCTCAGCTCATGCAAGCCGACATGCCCGTTGGCATAGCGTTTACCGACCTGTTCGAATCGAATCATGAACGCTCCCGCTCGGCAAACAGTGCCTGTACAAAGGGTTCGGCTTCAAAGGTGCGCAGGTCGTCGATGCCTTCACCGACGCCGATATAACGAATCGGCAACCCGAACTGTTTGGCCAGGGCGAAAATCACACCGCCCTTGGCCGTGCCGTCGAGCTTAGTCAATGCCAGGCCGGTCAGTTGCACCGTCTGGTTGAATTGTTTGGCCTGGCTGATAGCGTTCTGGCCCGTACCGGCGTCCAGCACCAACAGAACCTCGTGCGGCGCGTCTGCGTCGAGCTTGCCGATCACGCGACGGACTTTCTTCAGCTCTTCCATCAGGTTGTCTTTGGTGTGCAGGCGACCGGCGGTATCGGCGATCAGCACATCAATGTTGCGGGCCTTGGCGGCTTGCACGGCATCGAAGATCACCGAGGCGGAATCGGCGCCGGTGTGCTGGGCGATGACCGGGATCTTGTTGCGCTCGCCCCAGACCTGCAGTTGTTCAACTGCGGCGGCACGGAAGGTGTCACCCGCCGCCAGCATGACCTTCTTGCCTTCGGACTGCAGCTTTTTGGCCAGCTTGCCGATGGTGGTGGTCTTGCCGGCGCCGTTGACGCCCACCACCAGGATCACGAATGGCTTCTTCGGCGTGATCACCAGGGGTGCTTCCACCGGCTTGAGCATGGCGGCCAACTCGGCCTGCAGGGATTTGTACAACGCGTCAGCGTCGGTCAACTGCTTGCGCGCGACCTTCTGGGTGAGGCTCTGGATGATCACGGCGGTGGCTTCAACGCCCACGTCGGCGGTAAGCAGGCGGGTTTCGATGTCTTCCAGCAGTTCGTCGTCGATGACCTTTTTGCCCAGAAACAGGCTGGCCATGCCTTCGCCGATACTGGCGCTGGTCTTGCTCAGGCCTTGCTTGAGGCGGGCGAAGAAGCCGGTCTTGCTGGTCTCGGCAGGCGCGACAGGTTCTTCGATAACGGCGGGAGCGGCTATTACTGGCTCGATCGCCACCGGTGCGGGAGCTGGCGCTTCAACGACCACCGGCTGCGGCTCAATGACCACCGGAATCGGCGGCACCACGTGCTCGGCCTGCACATCTTCAACCAGTGCCACGGGCTCTTCGGCCACCGGCAGTTCCGGCCACGGCTTGTGCTCGGGCTGCGGCTCGGGTTCAGGCTCAACCTCGGCGACCGGCTGCAAAACCGGTTCGGCCATCGGCAACACCACGGGTGCCGGGGTTTCGGCTTCTACTATAGGCTCGGGGATCGGTTCGGCTTGAACCTGTGGCTGTTCGTCGACGGTTTCCTGCGGCTTTTTGCGCAGCCATCCGAACAGGCCTTTTTTCTCGCCAGCCGCAGCTGGGGTCTTCTTGTCGTCGTTGGAACCAAACATGGAGACGGCTATCTCAAGGTAGCGACGCACCAAGGGGCGCGCCGGTAAATAAAATTCGATGCGTAACAGACTGTTTTTTAGCCAGCTCGTTCATGCGCAACATTTCGTAAGGCCTAAAACGGCCTCAACACGACTGCCGCAGTGGCCGTCCTTAAATCCGATCAGTATCCTAGCACCTCCTCGCCCGCCGACGCTAAGACCAAGCGGGCAGCCCAACAGGTTTAAAAACGAATGAATGCTCTAGCCCGCCGCGCCGCAGGCCTGCTGTTCAGCACAGTTTGTCTGCCTCTTTCAGCTCTGGCTGCCGACCCACAACCCACCCACGAATTCACCCTGGACAACGGCCTCAAGGTCGTCGTGCGCGAAGACCATCGCGCGCCAGTGGTGGTTTCCCAGGTCTGGTACAAGGTCGGTTCGAGCTACGAAACCCCGGGCCAGACCGGTTTGTCCCACGCCCTGGAGCACATGATGTTCAAGGGCAGCGCCAAGGTCGGCCCCGGCGAAGCCTCGCTGATCCTGCGCGACCTGGGCGCGGAAGAGAACGCCTTCACCAGCGATGACTACACCGCTTACTACCAGGTGCTGGCCCGCGACCGCCTGGGCGTTGCCTTCGAGCTGGAAGCCGACCGCATGGCCAGCCTGCGCCTGCCCGCCGATGAATTCAGCCGCGAGATCGAGGTAATCAAGGAAGAGCGCCGCCTGCGCACCGACGACAATCCGATGTCCAAGGCCTACGAGCGCTTCAAGGCCATGTCATTCCCGGCCAGTGGCTACCACACGCCGACCATCGGCTGGATGGCCGACCTGGACCGCATGAAAGTCGAAGAGCTGCGCCACTGGTACCAATCCTGGTACGTCCCGAACAACGCCACCCTGGTGGTGGTCGGCGATGTCACCCCGGACGAGGTGAAGAACCTGGCCAATCGCTACTTCGGCCCTATCCCCAAGCGCGACGTGCCACCGGCGAAGATCCCAATGGAACTGGCCGAGCCCGGCGAGCGCCTGTTGACCCTGCATGTGCAAACCCAACTGCCGAGCGTAATGCTGGGCTTCAACGTCCCTGGCCTGGCCACCGCCGAAGACAAGCGTTCGGTGCAGGCCCTGCGCCTGATCTCGGCCCTGCTGGACGGCGGCTACAGCGCTCGTATCTCCGAGCAGCTGGAGCGCGGTGAAGAGCTGGTCTCTGCTGCGTCGACCAACTACGACGCCTATACCCGCGGTGACACCCTGTTCATGCTGTCCGCCACGCCGAACCAGCAGAAGAAAAAGACCGTCGCCCAAGCCGAAGCCGGCCTGTGGCGCCTGCTGGAAGAGCTGAAGGCCAAGCCACCGACCGCCGAAGAGCTGGAACGCATCCGCGCCCAGGTCATTGCCGGCCTGGTCTACCAGCGTGACTCCATCACCAGCCAGGCCACGGCCATTGGCTCCCTGGAGACCGTTGGCCTGTCCTGGAAGTTGATGGACACCGAACTGGCCGACCTGCAAAGCGTGACCCCGGAAGATATCCAGAAAGCCGCGCGCACCTATTTCACCCGCGAACGTCTCAGCGTCGCCCATGTTCTGCCTCAGGAGACCGCTCATGAGTGATCGCAAAAGCAGCCGCCTGTTCTTCCCCGGCCTGGTCGTCGTCACCCTGATCGCCGCCAGCGCCGTGTACTTCCTGCGCCCGAGCGACTCCGTGGCCAGCCCGGCATTGGAAAAAGCCCAATCGAGCAACACACTGCAATCCCTGGCGGAACTGGACGGCAAGGCGCCGACCAACCGCAAGCTCGACGTGCAAACCTGGACCACCGCCGAAGGCGCCAAGGTGCTGTTCGTCGAAGCCCATGAACTGCCGATGTTCGACGTGCGCATCCTGTTCGCCGCCGGCAGCAGCCAGGACGGCAACGTACCGGGCCTGGCGCTGATGACCAACGCCATGCTCAACGAAGGCGTGCCGGGCAAGGATGTGAGCCAGATCGCCCGCGACTTCGAAGGCCTGGGTGCGGACTTTGGCAATGGCGCGTACCGCGACATGGCGCTGGTGTCCCTGCGCAGCCTCAGCGACAGCGATAAACGCGACGCCGCCCTGAGCCTGTTTGACCAGGTGATCGGCAAGCCGACCTTCCCGGCCGACTCCCTGGCGCGGATCAAGAACCAGATCCTGGCCGGCTTCGAATACCAGAAGCAGAACCCCGGCAAGCTGGCGAGCCTTGAGCTGTTCAAGCGCCTGTACGGCGACCATCCTTACGCGCACCCAAGCGAAGGCACACCGGAGAGCGTCCCGAAGATTACCGTCGCGCAGTTGCAGGCGTTCCACGCCAAGGCTTACGCAGCGGGCAACGCGGTGATTGCAGTGGTCGGCGACCTCACCCGCGCCGAAGCCGAAGCCATGACCGCCAAGGTTTCCGCGTCGCTGCCCAAGGGCCCCGCCCTGCCAAAAATCGCCCAGCCGACCGAACCCAAACCGGGTTTGAGCCGTATCGAGTTCCCGTCCAAACAGACGCACCTGCTGTTCGCACAACTGGGCATCGACCGTGCCGACCCGGACTACGCTGCCTTGTCACTGGGTAACCAGATCCTCGGCGGCGGTGGTTTCGGCACCCGCTTGATGAGCGAAGTGCGCGAAAAACGCGGCCTGACCTATGGCGTTTACTCCGGCTTCTCGCCAATGCAGGTGCGTGGCCCGTTCATGATCAACCTGCAGACCCGCGCGGAAATGAGCGGCGGCACCCTGCGCCTGGTAGAGGATGTGGTAGCCGACTACCTCAAGACCGGCCCAACGCAAAAAGAACTCGATGACGCCAAGCGCGAGCTGGCCGGCAGCTTCCCGCTGTCGACCGCGAGCAACGCCGACATCGTCGGGCAGCTGGGCGCCATGGGTTTCTACAACCTGCCGCTGAGCTATCTGGAAGATTTCATGAAACAATCCCAGGCCCTGACCGTAGAGCAGGTCAAGGCTGCAATGAACAAACACTTGAGCGCCGACAAGATGGTCATCGTGACCGCCGGCCCGACGATTGCGCAAAAGCCACTACCGCCCCCCACTGATAAACCCGCCGAGCAGCCGCTCGGGGTTCCGGAGCATTAATGGCCAGTTCATCTCGCCCGAAAAAACCTGTCCACAACGTCCATAACGGTGTGGGCCAACTGCGCATCATTGGCGGCGAATGGCGCAGCCGCAAGCTGAGCTTCCCCGACGTCGTGGGCCTGCGCCCGACGCCGGACCGCGTGCGTGAAACCCTGTTCAACTGGCTCGCACCGTACATCGCGGGCGCCAAGGTGCTGGATCCGTTTGCCGGCAGTGGCGCGTTGTTCCTGGAGGCGTTGTCCCGTGGCGCCGCCCTGGGCCAGGCGCTGGACGCCAGCAATGTGGCGGTGTCCAGCCTCAAGGAACACCTGGGCACCCTGCGCTGCACCACCGGCCAAGTGCAAACCGCCGACGCGCTGCGCTACCTCGAGACACAGCCAGCCAGTGAATACGACGTGGTGTTCCTCGACCCGCCGTTCAACCAGAACCTGCTGCCAACCGTGTGCGCACTGCTGGAAGAACGCCAATGGCTGGCACCGGATGCGTGGATCTACACTGAAAGCGAGACAGCGCCCTCTACCCTCGGCTTGCCAGCAGCGTGGCGCCTGCACCGGGAACAGAAGTCCGGACGGGTGTATTACGCGTTGTGGCACCGTAGCGTCGCCTGACCTCCGGACGTGGCAGCAGGGCTTGTGTTGTAGTGAGCGGGCTTGTCGAATCGTCGCACTGCCCGCTCACCACAATTAAGTGCGCTCGCCACAGAGAGTTTCATGAAGCCTTCTACCCACCTGTTCACTCCCGCCTTCGGTCTCGGCAACCCTCACCTGCAAACGCTGTGGGGGCCGCTGTGGCGCCCCACTACCCATATCGAACGCCAACGCGAACGCCTGTGGCTGGAAGATGGCGACTTCCTCGATCTCGACTGGCACGGCCCACATGACGCGCAAGCACCCTTGGTGCTGGTGCTGCATGGGCTGACCGGTTCCTCCAACTCGCCCTATGTGGCCGGCCTGCAAAAAGCCCTTGCCGCGCAAGGCTGGGCCAGCGCCGCGTTGAACTGGCGTGGATGCTCGGGCGAACCGAACCTGTTAGCGCGCAGCTATCACTCCGGCGCGAGCGAAGACCTGGCAGCGGCCATTGCCCACCTGCGGGCCAAGCGACCGTTGGCGCCGTTGTATGCCGTGGGTTACTCACTGGGCGGCAATGTGCTGCTCAAGCATTTGGGGGAAACCGGCGCGGCATCGGGGCTGCAAGGCGCCGCGGCGGTGTCGGTGCCGTTTCGTTTGGACCAATGCGCGGACCGTATCGGCCTGGGCTTTTCGCGGGTTTACCAGAAGCATTTCATGCGCGAAATGGTGGCGTATATCCGCGTCAAGCAAAGCCGCTTTCTACAGGATGGTCGGGCGGACGGGCTGAAAACCCTGGAGGCCCTGGGCTCATTGGAGAAAATGCGCACGTTCTGGGACTTCGATGGCCGGGTGACTGCGCCGTTGCATGGTTTCTTGAGTGCCGAGGACTATTACCGCCGCGCGTCGAGCCGCTATTACCTGGGCGGCATCCAAACGCCCACCTTGATCATCCAGGCGGCTGATGACCCGTTTGTGTTTGCCCATAGCCTGCCTGAGGCGAGTGAACTGTCGGCGTGCACTGAGTTTGAGCTGACAGCCAAAGGTGGGCATGTAGGTTTTGTCGACGGTTCTCTTAAACAGCCAAGCTATTACCTGGAACGCCGGATTCCCGCCTGGCTGCTGACGCAAACCACACCGCACCTGTAGGAGCACGGCTTGCCGGCGCCTACAGGGGTTGTGTGTTCAGTCGCCCGTGGCGATTTCACGCTGTGGATCGGTAATCCACTCACTCCACGACCCTGCATACAATTTACCCAATGGGTAACCCGCCAGGCTCAGGGCAAACAGGTTGTGGCACGCCGTCACGCCCGAACCGCAATACGCCACCAGATCTTCCGGCGAGCGCCCCTGCAATTGGGCGGCGAAACGTTGCTTGAGCTGCTCAGCCGGCAGGAAGCGGCCGTCAGTGCCGAGGTTTTCATTGAACGCCGCGCACTGCGCACCCGGGATGTGCCCGGCAATCGGGTCGATGGGCTCCACGTCACCGCGAAAGCGCGGCTGGGCGCGGGCATCGATGAGGGTCAGGCCGGGTTGGCCCAGGCGTTTTTGCAGGTGTTCAGCGTCCAGCACCAGGCGATTGTCCGGCGTGCCGATAAATGTACCCGGCTCAACCACCGGCGCGTCCAGGCTCAACGGAAACCCCGCCGCATGCCAGGCCTTGAGGCCGCCATCCAGGATAAACACGCCGTCACGCTTGCCCAGCCAGGCCAGCAACCACCAGGCACGCGCGGCATAAGCTCCGGGGCCGTCGTCGTAGAGCACCACGTCGGTGTCGGCATTGACGCCCCAGGCCCGTAATTGCTCGGCGAAGGTGTTGGCGTCCGGCAACGGGTGACGGCCAGTCACGCCCTTGGTCACCGGCCCGCTGAGGTGGCGTTCCAGGTCGGCATACTGCGCGCCCTCGATATGCCCTTCGGCATAGCTGCAGAGTCCGTAATCCGGGTCTTCCAAGGCAAAACGGCAATCCAGGACCACCACCCCATCGGCCTTCTGGCGCTCGGCCAGTTGCTGGGGGCTGATCAATTGGGCAAGCGGCATGACGGACTCCTATGAACGATTCGGGAAAGGTCCTACTTCACTTCTTCCAATGCCTGATTTAACGGCACGTAAAATTCCTTGAACAAAGCATCCACTGCTTCTTTTGCCTGGGGCGTGACAAAACCCGCCTCCAGCACCAGCACCTGATACACACCGCGCTTGATCGCCTCGGCGCTCAGGTGGGCCGAGTTCTCATTGGTGGTGCACAAAAACCGCACCCAAGAGGTGAGGATGATCCAGGCATTGAGGGTCAGGGCTTCGGTTTGCACCGGGTCCATATTGAGGATGCCGGCGTCGACAAACCCTTGGTAGATAGCCCCACCCTGGGTCAGGCAGCGCTGGGAAAAACGCCGGTAGCCGGTGGCCAGTTCCGGGTCGCTTTCCAGCAGGTGTTCGAGGTCGCGGTGCAGGAAACGGTAGCGCCACATGCCAGCCAACACGGCCTGCAGGTAGAAGCGTTTGTCTTCGACCGTAACAGCGCGGCCTTGGGGTGGGCGCAGGAAACTGTCCACCAGGGCTTCGTATTCACGAAACAGTACGGCGATGATCGCCTGCTTATTGGGGAAGTGGTAGTACAGGTTGCCCGGCGAAATTTCCATATGGGCGGCAATGTGGTTGGTGCTCACACTGCGCTCGCCCTGCTGGTTAAAAAGCTCCAGGCTGGTTTGCACAATGCGCTCGCTGGTCTTTACTCGTGGTGCCATAGGGAATCAGCTTCTGTACACGTGATGGGGCATCTTACGGACTATTCTTGCAGGGATAAATCCGCACGTAGGCGTAATGACATTTGACAATTTAGAGTAATGACTCTAAAAATCCAGGCAGACCAATAACAATCGGGAACGCCGCCATGTCTGCCAACGTTGCCTACCTGCAAGATTCCCAGGCGCTGGATCAACTCCAAGACCTGTTCGACACCCAGCGCCGTGCCTACGCGGCCAACCCGATGCCGCCGGCGGCCCAGCGCCAGCAATGGCTCAAGGCCCTGCGCGACCTGCTCAGCGACGAGCGCCAGGCGCTGATCAACGCGATCAGCCAAGACTTCAGCCACCGTAGCGCTGACGAAACCCTGTTCGCCGAACTGATGCCCAGCCTGCATGGCATTCACTATGCCAGCAAACACCTCAAGGGCTGGATGAAACCTTCACGACGCGCTGTCGGCATTGCCTTCCAACCCGCCTCGGCCAAAGTCATCTACCAACCCTTGGGCGTGGTCGGGGTGATCGTGCCCTGGAACTACCCACTGTACCTGGCCATCGGCCCACTGGTCGGCGCACTCGCCGCCGGTAACCGGGTGATGCTCAAGCTCAGCGAATCCACCCCCGCCACGGGCGAGTTACTCAAAGCGTTGCTGGCGAAGATCTTCCCCGAGGACCTGGTGTGCGTGGTGCTGGGTGAAGCCGAAGTCGGCATGGCCTTCTCCAAGCTGCCCTTCGATCACCTGTTATTTACCGGCGCCACCAGCATCGGCAAGCACGTGATGCGTGCGGCGGCCGAACACCTCACCCCGGTCACCCTGGAGTTGGGCGGCAAGTCGCCCGCCATCGTGTCTGTCGACGTGCCACTCAAGGACGCCGCCGAACGTATCGCCTTCGGAAAAGCGCTGAACGCTGGGCAAACCTGCGTGGCACCCGACTACGTGCTGGTGCCGGAGGATCGCGTCGAAGGTTTTGTCGAAGCCTACACCCAGGCCGTTCGCGGGTTTTATCCAAGCCTGGTCGACAACCCGGACTACACGGCGATCATCAACGAACGACAACTGGCTCGGCTCAACGCCTACGTCAAGGACGCTACCGACAAAGGCGCCACCCTGATTCCGCTGTACGACCAAGGCCAGGCGCGGCGCATGGCCCATAGCCTGTTGTTGAATGTCAGCGATGACATGACCGTGATGCAGGACGAAATCTTCGGCCCGGTGCTGCCGATCGTGCCCTATCGCGGCATCGACCAAGCCTTTGCCTACATCAACCAACGCCCTCGCCCACTGGCCCTGTATTACTTCGGCTACAACAAGGGCGAGCAGGATCGTGTGCTCCACGAAACCCATTCCGGCGGTGTGTGCCTGAACGACACGCTGCTGCATGTGGCCCAGGACGACATGCCATTTGGCGGCATCGGCCCGTCGGGCATGGGTCACTACCACGGCCACGAAGGCTTCCTCACCTTCAGCAAAGCCAAGGGCGTACTGGTGAAACAGCGCCTGAACGCTGCGAAGCTGATCTATCCGCCCTACGGCAAAGCCATCCAGAAGTTGATCCAGAAGCTGTTTGTCCGCTGACACCGCCACCCACGGGATAACAATAACAATGAACCCTAGCCTGACTGAAACACCTGCGCTGTCGCGGCGCGGCGTCTTGAAAATCGGCCTGTGCGCCAGCGCCTTTCTGGCCACCGCCGGGTTGGGCGCCAGCCTGAGCGGTTGCTCCAGCAGCACCCCGGCCAGCGGTTTTGCCATGTTGCGCAGCAGTGACCTGCCGTTCTTGCGCGCGGTGATCCCGGTGTTGCTCGAAGGCGTGGCCAGCGCCCAGGAAGTCGCCAGTGGGATTGAAGGCACCCTTAAAAAGCTCGACTTCAGCCTGCAGCGCCTGTCGCCGGAGATGTTCAAGCTCACCCAGCAGTTGTTCGACGTACTCGGCATGGGCATCACCCGAGGCCCGCTGACCGGTATCTGGGGCAGTTGGGAAAACGCCAGCAGCGAACAGATCGGTAACTTCCTGCACCGCTGGGAAAACAGCTACCTGAACCTGCTGCGCATGGGCCAGGGCTCGCTGCTCAAGCTGGTGATCATGGCCTGGTACTTCCAGCCCGCGTCCTGGGCCCATTGCGGCTACCCCGGGCCACCGAAGATCTAGCCTTGATAACCCGATCAAAAATGTGGGAGCGGGCTTGCTCGCGAAAGCGGTGGATCAGCCACACCTTTATCGACTGACACGTTGCATTCGCGAGCAAGCCCGCTCCCACATCGACCACAACTTCATACAAAAATAAGAGTGCACACCTATGCCCGTACCCGACCTGTTCCGCGACGGCATGGCCCGTGGCTGGAAAACCCACAATGGCGCCGCCCTCGACAACGACCTGACCCTGGAGGCCGACGTCGTGATCATCGGCAGCGGCGCCGGAGGCGGTACCACTGCTGAAATTCTCAGTGCCGCGGGCTACAAAGTGCTGCTGATCGAAGAAGGCCCGCTCAAGACCAGCAGCGATTTCAAGTTGCTCGAAGACGAGGCCTACACCAGCTTGTACCAGGAGGGCATCGGCCGTATGAGCAAGGATGGCGCGATCACCATCCTGCAGGGCCGGGCCGTGGGTGGCACCACGCTGATCAACTGGACATCGAGCTTTCGTACCCCGGACGCCACCCTCGCCCATTGGGCCAGCGAATACGCCGTGAAGGGCCACAGCAGCGCGGAGATGGCGCCCTGGTTCGAAAAAATGGAGCAACGCCTGGGCATCGCGCCCTGGGCCCTGCCGCCCAACCCCAACAACGATGTGATCCGCAAAGGCTGCGAGAAGCTCGGTTACAGTTGGCACGTGATCCCACGGAACGTGCGCGGCTGTTTCAACCTGGGTTACTGCGGCATGGGCTGCCCGGTCAACGCCAAGCAGTCGATGCTGGTGACCACCATTCCGTCCACCCTGGAAAAGGGTGGCGAACTGCTCTACCTGGCCCGCGCCGAACGCCTCAACTACAGCGGCGACACCATCAACAGCCTGGAATGCGTGGCCATGGACACCCTGTGCGTGGCGCCGACCGGACGCAAGATCACGGTGAAGGCCAAGCATTACGTGCTCTCGGGCGGCGGCATCAATAGCCCGGCGCTGCTGATGCGCTCAGACGCGCCCGACCCGCATTCGCGGCTGGGCAAACGCACCTTCCTGCACCTGGTGAATTTCTCCGCCGGGTTGTTCGACGAGGTGATCAACCCGTTCTACGGCGCGCCGCAGTCGATCTATTCCGACCATTTCCAGTGGCAGGACGGCACCACGGGCAAAATGTCGTACAAGCTGGAGGCCCCGCCCCTGCACCCGGCGTTGGCCAGCACCCTGCTCGGCGGCTACGGCACCCAGAACGCCCTGGACATGAGCCAGTTGCCCAACACCCACGCGATGCTGGCGCTGCTGCGCGACGGCTTCCACCCCGACAGCCCGGGCGGCAGTGTGGAGTTGCGCGGCGATGGCACGCCGGTGCTCGACTACCAGGTGTCGGACTACGCCTGGGATGGCTTGCGCCGTGCGTTCCACAGCATGGCCGAGATCCAGTTCGCGGCGGGCGCCAAGTCGGTCAAGCCGCTGCATCACGATGCGCGCTACGTCAAAACCCTGGGCGAAGCCCGCACGATGATTGACGACCTGAACCTGGAACTGCATCGCACGTGCCTGGGCAGTGCCCATGTGATGGGCGGTTGTGCCATGGGTGACGACCCGAAAAACGCAGTGGCCGACAGCCTCGGTCGGCACCACCAACTGCGCAACCTGTCGATCCACGATGGCTCTTTATTCCCCACCAGCATTGGGGCCAACCCACAATTATCGGTGTACGGTTTGACTGCCCAACTGGCGACAGCATTGGCCGAACGTCTGAAAACAGCATGAAAAAACACGGTATTCGCCATGTCTATACTGCTTTCTTCTGCATAAGTTGACTTTCCCGACCGGGATGGCTGCGATACCATCCGGTTCCCCAACGGACTCCGCCAGGACGACGCGATGAACCGAGTGTTGTACCCAGGTACCTTCGACCCGATTACCAAAGGCCATGGCGATCTGGTCGAACGTGCCTCACGCTTGTTCGACCATGTGATCATCGCGGTCGCAGCCAGCCCCAAGAAAAACCCGCTGTTTCCCCTGGAACAGCGTGTGGAGCTGGCGCGTGAGGTCACCAAACACCTGCCCAACGTGGAAGTGGTCGGTTTTTCCACGCTGCTGGCGCATTTCGCCAAAGAGCAGAACGCCAACGTATTCCTGCGCGGCCTGCGCGCGGTGTCAGACTTCGAATACGAATTCCAGCTGGCCAACATGAACCGCCAACTGGCGCCGGACGTGGAGAGCCTGTTCCTCACCCCGTCGGAACGTTATTCGTTCATTTCCTCGACGTTGGTCCGTGAGATCGCCGCTTTGGGCGGAGATATCACCAAGTTCGTGCATCCGGCTGTAGCAGATGCACTGACGCTGCGCTTCAAGAAGTAACACCGTTCAATCGGCGCCTGCTCGCACTGCGGGCGCCAATGCGGCACAATTGCGCGCATTAGTTTTCAGATGCCTTGGCTGACAGCCCTGGCAGGAGTTTCCATGTCCCTGATCATCACCGACGATTGCATCAACTGCGACGTCTGCGAACCCGAGTGCCCGAACGCCGCGATTTCCCAAGGCGAAGAGATCTACGTGATCGACCCCAACCTGTGCACCCAGTGTGTCGGCCACTATGACGAGCCGCAGTGCCAGCAGGTTTGTCCGGTGGATTGCATTCCGCTGGATGAGGCCCATCCGGAGACGGAAGAGCAGTTGATGGAGAAGTACCGCAAGATTACCGGTAAGGCTTAAGGGCCTCTTCGCGAGCAAGCCCGCTCCCACAGTTGACCGAGTTCCAATATGAGAATGCGGTCGAATGTGGGAGCGGGCTTGCTCGCGAAGGCGGCATCAGCCATCACACAAGATCAGCTCTGGCACTTGGGGCAAAACACACTCGCCCGTTGCCCCAGCACCACATTGCGCAACTCGCTCCCGCAAACCTTGCACGCCTCGCCACCACGGCCATAGACGAACAATTCCTGCTGGAAATACCCCGGTTGCCCGTCGCCACCGATAAAGTCCCGCAACGTGGTACCGCCGCGCTCGATGGCAGCGGCCAGCACGCGTTTGATCTCAATCGCCAGCTTCAAGTAACGCCCGCGCGAAATGCCGCCCGCAGCCCGACGCGGATCAATCCCCGCCGCAAACAGCGCTTCCGTCGCATAGATATTGCCCACGCCCACCACCACCGCGTTGTCCATGATGAACGGCTTCACCGCCATCGACTTGCCACGGGACAGTTGGAACAGGCGCTCGCCATCAAACAGGTCGGTCAACGGCTCCGGCCCCAGGCGTAGCAACAGCTCGTGGTTGTGCGGGTCCTGGCTCCAGAGCATGGCGCCGAAACGCCGCGGGTCGGTGTAGCGCAGGGCCATGCCCGATTCCAGCTCGATATCCACATGCTCGTGTTTGGCCGCCGGCATGCCGACCTCCACCAGTCGCAAGTTGCCCGACATGCCTAAATGGCTGATCAAGGTGCCTACTTCGGCATTGATCAACAGGTACTTGGCCCGCCGCTCCACCAGCACGATGCGCTGGCCGGACAGGCGCACATCGAGGTCTTCCGGAATCGGCCAGCGCAGGCGCCGTTCACGCACTACCACGCGACTGACCCGCTGGCCTTCCAGGTGCGGCGCGATTCCGCGCCGGGTGGTTTCGACTTCTGGCAACTCGGGCATGTGTACCTCTTGAAGAAAGGGTCAGTGGGCGCCCAGCTCGCGGATCGACAACTTCATGCTTTCGAAGTCGTAGTCCGACAGGCCCACGTAGTCCAGCACCAGATGGCCGATGGCATTCCACTCATGGTCCACCGCCTGGTTGCCCAGCACGCGGTAGGACGAGCAAATGTGCTCGGCCATTTTCAGGATCGCCAGCAGGTTCTTGAGCTGCGAATTGCGCGACGACTCATCGCTGAACACCGCCAGGGCGTTGTGGTGGTTGGCGATGGCGTCGGTCACATGCTCCGGCAGGCGCCAGGACTTGGCCGTGTAGTAACCCACCACGGCATGGTTGGTGTTGAACGCGTTGTTCTCGGTGTCGACCACGCGGCAGTCGGGGCCGGCGTTGGCGTAGGCCTGCTCCAGTACCGACATGTAATTGGGGAAACGCTTGAGCATCAGCGGCACGCCGCAATCGTGGAACAGGCCCAGGGCATAAGCCTCGTCCACCGCCTGGGCGCCGGTACGCTTGGCCAGGGTGAGGCAGGTCATCGCCACATCCTGCGCGGTGTCCCAGAAGCGGTTGAGGGTGACGATGGTGTCGTCGCTCATTTCGCCCTTGATCGACAGCGCGTTGATCAGGTTGATGATCGAGCGGCTGCCCAACAGGTTCACGGCACGCTGGATCGAGGCAATCTTGTTGCTCAGCCCGTAATACGACGAGTTGACGATCTTCAGCAGCGCACCGGAGAGGCCCGGATCCTGGGAGATCAACCGGGCGATCACTTCCAGGTCCGGGTCGGGCATGTATTGCTCCATCTGCAAATCCACCATGATTTGCGGCTGGGGCGGCACGCTGATGCCTTGCAGGGCCTGTTGGATCTGTTCGGAAGAAAGCTCTTGGGACATAAGTACATACTCTGGGCTAGGCGGGGATTCTAACCCCTAAGCAAACCTGACCGACACCCAAATGCCCGATTGAAATCGGACTAAATGTGGGAGGGGGCTTGCCCCCCGATTGCATCACCGCCGTACGTCAGATACACCACGCCGCCTGCATCGCGGGCAAGCCCACTCCCACATGAACCGCGCCGCAACAGGTATACTCCCGCTCTTTTTTCCGGAGCGACGTCATGTCCCTGCCAAGCCTGCGTCTCAAAGCCAACGCCGATCGTCGTTTGCGCAACGGCCACCTGTGGGTCTATAGCAACGAAATCGACGTGGCCGCCACCCCACTTCACGGCTTCCAGGCGGGCGACCAGGCCATCCTCGAAGCGGCCGGCGGCAAGACCCTGGGCATCGTGGCCATGAGCCCGAACAACCTGATCTGCGCGCGCCTGCTGTCGCGCGACATCAAGTTGCCGTTGGACAAGTCGCTGCTGGTGCACCGCCTGAACGTCGCCCTGTCCCTGCGCGACCGCCTGTTCGACAAGCCGTTCTACCGCCTGGTCTACGGCGATTCCGACCTGCTGCCAGGCCTGGTGGTCGACCGTTTCGGCGACATCCTGGTGGTGCAGATCGCCTCGGCGACCATGGAGGCGCATAAAGAAGACGTGATCGCCGCCCTGACCCAAGTGCTCAAGCCGAGCGGCATCTTGTTCAAGAACGACTCCGCCGCGCGCGACGCCGAAGGCCTCAACCGCTACGTCGAAACCGTGTTCGGCCTGGTGCCGGAGTGGGTTGCGCTGGAAGAAAACGGCGTGAAATTCGAAGCCCCGGTGATCCAGGGCCAGAAAACCGGCTGGTTCTACGACCACCGCATGAACCGCGCACGCCTGGCCCCGTATGCCAAAGGCAAACGCGTGCTGGACCTCTACAGCTACATCGGCGGCTGGGGCGTGCAAGCCGCGGCCTTCGGCGCCAGTGAAGTGTTCTGCGTCGACGCCTCCGCCTTCGCCCTCGACGGCGTGGAGCGCAATGCCGCGCTGAACGGCTTTGCCGAGAAGATGACCTGCATCGAAGGCGACGTGTTCGAAGCGCTTAAAGAATTGAAAGCCAGCGAAGAACGCTTCGACGTGATCGTCGCCGACCCACCGGCCTTCATCAAACGCAAGAAAGACATGAAGAACGGCGAAGGCGCCTACCGCCGCTTGAATGAGCAAGCCATGCGCCTGCTCAGCAAGGACGGCATCCTGGTCAGCGCGTCGTGCTCCATGCACCTGCCGGAAGACGACCTGCAAAACATCCTGCTGACCAGCGCTCGTCATTTGGATCGCAATATCCAGATGCTGGAGCGTGGCGGCCAGGGTCCGGATCATCCGGTGCACCCGGCGATTGCAGAGACGCGTTACATCAAGAGCATTACGTGCCGGTTGTTGCCAAACAGCTAAAGCCAAGCACAGATAAAAATGTGGGAGGGGGCTTGCCCCCGATAGCCGTGTGTCAGCCAGCTAATATGGGGCTGACACTACGCAATCGGGGGCAAGCCCCCTCCCACATTTGTTTGGTGGTTGCCGTAAAAGCTTTCCTACCCAAGCAAGCCACGTCAATTCAGGAAGTTTCTCTCAACGCTTTTGATTGAATTCCACTTTTCGCAAACTAGTATCCGTTTCTGGTTTTACTCCGGAAAACAAAAACAATGTCTCGGCCCCACCTCTCCCGCTTCATCCTCATCACCTGCATTTCATTGATCAGTTTCTTTCCGATCAATATTCTCCTGCCCTCATTCCCTGCCTTGGCGGCCCGATTCGACACGCCAAGCGCAGACGTAGCGCTGTCCATCAGCCTGTTCACCCTGGTCTTTTCCATTTCTCAACTGATCACCGGCCCGCTGTCGGACAAATGGGGGCGCAAGGAAGTCCTGCTCGGGTGCATCACGCTGTCGATCCTGGGTGCCCTCGGTTGCGCACTGGCGACGGACTACCTGGCCTTCCTGCTGTTTCGCAGTGTCCAGGCCATGGGTTGCGGGTTCTTCGTATTGGGCCACGCACTGGTGGAAGACCTGTTCGAGGAGCAAGACCGCGCTCGCGTGCGCCTTTACTACATGACCCTGAGCGGTTCATTCGTCGCGCTGTCGCCGTTGATCGGCTCCTGGCTGCAAACCACCTTCGACTGGCAAGGCAGCTTTTATGGGTTCGCCGTAATGGCACTGGGCATGTTGATCCACGCCCTCTGCATCCTGCCGTCCAAGTCCGCCAGCCCACACCGCACGCCGGTGTCGATCATCGGCACGCTGAAAGCCGTCGCCCGTAATCGCGACTTCCTGCGCTACTGGTGGATCGCCGCACTGGTATTCGCCTGCTACTTCGCCTTGATCAGCGTGACACCGCTCATTTTCATGGACGCGCTGAAGCTCTCCGAATACCAGTACGCGTTGGTGTTGATGGTCTATGGCGTGGCCTACTTGCTTGGCGGCGTTGCGGCCTCGTACCTGCAAAAGCGGATTTCACTGTCCCGGCAAATCAATATCGGCCTGGGGCTGCTGCTCGTCGCGGGCGTGCTGTTAACACTGATCGTCAGCCTGGATGCCATCACCCCTGTGACGTTGCTCATCCCCATGCTAATCAGCGCCCTGGCCGTGACCCTGGTTCGTCCGGCGGCGATTTCTGCGGCAATGTTGCTGTTCTCAAGCAGTGCGGGTACTGCTGCCTCGGCGGGCAACAGCATCATGTTCCTGACCGCCGCCGTCAGCAGTGCCGTCCTGGCGCAAACCGGGTCCAACCTATTGATCACCATCGCCATGAGCTTCATCGTCTTTAGCCTGTGGGGTTGGCTGACCAATGCCCGAACTGGACGCTAAGCGACTGTAGGAGCCGGCTTGCCGGTTCCTACCGTGGGTCGTGCGCCTCCCGCACGTCCCGTAAGCGCTATCTTCACGGTTGCGGCCATTCCCTCTCGCCGCCAGCGGTGTAGAATCGACGCTATTCATCGCCAGTCATCCCCCGGCGGGTTTATGAGCTCGAGGCCCAAGCAAGCGGCGATCCCGCGACGCGAGTGGCAACTTCCGGACACACGGCCATTTCTGAGTGTTCCAGACGTCAATAGAAGCTCACTCCCCATTGATACCGATTAGCCGCCCGGAGTGCTCCAATGCCTGATTACCGCTCGAAAACATCCACCCACGGCCGCAACATGGCCGGCGCGCGCGCACTGTGGCGTGCCACGGGGATGAAAGATGACGACTTCAAGAAGCCGATCATCGCGATTGCCAACTCGTTCACCCAATTCGTACCGGGCCACGTCCACCTCAAGGACCTGGGCCAACTGGTCGCCCGCGAGATCGAACGCGCCGGCGGTGTCGCCAAGGAATTCAACACCATCGCCGTGGATGATGGCATCGCCATGGGCCATGACGGCATGCTGTATTCCCTGCCGAGCCGCGAGATCATCGCCGACTCCGTGGAGTACATGGTCAACGCCCACTGCGCCGACGCCATCGTCTGCATCTCCAACTGCGACAAGATCACCCCCGGCATGCTGATGGCCTCCCTGCGCCTGAACATCCCGGTGATCTTCGTGTCCGGCGGCCCGATGGAAGCCGGCAAGACCAAGCTCGCCTCCCACGGCCTCGACCTGGTCGACGCCATGGTCATCGCCGCCGATTCCAGCGCTTCTGACGAGAAGGTCGCGGAATACGAGCGCAGCGCTTGCCCAACGTGCGGTTCGTGCTCCGGCATGTTCACCGCCAACTCGATGAACTGCCTGGTGGAAGCCCTGGGCCTGGCCTTGCCGGGCAACGGTTCCACCCTGGCCACCCACAGTGACCGCGAGCAGCTGTTCCTGCAGGCCGGCCGCACCATCGTCGAGTTGTGCAAGCGTTACTACGGCGAGAACGATGAGTCGGTGTTGCCGCGCAATATCGCCAACTTCAAGGCGTTCGAGAACGCCATGACCCTGGACATCGCCATGGGCGGTTCCACCAACACCATCCTGCACTTGCTGGCCGCGGCCCAGGAAGCCGAGATCGATTTCGACCTGCGCGACATCGACCGCCTGTCCCGTCATGTGCCGCAACTGTGCAAAGTCGCGCCGAATATTCAGAAGTACCACATGGAAGATGTGCACCGCGCCGGCGGGATCTTCTCGATCCTCGGTTCGCTGGCCCGTGGCGGCCTGCTGCACACCGACCTGCCGACCGTGCACAGCAAGTCCATCGCCGAAGGCATCGCCAAGTGGGACATCACCCAGACTGACGACGAAGCCGTGCACACCTTCTTCAAGGCAGGCCCAGCGGGTATCCCTACGCAAACTGCGTTCAGCCAGTCGACCCGTTGGGACACCCTGGACGACGACCGTGAAAACGGCTGCATCCGCAGTGTCGAGCACGCCTACTCCCAAGAAGGCGGCCTGGCCGTGCTGTACGGCAACATCGCCCTGGATGGCTGCGTGGTGAAAACCGCCGGTGTGGATGAGTCCATCCACGTCTTTGAAGGCCGCGCCAAGATCTACGAAAGCCAGGACAGCTCGGTTCGCGGCATCCTCGCTGATGAAGTGAAGGAAGGCGACATCGTGATCATCCGCTACGAAGGCCCGAAAGGCGGCCCGGGTATGCAGGAGATGCTGTACCCGACGTCCTACCTGAAATCCAAGGGGCTGGGCAAAGCTTGCGCCTTGCTGACCGACGGCCGCTTCTCCGGCGGCACCTCGGGCCTGTCCATCGGCCACGCTTCGCCAGAAGCCGCTGCCGGCGGCGCGATTGGCCTGGTGCAGGATGGTGACAAGGTGCTGATCGACATTCCGAACCGTTCGATCAACCTGTTGATCAGCGATGAAGAACTGGCCGCGCGCCGGGTTGAGCAGGACAAGAAGGGGTGGAAGCCAGTGGAGAAGCGTCCACGCAAAGTGACTACCGCATTGAAGGCTTACGCCCTGCTGGCCACCAGTGCCGACAAGGGTGCTGTGCGTAACAAGGCGATGCTTGACGGTCTGTAAGCTGCGCCCATAAAAATGCCCCGCCACGTGCGGGGCATTTTTTTGCCTGGCGTTCTGACGCTGTAGTTTTTCATACGCCGGCCGATAACAGGCGCAACTGTATTCTCAAGGAACTTACCCGCATGGATGCCCGCTCTACCGCTCTACACCCGGCTGCATGGGCGCTTTCCCTATTGGCGTTGGCCGGTTGCAGCTCGCTGCAAAAGCCTCAGGTGGACCCAGGCCTGGCACTCTTCAACGAAGCCATGACACTGCCGGCGCTCGACTACACCATCCTGCGCAACGGCGACAGGGTCGCGTACTCCGTCGATTTGCAGCAAAACCCGATCTCTGTGCAGTTCGACGCCTATTGCACACAAGGCCCTGGAAGGATGTTCTACCCCACGCGCTCGGGCCTGCGGGCATTTACTCCCTCACCGGCAACAGGCGTCGACCTGCCGACGGTACAGGCACAACAACTGCAGCAAAGCGCTCAATTGCAGAGCGTATGCAAGGCACGCCCCGTCCCCGACTGGCGGATGCTGCAAACCTCTGCCGATCAGGGCTGGCTGCTGATCGACCGTAACAGCGTGCAGCAGCAAAGCAGTCAGATATCCGCCTGGGTCGCACAGGATTACCTGCACTATCAGGTCGCCAAGAACGCATCGTTGTTTACTCAACGGCAGGAGCGGCTGACGCTGGATTGCACACGACGCACCATCACGTTGATGAGCCAGTTCAACCTTGATGAAACGCGCCAGATGATCAACGGCGAAATCCGTCGACAATTCAAGCCGCAAGCCTTGGATCAAGCTTCCGTCGAACATGCCCAGCTCTTCAAGGCTCTGTGCCAGGCGCCGGTGGAGCTGACCCATTTACCCGCTTTCAAGGCGCGCCAGCCATTGCCACCCGTTGCCAGCGCAACCAATGCCAACCCGGCCGTGCTGGCGGCCATCCGAGCGCTCGGCCTGCCTGCGCCAACCCGCACCCTGAGCGAGCTGGCGTATGACTATGACGCCGTGCTCTTCAACAACACCCGAGTGGGCGACCAGACCAAACAGGCATTTATCAGTGTCGACAACGCATCCGGCCAGACACTGGTACAAACGCGCGACTCGGCACTCGGCTTTAACCAGGAGCTGACCTTCCAAGGCCTGTTTGATCTGGACAGCCAAGGTCTCGACCGCAAAACCGGCAGTGACAAGGTGAAGACCCGTCTCTTGGTTGGCCTGAGCTTTCAAGGCGATTGGCGTAACTTGCCCCTCGCCAGTGAGGTGAGCTACACCCAGACATGGTCAAAATCCATCAACCCCGATGGCAGTCCTTCGTCAGAGACCAGTGAACCAAGAACCGTGACCTGCAAGGTCGCTCGGGAAATCCCGGCTGCCACCCTGACCCCGGACCTGAAGGGGCAAGCTCAGGTACTCGACTGCGTTCAGATGAAAGGTTGGACTTATCAGGCAGCCTATTTGAGCGACTATGGGCTGTTCATCAAATTGCGTGAGAACGCGTTGGTTGCGCAATGGAACTGGCATCTGAAATCGGTGAAGTGACGCGCGATAGCGTGGCTTGTTTGAGCCTATGAAAATGCCCCGCCACGTGCGGGGCATTTTTATTCCGGTTGCACTCAGAACTGCGGCGTGTAGGTCATGGTGAACATCACATTGCGCGGGTCGCCATAGTAGTTGCTGCCCCAGTTCGCGTTGTAAGCCGGGATGTAGTACTTCTTGTCGAACATATTGTTCAGGTTCGCCGCGACGGTGAATTCCTGGTTGATCTTGTAGGCCACCCGCGAATCCCAGAGGGCATTGCCGGGCACGCTGAATGTGCGGTCATAGGCGACGGTGCTGCTTTGCGCGGTCACACCGGCGCCGACACTGACGTTGCTCCAGTCCCCCGGCAACTGGTAGTCACCCCAGACCTTGAGCAGGTGCTTGGGCGTCCAGGTGCTGAAGATCTTGCCTTCGTAGGTGTCGTCCTTGATGAATTTGGTGGTGTTGTAGGTGTAGCTGGAAACCAGTTGCAGGCCCGGCAGCACCTCACCGCTCAAGGTGGCCTCGAAGCCCTGGCTGCGAACCTTGCCGGACGCGAGCGAGCAGTACCAGCCGCCACAAACCTTGCCGCCTTGCAGATCTTGAGCCGCACGGTTTTCCTGGTCATAGCGGAAGACAGCAAACGACGTATTGAGGCGGCCATCCGCCAGTTCGCCCTTCAGGCCCAGCTCGTAGTTCTGGCCCTCAATGGGCTTGAGCACGGTCAATGAGGTGGTCAGGTTGGTTTGGGGCTCAAAGGCGTCGGTATAGCTGGCATAGGCCGACCATTGCTCGTTGAGCGCATAAACCAGACCGGCGTAGGGCGTGACGTGACCATTGCTTTGCGTGGTGCTGCTGGTCGGCTCGCCGTACACCCCCCTGGCACCGCTCTCGTCCTGATAGGAATAGTCATACCAACTGGTGCGCGCACCGAGGATCAACGTCAGCGGGTCCAGTACTTGGACGCGCTAGGTGCCATAAATCCCCTTCTGGCGAATGTCATACCAGCTCTTCGTCGCATTCCCTGCCTGGAACAACTGGTTCTTGTCGCGCTGCGGACGGTTGTGGTCGATGTTGAAGATATCCGCCCCCGGCGTCGCCGCGCGCGCCCAGAAATCATCCGTGGTGAGTTTGGAATAGTTGGCGCCCAGCACCATCTCCTGCCGCAACCCCAGGCCTTCGAACTTGCCGTCGACATACACGTCCACACCGCGACTCTTGGTATTGAAGTCAGTGACCCAGTCCACGTAGCGCACGGTGCCGGTGTCACCGGGATTGGGGATGGTGTCCCACGTGGCCTGGTAGGTCGCGTCGTTGTGTTCATCCATGGCCACCAGAGCGGCCTTCACTTTCCAGTCATCGTTGAAGCGATGCTCGATATCGGCAAATACCTGGGTCTGGTTATTGACGTTGCGGTTCCAACTGGCGCCGACAAAGGTCGAGCGCGACAGGCCGATATCGCTGCCGTTGGCGTACCGGGGCAGCGACATGAAGTTGGGCCGCGAGTGCCCTTTCTGGTTGCTGATGCCCACGCCGACGGTGGTGTCTGGCGTGAAGTCGTAGTCCACCGCGGCATAGACCGTCTGGTTCCAACCGCCGGCGTAATCGACAAAAGAATCGGTCGTGTCGTAGTCCGCCACAAAACGGCCGCGCAAGGTGCCTTCGGTATTGAGCGGGCCACCCGCGTCCACTTGTGTGCCGTAGTGGTCCCAGGAACCGGCCTTGGCAGTGATGGTGACAGTCGGCGCCTGTTGCCCGCGCTTGCGCACCAGGTTCATCGTGCCACCGGGGCTGTTCGCGCCCTGCAGCAAGGCGGCCGGCCCACGCAGGGTTTCCACGCGATCATAGATCGCCATGTTTTCGGTGAGGTAGCTGCCCAGCGCGTAGGTGTTGCGCGGGATGCCGACGCCGTCGTATTGCAGGGTGCCGACCTCAAAACCACGGGAGAAGATAAACATGCCAGGGCCAGGGGACTTGGTCGCCGTCAGGCCGGGGGTGCGCTTGACCACTTCGGACAACTTGGTGGTGTTCTGGTCGTCCATCTGCTTGCGGGTCATGACGCTGACCGATTGCGGGATGTCCTTGAGCTTTTGCTCGCCTTTGCCGAGGGTCACGGCACCGGTGGTGTAGGAGCCAGTGCCTTCGGTGGTCGCCCCCAAGCGTTCAGCGCTGATGGTGGTGGCACCGACTTCGAGAGCGCCACCGGTGTCCACGCGTTTTTCCAGGGTGACGGTATCGGCGTTGATAAACGCCGCGCTCAGCCCAGTGCCGCCGAGCAGTTGCCCCAAGGCTTCACGTTGGCCCAGATTGCCACTCACCCCCGGCGACACCACCCCTTGGGTCAATTCACCACTCACCAACACCTGCACCCGCGTCACCGCCGAAAACGCCGCCAGCGCACCGTCCAGGCTCTGCCCTGGAATATCAAAACGGTAGGTCTGTGCCTGAGTGGTCTCGGCGGCCTGCAAGTACAGCGGTGCGGTGCCGCAGGCCATGGAAATGGCCAGTGCCAGCAAGGGCCGTGCGGCGAGTCGGTGTGCCATGGATGGTGCTCCCCGGTGCAAAAAGTCTGTGATCGGCGCCGCACTACTTGAGAGTGCTTACTATTTACGCCTCAGTGATCAAGGACGATGGCTTGCGGAGAAACCCTGAAACTATTTTGAGAAAGTTGCAGTCAGGACGCTTTGCCTTCGCGCAGCACCAGTAAATACGGGGTGTAATGCTCGGCGTGCAGGTTGAGGGTGTATTCCAACGCCTTGATCACGGCGTCGGGTTTGTCGATCTCGAACACGCCGGACACCACGCGATTGCGCAACGCCTCGCCCAGCACCAGGGTCTTGCCAGGCCAGTAGCGGTTCAACTCGCTGACCACTTCCGACAGCGGTTGCTGGCGAAACACCAGTTGCCGTTGGCGCCAGGCAAAGCCGCTCGCCGGATCAAAACCGTGGACATCGGCCAGCCGCTGCGCCTGATACTCCACCGCCCGCCCCGGCTCCAGGTACACCGGCTCACCACTGCCCGCACTGACCTGTACCTTGCCCTGCGCCACCTGCACCCGTGTCTGCGCATCACGCCGCGCGACGCTGAATTGGGTGCCGACTACCTTGACCCAGCCATCCCCGGACTGCACCACGAAGGGTCGCGCCGGATCTTTGGTCACGTTGAAAAAACCTTCACCGCGCAATAGACGAATCTGACGCTCACCGCCGCTTATGCGCACTTGCACGGCGCTGTCAGTATTGAGTTGCAACTGTGAGCCGTCGGCCAATTCGACGGTGCGCGATTCGCCGGTGCCCGTGGCGTAGTCCGCGCGCAGGCGGTCGAGCCAAGGCGTGTTCTGCACGGTCAACCCCACCGCCAGCAGCACCGCGGCGGCGCAGGCCCAACGTCGCGCGGGCTTGCGCCAGGCGGCCTGCTCGGCGCGGCGGATGACCCGGGCCGGTTCTCGCAAACCACCCAGCATCGCCTGCACTTCCTGCCAGGCATCGTCCTGGGCCTGGCCCTGCCCCAGCCAGGCGGCGAAGGCGTCCAATTCGGCAGGTGTCACGTCCTCGGCCTGCAGGCGGAAGTACCAGGCGGACGCTTCTTCGAACAACGCGTCGCCAGTGGGTAAAGCAGTCATGACCGACGTCCTTGAGTGTCGCAGGCGAGCCGCGTCTTGATGTAGGCGCGGCATTCAATCAAGGCGCGACGCAGTTGGTATTCCACGCTGCGCGGGCTGATTGACAGGCGATTGCCAATCTCGCGGTAGGAAAGTTCGTCGACATGATAAAGCAGGAAGATCTGCCGAGTCGCTTCGGGCAGCGACAGGATAGCGTCCTGCATGAGTTGCTCCTGCTGGTAGGCGGCCAGTTGCTCGTCAGCACCTGGGTTGCCACACGGCAGCTCTTCGCTGGGCTCGCCGGCATCCAGACGCTCGCGGCGGATGGCCTGGCGCTGGTGATCGCGCACCAGGTTGCTGGCGATGGTAAAGAGGAAGGCTGGGAGGTTGTCGATCTTCTCGCCGGAGTCCAGCCGCGCCAGGCGCAGGAACGACTCCTGGGTCAGGTCGGCGGCCACCTGGGCGCTGCCGGTGCGGCGAGTGACGAAGGCTTCGAGGGCTTTCTTCTGCTCCGCGAACAGGCGCGCGATCTGCGAATTCCAGGAGGGCACAGCACTACCTTGAGAAGAACGGAGGGTTCTGGAAGTGCGCACGCTAGCAGAGGATGAGATTGGTTCGCAATTGATATCTATTTTTGCCGACCTCGGTAGGAGCCGGCTCGCCGGCGATGACGGCCTTGAGTCTTGCATTGATCTCACTGACGCCATCGCCGGCAAGCCGGGCTCCTACAAGGTTGCGTCGGGCTACTGGATTTCGTCAGGCTTGACGATCACCCAGTTCTTGTCCGCCGTCACTGGCAACCCTTCCTTGGCCTGCGCCGCCGCATGCTTGGCGATCATGCCGTTCAGTTGGGTCATGTATTTATCTTTGCGGTTGATCCACAGGTGGATGCCGCCCTTGGCCACGTCCACATCGTGGAACAGCATGTAGCCATCGCTGGTCGGTGTGTCGCCGCCGACGATCACCGGTTTTTTCCATTCGTCGATGTAGGTGAGGATGGCTGCGTGCTTGCCCGCCATCCAGGTGGCCGGGGTCCACAGGTACGGGGTCAGCTCCAGGCCGAGGTTGGCCTTCTCGTCATATTTGCCGGCGCTGATCTGCTTGCGCGCGGTGGTCAGCTCGCCGGTCTTGCGGTCCTTGAGCAAGGTGCTTACGCCGATGACGTTCTCGGGTTTGACGTTGTAGCCGTACTTCGGATCGGCGGCGACCATGCGCACCAGCTCTTCCGAAGCGGCGGTCATCACATACACTTCGATGCCGTTTTCCATCAGCTTGTTGTACAGCTCGGCCTGGCCGGTGAAGACTTTCGGCGGCTGCACCTCAGACTGCTTCACCACGTCGCCTTCGAAATAGCTGACCGGCACAGGCTTGCCGGAGGCCATCAGCTCATCGACCTGCACTTTGAGTTCCTTGAGGGTGAAACCGGAGAACACCTGGGCAACCCACGGGTAGCAGACCATGTCGTCCACTTCGCAGAGGCGATAGTAGTAACTGAACAGACTTTCCTTATGGTCAGCGGTGTCTTTGAACGGCATAAGCTTGAGCGACGGATCAAGGCTGTCGCGGGTGATCAGGCCCTTGTTTTCCATGTAGGGCAGCAGGGATTCTTCGAGGTCGTAGCGGTAGCTGGTGTTGTCCATGTCGAACACCGCGTAATTACCCTTGTTGGCGTTGGCGGCGATCATTTTGTTCAGTTGCTCGGCGGCCGGTGCCGGCCAGTGTTTCAACTCGGTGGCGGCCATGGTTTGTCCGGCAAGGCCCAGACACAGCGCGGCGGCAAACAATCTAGAAGCGAGCTTCATATGCGTTTTCTCCCTGAGTTAAAAACATCGACGCTAACAAATCCCTGTGACAGTTACCGCCCGGGCGCGACCGCTTGCGTCGTGATCGCGCCAAAGGCATGTGCATGCGCGCCAGAGGCTTATTCCAAAAACGACAGTCACCATTCCATATCGGTATTAAATCAATATATTTCAAGCTGTTAGGCTTTCCGGTTCGCAATCGCAGGCTCTCGCGATTGGCTGCCTTCTCAACGGAGCTTCAATGAATCTGCCCCTGATTCTCAACCTACTGGTGTTCGTGGCCCTGCTGCTGGGCCTGGCACAAACTCGTCGCACACACTGGAGCCTCGCCAAGAAGGTGCTGGTTGCCCTCGTACTCGGCGTGGTGTTTGGCACTGTCTTGCACACGATCTACGGCGACGGCAACCCAGTGCTCAAAGCCTCCATCGGCTGGTTCGACCTGGTCGGCAACGGCTACGTGCAACTGCTGCAAATGATCGTGATCCCGTTGGTGTTCGCCTCGATCCTCAGCGCCGTGGCGCGCCTGCACAATGCCTCGTCCCTGGGCAAGATCAGCTTCCTGACCATCGGCACGCTGCTGTTCACCACCGCAATTGCGGCGTTGATCGGTATCGGCCTGACCAACCTGTTCGGCCTCACCGCCGAAGGCCTGGTGGCCGGCACCCAGGAAATGGCGCGCCTGCAGGTGATCCAGAGTGATTACGCCGGCAAGGTCGCCGACCTGAATATCCCGCAACTGCTGCTGTCATTCGTGCCGGCCAACCCGTTTGCCGACCTGGCCCGGGCCAAGCCGACCTCGATCATCAGCGTGGTGATTTTCGCCGCCTTCCTGGGGGTTGCCGCGCTGCAACTGCTCAAGGATGACGTGGAAAAAGGCCAGAAAGTCCTCAACGCCATCGACACCCTGCAAGCCTGGGTGATGCGCCTGGTGCGCCTGGTGATGAAGCTGACCCCGTACGGCGTATTGGCGCTGATGACCAAAGTGGTCGCCGGTTCCAACCTGCAAGACATCATCAAGCTCGGCAGTTTTGTCGTGGTGTCGTACCTGGCCCTGGGCCTGATGTTTGTGGTGCACGGCCTGCTGCTGTCCCTGGCCGGGATCAACCCGCTGCGTTTCTTCCGCAAGGTGTGGCCGGTGCTGACCTTTGCCTTCACCAGCCGCTCCAGCGCGGCGGCGATCCCGCTGAGCATTGAGGCGCAGACCCGTCGCCTGGGCATTCCGCAATCCATCGCCGGTTTCGCCGCGTCGTTTGGCGCGACCATCGGCCAGAACGGCTGCGCCGGTCTTTACCCTGCGATGTTGGCGGTGATGGTCGCGCCGACCGTAGGCATCAACCCGCTGGACCCGCTGTGGATCGCGACTTTGGTGGCGATTGTGACCTTGAGTTCGGCAGGCGTTGCCGGCGTGGGCGGCGGTGCAACCTTTGCCGCGCTGATCGTGCTGCCGGCCATGGGCTTGCCAGTGTCACTGGTGGCGCTGCTGATTTCCGTAGAGCCGCTGATCGACATGGGCCGTACGGCGCTGAACGTAAATGGCTCGATGACCGCCGGTGCGATCACCAGCCAGGTCATGGGGCAGACGGATAAGGCGTTGTTGAATGCGGATGAGCATGCGGAGTTAGCGCAGGCTTGATAGACCGCTATCGCCGGCAAGCCGGCTCCTACAGGGTAACGCAATCAACTGTAGGAGCCGGCTTGCCGGCGATGCTCCTAGGCCTTTTCCCAAACCTCGAAGTTATACGCCGGCTTATCTCCCTCAGCCGCATTCTCGACATTCGACACCAGCTTCCACTGCTTCGTATCAAACTCCGGAAACCATGCATCCCCTTCCGGACTCAACGCCACCCGCGTCAAATACAGGCGATCCGCCTGCTCCAGCCCCTGCGCATACAATTGCGCACCGCCGATCAGCATCAACTCGTCCACGCCTTGCGCCTTGGCCCATGCTTCAGCGCGCTCTACCGCCGCCTCCAGTGACGGAAAAACTTCCGCACCTTCAAGCGCCAGATCGGTCTGACGGCTAACCACGATGTTCAAGCGCCCCGGCAACGGTCGGCCCAGGGAATCCCAGGTCTTGCGCCCCATGATGATCGGCTTGCCAAGCGTGGTGGCCTTGAAATATTTGAAATCCCCCGGCAAGTGCCAGGGCATGCTGTTGTCGACGCCGATCACACGGTTTTCACCGAGGGCTGCGATCAGGCTTAAAGGGAGAGTTTTTTTCATGGCGACGAGAATACCAGAGCCCCGAGCCAGGGGTTATGCTCCAGGCTCACAAACACAACAGGACTACGCGTGACTCCACTGCACACACTCTGGCTGACAGAAACCGTGCGCCTGCGCGAAGAACATGCAGGCCCCCTGGAAGACCTCGAAGCCAACCGCCTGGCCCGCACCGCCGGTGGCGACCTGCCGACGCGCATCCAGCAGCGCGCCTTGCACTTGGCCGAGCGCGATGGGCTCACGGCCGCCCTCACCCGCTGGCTGCAAGGTGCGCGTCTGGCGCTGGTGCTGCTGGCCATCGTCGCGGTCATCAGCGGCGCAGGGCTGGCGTTCGCTGCACTGGGCAACGGTCTAACGCCGGTGAATGTGTTCTGGGCCCTGGGCAGCCTGCTCGGCTTGAACCTGATCCTGCTGATCAGTTGGGCGCTGGGCCTGCTGTTTGCCGGCGAACACAGCGCCAGCCTCGGCCGACTGTGGTTGTGGCTCAGCGAAAAGCTCGCCCGCGACGCCAAGGCCGCCCAACTGGCCCCCGCACTGTTACTGCTGCTGCAACGGCAAAAACTCAATCGCTGGGCCGTGGGTGTGCTGGTCAACGGCCTGTGGCTGCTGGCGTTGCTCAGCGCCATGGTGATTCTGCTCACGCTACTCGCTACCCGCCGCTACGGCTTCGTGTGGGAAACCACCATTCTCGGTGCCGACACCTTCGTCGCCGTCACCCAGGCCCTCGGCACCTTGCCTGCTCTGTTGGGCTTCAATGTGCCGACCGTCGAGATGATCCGCGCCAGCGGCGACTCCGCCCTGAATATCGAAAGTGCCCGCCAAGCCTGGGCCGCCTGGCTGGTCGGCGTGCTGCTGGTCTATGGCCTGCTGCCCCGCCTGATCCTCGCGTTGCTGTGCCTATGGCGCTGGAAGCGTGGGCGCGCCGCGCTGCGCCTGGACCTCAACCTGCCCGGCTACAGCCAACTGCGCGAGCGTCTGATGCCGAGCAGTGAGCGCCTTGGGGTCAACGACGCTGCGCCCGAACAATTGCATCACGTCAGCGGCGGCGTCAGTGAACTGGAAAGCGATGGCGCGCTGCTGGTCGCCATCGAACTGGACGACCAGCACGCCTGGCCGCCCAAATTGCCGGCCAGCGTGAAGAACGCCGGCATCCTCGACAGCCGCGAATCACGCCACAAACTGCTGGAGCAACTCTCGCGCTTCCCACCCGCACGCCTGGCCATCGCCTGCGACCCACGACGCTCGCCGGATCGCGGCAGCCTGGCGCTGATCGCCGAACTGGCGCGCAGCGCCACTGCCACCCGCGTGTGGCTGCTGCAAGCGCCGCCCGGCCAGGCCCTGGATGCCGAGCGCCTGGGCGACTGGCACGCCGCGCTGCAACAGCTTGAGCTGCCGTTCGCCGACTGCGCGCCGTTGAACTGGCTGGAGACCGGTCATGACTAAGCCACTGAAACTCGCCGTGGTTGGCCACACCAACGTCGGCAAGACCTCGCTGCTGCGCACCCTCACCCGTGACGTGGGTTTCGGCGAAGTCTCCCATCGCCCCAGCACCACGCGGCATGTCGAAGGTGCGCGGCTATCGGTGGATGGCGAAGCCTTGCTGGAGCTGTACGACACGCCCGGCCTTGAAGACGCCATCGCCCTGCTCGATTACCTGGAGCGCCTGGATCGCCCCGGCGAACGCCTCGACGGCCCGGCACGCCTGGCGCGCTTCCTGGAAGGCAGCGAAGCCCGCCAGCGTTTCGAACAGGAAGCCAAGGTGCTGCGCCAACTGCTGGCCTCAGACGCCGGCCTGTATGTGATCGATGCCCGCGAGCCGGTGCTGGCCAAGTATCGCGATGAGCTGCAAGTACTGGCCAGCTGCGGCAAGCCGTTGCTGCCGGTGCTCAACTTTGTCAGTAGCAGCGACCACCGCGAGCCGGACTGGCGCGAAGCCCTGGCCCGTCTTGGCCTGCATGCGCTGGTGAGGTTCGACAGCGTGGCGCCGCCGGAAGACGGCGAGCGGCGCCTGTATGAAAGTCTCGCCCTGCTATTGGAAAACGCCCGTCCGCAGCTGGAGCGGTTGATTCTTGACCAGGAAGCCCAACGCCAGGCCCGCCAGCAAAGTGCTGCGCGCCTGATCGCCGAGCTGCTGATCGACTGCGCCGCCTGCCGTCGCAGCGTGGTTACCGAGGATGAACAGCAAGCCATCGCTGACCTGCGCAAAGCCGTGCGCCAACGCGAACAAAAATGCGTGGAAGCGCTGCTCAAACTGTTCGGCTTCCGCCCGCAGGATGCCGCTGCCAGTGACTTGCCCTTGCTCGACGGACGTTGGGGTGATGACTTGTTCAACCCCGAAACCCTCAAGCAACTCGGCGTGCGCGTTGGCGGTGGCATTGCCGCCGGCGCGGCGGCGGGGGCCGGCGTGGATCTGCTGGTCGGTGGGCTGACCCTCGGCGCCGCCGCCATTGCCGGTGCGATTGCCGGTGGTGCCCTGCAGACCGCCCGCAGCTATGGCAGCCGGCTGCTGGGCAAGATCAAAGGCCAGCGCGAGCTGACCGTGGACGACAGCGTCTTGCGCCTGCTCGCCCTGCGTCAGCGCCAGTTGCTCAAGGCCCTCAACCTGCGTGGCCATGCGGCGATGCACAGCATCAAGGTCGATACGCCTCAGGACAAGACTTGGCGCGAAGGCAAATTGCCGGACGCGCTGCACAAAGCCCGCGCCCATCCACAATGGTCGTCCCTCAACCCCCACGCCAAGTTGAGCCAGGCTGAGCGCCAGGAGCAGGTCGAAGTCCTGGCCGCTCGGCTTGATGAGACCTGACCGAGTTATTGCACAAACCACCCAAACGCCAGGAAAGTCGTACATAGCGAGCGAATCAGTTCTTTATCGGCTTTATCGGCTACCCCATTGCGGTCGATGTCGCTATTGGTGAACGACTCCAACACGCCGTCACTGTTGCCGTCATAAGCAACCGCTTGGTAAACCAGCGACGACTTGCACCCAGACGTCGTGCGCTCATGGAAGTCGAGCTTGATCGCGTTGGGCGTTCCGGTTTTACCGAAGTGATCGACGTACATTGTCAACGTACGCTGCCAATGGCTGCGCTGATTGAACCAGCCCAGTTTCAAGAAACTGTCGGCAAAACTATCGACCTGCTCTGTATTCAGCACACGTGGCCGGCTGACAGGGTTCAGATCCTCCGCCCACTGTAGATCGACACGGCCATCGGCACTCATGTCCACCGCGAAGATCTCGTGAACCAGTTCATCCGGGCAACCTGCCTGATGCTCATAAAAATGCAGGATGACCGTATCGGCGCGGCCATTACCACTCATGTCTTGGGCAGTGGCTTTCAAGTAACGCATCCGTGTTGCTCCTTAAGGTAAGAAGCAAACACCTTAATGACGCGATGCCCCCGCCTCCAGACGGCGAGTCTGCGTTCGGTGTAAGGCCTGTCTACGCAACCAGTAGCCGCGCAGCCTTTGCCTTGAGCATCTGCAGGTCAAGTACCGGCACGTGCATCTCCTTGGCCTGTTCATCCCAATGACGCATGCGCAAACTCACGGCGCACAGCGGGTCCTGTTCGAACGCCTGGGCTTCTTCGGTGCTCATCACGCCGCCCTGAAAGGCCAGGGTACGGCGGCTGGCCTCACTGAGGCGGGCGTAGTAGTCCGGCTGGCTGAAGGTCAGGTAACGCTTGGCCTGCACGTGGTATTCCACCAACCGGGCCATGCGTTCGCTGAAGCCCGCGCGGCGCAGGTAATCCGCCCCCAGCCGCTCATGACTGACCACGCCGTACCCGCCCATGTTCTCGCCGCCCTGGCCGCAGAGGTGGCCGATATCGTGGAAAAACGCCGCCAACACCACTTCATCGTCAAAGCCTTCGGCCATGGCCAACTGCGCCGCCTGGGACATGTGCTCGATCTGCGACACCGGCTCGCCGATGTAGTCCGCCGTACCGTGTTTTTCGTATAAGCCGAAGACCTCGGCAATCGCCTGTTCCGGGTTCATCACGCCGCTCCCCACAAGGTGGTGATATTTCGCTCAGCCATCGCCGGCCCCACGCTCATGCCCACGCCGGTGTGCATCAACGCCGCACTCACGCCTGGAGCAGCCCTCAGGAAGGAGAACGGTCCCGGTCCGCGCGAGCCGTATACGCCCTGCCAGCGCTCCACCACCTGGATCTTGCAGCCCAGGGTTTGCTCGGCCAGTGCGATCATCCAGTCGTCGATCTGCTCGGCATTGAAGGGCGACGCGTCGCTGCCGTAGTCATGGGAGTCGCCGATGATCAGTTCGCCATGGGGGGTCGGGCTGATCAGCAGATGGATGCCGTGCTCGTGCAGGTGTGGCGTTTCACGCAGGATCTGCGCCTGCACCGGCGCGGCTTCCGGCAGATCGGCGAAGGCACCGTAGTGCACGCAACTCAAGCCGGTGAGCAATGCGTGTTGCAGGTTCAGGTTCACCACCGGGCGGGCGCGCAACATTTGCAGGCGGCAGATGCTCGGGTTGAGTTCGGCGAGCGATTCGGCCAGCAGGGTCTGGTAGTCGTGGCCGGAGCATACGATGATCTGCTCGCCGCGAAAACTGCCCGCCGTGCTGTGCAATTGGCCCGGCTCCACGTCGCGCACCAGCGTGGAGAAATAGAACTCCACGTTCAGCTCTTGCGCCAGGTAGCTGATCAGCGCCGGGATCGCTTCACGCGAATACAGCTGCTGATCGTCCTTGCCATGCAATGCGGCGCGGTGATGACGGAACTGGCCGCCGTACAGATCCTTCATGGCGGCGCCTTGCAGCAGTTCGACGTTGTAGCCGTGCTCTGCAGCGCGGCCGGCGCAGAAGGCTTCCAGCAAATGCTCCTCCGCTTCGGTGCGGGCGAACAGGTAAGAGCCGTTACGCTTGAGCTGCAGACCCGCCCGCTCAGCCCATTGCCCCCAGATAGCACGGCTTTCCCGGGCCAGGTCGAGCATTGGCCCCGGCGGTTGGCCGGTGACCAGCGCCTGGCCAAAGTTGCGCACCGAGGCGCCCAGTGGCGTGGCGCTGCGTTCGAACACCTTGACCTTGAGGCCGCGCTTGGCGGCGGCAAAGGCGTGGGACAGGCCGAGGATGCCGGCGCCGATGATCAGTAGGTCGCTGTGGTGTGTCATGTCGTGATGTCCTGTATTCGAGGCCGCCATCGCGGGCAAGCCCGCTCCCACTTGTTGATGTGTGAATACCTTCAAATGTGGGAGCTGGCTTGCCTGCGATGAGGCCATCAGCCCTGACGAAAACCCTTACTGGCCCGCCACCTTCTCCGACTTGCCGTCATAGCGCTTGCGCCACTCGGCCAGGATGCTATCGCGGTTCTTCGACGCCCAGGCAAAGTCATTCTTGATCAGGCGTTGTTCATAGTCGGCCGGCAATTCGGTCTGCGGCTTGGCAATGCCGGGTTGGGCGAGGACGGCAAAGTTGTCCTTGTACAGGTCCATGGCTGCTGTGCTGGCAGAGAAGTCAGCCAGTTTTCTGGCCGCATCGGCGTGGGCTGTGCCCTTGATCACCGCCGTGGCTTCGATGTCCCAGCCCAGGCCTTCTTTCGGTAGGATGATGTCCAGCGGCGCGCCCTGGCGTTTCAACTGCACGGCCGGGTATTCGAAGCTGATCCCGATCGGGAATTCACCCGACGCCGCGAGCTTGCACGGCTTGGAGCCGGAGTGAACGTACTGGCCGATGTTCTGGTGCAGGTCGTCCATGTATTGCCAGCCTTGCTTCTCGCCAAAGGTCTGCAACCAGGCGCTGACGTCCAGGAAACCGGTGCCGGACGAGGCCGGGTTGGGCATGACGATCTTGCCCTTGTACTCAGGCTTGGTCAGGTCCTGCCAGCTCACCGGCTTGGTCAGGCCCTGCTTTTCGGCTTCGACGGTGTTGAAGCAAATGGTTGCCGCCCACACGTCCATGCCGACCCAGGCCGGAGGGTTGGCGGCGTCACGGTAGTTTTTGCCGATCTTGTCCAGGTCCTTCGGTGCGTAGTTGTCCAGCATGCCTTGCTGGTCGAGGATCGCCAGGCTGGAGGCGGCCAGGCCCCACACCACATCAGCCTGCGGGCGGGCTTTCTCGGCCAGCAGCTTGGCGGTGATGATGCCCGTGGAGTCGCGCACCCACTTGATCTCGATGTCGGGGTTGGCCTTTTCAAAGGCCTGCTTATAGGTCTTCAACTGCTCGGCTTCGAGGGCCGTGTACACGGTCAGCTCGGTCTTGGCGAAGGCATTCAGACTGAATGCAGTGAGTACGGCAGCGACCAGCGCCAGGGGCTTGAACATGAAACACCTCCTTCAGGATTATTGGCCTGGCGCGGTCTGGCGCCAGGCTTGGGAGCGGCGCAGTGCGCCACGTGAAGCCCACGCCAGCAGCAGCGAGACGCTGCCTGAGGTGAACAGGATCAGGGTCGACATGGCCGCCGCACCGCCCACGTTGCCGGCGTCGTCCATGTTCAACACGGCGACAGCGGCGAGGATGGTGTCGGGGCTGTAGAGGAAAATCGCGGCTGACACGGTGGTCATCGCCGACACAAACAGGTAGCGCACGATGTCCAGCAGCGCCGGCAGGCAGATCGGCACCGTCACTTTCAGGTAATGGCGGTACAACGGCGCCTTGAGCGACAACGCGGCGGCTTCGAATTCGGCGTCGAGCTGGCGCAGTGCGGTGGTAGCGGTCATCTGTGCGGTGGTCAGGTAGTGCGCAATGGTGCACACCACCAGCAGGGTCATGGTCCCGTAGAACACATGCAGCGGGTTGCCGTTGAGGTTGAAAAAGAACACGTAGCCCAGGCCCAGCACCAACCCAGGCACCGCCATCGGCACGAAAGTGAGCATGCGCAGGGCGAGGTTGAGGCCTTTCTGACCCTTGGTTTTTTCCATCAGGTAGGCCCCGGTGAAGATCAGCACGCTGCCGATCAACGCCGTGCACAACGCCATGGTCAGGCTGTTGCGATAGGCCAGCCAACCGCCGCCCGCCGTGTCTTCGAACTGATAGTGGTTGAGCGACAGCGACAGGTTGTACGGCCAGAACTTCACCAGCGACGAATACACCGCCATGCCGAACACCAGCAGCAACACGGCACAGATCAGCAGCACGATGGCCAGGTAGCAGGCGTCTCTCAGGCGCGATGGCGCCGGCTGGAACACTTGGGCACGCCCGCTCATCGAATCGCCATGACGGCGGCGCAGCCAGGCATCCACACCAAAGCTGAACAGCGCCGGCAGCAGCAACACCATGCCGATCAATGCGCCACGCCCGAACTGCTGCTGGCCAACCACGGCTTTGTAGGCCTCCAGCGCCAGCACCTGGTAATCGCCGCCCACTACCACAGGCACGCCGAAGTCGGTGATGGTGAGGGTGAACACCAGGCAGAACGCGGCGAACACCGCCTGGCGCGTGGCCGGCCAGGTGATGCTGCGAAACGCCCGGGCCGGGCTGGCGCCCATGCTGGAAGCGGCGTCGAACAGTCGCGCATCCGCCAAGGACAGCGCCGACAGCAGAATCATCAGGGCGTGTGGGAAGGTGTAGATCACCTCACCCAGCACAATGCCCCAGAAGCCGTAGATATTGTCCGAGAGCAGCCCGCGCAGCATGCCCTGGTTGCCGAACAGGTACACCAGCGCGATGCCCGGCAGCATCGACGGAGCCATCAGCGGCAGCAGCGACAGGCCACGCCAGATCGACTTACCGGGAATCAACGTGCGTTGCAGCGCGTAGGCAAACAGGTAGGCAAGCGGTACGACGATGGCAGCAACGCTGAGGGAAACCTTGAGGCTATTGCCCAGCAGCCAGTGGAAGTTGTCACTCGTGACCAATTCCCGCGCGGCCACCAGGCCACCGCCCTGCCCGGCTTCGCTGCTGAAACCGCGCCAGAAGATCGCCAGCAGTGGCAGCAGCACGGCGACGCTCAGCAGCAAAAGCCACAGCCACTTGCCGCCAATCACGAAAAGACGGTCACCCCTTTCGGCGCGGGTAGCCTGGCGCGGCAGCGTCATCACCCTAGCCATCTCAGGCAAACACCTGCAGGCTGCGCGGCGGCAAGGCCACCCAAATATCCTGTGCGCCCAGGCGCGGCATGGCCTCGGGGGCCAGTTCAGCCAGCAACGAGTGCCCGGGTAACTGCTCCAGCTCAAAGCTCATGCGGCAGCGGTTGCCAAGAAAGGTGATCTCACGAACCTTGGCCGGGAACAGGTTCTCTTCATGCACCGGCGGGTTGACGCTGATCGCCTCCGGGCGACAGAACAGGCGCCCAGACCTGGCGACACCGGCGTCGTCGGCCAGGCGCATGTTCATCCCACCCACTTGGGCGTGGCTGGCACTGTTACGGCTGAACGGCAGCCAATTGCCCTGGCCGACAAACTCCGCCACGAACGGCGTGGCCGGGCGGTCGTAGATCTCCTGGGGCGTGGCGTATTGCTCGACCTTGCCGTTGTTCATCACGGCGATGCGGTCGGCCATCAGCATGGCTTCGTCCTGGTTGTGGGTGACCATCAGCGTGGTGATGCCCAGGCGACGTTGCAGTTGGCGCAACTCGGTGCACAGATGCTCGCGCACCCGGGCGTCGAGGGCCGACATCGGCTCATCCAGCAGCAATAACGACGGCGCCGGGGCCAGCGCACGGGCCAGCGCTACCCGTTGCTGTTGACCACCCGAGAGCTGGCCGGGGAATTTCTTTTCGCTGCCCAGCAGGCCAACCAGTTCCAGCATCTGGCCGACGCGCTTGCGCACTTCGTCACGACCGCCGCCGGTGAGGCCGTAGCCGATATTCGCTTCAACGGTAAGGTTGGGAAACAGTGCGTAGGACTGGAACAGGATGCCGTAGTCCCGCGCCTGGGGCGGCAGCAGGGAAACATCCCGGTTGCCCAGGTAAAGCTCGCCGCTGTCCTGGCGTTCCAGGCCAGCGATGCAGCGCAGCAGGGTGGTCTTGCCGCAGCCGGACGGGCCCAGCAGGCACACCAGCTCGCCGGCGGCGACGTCCAGGGAGACGTCATCCAGCGCAGTAAAGGCGCCAAAGCGTTTCTGGATACCGCGCACCTTCATGGGCGCGCCGGGTTGGGTCAGGGCTGTGTTCATGCAAGGCACCTCATCGAACGGATGAAGGCCATGCTAGGCAGGCAATGCGTCCCTGATGTGGCAGAAAGGCAAAACCCGGCGATAGTGGTATTGGTGAATTTGGGTAGGACGCGAACACCATTGTGGTGAGCAGGCTTGCCCCGCGCTGGGGCGCGCAGCGGCCCTAAAATCAGGCTCCCGGTTTTTCCTGCAAAAAATGCGGTGGCATTATTGGGGCTGCTGCGCAGTCCAGCGCGGGGCAAGCCCGCTCACCACAGAGATCTTACTCGACCGTTAGAGTGGAGACATTTCCTGCGCCAACCCCAGGAACGCCGCCGGTAACCGCGCGCTTTTGCGCTCCTTGAGGCAGTACAGGTACTCGGGAATCTGCGGTGCATTTTCGATGGTCAGCACACGCAGTTGCGGGTCGTGGGGCACTTCCTGACGCGCAATGATGCTGATGCCGATATTGCGCAGCACCGCCTCACGGATCGACTCGCGGCTGCCGATTTCCAGCAACGGGCCGAAGCTCACGTTGGCGCTTTGCAAGAGCTCTTCGGTCAGGCGTCGCGTGGTCGAGCCCGCTTCACGCATCAGCAAAGTGTGCCCGGCCAACGCTGAGAGCGGCACATGATCGAGCTTGGCCAGCGGATGGTTGCGGTGTACCGCCAGCACTAGCGGGTCGGTGCCCAGCACCCGGCGGATCAGCCGCGGGTCTTCCAGCAGTTGCGAGGAGGCAGCGACGTCGACGCGGTAATCGTCCAACGCTTCCAGCACCTGCTGGGAGTTGCCGATCTCCACCGACACATCCACTTGCGGCAGGCGCTCGCGAAAGGCTTTGACCAGGTCGAGGATGTAATACGGCGCTGTCGCGGCGATTCTCAATGCCCCCTGGACCTGGCCGTTGTTGCGCAGGAAAAACTCGATGTCCGCTTCCTGCTGCAACAGCGCCTTGACCATCGGCAGCAGGCGCGCGCCGTCGTCGCTGACGGTGAGGCGGCGGCCGCCGCGGTAGAACAGTTCGACACCGTACTGGCTTTCCAGGTTACGGATCTGGGTGGTGACCGTGGGTTGGCTCAGGCCGAGTTTTTTCGCCGCCTGGGTAATGCTGCCCAGGCGGGCGACCATGAAAAACGCCTTTAACTCCGCACTCAGCACACCGCCCTCTCATCGTTTATTTGCGCAACAGGCGCAGACCATTGAACACCACCAGCAGGGCCACGCCCATGTCGGCGAACACCGCCATCCACATGGTGGCCAGGCCCAAGAAGGTGACCACCAGGAAGATCGCCTTGATCACCAGCGCCAGGGTGATGTTCTGCTTGAGGATACTCGACGTTTGCCGCGACAGACGAATGAATGCCGGAATCTTGCGCAAGTCATCATCCATCAGCGCCACGTCAGCCGTTTCGATGGCCGTGTCGGTGCCGGCGGCAGCCATGGCAAAACCGATCTCGGCACGGGCCAGGGCCGGGGCGTCATTGATGCCGTCGCCGACCATGCCCACGCGGTGGCCTTGGCCGTAGAGCGATTCGATGGCTTGCAGCTTGTCCGTCGGCAACAGGTCACCCTGAGCCTGGTCGATGCCCACCTGGGCGGCAATCGCCTGGGCGGTGTGAGTGTTGTCGCCGGTGAGCATCAGGGTCTTGATGCCCAGTTCATGCAGTTGCTGGATGGCTTCGCGGCTGCTGTCCTTGACGGTGTCTGCCACGGCGAACAGTGCCAGCGGGCCGGAATTGTCGAGCAGCAGCACCACGGATTTGCCCTGCTTTTCCAGGGCGAAGAGTTTTTCTTCCAACTCCGGCGAGCACAGGCCCAGGTCTTCCACCAGGCGATGGTTGCCCAGGTGGTAGGTTGCACCGTTGATATCACCGCGCACGCCGCGACCGGCCAGGGCCTCGAAGTTATCCACAGCGTGAACCGGCAGTTTTTTATCCACAGCCGCATTGGCAATCGCCAGTGACACTGGGTGATCGGAGCGCCCTGCCAGGCTGGCGGCCAGGGCCGGCGCGCTGTCTTCAAGGTTCGGGAACAGCGCCAGGTAATCGGTTTGCACCGGCTTGCCGTGGGTGATGGTGCCGGTCTTGTCGAGCGCCAGGTAGTCGAGCTTGTAACCGCCCTCCAGGTACACGCCGCCCTTGATCAGGATGCCTTTGCGCGCGGCGGCGGCGAGGCCGCTGACGATGGTCACCGGGGTGGAAATCACCAATGCACAGGGGCAGGCAACCACCAACAGCACCAGGGCGCGGTAGATCCAATCGAACCAGGCGCCGGCCATGAACAGCGGTGGAATAATGGCCACGCCCAAGGCGAACAGGAATACCGCCGGGGTGTAGACCTTCGAGAAGCTGTCGACAAACCGTTGGGTCGGTGCCCGTGCGCCATGGGCTTGTTCCACCGCGTGAATGATGCGCGCCAGGGTGGAGTTGTTGGCCGCGGCAGTGACTTTATATTCCAGGGAGCCGGCCTGGTTGATGGTGCCGGCGAAGACCTTATCGCCCACGGTCTTTTCGATCGGCAGGCTTTCACCGGTGATCGGCGCCTGGTCGATGGTGGATTGGCCCGCAGTGACTTTACCGTCCAGGCCGATGCGCTCGCCGGGTTTGACCCGCACGATGGCACCCAACTCAATGCTTTTGACCTCTTTTTCGACCCATTTTCCATCCGCCTGCTGCACTGTGGCCTGCTCAGGCGTCATTTGCATCAAGCCGCTGATGGCATTGCGCGCACGGTCCAGGGACTTGGCTTCGATCAACTCGGCCACGGTGAACAGGAACATCACCATGGCGGCTTCCGGCCATTGGCCGATCAGGATCGCACCGGTGACGGCGATGCTCATCAGGGCATTGATGTTCAGGTTGAGGTTTTTCAGGGCAATCCAGCCCTTTTTGTAGGTGGTGAGGCCGCCGCTGAGGATCGACACCAGCGCGACCACCGCGATAACCCAGGTGGGTGCGGCATTGGTGAAGTGCAGCACCTCGGCAGCCAACGCGCCAACGCCGGACAGCGCCAGCGGCCACCAGTGCTTCTTGGGCGGTGGCTCGGCGGCAGGCTTGCCTTCCTCGATAGGGTCGGCCTGCATGCCCAGGGATTTGATCGCGTCGACGATGGGCGCAGTGTTCGGCAGGTCGTGAGTAACGCCGAGGATGCGGTTGATCAGGTTGAACTCCAGCTGCTGCACGCCCGCGAGCTTGCCCAATTTGTTCTGGATCAGCGTCTGCTCGGTAGGGCAGTCCATGGCTTCGATACGGAAGGTGCTCAGCCGGGAGCCGGCGGTGGGCGCTTCGCTCAGTTGCACCCGCGCAGTGGCGGGCGTGCCGGAACAGCACGAACCACCGTGGCCGTGGTCATGCACGGGCGTGAGTTTCTTCGGGCCATGATCATGGTCGTGGTCGTGCTTATGCGGGGTGTGGAGGGAATCGCTCATTCTGTCGCGTCCGTAAAGGTGCCTGTTGCCAAGTAAAGACCCTGTAGCCACTATAGGGTCAAGCACCCATTTGGAGATTGCTGCGATGAAGATCGGCGAATTGGCCAAACTGACCGACTGCCCGGTGGAAACCATCCGTTACTACGAGAAGGAAGGCCTGCTGCCACACCCGGCGCGCACCGATGCCAACTACCGCGTGTACACCCAGGCACACACCGAGCGGCTGATCTTTATCCGCAACTGCCGCAGCCTCGACATGACCCTGGAAGAAATTCGCAGCCTGCTGGGCCTGCGGGACAGCCCCCAGGACCAGTGTGAAAACGTGAATGCGTTGATCGACGAGCATATCCACCATGTGAAAGCGCGGATCGACGGGCTGTTGGCGTTGCAAGAGCAATTGCTGGACTTGCGCCAACGCTGTGGCGGCGGGCCCGAGTGCGGGATTCTGCAGCGGCTGGAAGTCAGCGGGAGTGTGGCAGCCAGCGAGGCTGAGCCCTCGCATGTAGGCAGAAGCCACGCCCACTAAATCAAGTGAACACCGCCTAAATGTGGGAGCGGGCTTGCTCGCGAATGCGGTGTGTCAGCCACTGCATGTGCAAGCTGATACTCCGTATTCGCGAGCAAGTCGAATCGTCGCACCGCCACTCCCACATTGATCAGATGGCCACGTCGGCCTTGATGCTTGGGTCGGCGTCGTAACCGACGATTTCGAAGTCTTCAAACGTGTAGTCGTAGATCGACGCAGGTTTGCGCTTGATCACCAGTTCCGGCAGTTTCTTCGGCGTGCGCGCCAGTTGGGTGCGGATCTGCTCCATGTGGTTGCTGTAGGCGTGGGTGTCGCCCGTGGTGACGATGATCTCGTGAGGGATCAGGTCGCACTGCTGGGCAAGCATATGGGTCAGCAATGCCAGCGCGGCGGTGTTGTACGGCAGGCCGAGGAACACGTCGGAGCTGCGAATGTACAACTGCATCGACAGGTGACCGTCGTGCACGAACGCCTGGTACAGCAGGTGGCACGGTGGCAGGGCTTGCTTGCCGTTGCGCGCGTTTTCCTGCGGGCTTTTGGTTTCGTCGGGCAGGTACTCGACGTTCCAGCCGTGGAACAGGATGCGGCGGCTGTTCGGGTTGGTCTTGAGCGTGTGGACCATGTAGTCGATCTGGTTGATCGTACCGCCGTCCTTGGTTGGCCAGGCGGTCCACTGCTCGCCGTACACCGGGCCCAGGTCGCCCTCTTCGGTGGCCCATTCGTCCCAGATGCGCACGCCGTTTTCGTTCAGCCACTTGATGTTGGTGTTGCCACTCAACATCCAGATCAGCTCATTGGCGATGCTTTTGAAGTGAAGCTTCTTGGTGGTCAGCAGCGGGAAGCCGTCGGCCAAGTTATGCCGATACTGACGGGCGAACACGGCCTTGGTGCCGGTGCCGGTGCGATCGCCCTTGGTCAATCCATTGGTCACGACGTCGTTCAGTAGTTCGAGATATTGCTTCATGTTGGTACCTGTATCGGTGAAGCCGAGGCTGGCGAGCCTCGGCATTCGAATTTAAAGCGCAGCGTTCTTCAGCGGTTGCGGGCGGTTATAGGCCCACCACAGCAGGCCCAGGCCCACGAGGATCATCGGCAGGCTGAGGATCTGACCCATGGTCAGCCAACCCCACGCCAGGTAGCCCAATTGTGCATCCGGCACGCGCACGAACTCGACGATGAAGCGGAAGATCCCGTAGAACAACGCGAACATGCCCGACACCGCCATGGTGGGGCGTGGCTTGCGCGAGAAGATGTACAGGATAAGGAACAGCGCCACGCCTTCCAACGCGAACTGGTAAAGCTGCGACGGGTGGCGCGGCAGTTGCGCCGGGTCGCTGAACGGCGGGAACACCATGGCCCACGGCACGTCAGTCGGCTTGCCCCACAGCTCGGCGTTGATGAAGTTACCGATACGCCCGGCACCCAGGCCGATCGGCACCATCGGCGCAACGAAGTCCATCAGTTGGAAGAACGACTTGCCATTACGACGGCCGAACCACCAGGCGGCGATCATCACGCCGATAAAACCGCCGTGGAACGCCATGCCGCCCTTCCACACTTCGAAGATCAGCGTCGGGTTGGCGATGTACGCCGAAAGGTCGTAGAACAGCACATACCCCAGGCGCCCGCCGACGATCACCCCCATCGACAACCAGAAGACCATGTCGGAGAGCTTCTCCTTGGTCCAGGTCGGGTCGAAACGGTTCAGGCGCCGGGAGGCCAGCAACCAGGCACCGCCGATGCCGATCAGGTACATCAACCCGTACCAGTGGATTTTCAGCGGACCGATGGCCAGGGCCACCGGGTCGATCTGCGGGTAAGGCAGCATTGCGACTCCTCGTTAATCATTCGTTGTTGCGACCGGACCATGCCCGGGCGCGATTAAGACTGCATTACTCACGTTTTTCAAAGCAAAAAGTTTATGCCGACACAGAACAGCAACCCGGCAAACAACCGCTTGAGCAAACGCGGCGACAACCGGTGCGCCAGGCGCGCGCCGAAGCGGGCGAACACCATGCTGGTCAGGGCAATGCCCAGCAGTGCCGGCAAATACACGAACCCTAGACTATGAGCGGGCAACAGCGGGTCATGCCAGCCCAGAATCATGAAACTTAATGCACTTGCCAGCGCGATCGGCAGGCCGCAGGCCGATGAGGTGGCGACCGCCTGTTGCATCGGCACGCTGCGCCAGGTCAAGAACGGCACGGTCAGCGAGCCACCGCCAATCCCGAAAATCGCCGAAGCCCAGCCAATCACGGTGCCCGCCAGGGTCAGGCCGACCTTGCCCGGCACCGTTCGGCTGGCCTTGGGCTTGACGTCCAGGGCCAGCTGCACGGCCACCAGCAGGGCAAACACACCAATGATTTTCTGCAGGTGCGGGCCGGAAATCGCCTCGGCGGTCAACGCGCCAAAACCCGCACCGATCAGGATGCCCACGGTCATCCACACAAAGATCGGCCAACGCACCGCGCCACGTCGGTGGTGCTCACGCACGGCATTCACCGAGGTAAAGATGATCGTTGCCAGGGAGGTGCCCACGGCCAGGTGGGTCAGCACCTGCGGGTCGAAGCCCTGCAAGGTGAAGCTGAACACCAGCACCGGCACGATGATGATCCCGCCGCCCACGCCAAACAGCCCGGCGAGCACGCCCGCACAGGCGCCGAGCAGCAAATACAGCAGAAATTCCATGGGAGCCCCCGAACCAAGTCCGGCATGTTAACGGATGGAAGGCATGCGACCCAACTGGATACGATGGAACGGCGCTGCCGGTGTGGGTAGAGTGGGAAAAAACACAAAAGGGAATCGCCTGATGTGCCTGATTGTTTTCGCCTGGCGGCCGGGCCACGCCCAGCCGTTGATCGTCGCGGCCAACCGCGATGAATTCTACGCCCGCCCCAGCCTGCCGCTGGCCCAGTGGCCGGATGCGCCCGACGTCTACGCCGGTCGCGATCAGGAAGCAGGCGGCACGTGGCTGGGGGTGAATGCCGATGGGCGTTTTGCTGCCCTCACCAATATCCGTGACCCGCACCAGCCACCGGCCCGCAAGTCCCGTGGCGAGCTGGTGGCGCGTTTTCTCAACGGTTCTCTGCCGATTGAGGACTATTTAGCCGACGTTAACGGCCGTTCGATTGAATATGCCGGGTTTAACCTGCTGCTGGGCACACGGGATGAGTTGTGGCATTACAACGCCAATCATACGGAGCCGACGCGATTGGAGCCTGGGGTGTATGGATTGTCCAACGCCGGACTGGATACGCCGTGGCCCAAACTGCTCAAGGCCAAGGCGGCATTGAGCGCGCTGCTAGAGGATCCGCAGCCGGAAGCCTTGTTGGGGATTTTGAGTGATCCGCAGACGGCGCCGTTTGCGGACCTGCCGGACACCGGCGTGGGGTTGGCGACCGAGAGTTTGCTATCGAGCGTGTTTATTGCCAGCCCAAGCTATGGGACGCGGGCGAGTACGGCGCTGATTGTAAATGCCGACGGGACGCGGCGGATGGTGGAGCGTAGTTTTGGGCCGCATGGTGGCCGACTTGGCGAGGTAGAACTGAGGATTTAGCGGTGCTTGAGCGAGCGCCATCGCGGGCAAGCCCGGCTCCCACAGTTGAAATGCATTCCAATGTGGGAGCTGGCTTGCCTGCGAAAAAGGCGACTCGGTCTAGAGGGTTTTTGCGGAGGCCGGGTTGATCATCCGCGTCAGCCCCAGGTTTTTCAGGGCCAATTGCAACGAGCTGTGGATAACTTGCGGGTTGTCGATGGTCATCAACTCCGCCAGCAGGTCCTTGGCCATGCTCAGTTCAACCTGGCGCAGCATCCACTTCACCTTCGGCAAGTTGGTGGCGTTCATCGACAGGCTGTCAAAGCCCATCGCCATCAACAGCACCGCCGCCGCGGGGTCGCCGGCCATTTCACCGCAGATGCTCACCGGCTTGCCTTCGGCGTGGGCGTCGCGCACCACATGCTGCAGCGCTTGCAGCACGGCCGGGTGCAGGTAGTCGTAGAGGTCGGCCACCCGTGGGTTGTTACGGTCCACGGCCAGCAGGTATTGGGTCAGGTCGTTGGAGCCCACCGACAGGAAGTCCACCTGCCGCGCCAGCTCCTTGGCCTGGTACACCGCTGCCGGGATTTCGATCATCACGCCAATCGGCGGCATCGGTACGTCGGCGCCTTCGTCGCGTACTTCACCCCAGGCGCGGTGGATAAGATGCAACGCCTCTTCCAGCTCATGGGTACCGGAGATCATCGGCAGCAGGATGCGCAGGTTGTTCAGGCCCTCACTGGCCTTGAGCATGGCGCGGGTTTGTACGAGGAAGATTTCTGGGTGGTCGAGGGTGACGCGGATACCACGCCAGCCGAGGAACGGGTTGTCCTCTTTAATCGGGAAATACGACAGTGACTTGTCGCCGCCAATGTCCAGGCTGCGCATGGTCACCGGCAACGGGTGGAAGGCTTGCAGTTGCTCGCGATAAATCGCCAGCTGCTCCTTCTCACTCGGGAAACGCTGGTTGATCATGAACGGCACTTCGGTGCGGTACAGCCCCACCCCTTCGGCGCCGCGCTGTTGCGCGCGGGCCACATCGGCGAGCAGGCCGGTATTCACCAGCAGCGGCACACGGTGGCCATCGGTGGTCACGCACGGCAGCTCGCGCAATGAATCCAGGCCCAGCGCCAGTTGCTTCTCTTCCTCGACCACTTCGGCGTATTGCTTGCGCAGTACTTCGCTGGGGTTGGTGAACACTTCACCACGATGGCCATCGACGATCATGTCGATGCCATCCACTTTGGAATACGGCAGGTCCACCAGGCCCATCACCGTCGGGATGCCCATGGCCCGGGCCAGGATCGCGACGTGGGAGTTGCCCGAACCCAGTACCGACACCAGGCCGACCAGCTTGCCTTCCGGCACTTCGCCGAGCATGGTGGCGGTCAGTTCTTCACTGATCAGGATGGTGTTGTCGGGGTAGACCAGGTTGGTGGTGCGGTCTTCCTGCAGGTAGGCCAGCAGACGGCGACCGAGGTCACGCACGTCCGAGGCGCGCTCGCGCAGGTAGGCGTCATCCATCAATTCGAAACGGTTGACGTGATCGGTGACCACTTGGCGCAGCGCACCCTGGGCCCACTGGCCAGTCTTGATTACAGTCTTGACTTCATTACCCAGCGACGCATCGTCGAGCATCATCTGGTACACGTCGAACAGCGCACGCTCTTCGGGGCGCAGTTGTGTGGCCAGCTTGGTCGACAGGTTGCGCATGTCCGCGCGCACGCCTTCAAGGGCGGTCTTGAACAATTTGATTTCAGCGTCGATGTCATCGACGGTCTTGTCCGGCACTACGTCGAGGTCAGCCGGCGGCAGCATGACCACGGCGGTACCGACCGCCGCACCCGGCGAACCCGGTACGCCGACGAACTTGGCTTCCTGGATGCCCTTGCCCTGGCGCCCAAGGCCACGAATCGAGCCGGTGGCTTCGGCGTGGGCGATAACCCCGGCGAGCTGCGCGCTCATGGTCACGAGGAAGGCTTCTTCACCTTCGTCGAACTGGCGGCGCTCTTTTTGCTGGATGACCAACACGCCGACAACGCGGCGGTGGTGAATGATCGGTGCGCCGAGGAACGAGGCGTAACGCTCTTCACCGGTTTCGGCAAAGTAGCGATAACGCGGGTGATCGGCCGCGTTTTCAAGGTTCAGGGGTTCTTCACGCGTCCCCACCAGGCCCACCAGACCTTCATTGGGCGCCATGCTGACCTTGCCGATGGAGCGCTTGTTCAAGCCCTCCGTGGCCATCAGCACAAAACGGTTGGTCTCGGGGTCCAGCAGGTAAACCGAGCAGACCTGGCTGCCCATGGCTTCCTTGACGCGCAACACAATAATCCCCAACGCCGCCTTGAGATCCTTGGCGGAGTTAACTTCCTGGACGATCTTGCGCAGCGTATTGAGCATGGCTCGGGGTCGAACTCCGTCGTCAGTCGCGCGCTAAAAGGCGCGGGGCAAGCTCTTTGAGAGCGCGACGATAAACCTCGCGCTTGAATGTCACCACCTGGCCCAACGGGTACCAATAGCTGACCCAGCGCCAGCCATCGAACTCCGGTTTACCGGTCAAATCCATCCGCACCCGCTGCTCATTGGAGATCAGGCGCAGGAGAAACCATTTCTGCTTCTGGCCGATGCACAGCGGTTGGCTGTGGGTACGCACCAGGCGTTGCGGCAAACGATAGCGCAACCAGCCTCGGGTACAGGCCAGAATTTGTACATCTTCGCGCTCAAGGCCGACTTCTTCGTTCAACTCACGGTACAAGGCGTCTTCAGGGGTTTCGTCGGGGTTGATTCCACCTTGAGGAAACTGCCAGGCATCTTGGTTGATTCGGCGAGCCCATAGCACCTGTCCGGCATCATTCGTAAGAATAATCCCGACATTAGGACGGAAACCATCGGGGTCGATCACGGCAACAACCTCGCAAACGCATGTCGCCGCATTGTTCCACAAAGGTTGATGAAGCGGCAACGAGGCTTCTTACCTTATGTGCACTCTTGTGAAAAGACCGTATTCTGGACGCCTTTTTTACAGACTTTTCAGCGAGTAACTGCAATGCGCCTGGCTTTATTCGACTTGGACAACACCCTCCTCGGCGGTGACAGCGACCACGCCTGGGGCGATTACCTGTGCGAGCGCGGGATTCTCGACCCGGTGGCCTACAAGGCCCGCAACGACGAGTTCTACCAGGATTACCTGGCCGGCAAGCTGGACAACGCCGCCTACCTGAACTTTTGCCTGGAAATCCTTGGCCGCACCGAGATGGCCCAATTGGATGAGTGGCACAACGACTACATGCGCGACTGCATCGAGCCGATCATGCTGCCGCTGGCGATTGAGCTGCTGGCCAAGCACCGCGCTGCCGGTGACAAGCTGGTGATCATCACCGCCACCAACCGCTTTGTCACCGCACCGATTGCCGCACGCCTGGGCGTGGAAACCCTGATCGCCACCGAGTGCGAGATGGAAAACGGCCGCTACACCGGGCGCAGCACCGACGTACCGTGCTTCCGCGAAGGCAAGGTGACACGCCTGAACCGTTGGTTGGAAGAAACCGGCTACACCCTCGAAGACAGCTACTTCTACAGCGACTCGATGAACGACCTGCCGCTGCTGGAGCAAGTGACGCATGCGGTGGCGGTGGATCCGGATCCGAATCTGCGGGCTGAGGCCGAGAGGCGCGGCTGGCCGGTCATCACGCTGCGCAGCTGATGGCCCCATCGCAGGCAAGCCAGCTCCCACATTTTGACCGCATTCTCATGTTGGAACTCGGTCAAGTGCGGGAGCTGGCTTGCCTGCGATGAAGTCGACACGGTCCCAGCCCTACATAGGCTTGGCGACCATCAAGTAGAAAATCACCATAAACGCCAGGAACGCCGGCCACCCCAGGCCAAACCACCAGCGCATATAGATCGCAGCCTTGATCGGCATCGCCGTGCCCTCCAGCAACGCCTGCTCGGCCATCTGGTGCACGCGAATCTGCAACCACACCACCGGCAGCCAGCAGATACCCGCCAGCACGTACAGACCGAACGTCCACTGCAGCCAGCTCTGCTGCAACGACCACCCCGCAAGATGCATCAAGCCGAGCCCGCTCAGCGGCTGGAATACCGCCGTGGTCGCGGTAAACGCCCAGTCGGCGAACACCAGGTGCTTGAAGGTCACCGCGATCACTTCCACCTTGCCGGTGCGCCAGGCGCGCAACGCGTAGTACGCCGAGCCCGCGCCCAGCCCGAACAGGAGGGTCGACGAGAGGATATGCAGGGTTTTCAGCAGCAGGTAAGCGCTCATCTAGACGGGCTTGGCACCCATCAGCCCGGCAATCGCCACAAACCCCACCAGGCTGACCACCGCCAGCACCAACGTGAAGTTCAAGCTACCGCCCTCGCCTTTGCGCAGGCGATTAAGCCGCGCCACCAGCCAGAACCACGCCAGCGCCGCCACGGTATAGAGGATGCTGGACCCCAGGATCCAGGTCTGCCCCAGCGGCCAGCCGATCAGATGGACCAGCCACCAGCCGGTAAAAGGCATGCTCACCACGCAAATACCCATCAACAACCAGACGAATGCCCACGGGCGCTGCACGGTCACCGCCGGGCCGGCGCTGCGTTTGCGCCAGGCCAGCAAAGCCAGCCCCAGGCCGCTGAGCAGCAGCAACACGGTGGCTGCTATGTGGATAACTTTCAGGGTTGTCAGGGTTTCCATGTGTCGTCTTCCTTAAAGGCCGCCCCCATCAGCGTAGTCGCTCAACCGAGGAACAGTTTGTAGGCCGGGTTATCGCTTTCATCCCAGTACGGGTAGCCAATGGCTTCCAGGGCTGCCGGCACCAGGTGGCGCTCATCCGCCGGCACTTGCAGGCCGGCGACCACACGGCCGTCTGCTGCGCCGTGGTTGCGATAGTGGAACATCGAGATGTTCCAGCGCCCGCCCAATTTGTTAAGAAAGTTGAACAAGGCGCCCGGGCGCTCCGGGAATTCGAAACGTAACACCACTTCATCGCTGACCTTGGCTGCGTGCCCGCCGACCATATGACGGATGTGCAATTTGGCCAGTTCGTTCTCGGTCAGGTCCAGCACCGGGAAACCCTGGCCTGTCAGGCTGGCGATCAGTGCACTGCGCGGATCGTTTTCCGGGTGGGTCTGCACACCCACAAAGATGTGCGCCTCGCTGCCGGAGTGGTAGCGGTAGTTGAATTCGGTGATCTGGCGCTTGCCCACGGCCTCGCAGAACGCCTTGAAGCTGCCGGGCTTTTCGGGAATGGTCACGGCGATGATGGCTTCGCGACCTTCACCCAGTTCGGCGCGCTCGGCCACATGGCGCAAGCGATCAAAGTTGACGTTGGCACCGGAGTCGATGGCCACCAGGGTCTGCCCGGTCACGCCACGGGTCTCCACGTATTTCTTGATGCCCGCCACACCCAGGGCTCCCGCCGGCTCGGTGATGGAACGGGTGTCGTCGTAGATATCCTTGATCGCCGCACAGATTTCATCGGTGCTCACGGTGATCACTTCATCCACATAGTCCTTGCAGATGTCGAAGGTGTGCTGGCCGATCTGCGCCACCGCCACGCCATCGGCAAAGATGCCCACGGCCGGCAGTACCACGCGCTCGCCCGCCGCCATGGCGGCTTGCAGGCAGTTGGAGTCGTCCGGCTCGACACCGATGACCTTGATCTCCGGGCGCAGGTATTTTACGTACGCCGCGATACCGGCGATCAGCCCGCCGCCGCCCACCGGTACGAAGATCGCGTCCAGCGGCCCTGGATGCTGGCGCAGGATTTCCATCGCCACGGTGCCCTGCCCGGCAATAGTGTGCGGATCGTCGTAGGGGTGAATGTAGACGTAGCCTTTTTCGTCGACGAGTTTCAGCGAATAGGCCAGGGCTTCGGGGAAGGAATCGCCATGCAGCACCACCTTGCCGCCACGGGAGCGCACGCCTTCGACCTTGATCTCGGGGGTGGTCTTGGGCATCACGATAGTGGCCTTGACCCCCAGCACCTTGGCCGCCAGGGCCAGGCCTTGGGCATGGTTGCCGGCCGACGCCGTGACCACGCCGCGCGCACGCTCTTCGGCAGTCAGTTGGGTCAGCTTGTTATAGGCGCCGCGAATCTTGAACGAGAACACCGGCTGCAAGTCTTCACGCTTGAGCCAGACCTTGTTGCCCAGCCGCTCGGAGAGCTGGCGGGCGGTCTGCAACGGGGTTTCTACGGCAACGTCGTAAACGCGCGAGGTGAGGATCTTTTTGACGTACTGTTCAAGCATCGGCGGATATCACTGGGCGGGTTGGGCAGGGCCAAGGAGTCTAACCCAGCGTTTGGGCGGGCGACCACACGAATCCAGAGGTTTTGTTGGGTTATACTCGCGCCCCTCTTTACTCCCCGCCCGTTCCGGAGCCCGCATGACCCAGGATCAACTCAAACAGGCAGTGGCCCAGGCCGCCGTCGATTTAATCCTTCCTAAACTCGACGACAAGAGCATCGTCGGTGTCGGCACCGGCTCCACCGCCAACTGCTTTATCGATGCGCTGGCCCAGCACAAGGGCGCGTTCGATGGCGCCGTGGCCAGCTCCGAAGCCACCGCTGCGCGCCTCAAGGGCCACGGCATTCCGGTGTATGAGCTCAACACCGTGAGCGACCTGGAGTTCTACGTCGACGGCGCCGATGAAAGCGACGAGCACCTGAACCTGATCAAGGGCGGCGGCGCAGCCCTGACCCGCGAGAAGATCGTCGCCGCCGTGGCCAAGACCTTTATCTGCATCGCTGACGCCAGCAAGCTGGTGCCGGTACTCGGCGCATTCCCGCTGCCCGTGGAAGTGATCCCGATGGCCCGCAGCCACGTGGCCCGCGAGCTGGTGAAACTGGGCGGTGACCCGGTGTACCGCGAAGGCGTGTTGACCGACAACGGCAACATCATCCTCGACGTATTCAACATGCAGATCACCAACCCGGTGGAGCTGGAGACGCAGATCAACGCGATCGTCGGCGTGGTCACCAACGGCCTGTTCGCCGCGCGCCCAGCCGATGTACTGCTGCTGGGTACTTCGGAAGGAGTGAAAACCCTCAAGGTTTAACGCGTGACTAAATGTGGGAGCGGGCTTGCTCGCGAAAGCGGTGTGTCAGTGAAAGATTCTTCAACTGAACCACCGCTTTCGCGAGCAAGCCCGCTCCCACATTGGTCCTGCGGTACTTCAGGGATTGGTTTTCTTGAAGACGTAGAACAGGTTCGGCTCGCTGACGAGGTACAACGTGCCCTCGTCATCCATGGCGATCCCCTCGGCCTGCGGCACCCGCTTCGTCAGGCCATGGCGCCCGTTGAGCAGTGACAGACTGCTCAACGGGCGACCGTCGATATCCAGTTCCAGCACCAGGAACGACTCGTCCGACAGCGCCAGCAAATGGCCGCTGCGCTCATCGTATTGCAGGCTCGACAGGTCACGCACGAACAATCCGGCATCACGCTTGGGGTTGTTGATCACGTGGACCGAGTAGGTTTTTTCCGGTTTGAAATGCGGGAAGCCGTGCACCTCGTAGATGAGCATCGGATCGCGCTCCTTGGCCACGAACAAGCGCTTGCCCACCGAGTCATAGGCCAGCCCTTCAAACCCCTTGTTGCCACCGACGTGCAGGCCCAGGGTCATCTGCTCCGCATCGGCGGCGTCGAGGAATTGGGTGTCGTCGTCCACATGCACCTTGATCAGCCGCTGCTGGCGCTCATCGCTGATGACATAAATGTTGTCACTGATGAACTCCACGGCTTCGGCATCACCAAACCCCACCAACGGAATACGCCGTAGGATCTTGCCCTCCAAGGACAGCTCGATCAATTCGGCGTTTTTGTTGGTGACGGTAAACAGGCTTTTGCGCACCGGGTCATAGGTCAGGGCCGAGACATCGTCATCAAGCCCCTCGATGACCTGGGCTTCCAGCGTCACCCGGTAATCCGCAAGGCCAATGGAGCGCTCATCCGCCGGCTGGCGCCACGCCTGCCAGTTGAACCAGGCGCGCTCGAAGAGGCGGAAGTGCTGCGCAACGGCCCCGGCGCCGACCAGGGCGATCAGCACCAGCATAAAGAAGAGGGGTTTGGGGCGGGCTAGTCGTCGCATCGGGCGGGCTCAAAGTCAAAAGTGGCGAATGAATATCACGCCTGTCTGAATTTAAACTTAAACGCGCCCGGATGTCTGGCGAATGCCGCACATAGAGACATATCCGACGTAATCGGTGTGCTATTTCTGCTTTTCGAAACGATAGAACAGGTTGGGCTCACTGATGATGTACAAGGTGCCAGCCTCGTCCATGGTCACCCCTTCGGCTCGCGGAATGGTGTTTTTGAGGCCGTTGAATCCGCCGAGCAGGGTCATGAAGCTGACTTGCTCGCCCTTCTCGTCCAGCTCCAGCAGCAAATGGGAGTCGGCCGAGAGCACCAGCAAGTGCCCGGTGCGCGGGTCTACCGCCAGCGCGGAGAGATTGCGCATGTCCAACTCTTTGCTGGCCAGCTTCTGTTTATCGCCCGCCAGGGTCTGGCCACCGTCGCTTTTCCAGGTAAACAGCGCGGGCGGGCGCTCTTCGCCGAGTACCAGCTGCTGGTTGCGTTTGTCCCAGGTGATGGCTTCGAAGGCCTTGTTCTGGTCCTTTGAAGGGCCCAGGTCATAGCTGGTGAAATCCGCCTTGTTCAGCTGGGTGGTACTGGCGTCGACCTTGACGATGGTCAACGTGTGCTGGCGTTCGTCGACCACTGCCAGCAGGCCGTTTTCCATCACGGATACGCCTTCCGGGTTGTCCCAGCCGTTGAGCGGCATCTTGCGCAGCACATCGCCCTGCAGGCTCAGCTCGACAAGAAACGGGTTTTTGCCCATCACCGAAAACAGGGTTTTGGTCTGCGGGTTGTAGGAGACGTCGGAAGCTTCGTCCTTTTCCATTCCCGGCAAAAGCTTGCCATCAATGACGGCACGGTAGTCCGGCAGCCACACGCTCTCCTGGCGTTCGGCGGGCGTCTCAAAGCGTTCCAGCACCCACAACGCGCCGCGATCATCCCAGTGCATGGCCCAGGCAATGCCATACACAATGGCCCCGACCAGAAACAGCCAGGAGTACCAGCGCAGGGCAAAACGGGAACGCGGCTTGGGTGTAGCGGAGGGCAGAGGCACGGCCATTGGGCGCTTTTTCCGGAAAGTCAGCGTTAGGTGATAGCACAGGAACACAGGGGCCCGCGCGCTGGAGGCTGAGGATTATCCGGATGGCGTGTGAAAAAAATGCAAAAAATTGGAAACTTCAGGCGCACACAAGACCCTGTGGGAGCCGGGCTTGCCCGCGATGGCATCAACGCGGTACGTCAGTCACACCGAGTCGATGCCATCGCCGGCAAGCCGGCTCCTACAAGCGCAGGTTCAGCGCACGCTGCTGTCGAAACGGCTCACGTTCGACAGTTCCAGCACCAGCTCATCACCGACATTCAATGGGCCTACGCCCGCCGGGGTACCTGTGAGGATCACGTCGCCGGCTTGCAGCGAGAAGCAGCCGGCCATGTGCTGGATCATCGGGATGATCGGGTTGAGCATCTGCGCGCTGTTGCCGTCCTGGCGCACTTCGCCATTGATGGTCAGGCGGATGCCGATGTCGGTGACGTCGGCAAAGGTGCTGCCCACGACGAATGGTGCAATCACCGCCGCACCGTCAAAGGACTTGGCGATTTCCCACGGCAGGCCCTTGGCTTTCAGCTCGGCCTGTTTGTCGCGCAGCGTCAGGTCCAGGGCTGGGGCGAAGCCGGAGATGGCGTCGAGCACTTCTTCGCGGCTGGGCTTGGTCGACAGCGGCTTGCCGATCAATACCGCGATTTCCGCCTCGTAATGCACCGAACCGCGCTCGGTCGGAATGCTGAAACCGCCTTCGAGCGGGACCACGCAACTGCCCGGCTTGATGAACAGCAGCGGCTCGGTGGGCACCGGGTTGTCCAGTTCCTTGGCATGTTCGGCGTAGTTACGCCCGATACACACCACTTTACCGACCGGGAAGTGGATGTTGGTGCCGTCGACATACTTGTGCTGGTAGCTCATGGAACGACTCCTCAAGGGGCGATTAAACAGCGAAGATCTTGCCCGGGTTCATGATCCCGTTCGGGTCGAACACCGCTTTCACAGCCTTCATGTATTCGATTTCAACCGGCGAGCGGCTGTAGGTCAGGTAGTCACGCTTGGTCATGCCCACGCCGTGTTCGGCGGAGATCGAACCGTTGTACTTCTCGACGGTTTCAAACACCCACTTGTTCACGGTGGCGCACTTGGCGAAGAACTCATCCTTGCTCAAGTTTTCCGGCTTGAGGATGTTCAAGTGCAGGTTGCCGTCGCCGATGTGGCCGAACCAGACAATTTCGAAGTCCGGGTAATGTTCGCCGACGATCGCGTCGATTTCCTTCAAGAACGCCGGAACTTTGGAGACAGTCACCGAGATGTCGTTCTTGTACGGGGTCCAGTGGGAAATAGTCTCGGAGATGTACTCGCGCAGTTTCCACAGGTTGTGCAGTTGGGTTTCGCTCTGGCTCATCACGCCGTCCATCACCCAACCTTGCTCCACGCAGTGTTCGAAGGTTTCCAGCGCGTGGTTGGCGACTTCTTCGGTGGTGGCTTCGAATTCCAGCAGCGCGTAGAACGGGCACTCGGTGTCGAACGGCGCCGGCACGTCGCCGCGGCCCATGACCTTGGCCAGTGCCTTGTCGGAGAAGAATTCGAAGGCGGTCAGGTCCAGTTTGCTCTGGAACGCGTGCAATACCGGCATGATCGAATCAAAGTCGGTGGTGCCCAGCACCATCGCGGTGAGGTTTTTCGGCGCACGGTCCAAGCGCATGGTGGCTTCGACCACAAAGCCCAAGGTGCCCTCGGCGCCGATGAACAGCTGGCGCATGTCGTAGCCGGTGGCGTTCTTGATCAGGTCGCGGTTCAGCTCCAGTACGTCGCCCTTGCCGGTGACAACCTTCATGCCGGCCACCCAGTTACGGGTCATGCCGTAGCGAATCACCTTGATCCCGCCGGCATTGGTGCCGATATTGCCGCCAATCTGGCTGGAGCCCGACGACGCGAAGTCCACCGGGTAGTACAGGCCTTTCTCTTCAGCGACGTTTTGCAATTGCTTGGTGACCACGCCCGGCTGGCACACGGCGGTGCGGTCGGTGAGGTTCACGTCGAGGATCTGGTTCATATAGTCGAACGACACCACCACTTCGCCATTCGCCGCCACGGCAGCAGCCGACAAGCCGGTACGCCCGCCCGATGGCACCAGCGCCACCTTGTGGGTATTGGCCCAGCGCACAATGGCCTGGACCTGCTCAGTGGTCTTGGGGAAGACGATGGCGGTCGGCGCGGGTGCGAAGTGCTTGGTCCAATCCTTGCCGTAAGCCTCCAGGGAGTCTGCATCGGTCAGCACTTTGCCGGGCTCAACCAGGGTCTTTAGCTCATCAATCAGGGCAGGATGGGTCATCGACAGAACTCTCGAACAATTCATGGTCATCCTGAGAACGCTTCACGTCGCAGGAATAGGTGTTTAGCGGGGCGCGTATGCTAGCATACCGCCCCCGCAGGACAGAGCCCAAGGGCGTTTCTGCGGTGACGGCTTTCCTGCCGTCCGGGTCAGCTTAAGCGATCCGATTCCCTGCCATTTTTCTCCGGGATACAGGTTTACGCAGATGAGCAAGACTTCTCTCGATAAGAGCAAGATCAAGTTCCTTCTTCTGGAAGGCGTCCACCCATCGGCTGTCGACGTTCTGAAAGCCGCCGGGTACACCAGCATTGAGTACATCACCAGTTCTCTGCCGGAAGCCCAGCTCAAGGAAAAGATCGCCGACGCGCACTTTATCGGCATTCGCTCCCGCACTCAGCTGACCGAAGAGATCTTCGACCACGCCAAGAAACTCGTGGCGGTCGGCTGTTTCTGCATCGGCACCAACCAGGTCGATCTCAACGCAGCGCGTGAGCGCGGCATCGCGGTGTTCAACGCACCGTACTCCAACACCCGTTCCGTTGCGGAGTTGGTGCTGGCTGAGGCGATCCTGTTGTTGCGCGGCATTCCTGAGAAGAACGCTTCCTGCCACCGTGGCGGCTGGATCAAGAGCGCAGCCAATTCCTTCGAAATCCGCGGCAAGAAGCTGGGTATCGTCGGTTACGGCTCGATCGGCACTCAGTTGTCGGTCCTGGCTGAAGGCCTGGGCATGCAGGTGTTCTTCTATGACACCCTGACCAAGCTGCCATTGGGCAACGCCACGCAAGTGGCCAGCCTGACCGAGCTGTTGGGCATGTCCGATATCGTGACCCTGCACGTTCCGGAAACCGCTGAGACCCAGTGGATGATCGGCGAGAAGGAAATCCGCGCCATCAAGAAAGGCGGCATCCTGATCAACGCAGCGCGCGGCACCGTGGTCGAGCTGGACGCCCTGGCCGACGCGATCAAGGACAAGCACCTGATCGGCGCCGCCATCGACGTGTTCCCGGTTGAGCCACGCTCCAACGACGACATCTTCGAAAGCCCGCTGCGTGGCCTGGACAACGTGATCCTGACCCCGCACATCGGCGGCTCCACCGCTGAAGCGCAGGCCAACATTGGCCTGGAAGTGTCGGAAAAGCTGGTCAAGTACAGCGACAACGGTACGTCGGTGTCGTCCGTAAACTTCCCGGAAGTGGCCCTGCCGGCTCACCCAGGCAAGCACCGTCTGCTGCACATCCACCAGAACATCCCTGGCGTGATGATGGAGATCAACAAGGTCTTCGCGGAAAACGGCATCAACATCTCCGGTCAGTTCCTGCAGACCAACGAGAAGGTCGGCTACGTGGTGATCGACGTCGACGCCGAGTACTCGGACCTGGCGCAAGAGAAGCTGCAGCACATCAACGGTACGATTCGTAGCCGCGTGTTGTTCTAAGGTTTCGCCGCAGCATGAAAAAGGGAGCCCCTCGGGGCTCCCTTTTTTGCATCTGAACAAATCTTATTTGACGTTAACCGTGATCACTTTAGAGGCTACAGTCGGGTTGAACTGCATGTGCAGTTTGTCACCGGCCACCAGTTGCAGGGTGTGCTTGCCTGGGGTGAGGGTCAGTTCGGTTTCGGTCTGGGCCTTGCCGTAGTGGATCACGGTGTCGGTGGCCGGGATCGGCACGCTGGCGTCAGGCAGCTCTTTCTGGTCGATCAGCAGATGGTGGTGACCGGTGCCTGGGTCCTGGCTGGTGGCCGGGGCCAGCTTCAAGCCTTCCATGCCGAACTTCACGGTGAAGGTTTTATCGACCGTGGCGCCGTCTTTTGGCGAGACGATAAATACTTTGGCATCTGCAGGTGGAGCGCTGCGCGGGATACCGTCCGCAGCAGTGGCCAACATCGAAGCACCCAGCATCAGGGAGGCCAGGGTGGCACGGGACAAAAAGGCGTTCATTCGCTTCTCCAGTTTTTCTATGAAATCTGTAGGGTTATGACAACTTCGCGACAAATTGCTGTCCAAGGCACTCAACACCATAGCAAAGCGATGCTGAACGGCGCCTCGCACATTAAAAATCTCTAGGAGTGACCATGCGCTTTTCGCCTGGCCTGTTACTTTTGCTTCCCCTTATGAGCCCCTTGGCTCACGCCGAACTGATCGATGACGTCTTCGACCGTGGCGAACTGCGCATCGCTCTCGAAGCCAACACTCCGCCGTTCAACTTCAAGGAAGGCGACAAGGTCACCGGCTTCGAAGTGGAACTGGGCGAGCAACTGGCCAAGGAGATGGACGTGCGACCTTCGTTCATCACCACCGATGACACCGACCTGCTACCAGGCGTGGAAACCGGCAAGTACGACGTGGCCATCAACCATATCGCTATGACTGCCGAGCTGCAGGATCGGTTCGATCTCAGTGAGGCGTATAACGAGAAGCCGGCGTTGGTGATCCCGTTCCAGAAGGGTAATCCGGCGTTCAAGGCGAGTTTGGACAAGGCGTTGCAGCGCGTGAAGGCGGATGGGCGCTTGAAGGCACTGACCAATAAATGGCTGGAACCCGAAGGGTAGGCGCCGGCTTGCCAGCGATAGCGGTGAATCAGCGACAAATCAGATGGCAGGAGGATTGCGATCGTCGGCAAGCGCGCCTCTACAGGTTTTTTAGCGCCTGGGCGGCTTCGGGCAATTCCAGCTCACTGAACACCAACACGCCATGCTGCCTCAGCAACGCCGTCGTGACGCCCTCGCCCGTTACCTTGGTGCCGCTGAACGTGCCGTCGTAGGTCTGCAGGCTTCCGCAGGACGGGCTATTGGCCTTGAGCACGGCGATGCGGATGTTGTGGCGCTGCACCAGCGCCAAAGCCTGACGAGCGCCGTCGAGGAAAGCCTCGCTGAAATCTTCGCCTTCGGCGGTCAGCACTTGGGCACGGCCCTCCCACACATCCACGCCTTGCCCGCCTGGGATCTCGGCGGCAGGTCGTGGGGTTGGCAAACCACCCGACACTTCCGGGCAGATCGCAACCACACGCCCCTCGGCCTGCCATACGGCCAACTGGTCGAACGGCCCACTGGCCCCGCCGTCGTAACGCACCTTGTGCCCGAGCAGGCAGCGGCTGATCAGAATCTTTTGCATACTTAAAACGGCTCGTTACCCCGCCGGCGAAACCAACCGGTGAGGGACAGGCGTTCGCGCGTGGCGGGCAGGACTTCGTGGGGCACTTCGCCCGACAGGAACACCACCAGGCAACCGCCGGTGGGCACCACATCGTATTCGACGCCGTCCTTGAGGTACATGCGCAACTGGCCGCCCTGCTCGGGGAGCCAGGCGTCATTCAAGTAGATCACCGCCGAGACCATGCGGCGGTCGTCGTCGCGGAAACGGTCCAGGTGCTTGAGGTAGAACGCCCCCGGCGGGTACATCGCAAAGTGGCTTTCGAAGTCTTCCAGGCCCAGGAACAGGCTGCGGTTCATCGCCAGGCGCAGGCTGTCCATCAACGCCATATAGGTGTCGCAGACCGCCGCATCGCCCTCTTCCAGCCACTGGATATGGTCACCGCGAATGCCTTCACGGATCTCCTGGGTCGGGCCACGCCCCACCGCCGCCGGAGCCAATTCACCCTCGGCTGCACGTTTACGGCACTCAGCCGCCAGTTCCAGGGTCAGAGCCTGGGGCAGGAAGCCGTCCTGCCGGGACCAGCCCTTTTCGGCCAGGTCGTCGACAATACGTTGCAGCAAGGGGTGATCGAGGGGTATTTGCATGGCGCGCATAGTATCCATACGCCTGTGAATCCGACAGAGCCGCCGAGCGTCTGAATACACTTTAGTCAGGTGACCGATAGGACTTCTCGACAAATCCTACGCCCGACACGGACAATAGTGGCCGACTGACAGGAGTCCATATGCGTCGTTTGTTTTTTTCCTTGCTGATGTTCTGCGTTTTGCCCGCCTGGGCAGACGGCCATGACCAGTTGTACAAGGTCGCCGGCTGGGCCGAACAACGTGCGCATTTCAATGACGCCCTCAGTGCCGCCCAGCAACGCTACCGCAACAGCCTGCCGCCAGCGGTGTACCAGGCGCTGGTGGACAACAGCAATAAACGTTTCGCTGCCCAGGCCATGGACCAGCGCGCCGAAGCGCAATTGCGCAAGAACCTCGCAGACCCCAAGCCTGCCCTGGCGTTTTTCCAATCCCCCCTGGGCCGCAAGATTGTCGCCGCCGAGCTGCTCGCCACGCGCCGCGACCAACTGGCGAAGAACGCCCAGGGCCTGCCGAAGATCGAAGCCGATGCCACCCGCAGCCTGATCATCGGCCACCTGGCCCAAGCGCTGCCTGCGCGCGAGGCCGGCGCAGAAGTCAGCCTGGCGATTGCTGGCGTGGCGGCAGACAGCTTGAGCCAGATGATCCCCGGCCTGTTGGGCGGCGGTCAGGCCCAGGGCATGTTGAATGGCCAGCGCGAGCGGCTGATGCAACAGATCGATAAGGACCTGAACAACACGCTGCTGTACGTCTATCGGGATTTGTCCGACCCGGAACTGGAAGAGTTCGCTACGTTTGCTGAGTCGCCGGAGGGTAAGGCGTATTACCAGGCGGCCCTTGCAGCCATCCGCGCCGGCCTGGCAGTCGGCCAAAGCACCTCAAGCCTTACGCAGTAAAAAATGTGGGAGGGGGCTTGCCCCCGATGGCGATTTGTCAGACATCTATTGTTTGCTGAACCACCGCTATCGGGGGCAAGCCCCCTCCCACATTTGGATTGTGTTACCGCAGGTGGTCAGTGAGATACCGGAAGTACTGCTCACGAATCTCCGGAATCTCATTGGCCAAGTGATGCCTGCCACGCGGCAACATCAACACCTCGGGCTGGTCGAACTTGCCGCGCAACACCTGCAGGTTGTGCTGCCAGTCCACCGTCATGTCTTCCTCACCTTGAATGATCACTGGCCGCCGGGCACTGCGCGGTGCAGCTTCGATGCGTTTGATCCAGCGCGCCAAGGCGCCCACCCATGCGGTCGGCAGTTGGCGCGGCTGCAGCGGGTCGGCTTCCAGGAACGGCTTGAACGCCGGATCGTGGGTGTTCTCGCTGAATCGCCGCGCAATGCCTTTGACGAACGGGCGCAACAGGTAATAGCTGACTTGCGACCAGCCCCAGGCCCGTGGCCGCACCAGGGGTGACAACAGGAAAGTCTTGCCTTGGGCCGGGCTGTCGGCGCCATGGTTGAGCAGGTGATCCACCACCACCGCGCCGCCGGTGCTTTGCCCGAACAGGTGCCAGGGTTGCGGCAGTTGCAGCGCTTGCGCCTGGGTGAACAGCGCATTCACCACCTGTTGATACACCGCAAAATCATCGATGCTGGCACGTACGCCACTGGACAGGCCGTGCCCCGGTAAATCGCAGGCTATCACCACGAAGCCCTGCTCCAGCGCCCACTTCACCACATGGCGGTACAGCCCCATGTGGTCGTAGAAGCCGTGGAACATGAACATCGTCGCCACCGGCGTGGTCGGCCACCACACCTGCGCCACCACCTCAAAACCTTCCACCTCGAAACGCCCCAGACGGCTTACGGCCTGGTCCAGACCGTAAAAACGCTGGTAGACCCGAGCCTCGGCGCTGAGCGGTTGCGCATCCACCAGGGGCCGCAGGCTTTCGCGCAGATGATCGGGGTCAAAGGTGACAGGCATAAAGGGTTCCAGACTGACGGCAAAGATGAATATCGAGCTGCGATATTCATCTGTCAGGACAAGCATGGCAAGCTACGCGACCTTCGAGGATACATCTGAATGCGACAGCCCTACCGCACCGCCCTGTTCGCCAGCCTGATCCTGGTTATCTGCGCCGGCGTGCTGTGGGCGGCGTATGACTGGTTCCAGGGCCGCTACCTGCGCGCCTTCAGCGAACACACGGCGGTGTTTTCCGGTGACCCACTCACACTGCCTGCCGACCTCGCCGGCCCCGGCCCGATCCGCCTGGTGCACTTCTGGGACCCGGCCTGCCCCTGCAACGTCGGCAACCAGCAGCACCTGGGTGAATTGATCGCGCAATATGCCCCCCAGGGCGTCGAGTTCTATGCCCTGCAAAAGCCCGGCAGCCGTGGCCAACTGCCCGACAACCTGCGCACGATGAAAACACTCACCGCCCTGCCCGGCGCCGACCAAGTGCCGGCCAGCCCGGCCGTGGGGATCTGGGATCGCAGCGGCAAGCTTGCGTATTTCGGGCCCTACAGCGAGGGCCTCACGTGCAACTCCAGTAACAGTTTTATCGAGCCGATCTTGAAAGCCCTTGAAGCAGGACGCGAGGTGAATGCCACGCACACCCTTGCGGTGGGCTGCTATTGTTCGTGGCCAAAAGGCTCGTAACTCGCCGCCCCACTCTTGGTAAGGAATGTTCATGAAGCGCGTCTTGCAGGTTCTCGCGGTTCTGGTGGTACTGGTCGCCCTTGGCGCCGGCGCGTACGTCTACAGCAAGCAACCCACCCGCCAGGGCACGGTGACCCTGGCCAACCTGCAAGGCTCGGTCACGGTGCGCTACGACGACCGGGGCGTGCCGCACATTCGTGCCGAGAACGAAACCGACCTGTACCGCGCCCTGGGCTATGTGCACGCCCAGGACCGCCTGTTCCAGATGGAGATCATGCGGCGCCTGGCCCGTGGCGAGCTGGCCGAGGTGCTCGGCCCCAAGGTGCTGGAGACCGACAAGCTGTTCCGCAGCCTGCGCATTCGCGACCGCGCGGCCACCTATGTGGCGCAGCTGGACCCTGAGTCGGCGCACTGGAAGGCCCTGCAGGCCTATCTGGACGGGATCAACCAGTATCAGTACAGCCACGCCCGCCCGATGGAGTTCGACGTGCTGGGCATCCCCAAGCGGCCGTTCACCGCCGAAGACACCATCAGTGTCGCCGGGTACATGGCCTACAGCTTTGCCGCCGCGTTTCGTACCGAGCCTTTGCTGACCTACGTACGCGACCAGTTGGGCAGCGACTACCTGAAAGTCTTCGACCTCGACTGGCAACCCAAGGGCGCCCTCAACCTGGCTGCCAGCGATTGGCAGACCCTCGGCGCCATTGCCTCGCTGAGCGAGCAGGCCCTGGCCGACAACGGCCTGCCACAGTTCGAAGGCAGCAACGCCTGGGCTATCAGCGGCAACCGCACCAAGAGCGGAAAACCGTTGCTGGCCGGTGACCCGCATATCCGTTTCTCGGTGCCGTCGGTATGGTACGAGGCGCAGCTGTCGGCGCCGGGGTTTGAGCTGTACGGCTACCACAATGCGCTGGTGCCGGTGGCGTTCCTGGGGCACAACCTGGACTTCGGCTGGAGCCTGACCATGTTCCAGAACGATGACCTCGACCTCATCGCCGAGAAGATCAACCCGGACAACCCCAACCAGGTTTGGTACCACGACCAGTGGGTCGACATGACCAGCACCGAGCAACAGATTGCGGTGAAGGGCCAGGCACCGGTGACATTGACCCTGCGCCAATCCCCCCACGGCCCGATCATCAATGACGTGCTGGGCGAAAACGCCGGCAAGACGCCGATTGCCATGTGGTGGGCGTTCCTCGACACCCAGAACCCGATCCTCGAAGGCTTCTACCAGCTCAACCGCGCCGACACCCTGGTCAAGGCGCGCGCAGCGGCAGCCAAAGTGTCTGCGCCTGGGTTGAACATCGTGTGGGCGAATGCCAAGGGTGATATCGGCTGGTGGGCGGCGGCGCAGTTACCGATCCGTCCGGCTGGGGTCAACGCCGGGTTTATCCTCGACGGCAGCAGCGCCCAGGCCGACAAGCTGGGCTTCTACCCCTTCAGCGCCAACCCGCAGGAAGAGAACCCGGCGCGCGGTTACGTGGTGTCGGCCAATGCCCAACCGGCCTCGCCTACCGGCATGGAGATCCCCGGCTATTACAACCTGGCCGACCGTGGCCAGCAGCTCAACGCGCAACTGAGCGACAAGAGCGTGAAGTGGGACGTGAACAACAGCCAGGCCTTGCAGCTGGGCACCACCACCGCTTTCGGCCCGCGCCTGCTGGCGCCGCTGTTGCCGCTGCTGCGTGAGGGGGTCAAGGACCCGGCGCAATTGAAACTGGTGGAGCAGCTTGCAAGCTGGAAGGGTGACTACCCGCTGGACTCCACCAGCGCCACGCTGTTCAACCAATTCCTGTTCAACCTGGCCGATGCCGCCTTCCATCCGAAGCTGGGCGACGCCATGTTCAAGACCCTGCTCAGCACCCGCGTGATCGACGCCGCGCTGCCACGCCTGGCCGCCGCGCCGGATTCGCCGTGGTGGGACGGCAAGCGTTCGCAAACCGTCAAGCTTGCCTGGGACAACAGCCTCGCGCACCTCAAGGCCACCTTCGGTGATGACCCGAGCCAATGGCAGTGGGGCAAGGCCCACACCCTGACCCACGGCCACCCGCTGGGCTCGCAGAAGCCGTTGGACCTGATCGTCAACGTCGGTCCGTTCCCGGCACCCGGCACCCATGAAGTGCCGAACAACCAGTCCGCCAACATCGGCCCGGCACCGTGGCCCGTCACCTACGGGCCTTCTACCCGCCGCCTGATCGACTTCGCCGACGTGGCCCACGCCCTGACCATCAACCCGGTCGGGCAAAGTGGCGTGCCGTTCGACAAGCACTATGGCGACCAGGCAGAGACCTACATCGAAGGCGGCTATGAGCAGGCGCATTTCAGCGATGAGGAAGTGACGGCGAATACGCGCAGCACCCTGAAACTGCTACCCGCCAGATGAGCGCCTGGAACTCGGTCAAACTGCGGGAGCGGGCTTGCTCGCGAATGCGGAGTGTCAGTCAATATACCCGCCACTGAACCACCGTATTCGCGAGCAAGCCCGCACACATTGGATATACGCTACAGCGGCTACCGTGCCCGCACCCGGCCCGGCGCCTCCCCATAGGTTTCCTTGAATTTCTTGCTGAACGCCGCCTGGGACTGGTAACCCACCTGGGCGGCGATATCCAACAGGCTCAGGCGTGACTGGCGCAGCAGGTTGAATGCCAACTCCATGCGCAACTGGGTCAGTAACACCCAGGGCGATACGCCCGCCACTTTTACAAACGCGCGCATGAACGTAGCGCGCGACATCGTCGCGGCGGTGGCCAGGCTGTCGATGGTCCAGTCGTGCCCGGGATCGGCCAGCATCGCCTGCCAGGCCTGGCTCAGGCGCTTGTCGGCGAGCAGCGCGAAGGTGCCGGCAACTGGCGCCTGGCGGTTCAGCCAGGCACGCAGGATCAGGGTGAACAGCGCTGAAGAGAGTGCATCGATAAACGAACGTGCGCCGATTTGTTCGCCGTCCGCTTCGCTGCGCAGCAACGCAATCAACGCAGCCAATTGACCATCGGCCTGCCATTCGCGGCTGGATACCACCAGGTACTCCGGCAACGCACCGAACAACAGCGATTGGCGGTTGTAGTGAAAGCTGCCGCAGAGCATGTCCACATCCGGCTGGTCACCGCCCAGGCGGTGCACCTTGAGTACGCCGCCTTCGATCACCCGAGGCTGCATCGGCCTGATCCTCGCGCCCTGGCTGCGCAGCAAGTGCGTGGCGCCACCAGGCATCAGCAGGATGTCACCCTCCTCCAGCGTCACCTGTTGCCCGCCCGACAATTGCGCGCGGCAGATACCACTGAGCACGATGTGATACGGCGCCACACCGAGATTCTCGGGCGCATGCTCCAGCGCCCAGTCGCCCTGGAACTGGCAACGCAAATCCAGGCTGCCGCGCAGGTTGGCCAGCGCGATAAGGGTGTCGATCGAATTCATTTGCGAGCATCGGTCAAAAAGATGAGCGGATTGAACAATAACGCCAACTTCAAACAGAACAGACTGGCTTCACACCCAACCTGTTGAGGAGTAACCGCAATGTTCAATAACTGGTCCGACTTGCTGCCTACCGTGAAGAAAGCTTTTGGCGCGCTGGGCAAGAGCAACCCGAAGATGGTCAAAGCCTACATGGCGCTGGGCGAGGCTGCCGAGGAAAACAACGTACTCGACGCCAAGACCCGTGAGCTGATTTCCATCGCCGTGGCCATCACCACCCGCTGCGACGGTTGCATCGGCGTGCATGCCGACGCCGCAATCAAGGCCGGCGCGACCCGCGAAGAGGTTGCCGCCACATTGGCCACCGCGATTTCGCTGAATGCCGGCGCGGCGTACATCTACTCGCTGCGCGCGCTGGAAGCCTACGACACGCTCAAACCGGCGCCGCAAAGTTAAGCCGGAACTGTTGCGGCGTCACACCCAGCCGGCGGTTGAACACACTGCGCATGTGCTGGGCGTCGCGAAAGCCGCATTGATAGGCCACGGTCTTGAGCGGTGCAGGGCTGCTTTCGAGCATCACCCGCGCCGCGTCCACCCGCGCCCGCTCGACAAACTCCGCCGGCGTGATCCGCGCCTCACGGGCAAACACCCGGGAGAAATTGCGTGCGCTCATGTTGGCCGCCTTGGCTAGGTCGGCAATGGTCAGGTCCCCGGTCAGGTTCGCCAACACGTACAACTGCACCAGCGCCACCGCCGATGTGGGTTCGGCGTGGGGCGTCAGAAACGGGCTGAACTGCGACTGCCCGCCCGAACGCTGGGTGAACACCACCAAGCGCTTGGCCACGCTCAACGCGACTTCCGGGCCGTGGTCCTGGGCCAGCAGGTACAACGAGAGGTCGATACCCGCCGTGACTCCCGCCGAGGTGTAGAGGTTGCCGTCCTGCACGTAGAGGCGGTCGGCCTCGACCTGGGCGGTGGGGCACAGGCGGGCCAGGTCGGCGGCATCGTTCCAGTGAGTGGTCACGGTTTTCCCATCCAGCAGCCCGGCGCGGGCCAGCATGAAGGCGCCGTTGCAGATCGAGCCGAAGCGCTGCGCACGGGCACTGGCGCCACGCAGCCAGTCATCGAACTCGGCGCCGAAGTCTTCGAAGGGCAACTGCGGGCCGCCGGCGACCAGCAGCAGGTCGTAGGCCTGAAGCGCTTCGCTGTAGTGCCGGTGGGCCTGCAATGACAGGCCGTTGGAAGCCGCCATGTTGCCGTGGCTGAAGCCGACAACTTCCAATTGGTAATGGTCTTGCGGCGGCAGAAAGCGGTTGGCTTCGCAGAAAACATCCATGGGGCCGGTCACATCCAGTGACTGGACGCCGGGGAAGATCAGGATGGCGACGGTTTTGCTCATGAGCAGGCACACCTTCTCTAACTGGATAAACACAGAACCCCTGTGGGAACTGGCTTGCCTGCGATGCAGACGCCTCGATCATTCAGGTATACCGAGTCGATGCTATCGCAGGCAAGCCAGCTCCCACATTTGACCGAGTACACCTTTGGCACGATGTACAACCACATTGGCCGGGATTGCTCCCTCGCCGCAATGGCCCCTTCGCTGGCACAAGACCAGACTGGAATCTTTCCAGAGGAGAACGACCATGAGCACCACCATCGCCGGCATCCAGATCCCGGACAGCGCACTGGCCAAGGCCACCACCGAATATATCCGCGACGTCGAATCCGACCTGCTCTACCACCATTCCCGCCGGGTGTTCCTGTTCGGTGCGTTGAGCGGTGAACGCAGGCAACTCGCCTATAACCCGGAACTGCTCTACGTCGGCGCGATGTTCCACGACCTGGGCCTGGTGGAAGGTCATCGCAGTGACAACGAACGCTTTGAAGTCGACGGCGCCAACGCGGCAGCCGCGTTCCTCAAGCCTTACGGGCTGACCGATGACGATATCGAACAGGTGTGGCTGTCCATCGCCCTGCACACCACGCCGGGTGTACCGCAGCATTTGCGCCCGACCGTGGCACTGGTAACCGCCGGTGTAGAGATGGACGTGCTGGGTATCGACTACGCCGCGTTCAGCACCGTGCAGCGCGAAGCCGTGGTGCATGCGCATCCACGCGGTGAAGGGTTCAAGGAGTGCATCATCTGCGCGTTTGCCGACGGCTTGCGCCATCGTCCGCAGACCACGTTTGGCAACGTGAAGACGGATGTGCTGGTGGATCAGGAGCCGGGGTTCAAGCCGATGAATTTTGTCGAGGTGATCCGCAAGTCTCCCTGGACTGCATAGTTGACCTGAAATGCAATCAACTGTGGGAGCTGGCTTGCCTGCGATGAGGCCCTGCCAGTCGACTCATCTGTCGACTGATAGACCGCTATCGCAGGCAAGCCAGCTCCCACTTCTTTACCGCATTCCGTCAGTTAGACCGGTGCAGGTGCCCGACGCTTGTCCGGCTGCTGCCAGCCATCGGCGGCGGCTTCTTCAATGGCTTGCTGGATGGCTTTCTTGCGGTGCTCTTCGGCACGGCGGCTGAAGAACCACACCAGGAACGTCACCAGCGACACCGCCAGCAGGATCAGGCTGGCCACGGCGTTGATCTCGGGTTTAACCCCAAGGCGCACCGCCGAGAACACTTCCATCGGCAAGGTGGTCGAGCCAGGGCCCGACACGAAACTTGCCAGTACCAAATCATCCAGCGACAGTGCGAACGACATCATGCCGCCCGCCGCCAGCGACGGCGCGATCATCGGAATGGTGATCAGGAAGAACACCTTCCACGGCCGCGCCCCCAGGTCCATCGCCGCCTCTTCGATCGACAGGTCCAGCTCACGCAGACGCGCCGACACCACCACCGCCACATACGCCGCACAGAAGGTGGTATGGGCGATCCAGATGGTGACGATGCCACGCTCCTGGGGCCAACCGATCATCTGCGCCATGGCCACGAACAGCAGCAACAGCGACAGCCCCGTGATCACTTCCGGCATGACCAGCGGCGCAGTCACCAGGCCGCCAAACAGCGTGCGGCCCTTGAACTGGCTGATGCGCGTCAGCACGAACGCCGCCAACGTACCCAGGGCCACTGCGGCCACCGCCGTGTAGCAGGCGATTTCCAGGGAGCGCGCCACCGAGCCCATCAACTGGGTGTTGTCCAGCAGGCCCACGTACCACTTGATCGACCAACCGCCCCACACCGTCACCAGTTTGGATTCGTTGAACGAGTAGATCACCAGGATCAGCATCGGCAGGTAGATGAACAACAACCCCGCCACCAGCATGAAACTCGAGAAACTGAAGCGCTTCATATCTTGCCCTCCATCTCTTTGGCTTGGCTGCGGTTGAACAGGATGATCGGCACGATCAGGATCGCCAGCATCACCACCGCCAAGGCAGAGGCCACCGGCCAGTCACGGTTGTTGAAGAATTCTTGCCACAACACTTTACCGATCATCAGGGTTTCCGGGCCGCCCAGCAGTTCCGGGATCACAAACTCACCCACCACCGGGATGAACACCAGCATGCAGCCGGCGATGATGCCGTTCTTGGACAGCGGCACGGTGATCTTCCAGAAACTGTTGAAGGTGCTCGAACCCAGGTCCGATGCAGCTTCCAGCAGGCTCTGGTCGTGCTTAACAAGGTTGGCGTACAGCGGCAGGATCATGAACGGCAGGTACGAATAGACCACGCCGATATACACCGCGATGTTGGTGTTGAGGATCTGCAGCGGCTCGTTGATCAACCCGATGGACATCAGGAAGCCATTGAGCAAACCGTTGTTGCTGAGAATGCCCATCCACGCATACACGCGGATCAAGATCGCGGTCCAGGTCGGCATCATGATCAGCAGCACCAGCACGGTCTGCATCTCTTTGCGCGCACTGGCGATGGCGTAGGCCATCGGGTAGCCGATCAACAGGCACAACACCGTGCTGAAGAACGCCATTTTCAGCGAGCCCAGGTACGCGGCGATATACAACTCGTCGTCGCCGAGCATCGCGTAGTTGGCCAGGTTGAGCACCAACTGCAGTTTCTGCTCAACGAAGGTGTAGATCTCGGTGTAGGGCGGGATCGCTACGTCGGCTTCGGCAAAGCTTATCTTCAGGACGATGAAGAACGGCAGCATGAAGAACAGGAACAGCCACAGGAAGGGAATGCCAATGACCGCATGACGGCCACTGGGCGTTATTCGTTGCAGGCGGCGCTTGAGCTTCTTCATGTTCATGAGCGAAGTACCACGCCGCTGTCGTCTTCCCACCATACGTACACCTGGTCACCCCAGGTCGGCCGCTGGCCACGGCGTTCGGCGTTGGCCACGAAGGACTGCACCAGCTTGCCGCTCGGCAGCTCCACGTAGAACACCGAGTGGCCGCCCAGGTAGGCGATGTCGTGCACCTTGCCGCTGGACCAGTTGTGCTCGCAGGTCGGCATTTCGGTGGTGACCAGCAGTTTTTCCGGGCGAATCGCGTAGGTCACCGACTTGTCTTCCACCGACGTGGCGATGCCGTAACCCACGTAGATGTCGCGGTCCAGGTCCGGGCACTTGAGCACCGCATGGCCTTCGGCGTCATCGACCACCTGGGTGTCGAAGATGTTGACGTTACCGATGAACTCGCACACCAGGCGGCTGGTAGGCGTTTCGTAGATGTCGATCGGGCTGCCGATCTGCGCGATCCAGCCCAGGTGCATGATCGCGATGCGCTCGGCCATGGTCATGGCCTCTTCCTGGTCGTGGGTCACCATCACGCAGGTCACGCCGACGCGCTCGATGATCTCCACCAGTTCCAGCTGCATCTGCGAACGCAGTTTCTTGTCGAGGGCGCCCATGGGCTCATCGAGCAGCAGCAGTTTCGGGCGCTTGGCCAGGGAACGGGCCAGGGCCACACGCTGGCGCTGGCCACCGGACAATTGGTGCGGCTTGCGCTTGGCGTACTGGCTCATCTGCACCAGCTTGAGCATCTCAGCCACGCGGGCGTCGACCTCGGCCTTGGGGATCTTGTCCTGTTGCAGGCCGAACGCGATGTTCTGCGCCACAGTCATGTGTGGGAACAAGGCGTAGGACTGGAACATCATGTTGATCGGCCGCTCATAGGGCGGCATGTCAGTGATGTCCACACCGTCGAGGTAGATGCGGCCCTCAGTCGGGCGCTCGAAACCTGCGAGCATGCGCAGCAAGGTGGACTTGCCCGAACCCGAACCGCCGAGCAAGGCGAAGATCTCGCCTTTCTTGATTTCCAGGGACACATCGTCCACGGCAATCGTCTCGTCGAACTTCTTCGTGACCCGGTCGATTTTGACCAGCACCTTTTTCGGTGTCTGGTCGCCCTCGAGGGCTTTCTTATAGGCGCCGGAGGCAACTGCCATTTACGAAACTCCCAGAAAAAAAAGAGTGCAGCGGACCCAATGCGGGCCTGCCTTGGATAGTTTGAGCCTTACTTGCCCGTCTTGACCTTGGTCCAGCTACGGGTCATCAAACGTTGCACTTTCGGGGGTAGCTCGAAGTTGACGAATGTCCTGTCGAGCACCGCCTGCGGTGGGTAAACCGCTTCGTCCGTGCGTATCGATTGCTTCATCAGTTTGTCCGCCCCTGGGTTAGGGTTAGCGTAACCGACGTAATCACTGACCTGAGCGATCACCTCAGGTTGCAGCAAATAGTTGATGAAGGCGTGGGCCTCTTTGACGTTGGTCGCATCCTTGGGGATAGCCAGCACGTCGAACCACAGGTTGCCGCCTTCTTTCGGGATCGCGTAGGCGATGTTCACGCCTTTGCCCGCTTCAGCCGCACGGGCCTTGGCCTGGAACACATCGCCAGAGAAGCCTGCCGCCACGCAGATGTTGCCGTTGGCCAGGTCCGAGATGTATTTGGATGAATGGAAGTAGGTCACGTAGGGCCGCACTTTGAGCAGCTTCTCTTCGGCCTTCTTGTAGTCTTCGGGGTTGGTACTGTTGGGGTTCAGGCCCATGTAGTTGAGCACCGCCGGCAGCATTTCATCCGCCGAGTCCATGAACGACACGCCGCACGTCGCCAGCTTCTTCATATTCTCAGGCTCGAACAGCACCGCCCAGGAGTCGATATGGTCGACGCCCAGCACTTCCTTCACTTTATCGACGTTGTAACCAATGCCGTTGGTGCCCCACAGGTACGGCACGGCGTACTGGTTGCCCGGGTCATTCTTTTCCAGGCGCTTGAGCAGCACCGGGTCGAGGTTGGCGTAGTGGGTCAGCAACGACTTGTCGAGCTTCTGGAACGCCCCGGCCTTGATCTGCTTGCCGAGGAAGTGGTTGGACGGCACCACCACGTCGTAACCGGTACGCCCGGCCAGCAGCTTGCCTTCCAGGGTTTCGTTGGAGTCAAACACGTCATACACGGGCTTGATGCCGCTGGCCTTTTCGAAGTTGGCCAGGGTGTCGTCGCCGATGTAATCCGACCAGTTATAAATATGCACGGTCGGTGCGGCCTGTACGCTCAACGTGAGCGTGATACCTGCACCCACCAGCATGGCTTTGCGAAATAAAGAAATTGGCAAGTGGAGGTCCTCTTAAATAGTTGGGCCCAAAGTTGTTGCCCGGCAACAAAACCGGCGCGCAACTTACCCTCGATAAACCGATCCGGCAAAACTTTCTGTCATTTAATGTGTTGGCGCTGGTGTATGTGGGAGCGGGCTTGCTCGCGAAGGCGGTGTGTCAGCCAGCATCTGTATCAACTGATACACCGCTTTCGCGAGCAAGCCCGCTCCCACAGGTATTACGGTTTACTTACCCGATTTGATCTTGGTCCAGCTGCGTGTCATTTCACGCTGGGTCGCAGCCGGCAGGTCGGCAATGGCGTAGAGCTTGGCTTGCACGTCCGCTGGCGGGTAGATGCCTGGGTCGCTGGTGATGTCTTTGTCGACCAGTGCAGTGGCTTTCTCGTTACCGTTCGGGAACCGTACGCTGTTGGTGATCGACGCCATGACGTCCGGCTTCAACAGGTAGTTCATGAACTTGTAGGCTGCGTCGACGTTTTCGGCATCTTTAGGGATGGCGACCATGTCGAAGAAGCTACCAGCGCCTTCTTTCGGAATGTCGTAGGCGACCTTGACCTTGCCACCCGCTTCAGCAGCACGAGACTTGGCCTGCTGGATGTCACCCGAGTAACCCACGGCTACGCAGATATTGCCGTTGGCCAGGTCGGAGATGTACTTGGACGAGTGGAAGTAGCCGATCGATGGACGGATCTTGAGGAACAGCGCTTCGGCCTGCTTGAGGTCGTCTTTCTTCTGGCTGTCGGTCGGCAGGCCCAGGTAGTGCAGCGCGATCGGCAGCATCTCGGTTGGCGAATCGAGGAAGCTCACGCCGCAGCTTTTCAGCTTGGCGATGTTCTCGGGCTTGAGCAGCACGTCCCAGGAATCGATCTTGTCCACGCCCAGCGCGGCCTTGACCTTCTCCGGGTTGTAGCCGATGCCGATCGAGCCCCACATGTACGGGAAGGCGTGCTTGTTGTCCGGGTCGCTGACCGACACGGCTTTAAGCAGGGATTTGTTCAGGTTGTCGTAGTTGGACAGCTTGGACTTGTCCAGCTCCTGGTAGACACCGGCCTTGATCTGCTTGGCGAGGAAGTTGTTCGACGGTACGACGATGTCGTAGCCGGACTTGCCTGCCAGCAACTTGGCTTCCAGGGTTTCGTTGCTGTCGAAAACGTCGTACACCACTTTGATGCCCGACTCTTTTTCAAAGTTGGCGATGGTGTCCGGTGCAATGTAGTCGGACCAGTTGTAGACGTGCAGCACTTTATCGTCGGCCTGGGCCGCGCCCGCCATTGCGCCCATCAGGGACAAGGCGAGGAGGGTCTTGCCAGCGTTCTTCAAACCTAATGCCTTCATTTGGTGATGCTCCAATTTTTTCTTTTTTGGGCCACAAGCTTTATATGTTTCGAGGCCCAGCCAAAGGGCAACAAAACAGGGCGACAGTCTGGCAAGTTCCGAGGCCGGCTTTCAACCAATGCCTCATTTATAACTGCTCAGGACGCGGCGCCCGAAAGCCGCTGCGTCCTGAGCCTAGCACTTAGCCCTGCAATGCCGCCAAAGTCAGGTCCAGGCATTGCCGAGCCTTGGTGACCAGCTCGTCGATTTCAGCCTTGCTGATCACCAGTGGCGGCGAAATGATCATGGTGTCGCCCACGGCGCGCATGATCAGGCCATTCTCGAAGCAAAAGGTGCGGCAGATCATGCCAACGCCCTTGCCTTCGTAACGCTTGCGCGTCGCCTTGTCCTGGACCAATTCGATCGCACCGAGCATGCCGACACCACGCACTTCACCCACCAGAGGGTGATCAGCCAGCTCCCTCAGACGTTTCTGCAAATAGGGTGCCGTTTCGTCGTGCACACGCTTAACAATTTGCTCGTCGCGCATGATGCGGATGTTTTCCAGCGCCACTGCAGCGGCCACCGGGTGACCGGAGTAGGTGAAGCCGTGGTTGAAATCACCCCCTTCATTGAGGACGTCCACCACTTCATCGCGCACGATCAGGCCGCCCATGGGGATGTAACCCGAGGTCAGGCCCTTGGCAATGGTCATCATGTGCGGCTTGAGGTCGTAGAAATCGCTGCCGAACCACTCGCCGGTACGGCCGAAACCGCAGATCACTTCGTCGGCGATAAACAGGATGTCGTACTTGGCGAGGATTTCCTTGATGCGCGGCCAGTAGGTGGCGGGTGGCACGATCACGCCACCGGCACCCTGGATCGGCTCGGCAATGAAGGCACCGACGTTGTCCACGCCCAATTCCAGGATCTTCTCTTCCAGCTGGTTGGCCGCCCACACGCCGAATTCTTCCGGGCTCATGTCGCCGCCTTCGCCAAACCAGTATGGCTGGGCGATGTGGGTGATGCCCGGGATCGGCAGGTCGCCCTGCTCGTGCATGTACGTCATGCCGCCCAGGCTGGCGCCGGCCACGGTGGAACCGTGGTAGCCATTCTTGCGGCTGATGATGGTTTTTTTGTTCGGCTGGCCCTTGATCGCCCAGTAGTGGCGGACCATGCGCAACATGGTGTCGTTGCCTTCGGAACCCGAACCGGTGAAGAACACGTGGTTCATGCCGGCAGGCGCGATGTCGGAAATGGCCTTGGCCAGCTCCAGCACCGGCGGGTGAGCGGTCTGGAAGAACAGGTTGTAGTACGGCAGTTCTTTCATCTGCTTGGCGGCGGCGTCAGCCAGTTCATCGCGACCGTAACCGATCGCCACGCACCACAGGCCGGCCATGCCGTCGAGGATCTTGTTGCCTTCGCTGTCCCACAGGTAAACGCCGTGGGCTTTGGTGATGATCCGTGGGCCTTTCTCTTTCAATTGCTTGAAGTCGCTGAACGGCGCCAGGTGGTGATCACTGCTCAAGGCTTGCCATTCACGGGTTTGCGGGTTGTTGCTGGACATACCAATCTCCTAGACTTTTCAGGTGAGGGCGCGCCTTTCCTACGACGCGCCCGGCGCATCAGACGGCGAAGAGCAGGAATTCCCGCTCCCACGAACTGATCACGCGCTTGAAGTTTTCATGCTCGGCCCGCTTGACCGCGACGTAACCTGTGATGAATTTCTGACCCAGGTATTTCTCGATGGTCTTGCTGTTTTCCATGCGTTCCAGGGCGTCTTCGATGGTCAACGGCAGGCGCAGGTTGCGTCGCTCGTAACCACGGCCCACCACCGGCGCGCTCGGGTTGTGGCCTTCGACCATGCCGATGTAGCCACACAGCAGGCTGGCGGCAATCGCCAGGTACGGGTTGGCATCGGCACCCGGCAGGCGGTTTTCCACACGACGGTTCTGCGGGCCGGCGTCCGGTACGCGCAGGCCGACAGTGCGGTTTTCCTCGCCCCATTCCACGTTGACCGGCGCCGAAGTGTCGGGCAGGAAGCGGCGGAACGAGTTCACGTTGGGGGCAAACAATGGCAGCAATTCAGGGATAAATTTCTGCAGGCCGCCAATGTGGTTGAGGAACAGCTGGCTCATGGTCCCGTCTTCATTGGAGAAGACGTTCTTGCCGGTGGCAATGTCGATGATGCTCTGGTGCAGGTGCATCGCACTGCCAGGCTCACCGGTCATGGGCTTGGCCATGAACGTTGCGGCCACATCGTGCTTGAGCGCGGCTTCACGCATGGTGCGCTTGAACACCAGGATCTGGTCGGCCAGGGACAGTGCATCGCCGTGACGGAAGTTGATTTCCATCTGCGCCGTGCCGTCTTCGTGGATGAGGGTATCGAGGTCCAGCTCCTGCAGTTCGCACCAGTCGTAGACGTCTTCGAACAGCGGGTCGAATTCGTTGGCCGCTTCTATAGAGAAGGACTGGCGACCGGTTTCCGGGCGGCCAGAACGGCCAATCGGCGGTTGCAGCGGGAAGTCCGGGTCTTCGCAGCGCTTGGTCAGGTAGAACTCCATCTCCGGCGCCACGATGGGCTGCCAGCCTCTGTCGGCGTAGAGCTTGAGGACTTTCTTGAGCACGTTGCGCGGCGACAGCTCGATCGGGTTGCCTTGCTTGTCGTAGGTGTCGTGGATCACCTGGGCGGTCGGCTCAATGGCCCAGGGCACCAGGAATACCGCGTTCTGGTCGGGACGGCAGATCATGTCGATGTCGGCCGGGTCGAGCAATTCGTAATAAATGTCGTCTTCGACATAGTCGCCGGTCACGGTCTGCAACAGAACGCTCTCGGGAAGGCGCATGCCTTTTTCAGCGATGAACTTGTTGGTCGGCGAGATCTTGCCCCGGGTGATGCCGGTGAGGTCGCCAATCATGCATTCGACTTCTGTGATCTTGTGGTCTTTCAACCAATCGGTGAGCTGGTCGAGGTTGTTACTCATAAATGCCTCTGGGCTGGGTTTCCTGGCATCCATTAAAGGCCAGGCGTTGGTTGACGCAGCATCCGCGTCGTTTTTTTCATTCAGGGTAGGAGCTTACCTGCCATTTGCTGCAGCGTTGCATTCCTCACGCCAAAGTTGTGTGCAATCTTGAGCAGCACACGGGTCGGGCGTGTTTCAAAGGCATGCGAGGAGGCAAAAAAGAGGTTGGACCGGGCGTCAAGAATATTGGCCGGGCCACGCGCTATCACGCGGGAGGAATATATGGGTGACACAGCCTGACTGAAGCAGGCCAAGACGCCGTTGGGCGGCAGGAGACACATGAAGCACCCCGGTATTATTGCTGTTATGGGTTTGAATCGAGCTTAGCCTTGTTCATTTTTTTACACAACACCCCCGTAAAAAATACAACACGGCCCGCTCAAGCCTGCTAGTCCCAAGCCCTCCAAACCCAAAAAACCGCCCCAAAAAGCCCCAAAAAAGCCCTCGTGGCGCTTTTTTAGGGCAAAAAAGGCCTCGCTTGACTTCGGCATGCCGTTCGGGTTGACTGAAACCAGAAAAGATCAATGATTGATATTTTTAACAACAAAGGTGTTGCATCATGTCGGTACCCCCGCGTGCCGTTCAGCTTAACGAAGCGAACGCGTTCCTTAAGGATCATCCTGAGGTTCTGTACGTAGACCTTCTAATTGCGGATATGAATGGTGTGGTGCGCGGCAAGCGCATCGAACGCACCAGCCTCCACAAGGTTTACGAGAAGGGCATTAACCTGCCTGCCTCTTTATTTGCCCTGGATATCAACGGCTCTACGGTGGAAAGCACCGGCCTGGGCCTGGACATCGGTGATGCTGACCGAATCTGTTATCCAATCCCCGACACCCTGTGCAATGAACCTTGGCAAAAGCGCCCTACTGCGCAATTGCTGATGACCATGCACGAACTTGAAGGTGAACCTTTCTTCGCCGATCCGCGCGAAGTGCTCCGCCAAGTTGTAAGCAAATTTGACGACCTCGGTCTGACCATCTGCGCCGCCTTCGAGCTTGAGTTCTACCTGATCGACCAGGAGAACGTGAACGGCCGCCCACAACCGCCCCGCTCGCCGATCTCCGGCAAACGCCCGCACTCGACACAGGTCTACCTGATCGACGACCTCGACGAATACGTCGACTGCCTCCAGGACATTCTGGAAGGTGCCAAAGAGCAAGGCATCCCGGCCGACGCCATCGTCAAGGAAAGTGCTCCGGCGCAGTTCGAAGTGAACCTGCACCACGTGGCCGACCCGATCAAGGCCTGCGACTACGCGGTACTGCTCAAGCGCCTGATCAAGAACATCGCCTACGACCATGAAATGGACACCACCTTCATGGCCAAGCCTTACCCAGGCCAGGCAGGCAACGGTTTGCACGTGCACATTTCGATCCTGGACAAAGACGGCAAGAACATCTTTGCCAGCGAGGATCCCGAGCAGAACGCCGCACTGCGTCACGCGATCGGCGGTGTGCTCGAGACCCTACCCGCTCAAATGGCGTTCCTGTGCCCCAACGTCAACTCCTACCGCCGTTTCGGCGCACAGTTCTACGTGCCGAACTCGCCGTGCTGGGGCCTGGACAACCGCACCGTGGCGATTCGCGTACCGACCGGCTCGTCCGATGCGGTCCGTATCGAACACCGCGTTGCCGGTGCCGACGCCAACCCTTACCTGCTGATGGCTTCGGTCCTGGCAGGCGTGCACCACGGCCTGACCAATAAGATCGAGCCTAATGCACCGGTGGAAGGCAACAGCTACGAGCAAAACGAGCAAAGCCTGCCGAACAACCTGCGCGATGCATTGCGCGAGTTGGACGACAGTGAGGTGATGGCCAAGTACATCGATCCTAAATACATCGATATCTTCGTCGCCTGTAAGGAAAGTGAGCTGGAAGAGTTTGAACACTCCATCTCCGACCTTGAGTACAACTGGTACTTGCATACCGTGTAAGCGGTTGCTGCCGTAACTGCGGTGAGCGGGCTTGCTGTGGTGAGCGGGCTTGCCCCGCGCTGGGTGGCGAAGCCGCCCTAAAACCAGACGCCGCATTCTGCCTGCCAGAATGCGGCGTTTTTATTGGGGCCGCTTCGCAGCCCAGCGCGGGGCAAGCCCGCTCACCACAGCAAGCCCGCTCACCACAAAAGCCTCCGCCCTAGGTATGGATCCTCCCCAGGCTCTGCGTACAATGCCCCCTGCCTTGTAGGAGACTTCCATGACCACCCGCCCCGCCGCCCCTCGCAAACCCCGCGCCCGCAGCCAGGCCCGGATCGACGCGATCCTCGACGCCGCCCGCACCTTGCTGGCCGCCGAAGGCGTGGCAGGTTTGTCGATCTACAGCGTGGCCGAGCGTGCGCAGATTCCACCGTCATCGGTGTATCACTTCTTCGCCAGCGTACCGGCCTTGCTGGAGGCACTCACGGCAGACGTCCACGCGGCCTTCCGGGCAGCGATCCAGGCACCCATCGAGCACGAGTCACTCAAGCACTGGCGCGACCTGTCCTGCATCGTCGAGCAACGCATGCTCGCCATCTACGACCAGGATGCCGCCGCACGCCAGTTGATCCTGGCCCAGCACGGGCTCACTGAAGTGACCCAGGCGGATCGCCAGCATGATCTGGAGTTGGGGAACTTGATGCTGGAGGTGTTCAATCGCCACTTTGAAGTGCCGACACTGCCCAGCGATGTAGACGTGTTTGCCCTGGCGTTGGAACTGAGCGACCGCGTGTATGCGCGCTCGGTGCATCAGCATGGGCTGATCACACCGCGCATGGCGGATGAAGGGATGCGGGTGTTTGACGCGTATGTGGGGCTTTATTTGCCGCCCTATCTGCCCAAGCGTTGATTCTTGGGTGACAGGGATGGCCTCATCGGGGGCAAGCCCCCTCCCACATGTTGACCGCGCCGCCTATCAAATGTGGGAGGGGGCTTGCCCCCGATGGCGACCTCAAGAACGATCACAACTTGGCAATCGATACCTCGGTGGATTTAACGAAGGCAATCACTTCGCTGCCAATCACCAGCTCCAGCTCTTTGACCGAACGGGTGGTGATCACGGACGTCACGATGCCGGACGCCGTCTGCACGTCGATTTCCGACAGCACGTCGCCTTCGACGATTTCCTTGATGGTGCCTTTGAACTGGTTACGCACGTTGATGGCTTTAATAGTCATACGATTTCTCCTCGGGTCGAAATAGCTGCAAGTTGTTAGCTATAAGCTGCAAGTAAAAGCGCATTGCTTTCCCTTACAGCTTGAGGCTGGAAGCTTGCCGCTGCTTTATTGCGCCCAACGCAGTTGCGTAGGCAGCGGTGAAACAGGTTCGGGTTCCGGCGGTGTGCCGGGCAACGACAGCACACGGTTGAGCACTTCGGCTTCCAGCGCGGCCAAGCGATGCGAGCCCCGGGCACGCGGGCGCGGTAGGTCGACGATGAGGTCCAGGCCGATTTCGCCGTCTTCAATCAGGATGACGCGGTCGGCAATCGCCACGGCTTCGCTGACGTCGTGGGTCACCAGCAACACGGTGAAACCGTGCTTCTGCCACAGGTTTTCGATCAGTTGCTGCATCTCGATGCGGGTCAGGGCATCCAGTGCGCCCAGCGGCTCATCCAGCAGCAGCAAACGCGGTTGGTGGATCAACGCACGGGCCAGGGCCACGCGTTGCTTCTGCCCGCCGGACAGCGCCGCTGGCCATTCATTGGCGCGTTCGGCCAGGCCGACCGCTTCCAGGGCTTCCAGCGCCTTGGGGCGCCAGTTGCCTTTAAGGCCCAGCCCAACGTTGTCGATGATCTTTTTCCACGGCAGCAAGCGCGCTTCCTGGAACATCAACCGCGTGTCTTCAATAGCTTCGCTCAAGGGTGCGGAACCGGCCAACAGCTCGCCGCCGCTGGCCTTGTCCAGGCCGGCCAGCAGGCGCAGCAAGGTGCTTTTACCGCAACCACTGCGACCGACCACCGCGACGAATTGGCCAGCCGGAATGTGCAGGTCGATGTCCTTGAGCACTTCGCGCGCGCCAAAGGCCTTGCGCAACTTGCGCACCGCCAGGGGAATGCCCTTGAGCAGGCGCGGGGGTTGTTGAGCTGTCATGCCGCACCTCCTTTGTTCACTTGATACGCCGGGTGCCAGCGCAGCCACACACGCTCCAGACCGCGAGCGGCCAGGTCGGCGAGTTTGCCGAGGATGGCGTACATGACGATGGCCAACACCACCACATCGGTTTGCAGGAATTCACGGGCGTTCATCGCCAGGTAGCCGATGCCCGAACTGGCGGAGATGGTTTCCGCCACGATCAGCGTCAGCCACATGAAGCCCAGGGCAAAGCGCACGCCCACCAGGATCGACGGCAGCGCGCCCGGCAGGATCACCTGGCGGAACAGGCTGAACCCGGACAAGCCATAACTGCGCGACATTTCCACCAGTGCCGGATCAACATTGCGGATGCCGTGATAGGTGTTGAGGTAGATCGGGAACAGCGTGCCGAGGGCGACCAGGAAAATCTTCGCCGTCTCGTCAATGCCGAACCACAGGATCACCAGGGGAATCAGCGCCAAGTGCGGCACGTTACGGATCATCTGCACCGAGCTGTCCAGCAGGCGTTCGCCCCACTTCGACAGGCCGGTGATAAAGCCCAGTGCCAGGCCGATGCTGCCACCGATCAGGAAACCCAGGCCGGCACGCCAGCCGCTGATGGCCAGGTGGGTCCAGATTTCGCCGCTGGCGACCAGGTTGATGCCGGCTTCAATCACTGCGCTGGGGGCCGGCAGGATCCGGGTGGACAACCAGCCCGCCGACACCGACAACTGCCACACCGCCAGCAATAGAACCGGCAGTACCCAGGGCGCCACACGGTGGCTTAGTTTTTCATAGTTCATGGCGCTGCCTCAGCTCTGTGACGCAGCTTTGGGAAGGATGTCGTTGGCGACCATCTCGCCGAACGGGCTCACGTAGCCGGCGCTTTTCGGCAGCTCGGGACGTTCGATATCCAAGTGGGGGAACAGCAGCTCCGCGACGCGATACGACTCTTCCAAGTGTGGATAACCGGAGAAGATAAAGGTGTCGATGCCCAGCGCTGCGTACTCCTTCACGCGTGCTGCTACGGTTGGGCCATCGCCCACCAGCGCGGTGCCGGCACCGCCACGCACCAGCCCGACGCCGGCCCACAGGTTGGGGCTGACTTCGAGGTTGTCACGGTTGCCACCATGCAAGGCAGCCATGCGTTGCTGGCCGACGGAATCGAAACGCGCCAGGGAGGCCTGGGCACGGGCGATGGTGTCGTCGTCCAGATGGGAGATCAGTTTGTCGGCGGCTTTCCACGCTTCATCGTTGGTTTCACGCACGATGACATGCAGGCGAATACCGAAGCGCACGGTGCGCCCGAGTTTCGCGGCCTTGGCGCGCACCTGTTCGATTTTCTCCGCGACGGCCGCCGGCGGCTCGCCCCAGGTCAGCACCATTTCCACCTGTTCGGCTGCCAGGTCCTGGGCCGCTTCGGAAGAACCGCCGAAGTACAGCGGTGGACGCGGCTGCTGGATCGGCGGGTAAAGCAACTTGGCGCCTTTGACGCTGATGTGTTCGCCGTCGTAGTCCACGGTTTCGCCTTCCAGCACACGGCGCCAGATACGGGTGAATTCCACCGAGGCCTGGTAGCGCTCTTCATGGCTGAGGAACAAGCCATCGCCGGCCAGTTCCTCCGGATCACCCCCGGTGACCAGGTTGAACAGCGCACGGCCACCGGACAAGCGGTCAAGGGTCGCAGCCTGGCGCGCCGCTACCGTCGGGGAAATGATCCCGGGGCGCAGCGCGACTAGGAATTTCAGACGCTGGGTCACGGGGATCAGCGAGGCGGCCACCAGCCACGAATCTTCGCAAGAGCGCCCGGTGGGAATCAGTACCCCGCCGAAACCCAGACGGTCAGCGGCTTGGGCCACTTGCTGCAGGTAACCGTGGTCAACGGCGCGAGCGCCTTCGGCGGTGCCAAGGTAATGGCCGTCGCCGTGGGTAGGCAGGAACCAGAAAATATTGAGGCTCATGGAGTTGTCTCCTGAAGAAGTCGGATTACGGCGCTTTGGCCACGGCGGCGGGTGGCGTCCAGATCACGTCCTTGATGTTCAAGGGCTTGGGGATCAATTTGAGTTGGTAGAAGCTGTCGGCGATTTTCTGCTGGGCCGCCACCACTTCCGGGGTCAGGAACAGTGCACCGTAGCCTTGGCGTTTCACCGAGGTCAGGGTGATGTCAGCCGGCAGACCGAGCAGCGGCGCTACTTGTTCAGTCACTTCCTGTGGGTTGGCCTTGGACCATTCGCCCACGGCGCGCACTTCTTCGATCAGGGCCTTGACCACTTCCGGATGCTTTTCAGCGTACGGCTTGGTTGCCAAGTAGAACTGATGGTTATCGGCAATGCCGGTGCCGTCACGCAGGGTGCGGGCTTGCAGTTGTTTCTCGGCGGCGGCCTGATACGGATCCCAGATCACCCAGGCATCCACGCTGCCACGTTCGAAGGCGGCGCGGGCATCGGCGGGCGGCAGGAACACGGTCTGCACGTCGGTGTATTTCAGGCCGGCATCTTCCAGGGCACGTACCAACAGGTAGTGCACGTTGGAGCCTTTGTTGAGCACGACTTTCTTGCCTTTGAGCTCGGCCACGGATTTGATCGGCGAATCTTTCGGCACCAGGATCGCTTCGCTGGTCGGTGCTGGCGGCTCGTAGGCCACGTAGACCAGGTCGGCGCCGGCTGCCTGGGCGAAGACCGGCGGGGTTTCGCCTGTGACGCCGAAGTCGATCGAGCCGACGTTCAGGCCTTCAAGCAATTGCGGGCCGCCCGGAAACTCGGTCCACTGGACATTGACGCCCTGGGCCGCCAGGCGTTTTTCCAGGGTGCCCTTGGCCTTGAGCAGCACCAGCGTGCCGTACTTCTGATACCCGATCCGCAGGGTCTCGGCCGCTTGAGCTTGAACAATGGCGCCGAAGGACACAGCCGCAGCAAACAGTGCGACCAGACCACGACGCAAGATGACAGTGCGCATGGCGCTCTCTCCAAATAATGCGATGAGGGGGTTGGCTGCACCTGCTTGGCCGTTGGCGGCTGAGTAAGGTGAGTTTTTTTACATTTCGGTGTGGCTTAAATGCTCCAGCGAGCACTCAACAAACGTTCATTCAACACATGGGGGTCCAGCGGTTTCGGGCGACGGGCCATGGCGCCGTAAAGCGTTTCCAGGGCCTCGTGCAAACGGTGTTCGAGCACCGGCACCAGTTGCGCCTGGGCGCTGCCCTCGCCATAAGCAATCTGGCTGTCTTCGGCAAAGATGCCGTGCAGCAATTCCTGGGCTTTCAGCGCCGACAGCACCGGCTTCAACGCGTAGTCCACCGCCAGCATGTGGGCGATGCTGCCGCCAGTGGCCATTGGCAATACGATCTTGTGGGCCAGGGCGCGCTCGGGCAGCAGGTCCAGCACGGTTTTCAGCGCGCCGGAGAACGACGCCTTGTACACCGGCGTAGCGATCACCAGGCCGTCCGCGTTAGCCACTTGTTGCAGCAGGTCGATGACCTTGGGGCTGTCGAAGCGCGCGTGCAGCAAGTCCTCCGCCGGGAAGTCCCGTATCTGGTAACTCACCACTTCTACGCCTTTGTCTTGCAACCACTGACGGGTTTTATCCAGCAACACCCCGGAGCGGGAACGCTGGCTGGGACTGCCTCCAAGTGTTACGACCAACATGCAGGAATTCCTTGAGCAGGTGTCGGCGGTTCGCTGTGTGGCGATGGCGCCAAGATGGAACAGACCTTATCAGCAGATTTATATATCTTTAAATCTTATTTTTTCATGTGTTTATTCTTTAAATGCATATGCGAGCGATCAAATCCCAGGCGAAAAAAAAGGCCGTGAAAACGGCCTGAAAACCCCTGCTATGTGATTCGGTTTACATCTCAATGCTGTGGTACATGCACCGCCGCCATCGCGGGCAAGCCCGGCTCCCACAGTTGACCGTATTCCCCTGGGGGAGCCGGGCTTGCCCGCGATGGCGATTTCAGCATCAACGATTGGGCTGAGGGGTGAGCCGCAAGTACGGCTTCACCGCCCGGTAACCCTTCGGAAAGCGTTTCTTGATCTCGTCCTCATCCTTGAGCGACGGCACGATCACCACCTCGTCACCGTCCTGCCAGTTGGCGGGCGTGGCAACCTTGTGGTTGTCGGTCAGTTGCAGCGAGTCGATGACCCGCAGGATTTCGTGGAAGTTGCGCCCGGTGCTGGCCGGGTAGGTGATGGTCAGGCGGATCTTCTTGTTCGGATCGATGACGAACAAGGAACGCACGGTGAGGGTGTCACTGGCGTTGGGGTGGATCAGGTCATACAGGTCAGACACCTTGCGATCGGCGTCGGCCAGGATCGGGAAATTGACGACGGTGTTCTGAGTTTCGTTGATGTCTTCGATCCACTTGTGGTGCGAGTCCACAGGGTCCACCGACAGGGCGATGGCCTTGACGCCACGCTGGGCGAATTCGTCCTTGAGCTTGGCGGTGAAGCCCAACTCGGTGGTGCACACCGGGGTGAAGTCCGCCGGGTGGGAAAACAACACACCCCAGCTATCGCCCAGCCATTCGTGGAAACGAATCTTGCCGGCGCTGGAATCCTGTTCGAAGTCGGGGGCGATATCGCCCAGTCTTAGGCTCATGGTGTGGCTCCTGGTGAGTGCTTATGGAGCCCACTGTGCATGTATTGCGGATTATTTAAAAAGAATAAATATCGATTTATCTAGACGATAAAAGAATATTAAAAATCTGTTCATTGGACGTATTCGAAGGCGAGGAGCACCATCGCTTCCAAGGTTCGAGAAGGCCTTGAGACGCTGTACACAGAGGGGTTCAGGAAGGGCCTGCGGGGGTTTGGCCCGACTTGAAAGCAAGACACCTTGCCCGGTGTTGCACCGGGCAAGGTTTTGCACACTTACAACAGCGGGATCGAGTAGCTGACGATCAGACGGTTTTCATCTTGATCACGCGCGCCAGCAATGTCGGTGCGCCACATGGCGTTTTTCCAAGCTACGCCGAGGTTTTTCAGCGGACCTTCTGGGATCACGTAGGCAACAGTGATGTCACGTTCCCATTCGGACTGGCCGTTGAACTGGGTACGAGAAGCAGTGTTGGCTACGGTGTCGATGTCGCTACCTTTAAGGTAGACAACGCCGGCAGTCAGACCAGGAACGCCAACTTTGGCGAAGTCATAAGCGTAGCGAGCTTGCCAGGTACGTTCGCCGGCACGGGCAAACTTCTGGATCTGCATGTCAGTGGTCAGGTAAGCCGAAGAGCCATCACCCTGGTTCAACCAAGGGAAGTCGCTGCTACCGTTACTGACTTGATAACCACCACCGAAGGTGTGACCGGCAACGGTGTACAGGAACAGGCCACTGTACAGATTGTTGTCGACCTTGCCCTTACCAGCGCGGAAGCCTTGGTAGTTACCGGTAGTGAAGTAAGCCGACTCGTTACCGTTGGCACCGTCATCAGAGCTGTTGAAGTAACGCAGATCAGACTTCAAGACACCAGGACCGATAGCCCAGTTGTGGGTCAGACCCAGGAAGTGCTGCTTGTAGAAGTCTTCCAGATTGCCGTAGTAGTACTGGGCAGTCAGGTCCTTGGTGATTTTGTAGTCACCACCGGCGTAGATGAACTTGTTACTGTCGCGCCAAGTAGCGCCACGGCTGTTCGCACCCGCCAACGAAAGGCTTTCGTTGCTGCTGGAGTTACGGCCTTTGGCTTTCTCAATCTGACCGCCGACCAGCGTCAGGTCCTTGATATCGTTGGTAGTGATCTGGCCACCCTGGAAGGTCTGTGGCAACAGACGACCATCGTTGGTGATGATCACAGGCAACTTAGGCTGCAGGGTACCCAACTTCAGTTCTGTCTGAGAGATCTTGGCCTTGGCCGTCAGCCCCAGGCTGGAGTAGTCATTGACGGCTTTGCCGTTATGCTCGCTTGGGAAGATGGTGCCGCCGTAGGAGCCTGGGTTGGCGCCGCTTGGCTTAGTCGCGCCGTTTGTGCCGCCGCCCGAATCCAGGCGAACGCCCAACAGGCCGATCGCATCAACGCCGAAACCAACAGTACCTTGGGTGTAACCGGAGATGAAACGCAGATCGAAGCCTTGGCCCCATTCTTCGTTCTTGTTCGCGCCGGTACCGTTACGGTTGTCGGTGTTGATGTAAAAGTTACGCAGCCCCAGTGTTGCCTTGCTGTCTTCAATGAAACCGGCAGCGCCTGCTTGCTGGGCGATTGCGCCCAAAGCTACAGCCAAAGCCAAGGTGGACTTCTTCATGTACCGCTCCTCTCATTTCTAATTTTTGTATTTCTTTGGTCTCGGGTCTGACGCCCTCGATCCACAGATGCGCGATTAGCGCCAGATAGTGACTACCAAGTCAATCGTAACCTTGTGTGTCTACTACCTTCGTCTAATCGCAGTTGATTTGGTCCCTGCAGGGTAATGAGTTTTTCATACACCCAAAAAGAATTGTTTCATTCTTTTTCATACGATTCGGGAATAAGCCTTTGCATGACGCGGACAAGTCAGGGTAGACGAACCGCTCCATAAGCTAATTCCTAAAGGGTATTTGTTAGCGCTTTTTTAGATCGTTTAGTGTGGTCGTACTGTTGCATACGTCACCCACGATCAAAAAGGCGACGCCATCATGGCCAAACGCACATCCTCCCGTCAATTTGTTACAGTTTTTGTGTCACTAATACTTTCTTTTGGTGTCAAAGCCGCCGATTTAACCATCGGCTACCAAACCGGTATTGATCCCAGCAAAGTCCCACAGGCCGACGGCCTGTATGAAAAGGCCATTGGCGAGAAGATCGCCTGGCGCCGGTTTAACAGTGGGCCGGAAGTCGTAACGGCTATCGCCTCTGGCGATGTGCAAATCGGCAACCTCGGTTCCAGCCCCCTCGCTGCGGCAGCTTCGCGCAATCTACCCATCGTCGCGTTTATCGTATCGGCCCAGATCAATACTTCTGAAGCATTGGTGGTGCGTAACGGCAGCGGCATCGAAAAACCCGAAGACCTGGTCGGCAAGACCATCGCCACGCCTTTCGTCTCCACCTCTCATTACAGCCTGCTCGGCGCACTGAAGCACTGGGGCCTGGATACCAAGCAAGTCAAAGTGGTGAACTTGCAACCCGCCGAAATTGCCGCCGCGTGGAAACGTGGCGACATCGACGGCGCTTTTGTCTGGTCACCCGCGCTCGGAGAGATCCGCAAGACCGGCAAGACCCTGACAGACGCGGCCCAGGTGGGTCAGTGGGGCGCACCAACGTTTGAGGTGTGGGTGGCACGCAAGGATTTTGCGCAAAAACACCCTGACGTAGTGGCCAAGTTTGCCAAGGTCACGCTGGACTCCTTCGCCGACTACGCCGCCCATAAAGATGCCTGGACGGTGGACTCCGAGCCGGTGCAGAAAATCGCCAAACTGACAGGTTCAAACGCCGCCGATATCCCAGAGCTGTTGGCCGGTACCACGTTCCCGGATGCGCAGGCACAGCAAACTGACGCGCTGCTTAAAGGCGGCACGGCGAAGGCGATTGGGGAGACGGCGAAGTTCTTGAAGGAACAAGGAAAGGTTGAGGCAGTGTTGCCAGACTATTCAGCGTACGTGACCGATAAATTCGTCAAGCCCTGAACCCTGTAGGAGCCGGCTTGCCGGCGATGCCAGCGACTCGGCCTTGCACATAACCGAGGTGATGCAATCGCAGGCAAGCCAGCTCCCACGAGAGCCAACCTTGCATTAAGTCAGAGAGCCTTCTCGAAAATCTTCGAATTACGCTGATAGTTGTACAGCGACGCCCGCGCCGACGGCAGGCGATCCACGCTGCTCGGCACAAAACCCCGCTCACGGAACCAGTGGGCGGTGCGGGTAGTGAGGACAAACAAGGTCTTCAAGCCCTGGGCACGGGCACGGGTCTGGATTCGCTCCAGCAACACGTCACCCCGCGCGCCGTGACGGTACTCCGGGTTCACCGCCAGGCACGCCAGCTCACCCGCATCCGAATCTGCGATCTGATACAGCGCCGCACACGCGATGATCATGCCTTCGCGCTCCACCACGCTGAATTGCTCGATCTCACGCTCCAGCACCTCCCGCGAACGACGCACCAGGATGCCCTGCTCTTCCAACGGGCTGATCAAGTCGAGCAAGCCACCGACGTCTTCAATCGCCGCTTCGCGCACCAGTTCGAATTGTTCCTGGGCCACCAGCGTACCGCCGCCGTCCCGGGTGAACAGCTCAGTGAGCAAGGCGCCGTCTTCGGCGTAGCTGACAATATGGCTGCGCCCGACTCCACCCCGGCAGGCCTCGGCGGCCGCATCCAGCAATTCAGCCTGATAGTTACTGCTGCCCAGGCGCTGCAAATGAGCCGGCACTTGTTGCGGGCGCAGTTCGCGCACCAGGCGACCGTTTTCATCGATCAGGCCCATGTCTGCGCCGAACAGCAGCAGCTTGTCAGCGCCCAAGTCAATGGCGGCGCGGGTCGCGACGTCTTCGCAGGCCAGGTTGAAAATCTCACCGGTAGGCGAATACCCCAGCGGCGACAGCAGCACAATCGAGCGCTCATCCAGCAGGCGGTTGATACCCTTGCGGTCGACGCGGCGCACTTCGCCGGTGTGGTGGTAGTCCACGCCGTCCAATACACCGATGGGGCGTGCTGTCACGAAATTGCCGCTGGTTACACGCAAGCGCGAGCCCTGCATCGGCGACGAGGCCATGTCCATCGACAGGCGCGCTTCAATGGCGATGCGCAGGTGGCCGACCGCGTCGATCACGCACTCCAGCGTCGCCGCGTCAGTGATGCGCATGCCTTCGTGATAAGTCGGGATCAGGCCACGCGCTTCAAGGCGCACTTCGATCTGTGGCCGCGAACCGTGTACCAACACCAAGCGCACGCCCAGGCTGTGGAGCAGCACCAGGTCGTGGACGATATTGCCGAAGTTGGGGTGCTCCACACCGTCGCCGGGCAACATGACCACAAAGGTGCAGTCGCGATGGGCGTTGATGTAAGGGGAAGCGTGACGAAGCCAATTAACGTAGTCGGGCATGGAACCTGGGCCTGTAATAAAAAGCAGCCGAAAAAGGATGGATCGTGAAAGCGCACAGCGGGCTGATGGTTATCGTCGGAACAGGCTTGGCGACACGCTCACTCTCCTTCTATGTACGAACAGGCAGGGGTTAATTTATGCAGGTTTCAGGCAGTAATGTTCGATCAGTTCCCGCAATAGACGCACTGTAGGCGTCAAGCGTGACATTTCGAGGTACTCGCCCGGCTGGTGGGCGCAGGCGATATCGCCAGGGCCAAGCACCAGGGTTTCACAACCCAGGCGCTGAAGATAAGGCGCTTCGGTGCCGAACGCTACTGCTTCGGCACGGTGGCCGGTCAATCGTTCCGCAACCCGCACCAGTTCGGCATCTTCCGGCTGTTCGAAGGGTGGTACTTCGGGGAACAGTGGCGCGTAATCAATCTTGACCTGATGACGCTCGGCCAACGGCTGGAGCTTCTGCCGGATGGCATCGCGCAGCACTTGAGGGTCCATGCCGGGCAGAGGGCGCAGGTCGAATTCCAGGGAACACTGGCCGCAGATGCGGTTGGGGTTATCGCCGCCGTGGATGCAGCCGAAGTTCATGGTCGGTTGCGGCACGCTGAATTGCGGGTTGCGATACTCGCGCTGCCAGGCCAGGCGCAAACCACGCAGTTCGCCGATGGCGTCGTGCATGGCTTCGAGGGCGCTGTGGCCTAGGCGGGGGTCCGACGAATGGCCGCTTTGGCCAAGGATGTCGATGCGTTCCATCATCACGCCTTTGTGCAGGCGGATGGGCTTGAGCCCGGTCGGCTCGCCGATCACCGCGGCGCGACCCAGCGGGCGCCCCGCTTCGGCCAGTGCGCGGGCGCCGGACATGGAGCTTTCTTCATCGCAGGTCGCAAGGATCAGCAGTGGCTGCTTGAACGGCTGATCCAGCAGCGGCAACACCGCCTCGATGGCCAAGGCAAAAAAACCCTTCATGTCGCAACTGCCCAATCCTACCCAACGGCCGTCTACTTCCGCCAGCTTGAGCGGATCGGTCTTCCACAGCGCCGCGTCATAGGGGACGGTGTCGCTATGCCCCGACAGCACCAGGCCACCAGGGCCACTGCCGAAGCTGGCCAGCAGGTTGAATTTGCCAGGGCTGACTTGCTGGATGTCGATGGCAAAACCCAGGTCACCCAGCCAACTGGCGAGCAAATCGATCACCGGGCGGTTGGTCTGGTCGAGAGACGCCTGGGTGCAACTGACCGAAGGTGCGGCAATCAGCGCGGCAAACTGCTCTTTCATGGACGGTAACGGCATGCGCGGTCTCTCTACTTCCCGGATGAGCCTCACTATAGAACCATCTGCACGACACAATAAACCGTTGCGGCACGTTGCCGGGCTCAGTCCTGTACACTGCACGACCTTGGCAGCCACTCTTTTCCCCGGCTGCGCTCCCGATCCTGGATTTTCCGGCCATGCAGAAAGAAACTGAAATCAAGCTCCGCGTCAGCCGCGAGACCCTCGCCGCGCTGCGTGAGCACCCGCTCCTGAAAAAACGCAACAAAAGTGGCTGGGAACGCCGTGAGTTGATGAACCAGTACTTCGACACCCCCGAACGCGACCTGGCCCAGGCCAAAGTCGCCCTGCGCTTGCGCAAGGACGGTGACGACATCATCCAGACCCTCAAGACCCGTGGCCAAAGCGTCGCCGGCTTGTCGGAACGTAACGAGTACAACTGGGAATTGCCCAAAGCCAAGCTCGATGTGAAGAAGCTCGACGGCGAATGCTGGCCCGAGCAACTGGCCGAGCTGGACAAGAAAACCCTCAAGCCGATCTTCACCACCGACTTCGTGCGTGAACGCGCCGAAATCGCCTGGGGCCGTGGCAAGGCCAAGGTGGTGATCGAAGCCGCCCTGGACCTCGGCCATGTGGTGGTCGGCAAGCAGAAAGAAGAAATCTGCGAGCTGGAACTGGAACTGCGTGAAGGTGAGCCGGCAGCGCTGCTGGAACTGGCCGCCGAACTGGCCGCCACCCTCGCGCTGATGCCCTGTGACATCAGCAAGGCCGAACGCGGCTACCGCCTGTACGACGCCAGCAGCTACTCTCTGAGCCTGCCCGCGCCACAACTGAACGCCGAAATGCCACTGGATGACGCCTTCGCCGCGATCATGTGGCACCTGCTCGGCAGCAGCCAGCGCCTGGCCGAGCAATACCGGTTCAATGGCCACTGGCGTCTGCTGCAGGACTGGGTCGACAACCTTGGCGAACTGCGCGCCCTGATCGGTAGCCTCGGCCAGGCCGCACCGCGCCAATCCACCAGCGAACTGCGCAGCGCACTGGATGCATTGCTGGAAGACTGGCGCCCGCTGGTTCAGGCCGGTGATGACGATGAAGACATTCGCAAAGCCGCGCCGGAACAATTCGTCGAAGAATTGGACGACGTGCGCTGGGGCCTGTTCTCACTGAACGCTTCGCGCTGGCTGCTGGCCCGCACCTGGACCGCAGACCGCAACGTACGAGGCAACCGCCAAGGCGCTGCGCAGATCACCAACTGGCTGCCGCGCCTGTTGGCCGACGATGCCGTCGCCCTGCAACTGCCGCGCTATCAGCAACAGCCGGAAGACCTGGCTGAACAACTGCCGCGTATCGAACGTATCCAGGCCTGGCTGCACCACGCGCGTCAGGTGGTGGACATCCCGGAACTCGACCGCCTGTATGGCGAGCTGAACAAGTTGGTGCAACTGGCCAACCAGCCGATCACCGACGAGTCGCTGGATGCGCGGATGCATCAGGCGATTGCGGTGTATCAGAACCGTGCCTGGAAGACCTTGTTGCGTCTGTAAGTTCGCGATCGCCGGCTCCTGCACTGTCCCTGCAGGAGCCGGCTTGCCGGCGATAAGGCCATCCCTGTCAGCGCAATACTGGCAGGCTGGTGGTGGACTTGATCTCGGACAACGCCACGATCGAGTTGACCTCCTGAATCCCCGGCACCATCGACAGTTTTTCGAAGAAAAACCGCTCATACGCCTCAATGTCCGAGGTGACGATGCGCAACAGAAAATCCACCGCCCCCATCAGCACATAACACTCCAATACTTCCGGAAACCCACGAATCGCGTCGGTGAACTCGGTGAAGTTGGAACGGCCGTGGGCGTTGAGTTTTACCTCGGCGAAAATCTGCGTATTGAGGCCGATCTTCTTGCGATCCAGCAGGGTCACCTGGCCACGAATCACGCCCTCTTCCTTCAGCCGCTGGATCCGCCGCCAGCAAGGGGATTGAGACAGCCCCACCTGTTCGGCGATCTGCGCGCTGGAAAGCGAGGCGTCCTCTTGCAACAGAGCCAGGATACGGCGGTCGTAGGCGTCCAGCTCGCTGTGCATATAAATACCTGTTATGGCGCTTATCTTGAATTGAATGAGTCGATTAATCGAATAACAGGCTCATCTTAGATAAGAAATCTCCCGAGGCGAATGTAAAAATTTCTCCAGCCGATTTTGGAGAGCTCGCATGCACGCCGTCGAAACCACCCACCCTGTTACCCGCGTTGATGCGTGGGCCGTGGATAGCGCCCATTGCCAGGCGCACTACCGGATCGTCGCGGAGGCGGAGCCGGACGTGTTGTGCCGGGTACTCAACTTTTTCGCCCTGCAGTTCCTCACGCCTCAGCAAGTCACAGCGAGCCGGGAAGACGACCTGCTGCACCTCGACATCGTGATGGATGGCTTGAGCTGGCACCGCGCCCAGGTGATCGGTGAAAAGATTCGAAACCTGATCAGCGTTTGCACGCTGGACCTGTGGTCCGCCGACTCCGTGGGGCCTGCGGCGGTGGTGGCCGTCGCCCAGTAAAAGCCTGCAATACACGCGGGGAGGTGGATAGCCAGAGCCTGGCTAGCCTGGGATCTACGCCCACTGCCTCCCAGGAAATCCACCATGCCTGTCGATCAACGATTGGAACTGCATCAGCTGTTGCCGGCTTTGGTCGAAGGGCGGCTGATCACTCCCGAAGTCGCGCAGCACTTGTCGGCATTGCCGGCCAGCAACACCGAGCATCCCCTGGAGCGCATCGCAGCCCTGGGTCCTAACCTGGAAACCCTGACCGAATGGCTTGCCCAGCAGGCCGGGCAACCTTATCTGCGCATTGATCCCTTGAAGATCGACGCGGCAGCGGTAGTGCCGCTGATGTCCCAGGCGTTTGCCCAACGCCACGCCATCCTTGCTGTGGCGGTGGACGCGCAGACCGTTACTGTCGCCAGCGCCCAGCCCTACATCAGCAGTTGGGAAGCCGGGCTGGCCCAGGTGCTCAAGCGTTCGATCAAGCGCGTGGTCGCCAACCCCCAGGATATTGCGCGTTGCATCGGTGAGTTCTACCGGTTGGCCAAGTCCGTCAGCGGTGCCGACCAAAAGGTCGCGGCGCCCGGCCATGTCGACCTGCTCAACCTCGGCGCCAGTGACCAGGAACCAGATGCCAATGACGCGCATATCGTCAATATCGTCGACTGGTTGTTGCAGTACGCTTTCGGCCAGCGCGCCAGTGATATCCACATTGAGCCGTGCCGCGAACAGGGCCGCGTGCGCTTTCGCATCGACGGTTTGCTGCATGACGTCTATCAGTTTCCGCCCCAGGTCACGATGGCGGTGGTCAGCCGCCTGAAAAGCCTGGGGCGTATGAACGTGGCGGAAAAACGCAGGCCCCAGGACGGTCGGGTCAAGACCAAAAGTCCCACGGGGGCGGAAGTGGAGTTGCGCCTTTCCACCTTGCCCACAGCGTTTGGCGAGAAACTGGTGATGCGGATTTTCGACCCGCAGGTGCTGCTCAAGGGCTTTGACCAGCTGGGTTTGTCCGTGGATGACCAACAGCGCTGGCACACCATGACCCAGCAAACCAACGGCATCATCCTGGTCACCGGCCCGACCGGTTCCGGCAAGACCAGCACGCTCTACACCACGCTCCGACAACTGGCGACCCGCGAGATCAACCTGTGCACGGTGGAAGACCCTGTCGAGATGGTCGAGCCGGCGTTCAACCAGATGCAGGTGCAGCACAACATCGACCTGACCTTTGCCAGCGGCGTCCGCGCCCTGCTGCGCCAGGACCCGGACATCATCATGATCGGCGAGATCCGCGACCAGGAAACCGCTGAAATGGCGATCCAGGCTGCGTTGACCGGGCATCTGGTGCTGTCGACCCTGCATACCAACGATGCTCCCAGCGCGATCAGCCGCTTGCAGGAGCTGGGCATTGCGCATTATTTGATCAAAGCCACGTTGCTGGGCGTGATGGCGCAACGGTTGGTGCGGGTTTTGTGCCCCCACTGCAAACGGGCGCAGGGGGAGGTCCACGAAGCGGTGGGGTGCGTTGAATGTCGCAACAGCGGGTATCGGGGGCGGGCCGGCGTGTACGAAATCATGGTGTTGAACGAGGAACTCAAAACCCTGATCACGCCCGGCGCCGATGTGCAGGTGCTGCGCCAGGCCGCGGTGGCCCAAGGCATGTGCAGCCTGCGCAGGGCCGGCCTGCAAAAAGTCGAAGCGGGGCTGACCACGATGGCGGAAGTATTACGGGTGACCCCTGGGGATTCGGTAACAAATCCTTTGTTTGTTACGCGGTGAAACCGTTCTTATCGGTGACAACACCGTTACAATCGGCCGAACGTCGTTTCACTGACACCATCAGATAGGGAATCGCTATGCAGATCGGAACCGTACTGCTTCTTTTCGTGGGTTTGGCCATCGCCATCCTGTTCATGGGCTTCAAGGTCGTCCCCCAGGGTTACCAGTGGACGGTCGAGCGTTTCGGCCGCTACACCAACACCCTCAAGCCAGGCCTGAACATCATCATCCCGATCATGGATCGCATCGGCCGCAAGATCAACGTGATGGAAAGCGTGCTGGATATCCCGCCCCAGGAAGTCATCACCGCCGACAACGCCACCGTACAGATCGACGCCGTGTGCTTCTTCCAGGTGGTCAACACTGCCCAGGCCGCCTACGAGGTCAACAACCTCGAACACGCTATCCGCAACCTGCTGCAAACCAACATCCGTACCGTGCTCGGCTCCATGGAGCTGGATGCGATGCTCAGCCAGCGTGACGGCATCAACGAAAAACTGCTTAAAACCGTGGACGAAGCCACCGCGCCATGGGGTATCAAGATCACCCGTATCGAGATCAAGGACATCAGCCCACCCGCCGACCTGATGGCCGCCATGTCCGGCCAGATGAAAGCCGAACGGATCAAGCGTGCACAAATCCTCGAAGCCGAAGGCCTGCGCGCCTCGGCGATCCTGACCGCGGAAGGCAAGAAGCAGGCGCAGATCCTGGAGGCCGAAGGTAGCCGGCAGGCGGCGTTCCTTGAGTCCGAGGCACGCGAGCGTCAGGCCGAAGCAGAGGCCCGTGCGACACAGGTGGTGTCGGAGGCGATTGCGTCGGGCAACGTGCAAGCGGTCAACTACTTTGTTGCGCAAAAATACATCGATGCCCTGGGCAAGCTGGCGTCAGCCAACAACAGCAAGGTCATCCTGATGCCGCTGGAGGCCAGCCAGGTGATCGGCGCGGTCGGCGGCATCGGCGAGATCGTCAAGGCAACGTTCGACAACAAGAAAGGCTGAGGCCGGCGCCATGTGGGATTTCCTGCAGCATCTCTCGTTTTGGGATTGGCTGGCACTGGGCACGGTGCTGTTGATTCTTGAAGTATTCGGCGCCGGCGGCTACCTGTTGTGGATGGGTATCGCGGCGGCCGCCGTGGGTGTCATCAAGTTCCTGGTGCCACCCCTTGGGCTGGAATGGCAGCTCCTACTGTTTGCCGTGTTGTCGATCTTGACGGCGGTGTACTGGTGGAAGCGCCAGCGCAGCAGCGCCAAGGCCAGTGATCAGCCGGGTCTCAATGAGCGAGGCTCGGAGCTGATCGGGCGCACCTTCATGGTGCACCAGGCGATTGTGGATGGCCGGGGCAAGGTAAAAGTCGGCGATGGCGTATGGATGGTGACCGGGCCTGACAGCCCCGTAGGCGCTCAAGTACGGGTGGTTGGCCAGGAAGGCGTGGTTTTAAAGGTTGAAACTGTTTAGTCAGTGATGGAACTCGGTTGGGTTAACTACAATCATAAAGTACAGATAACCCACCCGGAGTCACCCATCATGCGTCTCAAATATGCTGTCGCAACCCTTGCTGTGCTTTCCCTCCCTGTCGGTTCAGCCATGGCCGACAGTTTCTGGCGCAACGTCATCTCGTCGGGCGCTACCACCGGCTCGACGTACTTGACCTTCAAAGACCACAAGCTGGTGGTTGCCGCGCAAGACGACGCAGGCAGCTTCGTTGCCAGCGACGGCGGGATCCGTGGCCCGTACCTGGAAGCGGCGATGCAGAAAGTCCGCGCCGATAACCCTGGCCTGCAGGCCACGGACATGGAGCTGGCCAACGCCATCCTCGCGAAAAACGCAGTGACCGAATAACTCGGGCTGTATAAAAAATGCCGCTGTTAACAGCGGCATTTTTTTGTCCTCAATTCCTACGGTCCTCGTCGCTGGGCACTACGCAAACATTGCTGCTTTCCCAACTGAATACAGAGAAGTCCTGTCGAGCCTCAGTCTGCGGGGCAACAAGCTAAGGGTTCCTTTTTAAATAAAGCGAATCACTGCCCATGCACAAGATTGTCTACGCACTGCTGCTCTCTGCGTTTTCCACCGCCTACGCCCAGGCGGAAAGCTGGTACGGATCAGCCAAAATCAACAGCGCTCGCCAGAACCTCTCCAGTTCACTGCTCACCAGCCCTCGCGTGACGGACAGGGTGGACGCCCCGGATAGCAGCAAAGCATTCGTCGCCTCTTTTGCCGCAGGCTACGCCTTCGACAATGGTTGGCGTCTGGAAGGGGAATACACGATGCCGAATGACTCGGCATTCAAGTCCTACTGGGCCCCCTTCAATGCCAACGTCAACAGCCTGCAGGTCCAGAGCCAACGCTTGATGCTCAATGGCTATAAAGATATCCCGATCAACTCATGGTTATCGTTCTACGGTATGGCCGGGGTAGGTGTCGCTCGCATTGAAGCCGAGGGCTATCAAACCAATGAGACCCGTCTTTTCGCCAATCACCGTCAGCATAACTTCGCCTACAGCGTAGGCTTGGGGCTGGAAGCCAAGGTCAGTGAGCAAATCACGCTGGGTACTGGTTACCGTTACATCGCAATGGGCGATGTTGAAACCGGCTACAACACCTTCGCGAACCGCGTGAACGCCCGGGATGAACAACTCAAAGGCAAGCTCAAGGAGCAGAACCTATTTCTGGAAGCGCGTTACTCCTTCTGAACCCGCAGAAAATGCCGCTGTAGAAGCGGCATTTTTTTGCCCGGACGGTGACGTTTCATTCACAGGCGACAGGCTATATTCAGTCAAGCCGTGCAACCATGCCGGTACTGATACCTCGCTTACTCATCGCCAACCTGAAACGGATGCCTTCGTCGTCATGAGCCAACAGCCCTTCCTGCCGTTTTCCAAACCCACCATTGATGAAGCCACCATCTCGGCGGTCGGTGATGTATTGCGCTCGGGCTGGATCACCAGCGGGCCGAAAGTGCAGGCCTTCGAGGCGCAGTTGTCGGAATACTTTGGTGGCCGGCCAGTGCGCACCTTCAACTCGGGCACCTGCACCATGGAGATTGCCTTGCGCATCGCCGGTATCGGGCCGGGTGATGAGGTCATCACCACACCAATCTCCTGGGTTGCCACGGCCAACGTGATCCTGGAAGTGGGCGCCACGCCGGTGTTCGCCGACATCGACCCGGTGACCCGCAATATCGACCTGGCCCAGGTAGAAGCGGCCATTACCCCGCGCACCAAGGCGATCATCCCGGTGTACCTGGCCGGCCTGCCGCTGGACATGCCAATGCTGTATGCACTGGCGAACAAGTACAACCTGCGCATCGTCGAAGACGCGGCCCAGGCACTGGGTTCGAGCTGGGATGGCGAACGCATTGGCGCTACCGGTGATTTCGTGTCGTTCAGCTTTCAGGCCAACAAGAACATCACCTCTTCCGAGGGCGGTTGCCTGGTCTTGAACAACGCCGAGGAAGCCCGGCTGGCGGAGAAGTATCGCCTGCAAGGCGTGACCCGCACCGGCTTCGATGGCTTGGATGTGGACGTGCTGGGCGGCAAATTCAACATGACCGACATCGCCGCCGCCATTGGCCTGGGGCAGTTTGCCCATATCGAGCAGATCACCGCGCATCGCCAGCACCTGGCGCGGCACTATTTCAAATGCTTTGGCAGTGATTTTGAAGAGCAGTACGGCGCACAACTGCCACCGGCCGATTTCGAAAACAGCAACTGGCACCTGTTCCAACTGGTGCTACCGGAACGCCAGGACGGCCTGCCGGCCCGCGCCACCTTCATGGAGCAGATGCAGGCCCAGGGAGTCGGCATTGGCTATCACTACCCGCCGATCCACCTGCTGAGTCTTTATCGGGCACAGGGGTTCAAGGAAGGCATGTTCCCGGTCGCAGAAAAGGTGGGGCGTTTGATCGTGTCGTTGCCGATGTTCACGGCGATGACAGAGGCGGATGTGGAGCGATCGGTGGCAGCAGTGAAAGCGGTGCTGAAAGCGAACTAAGCACTCACAGCTGACACAATCCAATGTGGGCGCGAGCTTGCTCGCAAAAGCGGTGTATCAGAAACACATTCAGTGACTGACATTCCGCTTTCGCGCGCAAGCCCGCTCCCACAGTGGGTTTTGCGTTTACTCGCCGATGGCGGCTTTGTAGCCAGCAGCATCCAGCAGTTTTTCCAGATCAGCCGGGTTGCTCGGCTTGAGTTTGAAGATCCACGCGCCGTACGGGTCGGAGTTCAGCAGCTCAGGACTACCGCTCAGCTCTTCATTGACGGCAATCACTTCGCCTGCAACCGGAGCGTAGATATCCGAGGCGGCCTTCACCGACTCAACCACACCCGCTTGGCCAGCAGCGTCGAACTGCGCGCCCACTTCGGCCAACTCAACAAACACCACATCACCCAACGCTTCCTGAGCATGGTCGGAAATACCGACGGTCACGGTGCCGTCAGCTTCCAGGCGTGCCCATTCGTGGCTTTCGGCAAAACGCAGGTCGGCAGGGATATCGCTCATAGTCTGTGTCCTCAAGAAGTAATGTCAGCGGCCTTCGGCCTGCCAAAAATAGGTTAGATCAAGGTTTTGCCATGGCGCACGAAGGTCGGTTTGACCACTCGAACCGGGTACCACTTACCGCGGATTTCCACTTCGGCCCGATCGGCAGTTGCCGTCGGTACGCGCGCCAGGGCAATGGATTTGCTCAGCGTAGGAGAGAAACTACCACTGGTGATCTCTCCTTCGCCAATATTGGCGATACGAACCACCTGGTGAGCGCGTAGGACCCCGCGTTCTTCCAGCACCAGCCCGACCAGTTTCCACTGCACACCGGCGGCTTTTTCCGCCTCCAGCGCGGCGCGGCCGATGAAATTACGCTGCGCAGGCTCCCAGGCGATGCTCCAGGCCATGTTCGACGCCAGGGGCGAAACATCCTGGTGGATGTCCTGGCCGTACAGGTTCATCCCAGCTTCCAGGCGCAGGGTATCGCGGGCGCCAAGGCCGATGGGTGAAATGCCCGCGCCCACCAAGTCGTTGAAAAAGCCCGGTGCCTGGTCGGCAGGCAGGACAATCTCCAGGCCGTCTTCGCCGGTGTAACCCGTGCGCGCGATGAACCAATCGCCATCGGCCTGGCCCTCAAAGGGTTTGAGCTGGTGGATCAGGGTGCCGCGAGACTGGGTGACCAGCTCGGCAATCTTTTGCCGGGCGTGGGGGCCCTGAATGGCGAGCATGGCCAATTCAGGCCGTTCATGCAGTTGCACCTGATAGTTACCCAACTGCGCGTGCATCCAGGCCATGTCCTGGTCACGGGTGGCGGCATTGACCACCAGCCGATAGGCGGACTCGGTTCGGTAGACAATCATGTCGTCCACCACACCGCCCTTTTCGTTGAGCATGGCGCTGTACAACGCACGGCCGCAGCCATGCAGACGTTCGACATCATTGGCCAGCAGGTGCTGGAGCCATTCCTTGGCCTGGGGGCCGGTGACATCGATCACGGTCATATGAGATACATCGAACACCCCGCAGTCGCGTCGCACCTGATGGTGTTCTTCAACTTGCGAGCCATAGTGCAGAGGCATATCCCAACCGCCAAAATCGACCATTTTCGCGCCGAGGGCGAGATGCAGGTCATACAGAGGCGTACGCTGTCCCATGGGTTTCTCCTTCCGGGCGTGGCGAAGGTGCGCAGCGTTGCCGTTCGTGCCGGACACCTTGAATTACAAGGCCTGCAGCCACGCCCAGCGACTCGATCCGAAAGACGGACCGCACCGAATGCCGCGCATTGTAGCCGCAAGCCGTAGGACTGGCACCTAACCGATTTGCCGAGCCGAGCGTCGGATCAGCCCGATTACCGGCAAGAGCCCCACCAGAACCAGGCTCAACGCCGGCAAAGAAGCCCGCGCCCACTCGCCTTCGCTGGTCATTTCAAAGATCCGCACCGCCAGCGTGTCCCAGCCGAATGGGCGCATCAGTAGGGTAGCGGGCATTTCCTTGAGTACGTCGACGAACACCAGCAGCGCTGCGCTCAAGGTCCCCGGCAGCAGCAACGGCAGATACACTTTGCAAAACAGTCGTGGGCCACTCACACCCAGACTGCGTGCAGCCTCCGGCAAGGACGGTCGGATGCGCGCCAGGCTGTTTTCCAACGGCCCGTAGGCCACCGCCAGGAATCGCACCAGATACGCCAGCACCAACGCCGACAGGCTGCCCAACAACAACGGTTTGCCCGCCCCGCCGAGCCAGCCGGACAGCGGCACCACCAGTTCACGGTCCAGGTAGCTGAACGCCAACATGATCGACACCGCCAGCACCGACCCCGGCAAGGCATAGCCGACATTGGCCAGGCTGATGCCGGAGCGGATTGCCCGCGTTGGCGCCAGGCGGTTGGCAAAGGCCAGCACCAGCGCCACGCTCACGGTGATCAAGGCGGCGATGCCACCCAGGTACAGGGTGTGGATGATCAGGCCGGAATAACGCTCATCCAGATCGAAGCGGCCGCGCTGCCAGAACCAGGCCACCAGTTGCAGCATCGGAATGACAAAGGCACAGGCGAACACCAGCCCGCACCAGCCACTGGCGGCGGCCGCCTTGAACCCGCGCAACTGATACAGCGCCTTGCCCCGTGGTCGTTCGTTACTTGGTCGGCTCGCACCACGGGCGCGGCGCTCACCGTACAGCACCAGCATCACCACCAGCAGCAAGAGGCTGGCTAATTGGGCGGCGCTGGACAGGCTGAAAAAGCCGTACCAGGTCTTGTAGATGGCGGTGGTGAACGTGTCGAAGTTGAACACCGAGACCGCGCCGAAATCCGCCAGGGTTTCCATCAATGCCAAGGCCACCCCGGCGCCAATCGCTGGCCGCGCCATGGGCAGGGCCACGTGCCAGAACGCTCGCCATGGCGATTGCCCCAGCACCCGCGCCGCTTCCATCAGGCCTTTGCCCTGGGCCAGGAATGCAGTGCGCGCCAGCAAGTAGACGTAGGGGTAAAACACCAGCACCAGCACGATAATCACGCCACTGGTAGAGCGCACCCGTGGCAGCCTCAAGCCGGTGCCGAACCATTCACGCAGCAGGGTTTGCACGGGGCCGGAGAAGTCCAGCAGGCCCACAAACACAAATGCCAGCACATACGCAGGAATGGCAAAGGGCAGCATCAGCGCCCAGTCGAGCCAACGTCGGCCGGGGAATTCGCAGAGGCTGGTCAGCCAGGCCAGGCTGACCCCCAACACCGTCACGCCCACGCCGACACCCAGCACCAGGGTCAGGGTGTTGGCCAGCAGGCGCGGCATCTGGGTTTCCCAGAGGTGGGACCAGATCTGGTTGTCGATGCTTTGCCAGGACAGCAACAGCACGCTCAGCGGAAGCAGCACCAGGGCGGCGACGGTGAAGACCGGCAGGTACCAGCGGCGTTGAGCGGGGTGGGCCAAGGAAAAGCTCTCTGGAAATGATGATTTTGAATTCACCACGAACAATGTGGGAGCGGGCTTGCTCGCGAACGCGGTGTATCAGTCACAGATGTATCGACTGACACGGCGCTTTCGCGAGCAAGCCCGCTCCCACATTTAGATCTGCGGTGTCCTGCAGATTGTACTTAGTTCCAGCCAGCGCGATCCATCAACCGAATCGCCTCGGCCTGGCGCTTGCCCGCCACTTCCACCGGCAAGGTGTCCGCCACAAACTTGCCCCAGGTCGCCACTTCGGCCGACGGCGGTACCGCTGGATTGGCCGGGAATTCCTGGTTCACGTCGGCAAAGATCTTCTGCGCCTCAGGCGTGGTCATCCACTCCACCAGCGCCTTGGCCGCTTCCGGGTGCGGCGCGTGCTGGGTCAGGCCGATGCCCGACAGGTTCACATGCACGCCACGGTCACCCTGGTTCGGCCAGAACAGTTTCACGGCCAGGTCCGGTTTCTGCTTGTGCAGGCGACCGTAGTAGTAGGTGTTGACGATCCCCACGTCGCACTGCCCAGCGTTGATGGCTTCGAGCACGGCGATGTCATCCGAGAACACGTCGGTGGAGAGGTTGTTGACCCAACCTTTGACGATCTCTTCGGTTTTAGCCGCACCGTGGGTCTCGATCAAGGTGGCGGTCAGCGACTGGTTGTAGACTTTTTTCGCCGTGCGCAGGCACAAGCGGCCTTCCCACTGTTTGTCAGCCAGGGCTTCGTAAGTGGTGAGGTCACCCGGTTTTACCCGGTCGGTGGAATAGGCGATGGTCCGCGCGCGAAGGCTCAGGCCGGTCCAGGTGTGTTTGGAAGAACGGTATTGCAGGGGGATGTTCTTTTCGATCACCGGGGAGGTGAACGGTTGCAGGATGCCCATTTGCTCAGCCTGCCAGAGGTTGCCGGCATCGACGGTGAGCAGCAGGTCGGCGGTGGCGTTTTCGCCCTCGGCCTTGATGCGCTGCATCAGCGGGGCTTCCTTATCGGTGATGAACTTCACCTGCACGCCGGTTTTTTTGGTGTAGGCATCGAACACCGGCTTGATCAGTTCGTCGATGCGCGAGGAGTAGACCACCACTTCGTCGGCGGCCTGCACGGTGGTGCTGCCGATCAGGGTAAGTGCCAGAGCAGTCAGGAGGCGCTTGGGTGCCAACATGGGGCCAGTCTCTCATTTGCAAAAAGAGGGCAAATGATAAGGACTGGCATTTAGTGGCGCTTGGTGGAGGCGTTACCAGATGTTGCATGGCCGGGATTTGCAGTGCGGCTTATGGCCTCATCGCGGGCAAGCCCGGCTCCCACAGGGATCGTATTCAATGTCAGGGCTTGGCCAGCTCCGGCAGATCCCCGCTCAGCCCGAGCGCCTGGCGCACAAACACTGCCTTGGCTTCGGGCATTTGGTCGACCATCTTCAATCCGGCATTACGCAACCAGCGCAGCGGCAGTTGATCGGCCTGGAACAGTCGCTCAAACCCTTCCATTGCCGCCATCAATGCCAGGTTGTGCGGCATGCGTCGACGCTCGTAGCGGCTCAACACCTTCACATCGGCCAGGCGCTCGCCGCGCTCGGTTGCCGACAACAAGACCTCAGCCAATGTCGCCGCATCCAGAAAACCCAGGTTCACACCCTGCCCCGCCAAGGGATGGATGACGTGAGCCGCGTCGCCAATCAACGCCAGGCCTTCGGCCACATAGCGCTTGGCATGGCGCTGGCGCAGTGGCACGCAGACGCGTGGGTCGGCGCTCAGCACCGTACCGAGCCGCCCTTCAAAGGCGCGCTCCAGTTCACGGCGGAAGCTTTCATCATCCAATGCCATCAAGCGTTCAGACTCGGCCGGCGTGGTCGACCAGACGATCGAACACCAATCCTCCTGCCCATCCCGCACCAGCGGCAAAAACGCCAGCGGGCCGGTGTCGGTAAACCGTTGCCATGCCGTGCGCTGGTGCGGCTGGCTGCTGCGCACGCTGGTGACGATGGCGTTATGCAGGTAATCCCATTCGCGGGTCGCGGTGCCGGTCAGGCGGCGCACGGCGGAGTTGGCGCCATCGGCGGCCACCACCAGCGGCGCGCGCAGCTTGCGGCCATCGGCCAAGGTCAGCAGCCACTCATCGCCAGAGCGGCGCATCTGTTCCAGGCGTGCACTGGCCAGCAGGCCCAGGTCGCAGTCGTGCAAGCGGTCGAGCAAGGCATCCTGAACCACGCGGTTCTCGACGATGTGCCCGAGCACGTCGGCATGCACACTGGCCGCCGAGAAATGGACCTGCCCGGTGCCGCTGCCGTCCCACACCTGCATCTCGCCGTAGGGGCTGGCGCGCCGCGACACGATGCCGTCCCACACGCCCAGGCGTTCGAGGATGCGCTGGCTGGCAGCCGACAAGGCGCTCACCCGGGGCTCGAAGGCCGCGTCACGGTCGAACGGCTTGACACTCAACGGGCTGCCATCAAGCAGCAGCACCTGCAGGCCACTGCCTTGCAACGCCAGCGCCAGGGCGCTTCCGACCATTCCGGCCCCGACAATCAGCACATCTGCGCGCATGTCCATGCTTTAAGCCTGTCTCACTGGCGGCTTGCGCCGCACGTAAAGGGTTTTGTCGACCCGCGCCACCAGGGTGCCGGAGCCGTCATGAATCTGCACCTTGAGGTGGGGCAGGTACTTCTCGCCACCTTCGGTGTGTCGACGGATCTCGTCCAGCAAGGCCTCGTCGATGGAAAATTCGGCATATACCGGGCCTTTGCCGGGCGAAACGAAGTCGATACTCGCGGCCTTGTCCCACACGATGTAGTCGCGGCCCAGGTTCTCCATCAGCATCAGCATGTAGAACGGGTCAACCATCGAATACAGGCTGCCGCCGAATTGCGTGCCGACATAGTTACGGTTGTACCAGCCCAGGCCCATGCGCACTTTGACGTGACGAAAATCGGCGCTCATGTGCCGTACGCTGACCCCCGCGCCCAGATACGGTGGGTACAGGGTCATGATCCAACGCAACAACCGTGCCTTGCCCAGGCGCTCGATCAACCACTTACGCATCGGGACGCGTGCCCAGGCCCATGGCCTGACGGGCGAACCAGCGCTTGGCCGGCGGCAGCAGGTCCAGGCCCAGCAGGCCCATGTTGCGGCCCAGGGCGACTAGCGGTTGAGCGCTGCCAAACAGGCGCGTCACTTGGTCGGAAAAGCCCACGGTGAGTTTCTGGTCCAGGCGCTGGCGCTCGCGATAGCCTTGCAAGGTTGCCAAGTCTCCCGGCACTTGCGGCCCGGCCAGCAAGGCCTCGGCCAAGGCGTTCGCATCACGCAGGGACAGGTTGAAGCCCTGCCCGGCAATCGGATGCAGGCTGTGGGCGGCGTTGCCGAGGACCGCCAGGTGGGAACGCACTTGTTCCTCGGCTTCCACCAGCGTCAGCGGATACAGGTGACGCGCCCCAACCTGCTTGAGGGTGCCCAGGCGATAGCCGAACACGCCCTGCAATTCACTCAAGAAGCTGCGTTCGTCGAGACTGGCCAGGCGCTGCGCGTCCATGCCGAGGCGAGTCCAGACCAGCGCGCAGCGGTTGTCCGGCAATGGCAGCAGGGCCATCGGGCCTTCATCGGTGAAGCGTTCAAAGGCTTCGCCGTTATGGGATTCACTCGGGGTGATGTTGGCGATCAGCGCGCTCTGGTTGTACGGGCGGGTTTTCACACCGATACCTAACTGTTCGCGCAACCCGGAGCGGCCACCATCGGCCAATACGGCGAGCTCGCACTCCAGCACGGTTTCATCGTTGAGGGTCAGGCGGTAGCCATCGGGCAGCGGCTCCATGCGCGCGACTTCCGCCGGGCAACGCCAGCTGACCACGTCTTTGTCCAGGCCTTGCCACAGGCATTGGCCCAGCCAGGCGTTTTCCACCACGTAACCGAGGGCCGGCACGCCCTCCTCCATGGCAGACAAACGTGCGGTGGAGAACCTTCCACGGTCCGACACGTGGATCTGCTTGATCGGCTCGGCACGCCGGGAAATGTCCTGCCACAGGCCCAGGCGCTGATAGATCTGCCGAGCGCCGAAGGACAGCGCTGAAGAGCGCGCATCGTAACTCGGTTGGTAGCTGTCGCCCGGCGCGAAAGGTTCGATCAGCACGATCTTCCAGCCACGTGCCTTGGCCCCGGCCTGCAACGCCAGCGCCAGGCTGGCGCCCACCAGGCCGCCGCCGATAATCGCCAGATTGACCCGGCTCATCGGGCAGCCGCCATCAGCGCTTCGATGTCGGCGACGGTCTTGGGCACGCCGCCGGTCAGGATTTCACAGCCTTGCTTGGTCACTACCACGTCGTCCTCGATGCGCACGCCAATGCCACGCCATTTCTTTGCCACAGTCTGGTTGTCCGGCGAAATGTAGATCCCCGGCTCCACGGTCAATGCCATGCCGACCTCCAGCACACGCCATTCGCCGCCCACTTTGTACTCGCCCACGTCATGCACATCCATGCCCAACCAGTGCCCGGCGCGGTGCATGTAGAAGGCACGGTAGGCTTCACTGGCGATCAGTTCGTCGACTTCACCCTGGAGCAGCCCCAGCTCGACCAGCCCGGAGGTAATCACACGCACCGTCGCTTCATGCGCCTGGTTCCAATGTTTGTTCGGCGCGATCTCGGCAAAGGCGGCTTCCTGGGAGGCCAGCACTATCTCGTAGATCGCCTTCTGTTCCGGCGAAAACTTGCCATTCACAGGCCAGGTACGGGTGATGTCGCTGGCATAGCAGTCGATTTCGCAACCGGCGTCGATCAGCACCAGGTCGCCGTCCTTGAGCACCGCGTCATTCTGCTGGTAATGCAGGATGCAGCTGTTGCGCCCGGCAGCGACGATGGAGCCATAGGCCGGCATCTTCGCGCCGCCCTTGCGAAACTCGTAATCCAGCTCGGCTTCCAGGCTGAATTCGTGCAACCCGGCGCGGCTGGCCTGCATCGCCTTCACGTGGGCGGCGCAGGAGATTCGCGCAGCCTCGCGCATCACCTTCACTTCTGCCGCCGATTTATACAGGCGCATGTCGTGGAGCAGATGATCCAGGGCAACGAATTCGTTCGGCGGCTGGGCGCCCAGGTGCGCTTTAGAGCGGATCACGTTGATCCACTCCATCAGGTGTCGGTCGAATTCAGCGTTGCTGCCCATCGCCGAATACACCCGGTCGCGGCCTTCAATGAGGCCGGGCAGGATGTCGTCGATATCGGTGATGGGGAAGGCATCGTCGGCGCCAAAGTCACGGATCGCGCCTTCGGTACCGGCGCGCAGGCCATCCCACAGTTCGCGTTCGGCATTGCGCTCGCGGCAAAACAGCACGTACTCGCCGTGCTGGCGACCGGGCATCAGCACGATCACCGCTTCCGGCTCGGGGAAGCCGCTCAGGTACTGGAAGTCACTGTCCTGGCGGTACACATGTTCGACATCGCGGTTGCGGATCGCCACGGCGGCGGCCGGCAGGATCGCGATGCTATTGGGTTCCATCTGCGCCATGAGCGCCTTGCGGCGTCGGGTGTATTCCGCTCGGGGGATATGGATCATGGGCAGATGGGCTTCCTTTCTTAGTGCAGCGACGGCTTGGGTGCAGCAGGCTCAGCGGACTTCCTGGTCTCGGTGAACAGCAGCAGCGGCGCGACGCGCAGGTATTCCATCACTTCCATGTAGTCGCTTTCGCCGTCCTCGGACTCTTCCAGGGCATCTTGCACCTGGGAGATAGCGGCCAGATCCTGCAGCACTTCCTGGGCATCGGTGCTCAGGTCCAGGCCGCCGGCGTTGACGCCGAAACCGTGGAGGAAACCCTGGCACCATTGGCCCAGGGCGGCAGCGCGCTCGGTGAGCGGCGCGTCGTCGGTCGGCAGCAGCAGGACCACGGTGACGTCATCACCGGTCAACTCGCCCTTGACCATCTCTTGCAGGCCGATCAGTGCGTTACGCACGTTCTCGGTCGGTTCGGTTTCCAGCAGCTCGGCCACGTCGGCCAGCCAGTTGTCGGCATCAAAGCCAACGCCAGTGCAGCTGCGACCCAACAGCACGCCGTGCAGTTCGGCAGGCGAGCAAGGGTGGCCGCTGGTGCTCAGCAGTTTGGAAAAAGCATCGTACGGGGAGTTCTGAATGGGCATGGTGAGCTAGGCGCCAGACGGCGCAATGTCTAGAATGGAGCGCTGTATCCTAGCACCGGCAGACGTACCAAGACTATCAAGGGCGTCAGATCGTTTATCCTGCAGTTGCCATTCATCAGACAAATCCAGTGGAACCCAATGGAAGACACCGACCTGCAAGCGCTGATGGCCAGACTCGAACTGCTAATTACTCGGGTCGAGCAACTTAAGAGTCAAAACGGACTCCTATTAGCTCAGGAAAAGACCTGGCGCGAGGAACGCGCTCACCTCATTGAAAAAAACGAAATCGCCCGGCGTAAGGTCGAATCGATGATTTCGCGCCTGAAGGCCCTGGAGCAAGACTCATGAGTTCAAGCAATAGCGTCACCGTGCAGATCCTCGATAAAGAGTATTCGATCATCTGCCCCCAGGAAGAGCGCAACAACCTGGTGAGCGCCGCCCGCTACCTGGATGGCAAGATGCGTGAGATCCGCAGCAGCGGCAAAGTGATTGGCGCCGATCGCATCGCCGTGATGGCCGCCCTGAACATTACCCACGATTTACTGCATAAGCAGGAACGCCCCGACGTGCAGGCCAGCGGCTCGACGCGTGAGCAGGTGCGTGACCTGCTGGAACGAGTCGATCTGGTGCTTTCCAGCGATTCAGACGCACCCAAGGGCTGATTGCCGCGACTGTTTAAGGTATACTCGCCCCACTCCCTGGCGTGTTTGCCAGTCGGCGATGTCCCTGAGCCGATTCGCACTACCCTGGAAGTTGCACGTTGGGCTGGTGTGCATGTCCGCTAGACGGAAAGCCTTAAAGCCTACTGCATCTTCCACCTTGAACTTTCGGGTTCAAGGGCTAAGTCGACAGCGGCTCTGTCGGGGAGCCTGAATTCCCAAACTCAATGCCAGTCCTCGGACTGGCATTGTTTTATGAGCCGAAAACCATGACCGAACCTGCGCCGCTTTCCCGTCCGCAACTTCGACGCATGTTGCGCAAAGCCCGCCGCGCCCTCACGCCGAGCGAGCAACGCCAGGCTGCCCACGGCCTGTATCGGCAACTGGCACAGCATCCGCTGTTTCGCCGGGCCAAACATATCTCTTTGTATCTACCGACGGACGGTGAAATCGATCCGCGCCTGCTGCTGCGCGCCGCCCAGCGCCGGGGCAAGGCCACCTACCTGCCGGTGCTCAGCGCGTGGCCGCGGACCAAGATGGTGTTCCAGCGCGTAAGGCCTGGGGAAAAGCTGCTGCCCAATCGCTTTCGCATCCTGGAGCCACGGGTGAATATCAGCCGCCAACGCAAAGTCTGGGCGCTGGACCTGGTGTTGCTGCCGCTGGTGGGGTTCGATGATGCGGGAGGGCGCTTGGGCATGGGCGGCGGGTTCTACGACCGCAGCCTGGCCTACCTCGCGCGGCGACAGAGCTGGCGCAAGCCGACGCTGCTGGGCCTGGCCCATGAATGTCAGAAGGTCGAACGGTTGGCACAGGCAAGCTGGGATGTGCCGCTGGCGGGCACCGTCACCGATAAGCATTGGTATATTGCGAAGACGCCACTGGAGTCAGCGGCGCCTTGAAGAAGGGTCAGCGCTTGAACGGTTGTGGCTGCTGCTGAGCCAGTTCAACGGGAGCATCGGTCTTGTTCGACCACAAGCTTTGGGCATACCCGGTGGTCACGACGCCCAGACCAAACAAAATCACCAAAATCCATAGTAAATCCGGTTTACGTTGCATCGATTGCCCCCCTTCAGGCACCTCGTACACGATGACAACAACGTTCCAAAGTAGTCCGTTGCAGCTGCGCCAAGCTTTAAAAGCCGGCATTCTGCGGTAACGTGAACCAACACGCAAACCTTGGCGCCAACCGACTGTCGGTTTGTCATCAAATTGCCTGACAACTTGCCCACGCCCTTTTTCAGGAGCCCAAAAATGGCCTATTGGCTGATGAAATCCGAGCCCGACGAACTCTCCATCAAAGGCCTGGAAAAGCTCGGCGAAGCCCGTTGGGACGGGGTGCGCAACTACCAGGCACGCAATTTCCTGCGTGCGATGGCGGTGGGTGACACGTTTTTCTTCTATCACTCCAGTTGCCCGGAGCCGGGGATTGCCGGCATCGGCAAAATCGTCGAAGCGGCCTACCCGGACCCTACCGCGCTCGAACCAGAAAGCCATTACTTCGACGCCAAGGCCACTCCGGAGAAAAACCCGTGGAGTGCGATCAATGTGGCGCACGTGCAGACCTTCCCCAAGGTGCTCGGCCTTGGCTACCTGAAGCAGCAGACTGCGCTTGCCGAGCTGCCCCTGGTGCAAAAAGGCAGCCGGCTATCGGTGATGGCCGTCACGCCAGAGCAATGGGCTGCCGTGCTCAATTTGCTTTAACTGACCGGTATCAAGGCCCCGCCGGGGCAAACCGTTCAAACTAGGACGCTAATGCCGCAGGAAGCAGCCATGTCAACGAATCACCACACCTCCCGCCTTTTCGCCATCGCACTCATTGCCCTGTTGCTGGGTGCCGGTGGCTTCGGTTACTGGCGTTCCACCCAGGACCGCCTGCCCGAAGGCCTGAGCATGGGCAATGGCCGCCTGGAATCCACCGAAGTGCAGATCGCCGCCAAGATCCCCGGGCGCCTGGCCGACGTGCGCGTGGACGAAGGCGACAAGGTGCTCAAGGGCCAACTGCTCGCACGCATGGACACCCGCACCCTCGAAGCCCAGCGCGCCCAGGCCGAAGCCGAAGTGCTGCGTGCCAAGGAAAACTTCGCCGCCGCCGAAGCCAACGTGCAACTGCGCCAGAGCGAACAACTGTTGGCCAACCAGGAACTCAAGCGCACCCAGGAGCTGTACAAGCGTGGCTTTGCCAGCAGCCAACTGATTGATCAGCAGCAGGCACGGCAAAATACCGGCAATGCCGCTGTGATTGCCGCGCAAGCCCAGGTCAACTCCGTGAAGGCCGCCATCGGCGCCGCCGAGGCCCAAGTGGCCCAGCTCACCAGCGAGATCGATGACAGCAGCCTGCGCGCGCCCATCGACGGCATTATCCAGCTACGCCTGGCCGAGCCGGGTGAAGTGTTGGGCGCGGGCGGCCGTGTACTGCTGTTGATCGATCCCAATGATCAATATATGAACCTCTACCTGCCGGCCTCCGTCACCGGCCGCCTGACTGTCGGCAGCGATGCGCGCATCCTGCTCGACGCCCTGCCCGACCAGCCACTGCCGGCCAAGATCAGCTTTGTCGCGGCCAAATCCCAGTTCACGCCCAAGGAAGTGGAAACCCGCGACGAACGCCAGAAACTGGTGTTCCGCGTCAAACTGCGCCTGACCCAACCCAGCGCCGTGCCCCAGGCCAAGCCCGGCATGCCCGGCGCAGGCTATGTGCGCACGGCTGACATTGACTGGCCGGCCAACCTGCAATGACCGCCCTGGCGCTGCAGGCCACGGGGATCAACCACCGCTACGGCAAGCAGCAGGCCCTGGTCGACATCGCCTTCAGCTTGCCGGCCGGTACACGCTGCGGCTTGATTGGCCCGGATGGCGCGGGCAAGTCGAGCCTGTTGGGTTTGATCGCCGGGGTCAAAAAGCTCCAGGACGGCCAGCTGCAGGTGCTCGGCGGCGCCATCGATGACCGCCGCCACCGCAACAGCCTGTACCCGCGCATTGCCTTTATGCCCCAGGGGTTGGGCGGCAACCTGTACCCCGAGCTGTCCATCAGCGAAAACATCCGTTTCTTTGCCACCCTGTTCGGCCTGTCAAAAGCCGATTGCGACCAGCGCATGCACAACCTGTTGCTGGCCACCGACCTCGCACGTTTTGCCGATCGCCCGGCCGGCAAGCTGTCCGGGGGGATGAAGCAGAAGCTTGGCCTGTGCTGTGCGCTGATCCACGACCCGGACCTGTTGATCCTCGACGAGCCCACCACCGGCGTTGACCCGCTGTCACGCCGGCGTTTCTGGGAACTGGTCGACAGCGTACGCAGCGAGCGCCCGCAACTGACGCTGCTGGTGGCCACGGCCTACATGGAAGAAGCCGAGCAGTTCGAACACTGCCTGATGCTCGATCGCGGCAAGCTGATCGCGGACGGCTTGAGCAGTGAACTGGCGGGCGCGACCTCCAGCGGCAAATTAGACGAGGCGTTTACCCACTTCCAGGGCGACAGCGCCCACGACAATCAACCGCTGGTGATCCCGCCCCGAAAAAGCGCCACCACTGATATCGCCATCGAAGCCCATGACCTGACCCTGCGGTTTGGCGATTTCACGGCGGTGAACAAGGTCAGCTTCGCCATCGGCCGAGGCGAGATCTTCGGCTTCCTCGGCTCCAACGGCTGCGGCAAGACCACCACCATGAAGGTGCTCACCGGGCTGATGCCGGCCACGGAGGGCAGTGCGAAGCTGCTGGGCAACCCGGTGAATGCCAAGGACCTGGCCACCCGTAAGCGCGTGGGCTTCATGTCGCAAAGTTTCTCGCTGTATGGCGAGCTCAGCGTGCGCCAGAACCTGGTGCTGCATGCGCAATTGTTCGACTTGCCCAAGGTCGACAGCGGTCCGCGCATTGATGAGCTGATCCAGCGTTTCGACCTCGGTGACGTGGCCGAACAACCGTCCGGCGAGCTGCCGCTCGGCTTGCGTCAGCGTTTGTCATTGGCGGTGGCGGTGCTGCATCGCCCGGAAGTGCTGATCCTCGACGAACCTACGTCGGGCGTCGACCCGGCCGCGCGGGATGACTTCTGGCGGTTGCTGATCGAGTTGTCCCGCGAACAAGGCGTGACCATCTTCCTGTCCACTCACTTCATGAACGAAGCCCAGCGCTGCGACCGCATTTCCCTGATGCACGCGGGTAAGGTGCTCGCCTGCGATACGCCAGACGCGCTGCAGCGGCAATTCCACGGCGACACCCTGGAAGCGGCGTTCGTCACATGCCTGGAGCAGGCCCAGGGCGAAGCCGAACCCACCGCACCCGCCAACACCGTCAGCGAAGCCAGCGCGGCGCCTGTGAGCAAACGCGGCTTCAGCCCCGCTCGCCTGTTGGCCGTGGCCAGCCGTGAAAGCAAGGAGTTGTTGCGCGACAAAGTCCGCATGGCCTTCGCGCTGCTGGGTGCGATGTTCATGATGGTGATCTTCGGCTACGGCATTTCCCTGGATGTGGAAAACCTCGCCTTCGCGGTCTACGACCAAGACCAGACACCCCAAAGCCGCGCCTACCTGGAGGCCTTTCGCAGCTCCCGCTATTTCGCCGAGCAGTCGCCCATCCAGGACTCGAATGAACTGCACCGGCGCCTGCAACGTTCGGAAATCAAATTGGCCCTGGAGATCCCGCCCGGTTTTGGCCGTGATCTGTACGCCGGGCGCCAACCCACAGTGGCTGCGTGGCTCGATGGCGGCATGCCATTTCGTGCGGAAACCAGCCGCAACTATGTCGAGGCCGTGCACCAGGGCAACCTGGCACAACTGGCCGAGCTGAGCAGCCTACCCCGCGGCAACCCGGCGGCCGCCAGACTGGAAACACGCTTTCGCTACAACCAAGACGTGGTCAGCGTGAACGCCATCGGCCCCGGGGTGATGGCGCTGATCCTGGCGTTTATCCCGGCGATGCTCACCGCCCTCGGCATCGTGCGCGAGAAGGAACTGGGCTCGATCACCAATTTCTACGCCACACCGCTGACACGCCTGGAGTTCTTGCTCGGCAAACAGGCGCCCTACCTGGCCGTGAGCCTGGTCAACCTGGCAGTACTGGTGGCGATGAACCGCTGGCTATTCGGTGTGCCGTTCAAGGGCAGCATTCTCACGCTGGCGTTCGGCGGCCTGCTGTATGTGCTGGCGACCACCAGCATGGGCCTGCTGATTTCGGCATTCACCCGTACGCAGATCGCGGCGATCCTCGGCACCATGATCATCACCAGCCTGCCGACCATCCAGTTCTCCGGGCTGATTGTGCCGCGCTCGTCCCTGGAAGGCGCAGCGGCGTTGATGGGCATGCTGTTTCCGGCCGGTCACTTCCTGGATATTGCCGTGGGCACCTTCACCAAGGCCCTGGACCTGCGCCAGTTGTGGCCGCAATGCCTGGCGCTGTTCGGCTTCTTTGTCGGGTTTACCGGGCTGAGCCTGATCATGCTCAAGAAGCAGGAGGCCTGATGCATAAGTTCGCGCATATCCTGCGCCTGGGAATCAAGGAACTGACCAGCCTGCGCCACGACAGCGTGTTGCTGCTGTTTCTGTTCTACGCCTTCACCGTCGCCATCTATATGCCCGCCGCCGGTTCGGTGATCGGGGTGCACAACGCCAGCGTGGCGTTTGTCGATGAAGACCACAGTTCGCTGTCGCGCCAGATGGCAGAGGCGCTGCAGCCGCCGGAGTTCCAGCCCCCGGCACCGCTGGCGTACGACCAATTGGACAAGGTCATGGACAGCGGCAAATACACCTTCGTGATCAATGTGCCGGCGAATTTCCAGGCCGACCTGTTGGCAGGGCGCCAGCCGGGCGTGCAGGTGAATGTGGATGCCACGGCGATGAGCCAGGCGTTCATGGGCGCGGGCTACATCGGGCGGATTTTCCAGCGCGAACTGCTGACCTACAGCGGACAAGCCGATGTCGCCAGCCAGGCGCCCGCACTGCTCACCACTCGGGCGCTGTTCAACACCAACCTGGAAGGCGGCTGGTTTCTGGCGGTGATCCAGATCGTCAACAACATCACGATCCTCGCCATTATCCTCACCGGCACCGCACTGCTGCGTGAACGCGAACACGGCACCCTCGACCACTTGCTGGTGCTGCCGCTGACTGCGCTGGAGATCATGCTGGCGAAAATCTGGAGCAACATGCTGGTGGTGGTGCTGTGCACTTGGCTGTCGCTGGAAGTGGTGGTCAAGGGGTTGCTCGGCGTGCCGCTGGCCGGATCGCTGAGTTTGTTTCTGTTGGTGACGGCGCTGTACCTGTTTGCCAGCACCGCGCTGGGCATCTTCCTCGCCACCCTCGCCCGCTCGACGCCGCAGTTCGGCCTGCTGGCGATCCCGGTGATCATCCCGATGCTGCTGCTCTCGGGCGGCAGTACGCCACTGGACAGCATGCCCGAGTGGTTACAGTGGGTGATGCAGGGCTCGCCGTCGACGCACTTTGTGAGTTTGAGCGCGGCGATTCTGTTCCGTGATGCGGGCGTGAGCGTGGTGTGGCCGGACTTGCTGGCGCTGGCGGGGATTGGGTTGGTGTTCTTTGCCGTGGCACTGGCGCGGTTCAGGAAGAGCCTGGCGTCCTGAGGCGCCTGTACCGCCGTCATCGGGGGCAAGCCCCCTCCCACATTTGATCGCATTCCAACTGTGGGAGGGGGCTTGCCCCCGATAATCGCGTAGCGACTTATTGGATGATCAGGTTATTGAACAACAGGTCTTCCACCACCGGCTTGCCGGTCTCATCGTTCATCACTTGCTGGGTTTGCTTCAACGCTTCCTGGCGCAGCTTTTCCTTGCCTTCAACGGTGCTCATGGCCTCGTTGGTCTGCTGGGTGAACAGTGCCACCAGCTGATTGCGGATCAATGGATCGTTGGCTTTGACCAGTGCTGCCGCCTCGGTGCCAGTCACGCGCAGGGCGATGTCGGCCTTGAACACCTTGAGTTTCGCGGTGCCGTCCAGACCATAGTTGCCCACGAACGGCGGGCTCAGGCTGATATAGCTGACCTTCGGCGCCTCGCCTTCTTTGGCTTCTTCGGCCTGGGCTGCCATCGGCAACGTCAGGGCCAGCATCAACAGGATCCACGCTTTCACAGTTCATTCCTCACATTCGGTTGCCGGGTAGCATAACGCTAGCAAGGCAGAGCACAAGCTTATGGCGGCTTATCAGGCCCGGGCATGCTCGTTGACCCACGGGCGTACCCTCCTACACTTATCGGCCACGACGCCAAAAGGAATAGTCCGATGAAAGCTGTGCTGTGCAAAGCCTTCGGCCCCGCCGAAACCCTGGTGCTGGAAGAGATCGCCAGCCCGGCGATCAAGAAGAACGAAATCCTGCTGGACGTGCATGCCGCCGGGGTCAACTTTCCGGACACGCTGATCATCGAGGGCAAGTACCAGTTCAAGCCGCCCTTCCCGTTCTCGCCGGGTGGCGAGGCGGCGGGCGTGGTCAGTGAAGTAGGGGAAAAGGTCAGCCATTTGAAAGTCGGTGACCGGGTCATGGCACTGACCGGCTGGGGCAGCTTTGCCGAGCAGGTCGCAGTGCCGGGCTATAACGTGCTGCCGATCCCACCGAGCATGGACTTCAACACCGCTGCCGCCTTCAGCATGACCTACGGCACCTCCATGCACGCGCTGAAACAACGCGCCCACCTGCAACCCGGCGAAACCCTGCTGGTCCTCGGCGCTTCCGGTGGCGTGGGCCTGGCCGCCGTGGAAATCGGCAAGGCCATGGGTGCGCGGGTGATCGCCGCCGCCAGCAGCGCCGACAAACTCGCGGTGGCCAAGGCCGCCGGCGCCGATGAGCTGATCAACTACAGCGAAGCCAGCCTGAAAGACGAGATCAAGCGCCTCACCGACGGCAACGGCGCCGATGTGATCTACGACCCGGTGGGTGGCGACCTGTTTGACCAGGCCATTCGCGCCATCGCCTGGAACGGCCGCCTGCTGGTGGTGGGGTTTGCCAGCGGGCGCATTCCTGAGCTGCCGGTAAACCTGGCGTTGCTCAAGGGCGCGGCGGTGGTCGGAGTGTTCTGGGGCTCGTTCGCCCAGCGCCAGCCGCAGGACAATGCGGCGAACTTCCAGCAATTGTTCACGTGGTACGGTGAAGGCAAGCTCAAGCCACTGGTGTCGCAGTTGTATCAGCTGGACCAAGCCGCCCAAGCGATCAACGACCTGGGGCAGCGTAAGGCGGTCGGTAAAGTGGTTGTCCAAACCCGATAACACACCTGAAATGCAATCCTTGTGGGAGCTGGCTTGCCTGCGATAGCGGTGGGCCAGCTGCTACAAATGAACCTGAGGACCGCCATCGCCGGCAGGCCGGTGCCTACAGATTTATTCACGACCACCACTTATCTATTCGCGACATGTTCATAAGAGAACATGCAATAGCGTTCATTTCCTGTGTTTGCAGATAAGAGGCGATGCTATTTTCGGTAACGAAACTGTAACATTCGCATCCGCAGTCAAAACAAGAAATTTGGAGCTCTTGAATGTTTGCTTTCTTTCGACCTGCCGCACACCAGGCGCCCCTGCCTGAAGAAAAAATAGACAGCACCTATCGACGCCTGCGCTGGCAGATCTTCGCCGGTATTTTCTTCGGTTATGCCGGGTACTACCTGCTGCGCAAGAACTTCTCCCTGGCCATGCCCTACTTGATCGACGAGGGTTACACCCGTGGCGAACTGGGCCTGGCAATGTCGGCCATCGCGATTGCCTACGGCCTGTCCAAGTTCCTCATGGGCCTGGTGTCCGACCGCTCCAACCCCCGCTACTTCCTGCCCTTCGGCCTGCTGGTTTCGGCCGGTGTGATGTTCATTTTCGGTTTCGCACCTTGGGCGACGTCCAGCGTGACCATGATGTTCATTTTGCTGTTCATCAACGGCTGGGCCCAGGGCATGGGCTGGCCACCGAGCGGACGCACCATGGTGCACTGGTGGTCGCAGAAGGAACGCGGCGGCGTGGTGTCGGTGTGGAACGTGGCCCACAACGTCGGCGGCGGCCTGATCGGCCCGCTGTTCCTGCTCGGCATGGCCTGGTTCAACGACTGGCATGCCGCGTTCTACGTACCGGCCACCGTGGCCTTGCTGGTGGCGGCGTTTGCCTTCATCACCATGCGCGACACCCCGCAATCGGTGGGCCTGCCCCCGATCGAGCAGTACAAGAACGACTACCCGGAAGGCTACGACGCCAGCCACGAAGACGAATTCAGCGCCAAGGAAATCTTCGTCAAGTACGTGCTGCGCAACAAAATGCTGTGGTACATCGCCTTCGCCAACGTGTTTGTCTACCTGCTGCGCTACGGCGTACTGGACTGGGCACCGACCTACCTGAAAGAAGCCAAGCACTTCACGGTGGATAAATCGTCGTGGGCGTACTTCTTCTATGAGTGGGCCGGTATCCCGGGCACGCTGCTGTGCGGCTGGATGTCGGACAAGATCTTCCGTGGCAACCGTGGCCTGACCGGCATCGTGTTCATGGCGTTGGTGACCGTGGCGACCCTGGTGTACTGGCTCAACCCGCCAGGCAACCCAATGATCGACATGATCGCGTTGTTCTCCATCGGCTTTCTGATCTACGGCCCGGTGATGCTGATCGGCCTGCAGGCGCTGGAATTGGCTCCGAAGAAAGCTGCGGGTACGGCTGCGGGCTTTACCGGCCTGTTCGGTTACCTGGGTGGTTCGGTGGCGGCCAGTGCGGCCATGGGCTACACCGTGGACCATTTCGGCTGGGACGGTGGTTTCGTGCTGCTGATCGGTGCGTGCCTGCTGGCGATCGCCTTCCTGATCCCAACGCTGTGGCACACCAACAGCGTCAGTTCGGCGCGTTAACCGCCTGGGCAATCCTTTGCACAGCGCTTGAGCCGCGCCTCCAGATTCTTGTCTGGCATGGCGTGGCTACGCAGGGCGTTGACGGTCTGCTCGACATAATCGCGAGTGGTGCCGTAACGCCCGCAAGCGCTTTGCAACACATGGTTCAGCACAATGTCGGGCAAGTTACCGGCGTAGCTGGGCAAGTGCCGCTCCAAGACAAACCCCAACGCCTGCACGGTAGTGCCATCTTCCAGGCGGCAGCTGAGCCAGTGTGGCCGGTAGGAAGGGTAAGGCATCTCGCGTTGCCATAAAGCGTAAAGCGAGGCCTCCAGCTGATCCTCCGGCAAGCGGTAGGCGAACCCGCTGCAAGAGCCACCGCGATCCAGGCCAAAGACCAACCCTGGCAACTCCGGCGTACCCCGATGCTCGTGGGACCACAGGTACAGGCCCCGGTGATAACCGTGAACCCGTGCCCGCCGCCTCTCGGTCGACGAGCATTCAGGGCGCCAGATCAGCGAACCATAAGCGAAAAGCCAGACCGGCCCACCCTTATGCTGGGCCATGGTGGCCTGCATCGAGCTCATCAACTGTTCGTGAGTGAGTTGCGGCCCAAGATCGAGCCGCGGAGGGTAAGCCAATTGCAAAAGATCGGATTCAATAACGGTCATGGCGGATCGCTTAGGTCTCCTGTGCTTTACCAGTTATAGGCAACTTTACCGTAATAGAACGCGCCGCTGTAACCGTACGGCGAAAAAGTGCTATAGGCCAAATTGCCACCACTGCTGGCGAAGGCATTGACCTTCTCCGGGTATTTATCGGTGACGTTGTCGCCGCCGAGGGTGAAGGTCCAATTCTTCAACTTGTAGTCCGCCGACAAGTCCAACACCCACGCAGCCTTGAAGGTCTGGTCGTTGACCTTGGTTGCCTGGTAGCTGGTGAATTCACCATAGCGCACCAGGTTGCTGTGCAGCGCCCAATTGCCAAACGTGAAGTCGTTACCCAGGCTCAGCTTGTGCTCGGGTGTGGTATCGCCCAGCAAACCGCTTTTCTCGCGACGGTCCACCCGCAGCAGGTTCACACCCAGGCTGTCAAGGATCGCCGGGTTGGCTTTCACGTCGGTGACCTTGGTGTGGTTGTAGTTGTAGCCCACGGTGCTGTTCCAGCGAATGCCGTTGTCGAACTGGTAGCGATAGTTGGCCACGAGGTCGACGCCATCGGTACTGGTATCGGTGGCATTGGTGAAGTAGCGGGCGCTGGTGTAGTTGATGTTGCCCACCCCGTTGGCTTGCAGGTAGGCAATCGCCGCCGGGTTGAGGTTGAGGTTTGACGACAGGCTGATGCGGTCACGGATGTCGATGCGGTACACGTCGACGGTCACGGTCAGGTCATCGGCAGGTTCCAGCACCAGGCCAAGGCTGTAGTTGCGTGACTTTTCCGCCTTGAGGTCTTCGGCACCCAGCAAGCGAGCCACCTGACTGTTGGCCGGGAAGGTGCCCGCTTCCTGAATGGTGCTGCCGATCAACTGCGATGAGGTGTAGGCAAAATTCTGCTGGGCCAGGGACGGCGCGCGGAACCCATTGGAGATACTGCCGCGCAGGGCCACTTGTGGAGTGAAGTCGTAGCGCGCCGACAACGAGCCACTGACGTTGGAGCCAAAGTCACTGTAGTCCTCATGGCGCACGGCGGCCGAGGCACTGAGTTTCTCGGTGAAGTTGGTTTCCAGGTCCAGGTACTGAGCCCAGTTGTGCCGCGTGCTGGTGCCGGCATCGGCATCGCGGAAGCCGCCCAGGCCCGAGCTGCCGGTCTGGTAGTAGGACGCCGGCTCACCGGCTTCAATTTCATAGCCCTGGTGCAGGTATTCGCCGCCAAAGGCCACGGAAACCGGGTACGGCAGGAAGCCCACGTCGAACTCACGGGACAGGTCCAGGCTGACTTGCTTCTGGTCGTTGCTCAGGGTGCCGTTGTCGAACTTGCGCGGCGTGGCCAGACCCAAGGAAGTGTTGATGGTTTCGGTGCTCAGCTCGTACTGATTCTTGCCGTAGTTGGCCGACAGGTCGTAATGCCAGTCGTAGGCCAGCAAGCCACGCAGGCCCACCACCAGCGAGGTGTCTTCCAGGTTGCCCTTGATCAGCGGCAGGTAGCCGTTGGGATTGAGCGCCGGGATGTTGTTGGAAGCGTTACTCGCCCGGTAGAACGCCGCCGTCTCGCCGCGCCGCTTGCTGTAGCCACCGAAGGTGTAGAACTCGGCCGCATCGTTGAAGGCATATTCCGAGTTGAACTGGAACTTGCCTTCATTGGTGGCCGGCTCGCCCTGACGGAACACGCGCTGGCCGTAGGTAGTGGAGCCGATACTGGCCGGGCGGTAATCATCGCCGGCGCGGTTGGTGTAGTCATTGTCAGCGCCCTCGGCCGACAGGTTGATAAAGCCGTTGTCGCCCAACGCCAGGCCGGTATTGCCGCTGACATTACGCTGGATACCGTCGCCCTTCTTGTATTCGCCGAACTTGGTGGAGATCGAGCCGCCATGGTCGGCATGCTTGAGGATCACGTTGATCACCCCGGCAATCGCATCGGAGCCATAGCGGGCCGAGGCGCCGTCGCGCAGCACTTCGATATGGTCCACCGCCGACAGCGGAATCGCGTTCAAGTCCGCCGGGGCAGAGCCACGACCCACCGCCCCGCCAAGGTTGACGAATGCACTGGTGTGGCGACGCTTGCCATTGACCAGCACCAGCACCTGATCCGGAGACAGGCCGCGCAACTGCGCGGGGCGCACCAGTTCGGCACCATCCACCAGGCTTGGGCGTGGGAAGTTGATCGATGGAATCAGCCGCGCCAATACCGCGCCCAACTCGTCGGAGCCGGTACTGCGCAGGGTATCGCCAGAAATCACATCGATAGGCGACAGCGACGCACTGGCGGTGCGCTCTTGGGCGCGGGTGCCGGTGACGATCACGGTGTCGAGCTTGGGTGCATCGGTGGCGGTCGTTTCGGCCGCAAAGACTGGATTGAAACCCACGGCAGTCAGCAAATTGGCCGACAAAATCGCCGTGTACAGCGCGTGTTGCTTGTAGCTCCCCATACCGCTCCCCTTGGATTCAAAACCCAGAACCTCGTGCTCTGGGTTCATACGATCGATCCGGCTGGCGGGCGGTGGCGGTCAGTTGTTGGTGGTTGTGAATGAGTCGGTAGTCCGTTGCGATATAGCTTAATGATATTTATGTAACAAATTAAATACCTTTAAAGCATAAGCGAATGCATAAGCAAACCCGTCCATTCGTCAGGATTGCGTGAGGCAATTTCGCTACTTTCAGCCCCGGTTCAGCCTGGGAGCGCGCCAAGCCGTCAAAATGGCGCACCGGTCACGACCCACCTAGCCGCCTACCAAACCGACTATCGAGGTCGCACCCATGAAGAAATTCCGACTGCCTGGCCTGCTGTTCCTGGCCCAGGCCACCACCGCCCTGGCGGGCGAAGCGCCAGCGACTGAAGACGACAAAGGCTTCTGGTACGCGCAGACCAGCGTCTACACCCGGCACTTCGCGCCCGACCCGGAGCACAACAACAACCAGGACCTGATCGGCCTGGAGCGCAATGAAGCCTCAGGTTTTGTGTATGGCGGGGCGACGTTTCGCAACTCGTTCCGGCAGCGCTCGTACTATGCGTATGCGGGAAAACGCTACGACATGGCCGACTATCCGGTGTATTTGAAGCTGACGGGCGGGGCGATCCAGGGTTATCGCGGCAAGTACCGCGACAAGATACCGTTGAACCGTTTCGGCGTGGCGCCGGTGATCATTCCGTCGGTGGGCACGCATTACGGGCCGGTGGCGGCGGAGTTGGTGTTGCTGGGGTTCAATGCGGCAATGGTGACGACCGGCGTACGGTTCTGACACTGACACGGCACGGTCTACTGTGGGCGCTGGCTTGCCTGCGATAGCGGTGTTGGCTGACAGCGCCGGCAAGCCGGCGCCTACAAAGGGGCTCGGCGTCAGGGACGTGGGGCGTAGGCAAACACGTCGGCGCGCATCTGGTGTGCATCCATGCCGGCGTCGACCAGTGCGTCCAGGGTGCCGTAGATCATCGCCGGTGAGCCGCTGGCGTAGACGTGCACCGACTTGAGGTCGCTGATGTCTTCGCACACCGCTTCATGCAGCAACCCGCAGCGCCCTTCCCAGCCGCACAAGTCACTGACGACTTTATGCAGGAACAGGTTGGGCAGTTGCAGCCACTGGTCCCAGTGCTCGATCTCGTAGAAGTCTTCCGGGCGACGCACGCCCCAGTACAGGTGCACCGGGTGCTTGAAGCCGGACGCGCGGCAATGTTCGATCAGGCTGTGCATCTGCGCCATGCCGGTGCCAGCAGCGATCAACACCAGCGGCCCATCCGGCAGTTCGGCCAGGTGGGTGTCGCCAAATGGCAGCTCGACGCGGGCCATTTGGTTGCGCTGCAGTTGCTCCAGCAGGCTGCGCGCGCTGTCTTCACGCACCAGCACATGCAGCTCCAGCTCGCGCCCCGCATGGGGTGCCGAGGCCAGGGAGAATGCCGACTTCTCGCCGTTCTCGCGCTCGATCATCAGGTACTGACCGGCGTGGTAACGCACCGCCTTGCCGGCCGGCGCGCGCAGGCGCACACGCCACACATCGCCACCGACCTCTACGCATTCACTCAATTGGCACGACAATTTGCGCAACGGCAACTCTCCCGGCGCCAGCACGCCATCCCACAACACCACGCAATCTTCCAGCGGCTCGGCAATGCAGGTGTAGAACTCACCATGGTCACGCACTTCCCCGGCTTGCTGCACCCGGCCCTCCACCAACAGCGCGGCGCACACATGGCAAACGCCATTGCGACAGGCCTGGGGGCATTCGTAGCCCAGGCGGCGCGCGCCTTCGAGGATTCGCTCGCCAGGGACCAGCTCCAGCACGGCGCCGGAAGGTTGCAGGGTTACACGCATCAATCTATTCCCAATTCTTTCCAGATCGCATCGACACGGGCGGTGACGGCTTCATCCTTGACGATCACCCGGCCCCACTCGCGGGTGGTTTCACCCGGCCATTTGTGGGTAGCGTCCAGGCCCATCTTCGAGCCCAGGCCCGACACCGGCGAGGCGAAGTCGAGGTAGTCGATCGGCGTGTTGTCGATCATCACCGTGTCACGCTTGGGGTCCATGCGTGTGGTGATGGCCCAGATCACGTCGTTCCAGTCGCGGGCGTTGATGTCGTCGTCGGTGACGATAACGAACTTGGTGTACATGAACTGTCGCAAAAACGACCACACACCGAGCATTACCCGCTTGGCATGGCCGGGGTACGACTTTTTCATGGTCACGATGGCCATGCGGTACGAGCAGCCTTCGGGCGGCAGGTAGAAGTCGGTGATCTCCGGGAACTGCTTCTGCAGGATCGGCACGAACACTTCATTGAGCGCCACGCCGAGAATCGCCGGCTCATCCGGTGGACGGCCAGTGTAGGTGCTGTGGTAGATCGGCTTGATCCGATGGGTGATGCGCTCGACGGTGAACACCGGGAAGCTGTCGACTTCGTTGTAGTAGCCGGTGTGGTCGCCGTAGGGGCCTTCATCGGCCATCTCGCCCGGATGAATCACTCCCTCAAGGATGATCTCGGCGGTGGCCGGCACTTGCAGGTCGTTGCCACGGCATTTCACCAGTTCGGTGCGGTTACCGCGCAGCAGGCCGGCGAAGGCGTATTCGGACAGGCTGTCAGGCACCGGGGTCACGGCACCGAGGATGGTAGCCGGGTCGGCACCCAGGGCCACGGAGACCGGGAATGGTTTGCCAGGGTGTTTCTCGCACCACTCGCGAAAATCCAGCGCGCCGCCACGGTGGCTCAGCCAGCGCATGATCACCTTGTTGCGGCCGATCACTTGCTGGCGGTAGATACCGAGGTTCTGGCGGTCCTTGTTCGGGCCCTTGGTGACGGTCAGGCCCCACGTGATCAGCGGGCCGACATCGCCGGGCCAGCAGGTCTGCACGGGCAGCATGGCGAGGTCGACATCATCGCCCTCGATGACCACCTCTTGGCACACCGCGTCCTTGACCACCTTGGGGGCCATGGCAATGATCTTGCGGAAGATCGGCAGCTTCGACCAGGCATCCTTGAGCCCCTTGGGCGGCTCGGGCTCCTTGAGGAAGGCCAGCAGCTTGCCGATCTCGCGCAGTTCGCTGACCGACTCGGCGCCCATGCCAAAGGCCACGCGCTCGGGGGTACCGAACAGGTTGCCGAGCACCGGGATATCAAAGCCGGTCGGGTTCTCGAACAGCAGCGCCGGGCCCTTGTTACGCAGGGTACGGTCGCAAATCTCAGTCATTTCCAGCACCGGGGAAATCGGCATCTGGATACGTTTCAACTCTCCGCGCTGCTCAAGTTGCTGCACGAAATCCCGAAGATCCTTGAATTTCATTAACCATGCCACCCGTAAAATAGGCGTACATCCTACCTGCTATGACGGCGGCTGGCAGCTTATCGCGGTGCATTTGGGTGCCAACGGCGCTTAAAAAGCAGGCGAAAAAAAATGGCGCCCCTGAGGGCGCCATTCTTTCGGACCTGAAACGTCGTATTACTTACGCTTCATCGACAGGAAGAACTCGTCGTTGGTCTTGGTGGTTTTCAACTTGTCGACCAAGAACTCGATGGCAGCGACTTCATCCATCGGGTGCAGCAGCTTGCGCAGGATCCACATGCGCTGCAGTTCGTCGTCGGCGGTCAGCAACTCTTCGCGGCGGGTGCCGGAGCGGTTGATGTTGATGGCCGGGAATACGCGTTTTTCCGCGATGCGACGGTCCAGGGGCAGTTCCATGTTGCCAGTACCCTTGAACTCTTCGTAGATCACTTCGTCCATCTTCGAACCGGTTTCAACCAGTGCGGTGGCGATAATGGTCAGCGAGCCGCCTTCTTCGATGTTCCGCGCGGCGCCGAAGAAACGCTTCGGTTTCTCCAGGGCGTGGGCATCGACACCACCGGTCAGTACCTTGCCGGAGCTAGGGATCACGGTGTTGTAGGCACGGGCCAGACGGGTGATGGAGTCGAGCAGGATCACCACGTCTTTCTTGTGTTCGACCAGACGCTTGGCCTTCTCGATCACCATTTCGGCAACCTGCACGTGGCGGGTTGGCGGCTCATCGAACGTCGAGGCAACCACTTCGCCGCGCACGGTGCGCTGCATTTCGGTCACTTCTTCCGGACGTTCATCGATCAGCAATACGATCAGGTGAACTTCAGGGTTGTTACGTGCGATGTTCGCTGCAATGTTCTGCAGCATGATGGTCTTACCGGCTTTCGGCGGTGCGACGATCAGGCCGCGCTGGCCTTTGCCGATCGGGGCGCACAGGTCGATCACACGACCGGTCAAGTCTTCGGTGGAACCGTTACCGGCTTCCATCTTCATTCGCACGGTCGGGAACAGCGGGGTCAGGTTCTCGAAGAGAATCTTGTTTTTCGCGTTCTCGGGACGATCGAAGTTGATCGTGTCGACCTTGAGCAGGGCGAAATAACGCTCGCCTTCCTTCGGAGGTCGGATTTTGCCAACGATGGTGTCACCGGTGCGCAAGTTGAAGCGACGGATCTGGCTCGGCGAGACATAGATATCGTCTGGGCCGGCAAGATAGGAGGCGTCTGCAGAGCGGAGGAAGCCGAAGCCGTCCTGGAGAATCTCCAGCACGCCATCACCGGAGATTTCCTCGCCGCTTTTCGCGTGCTTTTTCAGCAAGGAGAAAATCACGTCCTGCTTGCGCGAACGGGCCATATTTTCTATGCCCATTTCTTCGGCCAGTTGGAGCAGGTCGGTAATCGGCTTTTGCTTGAGTTCAGTCAGATTCATATAGGAATGACGTAATCATTTATGGAGGGGGGAAATTAAGCTTTTGGCTTAATGAGGCCGCGCCGCAGAGAAGGCGACAGGATCGCGTACTAATCGAAAAGGAATGCGTCGGCGACGGCTTGCAGGGGGCAGTGGAGAAACCAGTGCGGGGCCGAATGTACCACCTGAGTTTCGGAGCGTCTAGCCCTGTTTCACGAAAAAGCCCCGCTATTTGCGGGGCTTTTTTGACGACGCTTAGATGTTCGCGTCGAGGAAAGCTTGCAGCTGAGACTTCGACAGCGCGCCTACTTTGGTCGCTTCGACGTTGCCGTTCTTGAACAGCATCAGGGTCGGGATACCACGCACGCCGTGCTTGGCCGGGGTTTCCTGATTGTCGTCGATGTTCAGCTTGGCAATGGTCAGCTTGCCTTCGTAGGTGGTCGCAATGTCGTCCAGGACTGGAGCGATCATTTTGCAAGGGCCACACCATTCAGCCCAGTAGTCAACCAGCACCGGGCCAGCAGCCTTGAGTACTTCGGCCTCAAAGGTCGCGTCGGTGACGTGCTTGATAAGATCGTTGCTCATGGATGTCTCCGGAATGTAAGCAAAAAAAACGTGGCCCATCATAGCCGCCCTTCCCCCGTTCAGGAAGCTGCCGCTGATTGAGTCTTGCTATGAAGGCGCATGAGTTTGGGTATAGCCCATCTCAGGGTGTTACGGGAGTCACAAAAGCGATGCCGGTGCGCAACGCCGCATTGCGCACGTGTTCCTGCATGGTTTTCTGCGCCGCCGCACTGGCACGCCGGGCCAGGGCGCGCAGGATTCTGCGGTGCTCCTGCCAGGTTTCCATGGCTCGCTCCGGCCGGATGAACGGTAGCTTCTGGCTCTCCAGGAACACCTCGGCACTCGCGCTGAGGATACTCACCATCGCTTGATTACCGCTGGCGAGCAGGATGCGCTGGTGAAATTCGAAGTCCAGCCGGGCAGCGCCTTCAAAGTCGCCCGCCTTGAGCACCTTGCGCATGGCTTCGACGTTATCTTCCAGGCTGTCCAGCTCATCGATAGTCAATGTGATCGCCGCCAACCCCGCCGCGAACCCTTCCAAGGCATAACGCAGTTGGAAGATATCCAGTGGCGTGGCCTGGGCCGCAAAAGGCCAGGCAAACCCTGGCGATTCCTCCGCGGCCTGCACGAACACGCCCTTGCCGGGCTGCACACTGACCACACCCAGCGCGCTGAGGGACGACAACGCCTCGCGCAACGACGCCCGGCTCACACCCAACTGCACCGCCAGGTCGCGTTGCGACGGCAGTGCATCGCCCGGCCCGAAGCCTTGCTCCTTGATCAGTTTGCGGATGGCCTGCAGGGCCGCTTCCGGTACGGCTTGGGCGATGGAATTCATAAAAAACTCAAGGTTGCGGTCAACGGACCCGCTAGTTGTAAAGCTATTCGCAGCTGACGGCAAGCCACGCCCCAAAGGGGCTCGCAGGGTTTTGTCGGCGCTCGAAAAGGGTGCGAAAAGTCCGCGAACTGTTCAGACCAGTCCGACCACAAAAACGCAATAGATCCCTGGCTTTCAGGCGTTATTGAGCGTGATGGCATGGGCTGTGCACTGAGCAAATCCAGAAAATTCCTTCGCCCTTCTCGGAGAGTTGCCATGACCAAGCGCTACAGCGCCCTGCTTACTGCCCTGTTTGCCAGCCTGATGCTGAGCCAGGCACCCGCCCAGGCCAATGGTCTGGACGACATCATTGCCCGTGGCACGCTCAAGGTCGCCGTGCCCCAGGACTTTCCGCCGTTCGGTTCGGTCGGCCCTGACATGAAGCCACGCGGCCTCGACATCGATACCGCCAAGCTGCTGGCCGACCAACTCAAGGTCAAGCTGGAACTCACCCCCGTCAACAGCACCAACCGTATTCCGTTCCTCACCACAGGCAAGGTCGACCTGGTGATCTCCAGCCTGGGCAAGAACGCCGAGCGCGAGAAAGTCATCGACTTCTCCAAGGCTTACGCGCCGTTCTACCTGGCCGTGTTCGGCCCGCCTGAAGCCGCCATCAGCAGCACCGACGACCTCAAGGGCAAGACGATCAGCGTGACCCGTGGCGCCATCGAAGACATCGAGCTGACCGCCGTTGCGCCCAAGGAAGCCACGATCAAGCGTTTCGAAGACAACAACTCGACCATCGCCGCCTACCTGGCCGGCCAGGTTGACCTGATCGCCAGCGGCAATGTGGTGATGGTCGCGATCAGCGAACGCAACCCGAAACGTGTGCCGGCGCTGAAAGTGAAGCTCAAGGATTCGCCGGTGTACGTGGGCGTGAACAAGAACGAGCCGGCGCTGCTGGAGAAGGTCAACCAGATCCTGGTCGCGGCCAAGGCCGATGGCAGCCTGGAAAAGAACGCTATGCAATGGCTGAAAGAGCCGCTGCCCGCCGATCTGTGAAGCGACGGAGCTGACTCATGGCGTATCAATTTGACTTTGTACCGGTCCTGGCCAACACCGACCTGCTGTTGCGCGGCGCGCTGTTCACCCTTGAGCTGACCGCCATCGGCGCCATCCTCGGCGTGGCCCTGGGCACCGTCGGCGCCGTGGTGCGGGCGTGGAAGATCCAGCCGTTCGCCTGGTTCTTTGGCGTGTATGTCGAGTTGATCCGCAACACGCCATTCCTGGTGCAGTTGTTCTTCATCTTCTTCGGCCTGCCGTCCCTGGGGCTGAAGATCACCGAGTGGCAAGCTGCCGTGCTGGCGATGGTGATCAACCTGGGCGCCTACTCCACGGAGATCATCCGCGCCGGCATCCAGGCCATTCCACGCGGGCAGCTGGAAGCCGCCGCCGCGCTGGCCATGACGCGCTTCGAAGCCTTTCGCCACGTGGTGCTGCTACCGGCGCTGGGTAAGGTGTGGCCGGCCCTGAGCAGCCAGATCATCATCGTGATGCTCGGTTCGGCGGTGTGCTCGCAGATCGCCACCGAAGAGTTGAGCTTTGCCGCCAACTTTATCCAGTCGCGCAATTTCCGTGCATTCGAAACCTATGCCCTGACCACCCTGGTGTACCTGTGCATGGCGCTGATGATTCGCCAGTTGCTCAACTGGATCGGCCGCCGCTTCGTGATGAGGAACAGCCGATGAGTGATTTTTCGTTCTGGGACATCGTGCGCAACCTGGCTACAGGCCTGCAGTGGACGCTGTTGCTTTCACTGGTGGCGTTTGTCGGTGGCGGCGTGATCGGCTTGCTGGTGATGACGATGCGCATCAGTCGCAAAGCCTTCCCGCGCAATGTCGCCCGCACCTACATTGAGCTGTTCCAGGGCACGCCGCTGTTGATGCAGCTGTTCCTGGTGTTTTTCGGCATTGCCCTGCTCGGTGTGGACATCTCGCCCTGGCTGGCAGCCGCCATTGCCCTGACCCTGTTTACCAGCGCCTACCTCGCCGAAATCTGGCGCGGCTGCGTCGACTCCATCGCCCACGGGCAATGGGAAGCCTCGGCCAGCCTGGCGCTCAACCCGCTGGAGCAGCTGCGCTACGTGATCTTGCCCCAGGCGCTGCGCATTGCCGTGGCGCCGACGGTGGGCTTCTCGGTGCAAGTGATCAAAGGCACCGCCGTAACCTCGATCATCGGTTTCACCGAGTTGACCAAGACCGGCGGCATGCTCGCCAACGCCACCTTCGAGCCCTTCATGGTCTACGGCCTGGTGGCCCTTGGTTACTTTTTGCTCTGCTACCCCCTGTCCCTCAGTGCTCGCTACCTGGAAAGGAGACTGCATGCCTCTGCTTAGAATTTCCGCCCTGCATAAGTATTACGGCGATCACCATGTACTCAAGGGCATTGACCTGACCGTTGAAGAAGGCCAGGTGGTGGCGATCATCGGCCGCAGCGGTTCGGGCAAGTCCACCTTGCTGCGCACCCTCAACGGCCTGGAGTCCATCAACGACGGCGTGATCGAAGTCGATGGCGAATACCTCGACGCCGCACGCGCCGACCTGCGCAGCCTGCGGCAGAAAGTCGGCATGGTGTTCCAGCAGTTCAACCTGTTCCCGCACCTGACCGTCGGTGAAAACGTGATGCTCGCGCCGCAAGTGGTGCAGAAAGTGCCCAAGGCCAAGGCCGCCCAATTGGCCAGGCAAATGCTTGAGCGTGTGGGGCTGGGCGAGAAGTTCGACGCCTTCCCTGATCGCCTGTCCGGCGGCCAGCAACAGCGTGTGGCCATCGCACGCGCCCTGGCGATGTCGCCCAAGGTGTTGCTGTGCGATGAAATCACCTCGGCCCTCGACCCGGAGCTGGTCAACGAAGTGCTCAGCGTGGTGCGCCAACTGGCCAAGGACGGCATGACCCTGATCATGGTGACCCACGAAATGCGCTTCGCCCGGGAAGTCGGCGACAAGCTGGTGTTCATGCACCAGGGCAAGGTGCATGAAGTGGGCGACCCCAAGGTGCTGTTCGCCAACCCGCAAACCCCCGAGTTCGCCAATTTCATCGGCTCCGTGGAGCAGCCGGACTGACCAGCTCGAAACTGCCCTGCCCCTCCAGCACCGCTTGATTGCGAACATGCAGCGCGTCAGCGGGCAGGTTGGTATCGATTTCTACCTGGGCGCTCAACCGCTGGCCAGCCCCTCGTGCCACCAGGACCTGGCCTGGCAATAACTGCCCGCTGGCGGTTTCGCCGGGCAAGTGTGCCTGCGTCCACTCGACCGCACGCCCATCCATCAGGGCATGCTTGAGGGTCAGGTTGAAGCGCCCCTGACGGCCGAACCGAAAACCTTGTCCATTGGCTGCGCCGGTAAATCGCAACGCGATGACCGAAGGCTCCTCGCACAGTACGTTCAGTTGCACCCTGCGTGTGCTGAGCGCTATTGAGGGAGTCTCAACCAGTGCCTCCCTGCGAATAACGCCATAATCGACGCGCGACTGGCTTACGGACACCCGGCAGTTTTGCGCCTGTGCTCCCTCGGCCATCCACACGATGCAGAGCAATGCGAAGCCCACGCTTTTCAACTTAACGGCCATGGCACACCGCCGAACTTGTCTCATAGAACCTGTCATTGTCGGCCTTCGACTCGGGGGTAAGGTTGAGCAGGCAAGAGGAAGAGTCCGGCATTAGGACCCGCAGTATTTGGGCGTCATTGGCGTCGTTGAGGAAGATCATGCCATCACCCACCACACTGGTCAGGAACCGATTGTTCTTGTCCAAAACCGAAGCGCCCTGAGGCAGCGGCCGCCCTTGTTGATCGCTGGCGCTCAGCAGCACACGGCGCACCGTCACGACCTCGAAAGCCACGTTATTGACGGAGCCCCGGCCTGCCGCAAGCACTTGGGTGCCGTTCTTCAGGTCGACCCGTTTTGGCAAGGACTGGGTCTGCACTTCGATGCGGCTGTTGGTGTAGGCGGGCAGATTGGCGAGCACCGCCTGCCCGGTGAAGTCGGTCCACACCGGACCTTGCGGGGTATCGACTTTTGCAGCGCCAATGTCACCCACCGAGACGATGCCAAACGTGTCCTGCACAGCATAAGGCGAGAAGGTCAAGCCACCCTGGTGCGCCACCATTCCACCCTGCACCTGCCCTGAATAGGTGGTGCCCTGCGGATCACGACTGACACCCAGCCCGGCTCGGGCATACCTTGGCAGCACGTCCACATTGGCTCGGATCGATTGCTCCCGATGGCTTAGATCGCGTTCGACACCCACCTCATAATTCACGTACTCATTGACCCGCTCACTGAATGCGCTACCTGCTCGTGACTGGCCCCCTTGGCGACTGATATAGCTGCTCACGCGCCGATCAGCCCCCAAGGGCACACGGACTTGCAGCCGCACGGACAGCTTATCTTCCTGAGCCGAATCGCGGCGCCGGTCTTCAAGCCGGGCATCACGGCGAGCCTGGGAGCCGCCCACCTGCGAGTCGCCGATCAGCGCAATGTCGGCATAGCGATATGACTTGTTCCACGCCGCAAACACATGCTCGGTCGTGTGCCCGTCGAATTGGGCGCTACGGGTGTAACCCACCGAAAAGCCCCCAAGTGTGGGGTCGACCCAGCTCATGCCCGCCGTGTATTGGTTCTTGAAGCGAGATTCCAGACCATCGGCGCTGGATGAGCGCCCGACTTCAAGCACCTCACGATAACCGCGGGTCTGAGTGGTTGCGCTCAGGCTGACCTCGATATCGGCAATCACCGGGCTGCTCATGGACACGCTGCTGCGTGAGCCGTAGCGCGCATCTCGACTGTCACGGGACAGGTTGTGACGCGCACCTACGGAGACGCGCTGGAAAAACACGCTGCTCAGCGTGCCGCCAGACGACCAGTATTCATCCGTGCTCAACAGACCAAAGCCCGCAGAGGAGTCACGTCCCAGTCCCCATGTGCCACTGCCCATGGCGACCACGGGCGACGGCCCGCTCTCGGATACGTTGCCCCGCACCTTGCCAAGGGAAAAGTAGTAACCGGGAGCCGCTGGAGCGGCGCCCGCGAACGATGCCGCCGGGACCACGAAACTGCGCTTGGCACCCCGCACATCGATGACGCTGACTTCCAGGTCGCTGGTGCCATTGAGCAAAGGCAGACCCGTCAGCCGGAAGGGGCCTTCAGGCACCAGCGTGCTGTGAATCAACACGCCGGACTGGCGCACTTCAATCCGCGATTGGCTCCGGGCCAAGCCCTCTACCACCGCATTGTTACTGCCCGCCGGCACCCGCGACTGGCCGTCCGGAGAAAACTGCACACCCGACAGTTGGAGACCACCGAACAACGGGTTGTTAGTGGAGATCTGCCCTACCTGGAAAGTGGACTGCATCGCAGCAATGTCGCGCTGGGCGTAGGCATAGAGGTGCTCAGTACGGGTGTCACCCTTGTCAGCGACATAGAACTGGTGACTGCGCACAATCCAGTCGCCCAAGTTGAAGCCTGCCTCGGTATAAGCCGACACGAACCGACTGGACCCACTGCGCGAATGGCTGTCAAAGCCCAGCACGTCATAGTTGAACAGGGCCGCCGTGCCGCCATGGGCGAAATGCCCAGCCTCCCATTGCGGCTCGCGAAACGACTGGGTCGGCACTACCAATGCCACCTCATCGACACCGGGCCGCAGTCGCACCATCGTCGTCGGGAACGCACCGAGGAAGTCGTGGCAGGCGTCATCGACGGTGGTGCCTTCACGGACGACTTCACGCGGCTGCACCAACCCGGCTTTTTCCAACAACCCTGGGGTGAAACACAACTGGCCTTCCGCGTCGAACCGCGCATCCACCAACCCGTGCGGATTGCCATTGACCCGTAGCCCCACCACCTGGGTGCCCTCGCGAAAACGCGCCGCAGTGCGAAAATAGTCCGAGACCTTGGGGTCGATGCCGTAGGTGGTCAGTGCCGCGACGTCGAAACCCTCCCCCAACTCCAGCGCAGAGACCAGGCCCGGCAAACTCCACAGCGTCGCAAACCCCATGAGCAACGAGGGTCGGCGCGACCAGCAAGAAGCTGAAAGGCTTCTATTCGACAAGTTAGCCATGCGCCGATCAACTCCCTTCGGTAGTGATCGGGGCTCGGTAGCGGTCTACCGAAAAACCGTAGACCGTGGCCGGCTGTATCTCCACCTCGGCCAAGCCGCCCAGGCTGCCCTCAACCTGTGCCGTCAGCACCTCCCCCGGCAAAATGTAGGTACGCGGCAAAGTGGCCAAGGCTTTTTGGGGAAGTAGCTGCACATCCGGCGCCAGGCGCACCACATAAGCGCTGTCGTTATGAACGGTCAGACGTTCTCCCGACCGGCTCCACGTCAACAATTCCCAAGGCGAATCATGCCGAGGCAAGCCTTCGGGATGCAGGATCAGCGGCAGGTTCTGTCGAACAGTGATACCAATGGTCGCACCCGTTCCGGCCCGCGCCTGCGGAATACCCTCAAAGGACACACGCTTCAAGCGCTGGGTCTTCAACGGTTCCTTCAAGGTGGCAATGAAGCGCACTAATTGGGTTTCACCCGCATCCACCCGCGTAATGGGGGGTGTCACTATCAATAAGGGCTCCACGTCCTCGGGCACGTTCTCCACGACCGAGTGAAGAAGAGCTGGCCTCGCCTCGGTATTCCTGATGTTTATCGTGGCCTCACCCTGCTCTTCATAAAGAATAACCACCGAAGTCTCCGGCAGCATCCCATCGGCCGTGGCCACACCGACAAAACATAGACACAGGCTTACACCGAACAACCGCACTTTATTTATTACTGAAAGACTACACACTCAGTGTTCCCCGCAGAACATGAGGTTAGCTATTACAGCCAAGCACTCATATGAAAACAGCCAATCAAAAAGCATCCGCTTTTTGATCGGCTATAGTTGAATCGCTTAGAGGTAAACCAATGTAAGCGTGGCGCGCCCATCAAGAGTAACATCGCGATTTAGCGTCAAGTCTTGAGCCTTATTGATAACCGCTCTAACAGCGATAGTCCCACTCATCTGGGAGAGTGACGCCGGGACAAGGACTACACCGCTGCGCCAGGAATATTGACTTGACTGCCATGCGACTTTGCCATCACTGTTCTGCCAGGCACCGGCGTTGGTACCACGCGTAATAAGAGAAAGCGTTTTACCTGTCGACTGCAGGTTTTTAAGCGTGATCGCATAACCACCCGTGTTTTTTTGTGCGACCGTACCCAAGCCAAAGTTGTGAATGTCCCTATGACCTTGGTTAAGCGCGCTCAGAATGTCTCTCACCCTGCTGTTCGGCTGCAGGTCGTCAAATGTCAGCCCGAACTGGGTGTAGCCTGCGCCGCAATTGATCGTCAAGGGCGTGGTCATCTCCCGCAGCGGTGTATAGGCCGTCTGGGATAACGAGCTCGAAGGAATATCCCCATAATTGATATTGCCCCCGCCGGTCATGCTGAGGTTGCAAGAAGCGGGTTTGATCGTGCCCCTGACGCTCAACTGGGCACTCGTTGTTGCCTGTGCACCAAAAGCCGCAGCCAGGCAAGCGATACCCAGAGTCAATCCAACAATCTTTTTCATGTTCGACCTGTCACTTAAAGTTAGCAGGCGCATTTATTTCTGTTTTGGATAACCGACGACAAATAAATAACGCCACGGCACAATTGCCGAGTGACAGTCTGTCTTGTCGATGCCCAATTAAAGAATAAGACAACACCTCAATTACTGTCGGAGGCATATAAACAAGCTGTCGGCAGTGCGTTTTTCGGCAGTAGTACTGAGTCAGGCACCAAAAAGAAAACCGGCACTGAATTTGTAGGCGACATCATAATCACCCCTCCAACAGTGCAAAGTTACATATTCCTACATACCTCGAATACATCGCTAACAGAAGCGCGAAAGCGCAACCTACATATCCCACAGGAATTACCTACAGACCACCTCAGGGAAATTCCCCAAGCACTACGCGTTGGCGTCAGCGGTCGATCGTGGCACGATGGTCAGGTTATCGACCGAGACCCCCAAACCATGCCGCAATCCCAAGCCAAGAATCTGTCCCTGATCGCCGCCATCGACCTGGGCTCCAACAGCTTTCACATGGTCGTGGCCAAGGCCCAGAACGGTGAAATCCGCATCCTTGAGCGACTTGGCGAGAAGGTGCAACTGGCTGCCGGGATCGACGATGAGCGCCAGCTCAATGAAGAATCCATGCAGCGCGGGCTCGATTGCCTGAAGCGGTTTGCCCAACTGATCAACGGCATGCCCCTCGGTGCCGTTCGAATCGTCGGCACCAACGCGTTGCGCGAAGCCCGCAACCGTGGCGAATTCATCCGCCGCGCCGAGGAGATCCTTGGGCACCCGGTAGAAGTCATCTCCGGTCGTGAGGAGGCACGTCTTATCTATCTGGGCGTGTCCCACACCCTGGCCGACACCCCCGGCAAACGCCTGGTCGCCGACATCGGCGGCGGCAGTACCGAATTCATCATCGGCCAGCGCTTTGAACCGCTGCTGCGCGAAAGCCTGCAGATGGGCTGCGTCAGCTACACCCAGCGCTATTTCAAGGACGGCAAGATCACCCCGGCGCGCTACGCCCAGGCCTACACGGCGGCGCGCCTGGAGATCATGAGCATCGAGCACGCCCTGCACCGCCTGACCTGGGATGAAGCCATCGGCTCGTCCGGCACCATTCGCGCCATCGGCCTGGCCCTCAAGGCTGGCGGCCATGGCACCGGCGAAGTCAACGCCGAAGGCCTGGCCTGGCTCAAGCGCAAACTGTTCAAGCTGGGGGACGCCGAGAAAATCGACTTCGACGGCATCAAGCCGGACCGTCGCACGATCTTCCCGGCGGGCCTGGCAATTCTCGAAGCGATCTTCGACGCCCTCGAACTGCAACGCATGGACCACTGCGACGGCGCCCTGCGCGAAGGCGTGCTCTACGACCTGCTGGGTCGCCATCACCACGAAGACGTGCGTGAGCGCACGCTCACCTCGTTGATGGAGCGCTACCACGTCGACCTGGAACAAGCCGCCCGTGTCGAGCGCAAAGCCCTGCACGCCTTCGACCAGGTGGCCGAGGACTGGGACCTGGAAGACGGCGTCTGGCGCGAACTGCTGGGCTGGGCCGCCAAGGTGCACGAAGTGGGCCTGGATATCGCCCACTATCATTACCACAAGCACGGCGCCTACCTGATCGAGCACTCGGACTTGGCCGGTTTCTCCCGCGAGGACCAGCAAATGCTCGCCCTGTTGGTGCGCGGCCATCGCCGTAACATCCCCAAGGACAAGTTCGCTGAATTCGGCGACGAAGGCATCAAGCTGATTCGCCTGTGCGTGTTGCTGCGCTTTGCGATCCTGTTCCACCACATCCGTGGCACCCAGGAAATGCCCCAGGTGACCCTGCGCGCCAACGGCGACAGCCTGGACGTGGTGTTTCCGAAAGGCTGGCTGGATGAGAACCAGCTGACCCAGGCGGACTTCGCCCAGGAAGCGGAGTGGCTGACGCGGGTGGGGTTCAGCCTGAACCTGCGCTGACCTGACCTGAAGAACTCTGCAAAACAAATGTGGGAGGGGGCTTGCCCCCGATGGCGGTGGACCAGTCAATGAATCTGTTGACTGACACCGTCATCGGGGGCAAGCCCCCTCCCACATTTTCAGACCGCGTCGGTTTTTAATTCACCGTCAGAATCGGGCTACCCAACTTCTCCAACAACGTCGCCTGCGCACTGCGCGGGTTCTGGTTGCCGGTCGGCGTGTTGCGCACGTAGCGGCCGTCCGACTGCAGGCTCCAGCTGTGGGTGTTGTCGGTCAGGTAGCTTTCCAGCTCCTTCTTGACCCGCATGATCAGCTTCTTGCCTTCCACCGGGAAGCAGGTCTCTACACGCTTATCGAGGTTGCGCTCCATCCAGTCGGCGCTGGAGAGGAACATCTGCTCTTCGCCACCGTTAAGGAAGTAAAACACCCGCGTGTGTTCCAGGAAGCGGCCGATGATCGAGCGCACATGAATGTTGTGCGACACCCCGACAATGCCAGGGCGCAGGCAGCACATGCCGCGCACCACCAGGTCGATACGCACGCCGGACTGGCTGGCCTTGTACAGCGCGCGGATGATCTTCGGATCGGTCAGCGAGTTGAACTTGGCGATGATGTGCGCCGGCTTGCCGTCCAGGGCGAACTGGGTCTCGCGGGCAATCATGTCGAGCATGCCCTTCTTTAGGGTGAACGGCGCGTGCAGCAGCTTCTTCATGCGCAAGGTCTTGCCCATGCCGATCAACTGGCTGAACAGCTTCCCGACGTCTTCACACAAGGCATCGTCGGAGGTCAGCAGACTGTAGTCGGTATAGAGCTTGGCGTTGCCGGCGTGGTAGTTGCCGGTGCCCAAGTGGGCGTAACGCACGATCTCACCGGCTTCGCGGCGCAGGATCAGCATCATCTTGGCGTGGGTCTTGAAGCCGACCACACCGTAGATCACCACCGCGCCCGCCGCCTGCAAACGGCTGGCCAGTTGCAGGTTGGACTCTTCATCGAAGCGTGCACGTAACTCGATCACCGCGGTGACTTCCTTGCCGTTACGCGCGGCGTCGACCAAGGCGTCGACGATTTCCGAGTTGGCGCCGGAACGGTACAGGGTCTGGCGTACGGCGAGTACGTGCGGGTCCTTGGCGGCCTGGCGCAGCAGGTCGACCACCGGGGTGAAGGACTCGAAGGGGTGCAGCAGCAGGATGTCCTGCTTGCTCACCACACTGAAAATGTTCTCGCTGTTCTGCAGCAGTTTGGGGATCTGCGGGGTGAACGGCGTGTATTGCAACTCCGGATGGCTGTCCAGGCCGGTGATGCTGAACAGACGCGTCAGGTTCACCGGACCATTGACCTGGTACAACTCGGTCTCGCCCAGGTTGAATTGCTTGAGCAGGTAGTCCGACAGGTGTTTCGGGCAGGTATCGGCCACTTCCAGGCGCACCGCATCACCGTAACGCCGCGAGAACAGCTCACCGCGCAGGGCACGGGCCAAGTCTTCGACGTCTTCGGAGTCCAGCGCCAGGTCGGCGTTACGGGTCAGGCGGAATTGGTAGCAGCCTTTTACCTTCATGCCCTGGAACAAGTCATCGGCGTGCGCATGGATCATCGACGACAGGAATACATAGTTATCGCCAGGCCCCCCCACCTCTTCCGGTACCTTGATGATCCGTGGCAGCAGGCGCGGCGCCGGGATGATCGCCAGGCCCGAATCGCGTCCGAAGGCGTCGATCCCTTCCAGTTCGACGATGAAGTTGAGGCTCTTGTTCACCAGCAGCGGGAACGGGTGAGTCGGGTCGAGGCCGATCGGCGTGATGATCGGCGCGATCTCGTCGCGAAAGTAGCGACGCACCCAGGTTTTGATCTTGGTGGTCCAGTGACGACGACGGATGAAGCGGACCTGATGTTTTTCCAGTTCCGGCAGCAGGATGTCGTTGAGAATCGCGTACTGGCGGTCCACATGGCCATGCACCAGCTCGCTGATGCGCGCCAGCGCCTGGTGCGGCTGCAGGCCATCGGCGCCGGCTTGCTCGCGGGCAAAGGTGATCTGCTTCTTGAGACCGGCGACGCGGATTTCGAAGAACTCATCCAGGTTGCTGGAGAAGATCAGCAGGAATTTGAGCCGCTCCAGCAGCGGATAGGACTCATCCAGCGCCTGCTCCAGCACGCGGATGTTGAATTGCAGTTGTGACAGCTCGCGATGGATGTACAGGCTGCTGTCATCCAGGTTGGTCACCGCGACCACCGGGGCCGCCACGGGCGGCTCGACCACCACCGCAGGTGCGGCGGGCTCGTGCTCCGGCGGGGTCTCGGTGACTTGTTCAACCACCGGGTGAGCGTCTTTTACGGCAACTTCTGTGAGTCCTTCGGTATTCATCGAATGTTCCTGTGAGGGCTATTGTTGCTCTCTAAGCAATTGGGCGGCGCGGGCGGCGAAGTAGGTCAGGATGCCATCGGCCCCGGCGCGTTTAAAGGCTGTCAGGGATTCAAGGATCACCCCTTCACTCAGCCATCCATTCTGTATTGCAGCCATGTGCATCGCGTATTCGCCGCTGACCTGGTAGACGAAAGTCGGCACCTTGAATTCTTCTTTGACCCGATAAAGGATGTCCAGGTACGGCATCCCCGGCTTGACCATCACCATGTCAGCGCCTTCGGCCAGGTCGGCCGCCACTTCGTGCAGGGCTTCATGGCTGTTGGCCGGGTCCATCTGGTACGAGGCCTTGTTGGCCTTGCCCAGGTTCAGCGCCGAGCCGACCGCATCGCGGAACGGGCCGTAATAGGCGCTGGCGTACTTGGCCGAGTAGGCCATGATCCGCACATTGACGTGCCCGGCCAGTTCCAGGGCCTCGCGGATCGCCTGGATGCGGCCGTCCATCATGTCCGACGGCGCAACCACCTGGGCGCCTGCCGCTGCGTGGGACAAGGCCTGCTTGACCAGCGCGTCGACAGTGATGTCGTTCTGAACATAGCCTTCTTCGTCAAGAATGCCATCCTGGCCGTGGGTGGTGAACGGGTCCAACGCCACGTCGGTGATCACCCCAAGCTCCGGGAAACGCTCGCGCAGGGCACGCGTGGCGCGCTGGGCGATCCCTTCCGGGTTCCAGGCTTCGGCAGCATCCAGGGACTTGAGTTCAGACGGCGTGACCGGAAACAGCGCCAATGCCGGAATCCCCAACTCGACCCAACCGGCGGCTTCTTCTAGCAGCAGGTCAATGGTCAAGCGCTCTACACCTGGCATCGAGGCCACCGTTTCGCGACGATTTTCACCGTCCAGCACAAACACCGGCAGAATCAGATCGTTGGTCGTCAGCACGTTTTCGCGAACCAGGCGGCGAGAAAAATCATCACGACGATTGCGACGCAGACGGGTGGCGGGGAACAGGCGATTGGCAGGGGTAAAGCTCACGACAGACTCCTGAGCCCGGGTTCACGGGCGAGCGTTGCAGTTATAAGCGGCCATTATGACGAAGGTATGACAGTTGTGCTTAACGATGCGACCTGTAGTCGCATTCGTCGTTTATGTAGGAATTGTTCACTTCGTGACACATCTCGATACTTTCATGAATGTTCACGAAGGCGTAGGCTGCGCGTTCATTTCGCCAGCACCCAGACCATGCTTCAACAATTTCTGCATGACTTCGGCTACTTTGCCCTCTTCCTTGGGACCTTCTTCGAAGGCGAGACCATCTTGGTGCTCGCAGGCTTCCTGGCGTTCCGTGGATACATGGATATCAACCTGGTGGTCGTGGTTGCGTTTTTCGGCAGCTACGCGGGCGACCAACTCTGGTACTACATGGGCCGCAAGCATGGCCGCAAGCTGTTGGCGCGCAAACCACGCTGGCAATTGATGGGCGACAAGGCCCTGGAGCACATCCGCAAGCACCCGGATATCTGGGTGCTGAGCTTCCGCTTTGTGTATGGGTTGCGCACCGTCATGCCGGTGGCGATTGGCCTTTCCGGTTACCCACCGATGCGCTACCTGATCCTCAATGGCATTGGTGCAGCGATATGGGCCGCCGCCCTGGGCGCGGCGGCTTATCACTTCGGCGCCGTGCTCGAAGGTATGCTTGGCAGCGTGAAGAAATACGAACTGTGGGTATTGGGCGCATTGCTGGTACTGGGCTTCGGCCTGTGGCTGCGCCGTCGCTTCAAGAATGCGCGTATCGCCCGTGAAGCCTGTGCCGAGGCCAAGGCCCGGCTTGCCGCCGAGCCCGTGCCGCTCGAAGCCCCTAAGACAGAAGCCCCTAAGACACCAGTCGAGTAAACCGGCTTCTGCAGCAGTAGAGGCCGATCACGCTGAGCAAGCTGTAGCTCAGCAGGCCCAGCCAGCCCAGGTTGCTGGCTGGCCATAGCCCGATCAACGGTGCCAGCCCTACCAGCGGCACGTTCAGTGCCAGCCGCAAAAGCTCGGCCTTCCACGCCCACGGCCGGTTCTCCAGGGCCACGCCCAACGTGAACAACCCCAGCGCCATCGCACTCCAGCCCAGGACCAGCGCCGCCACGGGCAAGCCTTCGCCGACATTCATCAAATAGCTGCCAAAACCCACATACGCCGCGAACTGCAGCGCGATGTAGACCTGTTGGCGCCCATCCAACGGTACTTCGAATTTGCGAAACTGGCTCAAGTCATGTTTGGCCAACGGGTACTTGGCCTTCACGTCTGCCGGGCGCCAGCCGGTGCGCATGAACCAGATGCGCAGCTTGTCCCATCCACTCTCGGTGCGCCGCGCGTCACTCCACAACTGAGCATAGAACTGCAGGTTCGCCCACAGCGGATTCCAGCTGGCCAAGGGCGTGGTCACGCCGAAAATCACCGGTTCGTTGTCGTCTTCCTCCTGGAAGGTGCCAAACAGCCGGTCCCAAATAATGAACACCCCGCCATAGTTGCGATCCATGTAGAGAGCGTTCTGTGCATGGTGGGCCCGATGATTGGACGGCGTGACGAAAAACCACTCATACCAGCCGAGCTTCGGCACATGCCGGGTGTGCACCCAGAATTGATACAGCAAGTTAAGGGACGCCACGCTGATAAACACCACCAATGGCACACCCAGTACGGCCAGGGGCAGGTAGAAGATCCAACTGAGCAGGAAGCCCGTGCTGGTCTGGCGCAGTGCGGTGCTGAGGTTGTAGTCCTCGCTCTGATGGTGCACCGAGTGCGCGGCCCACAGGATGTTGCGTTCGTGGCCCATGCGGTGCAGCCAGTAGTAGCAGAAGTCGTAGAACACAAACGCGAACACCCAGGTCCAGACGCTCTGGGCAGACAGTTCGATGACGGCAAGATGCTTGAGGGCGAATGCGTAGGTCAACAGCCCTACGCCCTTGGTCAGCAACCCCGTGGTCGTCGACAGCACACCGGTGCTGAGGCTGTTGATGGCATCCGCCACCCGGTAGTTGCGTTCACCGCGCCAACGGTCGGCAAGCAGCTCCACGACAATCAACGCAATGAAAAACGGTACCGCGTAAGGCACGAAGTCCATGGTCTGGTCCGGTCTATTTTTGTTACATCAAGATTAGGTGCAGCGGCGCGAGATCCCATTGGCAACAGATGACAAATTAGTAGACATTTAACGCCAAGAATCCCAGGAGAAATGCCCATGAGCAAAAAGATTGCAGTGATCCTTTCCGGCTGTGGCGTGTACGACGGCGCAGAGATCCACGAAAGCGTGATCACCTTGCTGCGCCTGGACCAGCGCGGCGCTCAGGTCCAATGTTTCGCACCGGACATCGCGCAATTGCATGTGATCAACCACCTCACCGGCGAAGAAATGCCCGAATCACGCAATGTGCTGGTGGAGTCGGCGCGGATCGCCCGAGGTGACGTGAAAGACATCCGCGAGGCCAACGTCGAAGACTTCGATGCACTGATCGTACCCGGCGGGTTTGGCGCGGCGAAAAACCTCTCGAACTTTGCCGTGGAAGGCGCCGGCTGCAGCGTCAACCCGCAAGTGCTGGAATTGGCCGAGGCGTTTGCCGAAGCGGGCAAGCCTGTGGGGCTGATCTGTATCTCCCCTGCCCTGGCGGCGAAGATCTACGGCCCGGGGGTGACCTGCACCATCGGCAACTGCGCCGACACCGCCGCCGCGCTGGACAAGATGGGCGCCACTCACCAGGAATGCGGGGTGGAAGATATCGTCGAAGACAAGGCACGCAAACTGGTGAGCACGCCGGCCTATATGCTCGGCAAGAACATCAGCGAGGTCGCTTCAGGGATCAACAAGCTGGTGGACCGGGTGCTGGAACTGACCCACGAGAACGACTGATAGCCTCCTCACTGTGGCAAGTCGCTAGTTGTGGTGAGCGGGCTTGCGTGGTGAGCGAGCTTGCCCCGCGCTGGGTGGCGACGCCGCCCCAATTCAGACGACGCGGTGCGTCAATTAGAACATGATTGCAGGGTTTGGGGCTGCTGCGCAGCCCAACGCGGGGTAAGCCCGCTCACCACTACAAGCCTGCTCAAAACAATAAGCCCGCTCAACACAACTCACCCACCACAGGCTCAGGCCTGGCGCATTAACCGCGTCAGGATCCGGTCCAGCGCATTGGCAAACGCCTGCTTCTCCTTCTCTCCATGAGGCGGTGGCCCACCCCCCATCTGGCCTTGCTCACGCAGATCAGTGAACAGGTTGCGCACCGCCAGGCGCTCGCTCATGTTCGCCGGGCTGAATTCCTTGCCGCGTGGATCGAGGGCCGTGACGCCGTTTTTCACCAAGCGGTCGGCCAGCGGCACATCGCTGCAGATCACCAGATCGCCGGGCACCGCGTGCTCCACCAGGTAGTCATCCGCCGCATCCGGGCCGCTGGGCACCACGATCAGCTTCACACAGGCAAAGCTCGGCTTGATCTGACTCTGCCCGGCCACAAGCACCACCTCGAACTGCCGCTTGAGGGCAAACTTCACCACCTGGTCCTTGGCTGCCCGAGGGCAGGCGTCGGCATCGATCCAGACCCGCATACTCAAGCCACCACCCGGCGCTTCTCAGCCAAGCGACTGCGGCCGTACAGCACCACAATCGCCAGGATTGCCACCGCCTGTGCACTCAACGAGTACGCATCGGCGTGGATGCCCAGCCAATCGAAATCAAAGAACGCCACCGGCCGCGTGCCGAAGATGCCGGCTTCCTGCAGCGCCTTCACGCCATGCCCGGCAAACACCACCGACAGCGCACACAGCAACGCCGCGTTGATCCCGAAGAACAACGCCAGCGGCAGCTTCGCCGAACCACGCAGGATCACCCACGCCAGGCCCACCAACAGCACCAGCGCCGTGGCGCCACCGGCCAGCACCGCGTTGTGCCCGGCCGGGCCGGCTTGCAGCCACAGGGTTTCGTAGAACAGGATCACTTCGAACAGCTCGCGGTACACCGAGAAGAACGCCAGCATCGCAAAGCCGAACCGCCCGCCGCCGCCCACCAGGCTGCTCTTGATGTAGTCCTGCCAGGCTGCTGCGTGGCGGCGGTCGTGCATCCACACGCCGAGCCACAGCACCATCACGCTGGCGAACAGGGCCGTGCAGCCTTCCAGCAGTTCGCGCTGGGCGCCGCTTACGTCAATCACATACGCGGCCAACGCCCAGGTCGCCAGACCGGCCAGCAACGCCAGGCCCCAACCCACGTTGACGCTACGCACCGCCGACTGTTGGCCAGTGTTGCGCAGGAACGCGAGGATCGCAGCCAGCACCAGGATCGCTTCGAGGCCCTCACGCAGCAGGATCAGCAAGCCGGAGATGTAACTCAACGACCAACTCAGGCCATCACTGCCCAGCAAGCCGGCGGATTCAGTGAGCTTGCCCTTGGCCACGTCCAGGCGTTGTTGCACCTGCTCGACCGGCAAACCGTCCTGCAACGACTGCCGGTAGGCCATCAGCGCCTTCTCAGTGTCCTTGCGCACGTTGGCGTCGACGTTGTCCAGGGAGCTTTCAACCAGCTCGAAACCTTCCAGGTACGCGGCCACCGACAGATCGTAGGCCTGCTCATGATCACCCTTTTGGAATGCCGCCAGGCTCTTGTCCAGGGTGGTGGCGGTGTAGTCGAGCAACTGCGCCGGGCCACGCTTGACCTGCGGCGGTTGCGCACGCTGGGCACGGAACGTCGCAGCGGCCGCCGGACCGCTTGCGGCCAGCACTTCATTGGGGGTCTGGCGAGCCAGGTCGGCGAGGTTGAACGGTTGCTCACTTTTCGCGGCGGCCGGGTCGGCGGTGAAGCTGGCAATGTAGGTGGCCAGGTCCCAGCGCTGACGGTCGTCCAGTTGGTCGGCGAAGGACGGCATGTCGGTGCCTTCGACACCCAGGCCGAGGGTGTTATAGATCGCGTAGAGGCTCAGGCGATCCAGGCGCACGGCATCCCGCAGGTTGGCGGGCGGCGGCGTCATGCCCACGCTGGCCGGGCCATCACCGGCACCGGCTGTGCCATGGCACACCGAGCAATGCTGGGCGTAAAGCGGCGCACCGCGCGTGGGATCAGGGGTGATCGCCGGGGCCTGGCTGACTTCATAGGCCACGGCCAACTGAGCGCCTAATTGACGGGCCTGGCGAGCGACTGTGGCGCCGTCCTGATGGGCAGTTACAGCCGCTAACAGTTCGTCGACGCCTTTGACCAACGCCGCGCGCTCCGGGCGTTGCGGCAGTTCGGCCACCAAGCCCTGTAACACGCCGAGAAACTCCAGTTGTTCGCGGTATTCGGATTCGTCGATAACCTTGCCCGCCTCCACCGTCGGAGGATAGTCAGCGCCAATGTAGTCCAGCAAATGCAGGGCTTGTGGGGCGCCCTCGGCAGTCGCGGCCAACAGGTTGAAGCTGCACGACATCAACGCCGGCAGCATCAGCCAGGCGAGAAAACGGAAGGGGGCAGTCATGAACGAATCTCAAAGGGAAATACGAAGTAACACATTGTTGAGGTTTAAGAGGTTTGACTCAAGGCGTAAGTGATTTGTCGGGGGTGAGTTCGGGGAAATCAGGCGCAGGTAGTGGCTTTTTGGTCGAATTGATCGAGGCAAAAAGCCATTGTTTTGCCAGTAATGACGCTTATAATGCCGCGCCCTGTTAGTGCGAAAGGGAATTTCGTTCCTCGTTTTCATGAGGAAAACCACATTGGTTGATACGTTCAGGGAAGAAGTCTGCATGGCATTTCGCGCCTTACCTTCGCTCGCGCTCGCAGCGGTAACCTTGTTGTCCGGCTGTTCGATGTTCCGCAGCTATGACACCGAGCTGCAAGCCACCAATCAGCAATTGGCCACCGGCAATGTCGATGCCGCCCTGACCCTGCTGGAAAAGAACAATACCGGCGATGACAAGGACTTGCTCTATTTCTTCGAAAAGGGCGAATTGCTGCGTGCCAAGGGCGACTTGACCGGCAGCCAGACCGCCTGGCGCAGCGCCGACCTGCAAGTCTACAAGTGGGAAGAGTCGGTCAAGTTTGACAGCGCCAAGTACCTGGCACAGTTCGGCAGTTTCCTGGCCAACGACAAGGTGCGCCGCTACGAAGGCTATGACTACGAAAAGGTCATGCTGACCACGCAGATGGCCCTGAACCTGCTGGCCCTGAACGACTTCGACGGCGCGCGCACCGAAATCAAGAAGACCCACGAGCGCGAAGCGGTGATCGCCGACCTGCGCGACAAGGAATACCTCAAGCGCGAGGACGAAGCCCAGCGTGAAGGCGTGACCACCCAGATCAAGGACCTGCGCGGCTACCCGGTGGAAGCCCTGGACGCGCCGGAAGTGGTCGGCCTCAAAAACAGCTACCAGAGTGCGTTCAGCCACTACCTGGCCGGCTTCGTCTACGAAGCCCTGGGTGAAAAAGACCTGGCAGCCCCCGGCTACCGCAAGGCCGCCGAACTGCGCCCCAACACGCCCTTACTGGAAAAGGCGCTGCTGGACCTGGACAAATCCAAGGTCGGCGCCGATGAAACCGACGTACTGATCGTGGTGCAGAGCGGCCTGGCACCGGCCCGCGACTCCATTCGCCTGCCGCTGCCGATCCCGATCAACGGCAATCTGGTGATCACTCCACTGTCGTTCCCGGTGATCAAGGCTGATACCTCAACCGCGCCCTTCACGCAGATTGGCGTCGACGGCCAGCAACAGAACCTCACCGCACTCAACAGCACCACGGCCATGTCCCGCCGCGCTCTGCGCGACGACATGCCAGGCATCATCTTGCGCACCACCGTGCGCGCAGTCACCCGTGGCGTAGCGCAGAACAACCTGAACAAGACCAACCCCATGGCGGGCTTGGTATTGGGGATCGCCTCGGCCGTCACCGAAGGCGCCGATACCCGCACCTGGCGCACCCTGCCGGACATGACCCAGGTGACTCGCCTGCGCCTCAAGCACGGCGAGCATCAGGTCAGCCTGCCCAACGCCCTGGGCGGCACGCTGGTGACGGTCAAGGCCGATCAGCGTTACCAGGTCATCACCCTGCGCGTGGTCGGCAACCAGGTATTCGCCGGCGGCCTGGCCGCCCATGTGGTGCCAAGCACCGCCAACCAGGCCATCGCCCTCAAACAACCTTAAGGAGCACGCTATGCGTCATTTCATCTTCGGCGCCCTCGCGCTGGTCCTGCTGACCGGCTGCGCCACCCCGCCGCCACCGGAACCCGGCAGCGCTGCAAGCAAAATCGTGGTGATGGGCAAGTTCAAGGGCATTGCCGTCGGTGCCATCCGTGTGGCCCGCGAAAACGGCTTCCTCACCGCCAAGGTGCAATTGAGCAACATCACCAGCAGTAACCAGATGATGTACTACCGCTTTGCCTGGCTGGGTGCCGACGGCTTCCCGGTGGGCGACGAAGAAACCTGGAAAGTGCTGAACCTGTACGCCAACCAGGCGACCTTCCTGCCTGCGATTGCCAATTTGCCGCAGGCGGCGGACTTCCGTCTTGAAGTGAAAACCCCTTGAGCCGTCCATCCTTTTCGCTGCTGAGAGATTTCCCAATGTTTGCACGCTTCTCGATCCTTGCCGTCGTCGCCGTCCTGGCCAGCGGCTGCGCCAACACCTCCCCGGTCCTGGGCGGTAAGAACATCAGCTACGGCGACACCAAGGCTGTGGAACTGGTAACCAACGAGTTCGGCTCCACCGACCTGCAGATGATCGCCGAAAGCATGACCCGCTCCCTCGCCCAGTCCGGCGTCCTGCAAGGCCGCCCGGTGGTGCAGGTGTACGACGTGAAGAACAAGACCAGCGAGTACATCGATACCCGCGAAATCACCACGTCGATCAAGACCCAGCTGATGAAGACCGGCACCGCACGCTTTGCCAGCGACAACACCGACATGCAGAGCCAGGTTGACCAGCTCAAGCTGCAGAACCAAAGCGGCCTGTACAAGAAGTCCACCGTCAGCAAGACCGGCAACATGGTCGCCGCCAAGTACCGCCTGGAAGGCTCCATCAGCTCCATCGTCAAGCGCAGCTCGGACTACAAGGACGTGTTCTACAAATTCAGCCTGCAGCTGATCGACGTCGAGAGCGGCCTGGCCGAATGGATGGACGAAAAAGAAATCCGCAAAACCACGGAGCGCTAAGCAATGCGTGCATGGATCGGCATGATCGGCCTACTGTGCGCCTTTGGCGCCTCGGCCGCCCCGAAGATCGCGGTAACCGACCTGGCCTACGAGGCGCGGGTCGAGGAATACATCCACCAGGTTTCGGCGAGCAACAACTTCCAGGCAAGCGCCTACCACGCCAGCGGTGCGTCGAACTACAGCGAGTACGAAAGCCGTACCAGCTACATCGAACAGACCGAGCTGCGTAAATTCAGCGGCGATATCAAGGGCGAGATTCTCAAGTCCCGGCAGTTCCAGCTGGTGCAAGGCACGCCTTACACCGCCGATGCCAAGGGTGACGTCTACGACGTGATCAAGCGCATCAAGGCCGGTAACTTCAAGGGTGCGGACTACGTGCTGTTCGGCACGCTGTCAGACATCGACTTTACCCAGGACATCAACGCCCTGGACCACACCAACAGTTACTCAGCCGTGCTGGGCCTCACGTTGGTGGCGGATTTCAGCCTGATCAATACCCGCACCTACGAAATCACCTCGGCGTTTACCGCCATGGGTGAAGGCCAGGACACCAAGCTGGTGAACAGCCGTGACGTACGCGTAAGCCTGAACCGGCCGCGCGTGGTCAAGGAAGTGTCGAAAGCCTTGGGTGAGGATGTGGCCAGGCAATTGGCGGAACAGTTGGGTGGCGGGTATCAAGAACCTGGCCAACCACCGCTGCGCAACAACCTGCCAAGGGATGAGGCGCCGAAGATCCTGCGCTGAAACCCGATTTCACAAGCAACACAAACCAATGTGGGAGCTGGCTTGCCTGCGATAGCATCACCGCGGCGTATCAGTTAAACCGCGGCGCTTGCATCGCAGGCAAGCCAGCTCCCACATTTTTGATCCGGTTTTGGCGGTTAAGCTGTTGCGCGATGCAAGCTGGCCAGGAAGCCCGCAGCGCCGACAAACAACCCGGCAAACGTGCGGTTCATACGCTTCTGCTGCTTAGGCGTACGCAACAGTCGCAACACCTTCGACGCCAGCCCTGTATACCCCGCCATCACGACCATATCGACGCAGATCATCGTTGCACCCAGGATCAGGTACTGGATCAGCAGCGGCGCCTGCGGGTTCACGAACTGCGGCAACACCGCCAGCATGAACACCAGTGCCTTGGGGTTACTGGCATTGACCAGAAAACCACGGAACATCATCGCCATCGGCTTGCCGATCGGGCGCACCGCCGCGTCATCGGTCATGTCCATGGGCAGGGCGCGCCATTGCTTGATGGCCAGGTACACCAGGTACGCCACGCCAAACCATTTGATCGCATAAAAGGCGGTAGAGGACGTCGCCAGAATGGCACCCAGGCCGCAAGCAACGACGGCAATCTGCATCGCCAGGCCCAATTGCAGGCCGATGGCATTCCAGTAACCGCGCAGGAAACCGTATTGCAGGCCGCTGGACATCGAGGCGATGGCGCCAGCACCAGGAGAAAGGGAGATGATCCAACTGGCCAGGAAAAAGGCCAGCCACGTATCGAGTGCCATTACACACCTCAGGAGGGAGTTTGCTGTTGTGCCTTAAGCTAACTCCGCCGACCAAAGGATGGCTATAGATTTTTACAAGATGTGAATGCTAGCGGTCGCCCGGAAACACGTGGGTACCTGGCCAACGCCGCACCGAGCGCTGGAAGAACAAGCTGTTGGGCACTTGCACCATCGCGCTGTCGGTACCGGCCTCTGCCACTTCAACCAGCGTGGTGTAGAGCAGGTTGATCGCCACGACTCGGCCCTTCACGCCCGGTTTGTCGACGGTATCTACCAGTTCGACGATATCGCCTAGGCGAAACGGCCCGACGGTGAAGATCAGAATGGCGCACAGCAGGTTGGACAGTACCGACCACATGGCGAAGAACGCCACTGCGGCGACCGCAACAAACCCCGACAGCGCCGTCCACAACACCGTGGCAGACACCCCCAGGCGGCCCAGCACAAAGATCAGCGCACTGCCCATGATCAACCAGCGCAGGCCACCGCGTAGCGGCATCAGCAGTTGTGGCGGGAAGGGGTAACGCTCACCCAGGCGCGTCAGGCCCTTGGCGACAAAGCGCTGGGCGAGATAGCCGGCCAGCAGGATCAGCAGGATTTGCACGCCAATCCACACGGGTTCGACCCACTGCGTCGGTATAGGCAGCTGCAACGCTTCCATCAGGACAGCGCCTCCAGCTCCGCTTGCAGGGTTTCGAGCAGCTCGAGGGCTTCCATCCAGGTTTCCTCCAATTGCCCTTCACGCACCTTGAGCTTGGCCTGTTCGGCCAGCAGATCGCGCAATTCATCCTTGCGGGCAGCTTCGTAGACGGCGCTGTCGCCCAGGCTGGTCTCGATCTTGGCCAGGCGCTCGTGCACCTTGCCCAACTCGGCTTCCAGCTTATCGGCTTCACGCTTGTGCGGCGCCAATTGTTGGCGCAACGCAGCGGCAGCCTGACGCTGGGCTTTCTTGTCGGTCTTGTCGGGGTTGACCGGGGTGTTGCTGACCGGCGCGTTGCGCAGGCGGTAATCCGTCAGCCAGCGCGCGTAGTCATCCAGGTCACCGTCGAATTCTTCGACTTTACCGTCGGCCACCAACAGGAAGTTATCCGTGGTGCTCTTGAGCAAGTGGCGGTCGTGAGACACCACCAGCACCGCACCGCTGAACTCCTGCAAGGCCATGGTCAGCGCCAGGCGCATTTCCAGGTCCAGGTGGTTGGTCGGTTCATCAAGCAGCAGCAGGTTCGGGCGGTCCCAGGCGATCAGCGCCAGGGCCAGGCGGGCTTTTTCGCCGCCAGAGAAGTTCAGCACCGGCTCATCGATGCGCGCGCCACGGAAGTCGAAGCCACCCAGGAAGTCGCGCAGGGTCTGCTCGCGCTCGGTCGGCGCCAGGCGCTGCAAGTGCAGCAATGGGCTGGCCTTGGAGTCCAGGGAGTCCAGCTGGTGTTGGGCGAAGTAGCCCACCACGGTGTTCTCGCCACGGGTCAGGCGGCCGGACAGGGGCGAAAGCTCGCCGGACAGGTTCTTGATCAGCGTCGACTTACCCGCACCGTTAGGCCCGAGCAATCCAATGCGTGCACCTGGCGTGAGTTGCAGCTTCACTTTTTCCAGGATGGTTTTTTCGCCATACCCCAGGCGCGCATCGGAAAGGTCCAGCAAGGGGCTGGAGATCTTCACCGACTCGCGGAACACGAAGTCGAACGGCGAATCAACGTGAGCCGCCGACAGTTCCTCCATGCGCTCCAGGGCCTTGATCCGGCTCTGGGCCTGACGGGCCTTGGTGGCCTGGGCCTTGAAGCGGGCGATGTAGCTTTCCATGTGCGCGCGCTGCGCCTGCTGCTTCTCGTAGGCCTGTTGTTGCTGGGCCAGGCGTTCGGCACGGGCGCGTTCGAATGCGGTGTAGCCGCCACGGTAGAGCGTGATTTTCTTCTGTTCGACGTGGGCAATGTTGTCGACCACGGCGTCGAGGAAATCCCGGTCGTGGGAGATCAGCAGCAAAGTGCCCTGATAATTCTTGAGGAAGTCTTCCAGCCACAGGATCGCATCGAGGTCCAAGTGGTTGGTCGGTTCGTCGAGCAGCAACAAGTCCGACGGGCACATCAGCGCCTGCGCAAGGTTCAAGCGCATGCGCCAGCCGCCGGAGAAGTCGGCGACCGGGCGGTCCATTTGTTCGTTGGTAAAGCCAAGGCCGGCGAGCATCTTGCGGGCGCGGGCGTCGGCGGTGTAGCCGTCGGCGCTGTCCAACTCGGAATGCAGGCGGGCCTGGGCGGCGCCGTCCTGGGCTTTCTCGGCCTCGGCCAGGTCATGTTGCACCTGGCGCAGGCGCAGGTCGCCATCGAGCACGTAATCGATCGCGATGCGGTCCAGGGTGTCGATCTCCTGGCGCATATGGGCGATGCGCCAGTCGGCCGGCAGCAAGCAATCCCCGGAGTCCGGAGTCAGCTCTCCCAGCAACAAGGCGAACAACGTGGATTTGCCGGCGCCGTTGGCACCGATCAGGCCGGCTTTGTGACCGGCGTGCAGGGTCAGCTCGGCGTCTTCGAGAAGACGTTGCGGGCCACGCTGTAATGTTAGGCTTTGAAGTCGGATCATAATGGCGGCGGAGTCTACCAGCTTCGTTGGCCGCTGGCTTGGGTGTGAATATGTACGCTGACCTGTGGAGCTTTGCCCTCACGACTTATGCCCGCCCGGGCGTCGAATCCGCTTGCCTGCGCTTGCAGGAAGACGGCGCGGACGTGTGCCTGTTGCTGTGTGGTGCCTGGTTGGAGCAGCGCGCTGTGGCAGCAACCTCCGAGCGCCTGCAAGCGCTGAAACAGATTGCCCGGCCTTGGCAGACACAGGTGATCGAACCGTTACGTCAAATACGCACGCACTGGCGCGGCATGGCGCAGCAGGATGAAGCTCTGGCGGGGTTACGCGAGCGGGTCAAGGCCCTGGAGTTGGATGCCGAACGACAGTTGCTGACGCGACTGGAAGCACTGGCGCAAACTTGGCCGACTGGCGATGCGATGGATCAGCGGCGGTGGCTGGAAGGACTGACGGCTGAGGATGCCGCCAACCTTGACCCCGGCGCGCTGCAGCAGCTGCGCGCCGGGGTCACCAGCACTTAGGAAGCGCTGGCTGGGGTGGTGCTTGGCGCTACCGGAGCAGGCGTGCTGCTGGCCGGCGCAGTGGGTGCGGTGGACGCTGCCGGGGCGGCAGCAGGTGTTGCTGGCTTGGCCGGTGCTGGTTTTACGGCAGCCGGCTTTGCAGCAGCAGGTTTAGCAGCTGGCTTGGCGGCCGGCTTTGCAGCGGCAGGTTTGGCAGCTGGCTTAACGGCTGGTTTGGCAGCAGCAGGTTTAGCGGCTGGCTTAACGGCTGGTTTGGCAGCAGCAGGTTTAGCGGCTGGCTTGGCGGCTGGTTTCGCAGCAGCGGTTTTAGCAGCTGGCTTGGCGGCTGGTTTCGCAGCAGCAGGTTTAGCAGCTGGCTTGGCGGCTGGTTTGGCAGCAGCGGTTTTAGCAGCTGGCTTGGCGGCTGGTTTGGCAGCAGCAGGTTTAGCAGCTGGCTTGGCGGCTGGTTTTGCAGCAGCGGTTTTAGCCGCTGGCTTGGCGGCTGGTTTCGCAGCAGCGGTTTTAGCAGCTGGCTTGGCGGCTGGTTTTGCAGCAGCAGTTTTAGCAGCTGGCTTGGCGGCTGGTTTTGCGGCAGCAGTTTTGGCAGCTGGCTTGGCGGCTGGTTTTGCAGCAGCAGTTTTGGCCGCTGGCTTGGCGGCTGGTTTTGCAGCAGCAGTTTTGGCCGCTGGCTTGGCGGCTGGTTTCGCAGCAACAGTTTTGGCCGCTGGCTTGGCGGCTGGTTTTGCAGCAGCAGTTTTGGCAGCAGGTTTTGCTGCGGCTTTAGCCGGTGACTTGGCAGCAACCGCTTTGCTCGCGGGCTTCTTCGCCGCGCTCGCTGCAACAGCTTTCGCAGGGGTACGAGCGCCCAGCACTTTAGCCACGGCTTCTTTCACACGACCAACGCCCTGGGCCAGTTTCAGGCTTTCCTGAGCATCTTTTTTGAGTTGGGAAATATAGGCGCGGGTTTCAGCTTGGCGATCCTTGAGGGCGTCCAGCAGGTCCTCAAGCTCTTTGACAGCATCTTTGGCTTTGGCTTGTGCCTTGGCCTTGCCGGCAGTAGCGGCGTCTTGCAGTTTGGTGCGGGATTTGTGCAGCTTTTCTTGCGCTTTACCGCGTTGTTTTTCCAGCTTGGCGAGCAGTTTTTCTGCATCGGCCAACGCTTGGGAACAGGCGCTTTCCAGATGTTCGAGCAAGCTGCCCGAAAGTTGTTGGAGTAAATGCAACGGGGTATTAACAGGCTTCTGTTTGGCCGACATGGTTTACCTCCTGGCTGACGTGGGTGCGGCTCATACTAGCCCTCTGCTCTTACCGCCGCTAGGGCATGTTGACAGTATCGTTTGCCTTGCGTTGCACCGCGCGAAAATTCTTATCGATATAACGAAAACACGCGGCACTTTTTACCCGTTCACACTGGCATAATCCGTCGCACTTTCGGCGGGAGAATACCCATGTCGCGTTACCTTTTTCTTGTGCTTGGTCTAGCAATATCAGTGACCAATGCGAGCGAGCAATCGCCGGCAAAAACCACTGAACAAAACCAACATGACCTCGCCTACAGCCTGGGCGCGAGCCTTGGTGAACGCTTGCGCCAGGAGGTTCCGGACCTGCAGCTACAAGCGTTGATCGACGGCCTCAAGCAAGCGTATCAAGGCAAGCCGTTGGCATTGGACAACGCACGCATCGAGCAGATTCTTGCCCAGCACGAAGCACAGAACGAAGCCGATGCGCAGGCACCGCAAAGCGAAAAAGCACTCGCGGCCGAACAACAATTCCTGAGCAAGGAAAAAGCCGTAAAAGGCGTGCGCGAATTGGCGGATGGAATCCTGCTTACCGAACTCACACCCGGCAATGGCGAGAAGCCAACGGCCAGCGATCAAGTCCAAGTGAAGTACGTGGGACGATTGCCCGATGGGACGGTGTTCGACCAAAGCACGCAACCCCAGTGGTTCCGTCTGGACAGCGTGATCAGCGGCTGGAGCAGTGCATTGCAGCAAATGCCAGTGGGCGCGAAATGGCGCCTGGTGATCCCCTCAGCCCAGGCCTATGGTGCCGACGGGGCCGGCGAATTGATCCCGCCCTATACCCCTTTGGTGTTCGAGATCGAGTTGCTCGGAACCCGACACTGAGGCCATAAAAAACGGTGCGTCATGCGCACCGTTTTTTTGTATCGCGATCGAGCTTCAAGCCTGAGTAGCAGACTCTTCCTTGTGAGCGTTATGCAGCACTTCGATCAAGCAATCTTCCAGCTCGAATCGCTCATGCAGCAGCGCACCCAATTCTTTGAATTTTGCTGCAACACAGTTTCCGGCATCACACAGGTCGGTGAAGGCCAGCAGCTTCTCGGTGATGACATCGATGCGTGGGTAAATGGTCTCAGCCAAGTCCAGGCCACGCTGATCGTCGAAGGCTTCGGCCTCCTTGGTCAGCTGTTCGTAGACGCCAAAATGGCCGGCTGACACGTAGTCCACCAACACACCGCAGAAATCCTGCAACGGTTCACGGTTCTCCGCCAGTGCCTCGGGCTTGGCGCCGAGAGCATCAAAGGCCCGAACCAGTTCGTGACGTGCCTTCAGCCAGCTGTCGATCAGCTTGTGCACCCCACCCCAGCGTTCCTGAGCATTCTGACAACTTTCCAGCATGATGATCTCTCTTCCCTATAGGGGCGCTGCCGCCTGGTGCCCGCGCAACACTTCAAGGATAAAGCAGCAACCGGACAAGGCCGCATCTGACAAACGGTTTCAATAACACGTGCGGGCCAGATTATGCCCGCATGACTATGGCTTCAAGGTACGCAGGAGAGAAAGTTCATACAAGTGTTTAATCCCGTCCTACAAACTGCAACCGGCGTTCAGTGCCTCGCCGGGCGCAAACGTTGGCTCAACAACAGCCGTGAAAACTGCATGGCGCCCAGGATCAACATCGCGACGAAGAACAGCAGGCTCCACTCCGGCAGGCTCAAGTCAAACAGCGTCCAGTTGATCTCCACGCAATCAACGGTGCCTTTGACCGTCAATTGCAGGGCCTGCCAAAACGACAGGTTTTCGATCATGAAGTGCAGGCTCGGCCAGCAATCCGCTGCCTGGTCCGGTGCGGCGTTTTGTAGCAATACCTGACGCACGGCAGTCATCGCACCGAGCAACGCAAAGCCCATGCTTGCCAGCCCGTACAGGCAAAGAATAGAGCGCTTGGGGTTATGCAGGGCAGCGACCAGGTTGATCAAGGTGAAAGCGGCGAGGAATACCCGTTGCATTTGGCACAGGAAGCAAGGACGCAGCGAGGCGCCGAATTCCAGGTAGAAGGACGCGCCCAACGTCAGCGCACCTGCCAGGAACGCAAGGAAAAACAAGGAGCGTGAGGGGGCCAAAGACATGCTTTATCCGCATCGCGAAAGATAGGTCGCTACGGTAGAGGAAAGGCCTGACCGCTTTCAATACATGCTGGAGCAGACGATTCCGCGAGAGGGTAAGGACTTCCCACCAGAAGATGGAGGACTTTGGGCCATCCAGCGTCGGACTTTGCCCACAAACCCTCTAACGCAACGTTTTTAGAGCTCATGAAGGTTGGCGGTCGGATATATCCGCGCCAACCCTCGTCCGCCTTCCTACATCAAGCGCGAGCCGGGACAGGCAGCGGTGAAGCCAGCAAACGGTTATCCAGCAGCCCAAGGCCCTCTTGGAACAGCTGATTACTGCGCTCGGTATCGCCAAGCTGAGCCAACAAACGTGCGAGCTCGGCACAGGCTTCAGGATTGCGTTGCACCTGCAAACTGCTTTCCAGGTAATCCCGCGCCTTGCCCCACAAGCTGTTTTGCAGGCACAGGCGACCCAGTGTCAGCAGCAGGCTGGCATCGCCTGGATGGTCCTTGAGCCAACCCTCGGCAAACTTCAATTGCCGGGCCGGGTCACTGCCACGCAACAGGCCATATAGCCGGATCAGGTGGCTGTCGTAGCCGCGCTTGAGCGCGACACGCAACGCTTCTTCAGCCTTGGCATCGGCGCCCAGTTGGCGCAATTGCTCGGCGTAGGCCAGCACCAATTGCGGCTCCTGGCGCTGGGCAGACGTGAGCTGCTGCCAGGCCCGCTCAAGCGACTGCAAGCCGGCTTCGCCCTGCTCTTCGCGTTGGGCAGCGAGGCTCAGGTTCTCACCCCAGGCGCGGCGCTCAAGCTCGGCCAGTTCACTGGCGGGCAGCACTTTGTCCTTGCGCAGTTCCGGCAGCAGGCGAATCACTGACGACCAATCACCGCGCTGCTGATGCAGGCGCTGCAATTGGCGCAATACTTGCGCGTTATGGGGATGACGTTCGTGCATTGCCTGCAAGGTGATCAGTGCACCGTCGCTGTCGCCACGGTCCAATTGCAGTTGCGCATGGCTCAAGGCAACCGCCAGCTCGGCCTGGGGTTGACGCTCCAGGGCGCGCTCCAGCAAGCCGTCGGACTCTTCATACCGCCCCTGCTCATTCGCGGCACGGGCCGCGCCGAGGTAGTACAGCAGTGGCTGGCGCTCGGCTTCGGCGGCTCGGTGCAGGTGGCGCTCGGCGCTGGCCCAGCGGCCTTCAGCGAGGTCCATCTGGCCTTGCTCGATGGCGATCTGCACGCGGCGACTGCGATTACGTCGCGACCACGGGTTGACCACACCACCGGACGTGGTAACCAGGCTCACCAGTACGCGGATCAGATAGATGGCCAAACCGAAGGCAAATACCGCCACCACGGTTGCCCAAAGGCTCGACTCGTAATGCAGCACATGCGGGTAGGTAATCAGCACGTAGCCGGTGTGTTTCGAAATGCCTACAGCCAGCGCCAGCGCGATTGCAATCGCCAGCACCAGGATCACATAGAAACGTTTCATCGGCTCTACTCCTGCTTCACCGACGTCGCCGCCGCCTTGGCTTCGTCGGCAGACAGATGACGACGCTCAAGGTACGCCTGCACGGCAGCCAGGCTTGCGGCCAGGTCCGGTGTCACCACCGACACGGCCTTGGGCTCAAGCTCGGCGATACGCGCCAGCATCGCCTTGCTCTGCGGGTTGTCCTGGTTGAAGTTGTCCTGCAACACGCTGCGCGCTTCGCCCAGCGAGCGGCTGTAGACGGCCGCTTCACCATTGAGCGCCGCCCATTGCGCTTGCTCCAGGGCCAGGCTCAGGGCCAGGCGCACTTGGTTCAGACCTTGGCCGGCCAGCAGTGGACGGATGTTGTCGTCGGGGTTGAAGTCGATGCGGAAGTAACGGGAAATCTGCTCCCACCACTGGCTCCAGCGGCTTTGCGTATCGGTGGTCGGGCGCCCTTCGGAAGCGGGGTCGGTCAATTGATACTCAGGGGCAATGGCCGCCAATTGCACGACTTGGTCACGCAGGGCCGCCAGTTGCAGGTATAGCCCGGTACGGTCCGGCTGCTCGGTGCTGCGCAGCGCGGCAAGGCTCTTGGCCAATTGTTCGCGGGCAGCGTAAGAGCCTGGATCGCTTTGCTCGCGTAGGATCTCGTCGGCACCCTGCACCAGCGCCTGGGCGCTGTTGATATCTTGAAGGGCGGACAAGCGCAGGCTCGCCAGGCGGATCAAGTGTTCGGCCTCGGCCAGTCGCCAATCCTTGCGGCTGGAGCCCAGTACGGTTTCCAGGCGCTGGCTCAGCTTCTGCTGGTCACCCTGCAACTGGGCCACCAAGCGACGGCGTTCCTCCAGCTCATCCGCACCCGGCAATTGCGCCAGGCGCGCGGCCAGTTGTTGCTGGCTCTGCTTGAGGGACTGGGACTGGTCATCGAGGGTCTGCACCTGGCCCAACTGTTGTTGGCTGCTGGCCTGCAGGGCGCGGACCTGCCAGATACCCCAGCCGCCGGCGGCAACACCGGCTACGCCGAGCAGCAGGGCGACGATTGCCAGGCCATTGCCACGGCGCGGCACGGTGACCGGTGACTCAACCGGCGCATCAAGTGCGGGTTGGGTTTCATCTTTAGGCAAGGCTGTTTCGCTCACGTATCCGTCCTTTGCGTTTCAGAGAGTGGGAACGGGATAGCTCCGTATCGCCACTAACAAAGCCGCGGCACTCGCACCGCGACAATCCACAACTTTTTCTGCGCCAGCGGCCCGCGCCATTTCCTGGACTCGCGGGCTCGGCACGAACAACGGCAGCTGTGCCACCTGTGGCCAATCGGCTCCGGCCAGGGCTTGCAGGTGCAAAAAACCCTGCCCACTGCTGACCACTAGGCCGTTCAAGCGTTCCAACTGGATGCGTTGCATCAGCACACCGGCGTCGTAGGCCGGCAGGAAACGGCGATACAACTCCAGATAGTCGACACTAGCACCTTGCTCACGCAAACGCTCCGCCAGCAGTTCGCGACCGCCCTCGCCCCGCAGGATCAACACCTGGGCATCGGGGCGTGCGATAGCCTCGCGCAACGCAGGCAATTGAAGCAAGGCCTCGCTGTCATCGCCAGTCGGTGGGTAGTGAACATTGAGGCCGTGATCAGCCAGGACCTGCGCGGTGGCGGCGCCGACACTGAACCACGGCAGTTGCTTCCCCGCCCGCCCCAGCTGCTGCACGGCCAGGCGCGCGGCAGGTTTGCTGACGACGATCACCGCACAGTAGCGGTCCAGATCACAGAAGACGGCCTGCTGTTCAGGGGTGACAGGCAGCGGCTCAATGTCCAGCAACGGCAAGCTGCTGCTGAAGATACCCGCTTCGGACAACGTGGCCGCCAGGGCCATCGAGTCCTCGGCAGGCCGCGTCAACAGCACGCGCCATTCGGTCACTGCGGACCGGCCTCGCCATAGACTTTTTGCAGAATGGCGCCGGCGCCCTTTTCCAGCAGCTCTTCAGCCACCTGGATACCCAGGGCTGTGGCGTCACGCTGCGGACCACGCACTTCAGCAGTCAGCAGGGTGCCGCCTTCCGGGTCGCCGACCAAGCCACGCAACCATAGGTTTTCACCTTCAATCACGGCGTAGCAGGCGATCGGCACCTGGCAGCCACCGTTGAGGTGCTTGTTCAGGGCGCGCTCGGCCGTGACGCGCACTTCGGTGTCCTGGTGATCCAGGGGTTCGAGCAGGGCGTGGATTTCTGTGTCGGCGGTACGGCATTCAATGCCAACCGCGCCTTGCCCACCGGCGGGCAGGCTGTCCTCGACGCTGATGGCTGAGGTGATACGGTCTTCGAAGCCCAGGCGGATCAGGCCCGCCGCCGCGAGGATGATCGCGTCATATTCGCCGGCATCCAGCTTCGCCAGACGGGTGTTGACGTTGCCGCGCAGGAAGCGGATCTGCAGGTCCGGGCGGCGGGTGAGCAGTTGTGCCTGGCGGCGCAAGCTCGACGTACCGACGATGCTGCCCAGGGGCAGCTCATCCAAAGAGGCATACGTGTTGGAAACGAAGGCATCACGCGGGTCTTCGCGCTCGCAGATGCAAAACAGACCCAGGCCTTCCGGGAAGTCCATGGGCACGTCTTTCATCGAATGCACGGCGATGTCAGCTTCGTTTTCGAGCAGTGCGGTTTCCAGTTCCTTGACGAACAAACCCTTGCCGCCGATTTTCGACAGTGGCGAGTCGAGCAGCTTGTCGCCGCGACTGACCATGGGCACCAGGGTCACCGTGAGACCTGGATGGGCCTGCTCCAGACGTGCTTTGACGTATTCGGCCTGCCACAAGGCCAGGGCACTTTTACGGGTGGCGATGCGGATTTCGCGAGAGGACATGGATCAATCCGTACTGAATAGATACGGCAGATAATAACAGCTCAGGCAAATACGCTTTGATTTGAATCAGCAAGTGCGGGGCCTCCCTGGCCTCGTCGCACCGGGATATGGAATGCAAGCCTCGCCACAGCCCTGGGACTAAAGCTGCTGCATCATCTTGCGCACACCGGCGACGTGCCGTCGGCTGACGATCAACGCGTCACCGTTAAGGCCTTTCAGGAATAGCTGAAAGTGCCCCAGGGGCGTGCGTTGCAGGCGTTCGATTCGCTCGCGGGCTACCAGCGCGTTGCGGTGGATACGCACGAAGCGGTCGCCGAACTCGTCTTCAAGTGCCTTGAGCGGCTCATCGAGCAGTACTTCGCCACCTTGGTGACGCAGGGTCACGTACTTGTGGTCGGCAATAAAATAGACCACTTCACCCAACGGGATTAGCTCTATGCCTTTGCGGGTTCGGGCGCTGATATGGCTGCGCGGCCCGTTACCACTTTGGGCGGCAGGCTGAGTCAGGGCGGCAAGCTGGACGCGGGTTGGGCGCTCAGCCTTTTTCAGGGCCTTGAGCAATGCGTCGCCGGCCACCGGTTTGGTGAGGAAGCTGACACCGCTGGCTTCCAGCGTTTCCGCAGAAAACTCTTCGCCGGTTGCGCAAAACACCACGGCGGGTGGTGACTCTCGCTCGCTCAGTCGGGCGGCAACTTGCAGGCCATCGAGGCCTGGCATACGGATATCGAGCAGCACCACATCCGGCTTGAGGCTGTCGATCAGCGTCAACGCCTCTTCGCCCGTGGTGGCGCTCGGTTCTAATACTGCGTAACCCTCGAGTTCACTGATCAAACGGCTCAGTCGCTCGCGGGCTTGGGGTTCGTCATCAACGATCAGGACATTCATATTGCGCTGGATTCCTGCGTGAGTCTCGCACAAGGATAGCGTAGACAGGTGCGGTGACTTGCGTCACAGCGATCCACGCTAAGACTAGCGCGAGCGGCAAAAAGTGCCCTGAGAGTGGCACCCATATTTACCCGGACCTGTTCAATTACGCCCAAGACCTGCTGCCTTCGGGCATCGTCATAGGGTTTGCTGATACACAATCCGAATACCCCCCTTTTTTAATGGATAGTCTGGGCTCTGACCGCATCACCCGACTTTGGTGCATTCACACACTATCAGTCCAACTGTAGACGCTCACTGAGACGACATTGCTCAATCGTCAAATATCGTTTCAATAAGCCTCTGTACTCAGTCTCGTCCTGGACGCGGTCGGCGGCAAGGCACTTAGCCATCCTTTGCACAAATAAAAATGCCGACGACCCACAGCACCGCCTCCACGGGCAACCCTGTTATTATCGCCGGCACACTTCCATGCCTCTTTATTAAGCAGATCACGAGCGAATCCATGAGCACCGACAAGACCAACCAGTCCTGGGGCGGCCGCTTCAGTGAACCCGTCGACGCCTTCGTCGCCCGCTTCACCGCCTCCGTCACCTTCGACCAGCGCCTGTACCGCCACGACATCATGGGCTCCATCGCCCACGCGACGATGCTGGCCAAGGTCGGCGTGCTGACCGATGCCGAGCGCGACAGCATCATCGACGGCCTGACCACCATCCGTGGCGAGATCGAAGCCGGCACGTTCGACTGGCGCGTCGACCTGGAAGACGTGCACATGAACATCGAAGCCCGCCTCACCGACCGCATCGGTGTGACCGGCAAGAAGCTGCACACCGGCCGTAGCCGCAACGACCAGGTGGCCACCGATATCCGCTTGTGGCTGCGTGATGAAATCGACCTGATCCTGGCAGAAATCACCCGCCTGCAGAAAGGCCTGCTGGAACAGGCCGAGCGTGAGTCGGACACCATCATGCCGGGTTTCACTCACCTGCAAACCGCGCAACCGGTGACGTTCGGCCACCACCTGCTGGCCTGGTTCGAAATGCTCAGCCGCGACTACGAGCGCCTGGTGGACTGCCGCAAACGCGCCAACCGCATGCCACTGGGCAGCGCTGCACTGGCCGGCACCACTTACCCGATCGACCGCGAGTACACCGCGCAATTGCTGGGCTTCGACGCTGTCGGCGGCAACTCGCTGGATGGCGTGTCGGACCGTGATTTCGCCATCGAATTCTGCGCCGCCGCCAGTATCGCGATGATGCACCTGTCGCGCTTCTCGGAAGAGCTGGTGCTGTGGACCAGCGCGCAATTCCAGTTCATCGACCTGCCGGACCGCTTCTGCACCGGCAGCTCGATCATGCCGCAAAAGAAAAACCCCGACGTGCCCGAGCTGGTGCGTGGCAAGAGCGGCCGCGTGTTCGGCGCCTTGATGGGCCTGCTGACCTTGATGAAAGGCCAACCCCTGGCCTACAACAAGGACAACCAGGAAGACAAGGAACCGCTGTTCGACGCTGCCGACACCCTGCGCGACTCACTGCGCGCGTTTGCCGACATGATCCCGGCGATCAAGCCCAAGCACGCGATCATGCGTGAAGCGGCGCTGCGCGGGTTCTCTACCGCGACCGACCTGGCGGACTACCTGGTACGCCGTGGCCTGCCGTTCCGCGACTGCCACGAAATCGTCGGCCACGCAGTTAAGTACGGCGTGGACACCGGCAAGGACTTGGCGGAAATGAGCCTGGAAGAACTGCGTCAGTTCAGTGACCAGATCGAGCAGGACGTGTTTGCCGTGCTGACCCTGGAAGGCTCGGTAAATGCCCGTAATCACATCGGCGGTACTGCGCCGGCGCAGGTGAAAGCAGCTGTGTTGCGCGGCCAGGAATTGCTCGCCAGCCGCTAAAAGCATCGCAGGCAAGCCAGCTCCCACAGGAAATCGCATTCCAATGTGGGAGCCGGGCTTGCCCGCGACAGTGTCCTGCCAGACGCCAAAAATCTATTTCTTGGCCGCGATCATCGCCATAAACGCCGGCATCGCCGCCTCTCTGTCCGCCGCCACTTTCTGAGCGTTGGGCATGGCGTGCAACCTTTCCAGCAACGCCTTGGCTGCCGGCATTTCAGCCAGCAGATCCAGGCCAAACAGCTTCTCGCCCACCGCGCAGGCGAGGTTCACGCTGTACATGAAATACAGATCGGCAATGGTGAAACTCTCCCCCGCCACATAGGGTGCGAACTTGCCGTGCCTTCCCAACGACCCGAAACCCAACAGCAACTCGGCCTTGGACTTCTCCTTGATCGCCTCCGCCACCGGCATTCCAAAGAACGCCTCGGCGAAACATGCACGGGCAGGCAGTTCGATATACAGCTCAATCTCGCGACATAACGCCAGCACCTGAGCACGCTGAAACGGCTCGGCCGGAAGCAGCGCAGGGCCCTCATGGGTGTGCTCGATGTATTCGAGGATCACGCTGGTCTCGTTGATATACCCCTGCTTCACGCCCAGCACCGGCACCTTGCCGCGCGGACTGACGGCCAAGGCCTCCGGGGTTTGCCCGGCATAAAAGGGCACCTCTTCGAATGGCAGCCCTTTCTCCAGCAGCGCCAGCTTGACCATGTTGTAGTAGTTGCTGACCGAAAATCCGTAAAGCTTGAGCATCGCAAAGCCTCCAGGCCGTGTGCGGGGTTGGCTGCAAGCGTTATAGCGCCCCCGGCCTGGCCGTGCCAGCAGCATCACCTGCCTGAATGGGGGTAGACTGGCGCCCTTTCCTTGAGGAGCCTGCCATGAGCGAGCCGACCGATATCGACAACGACGAAGAAGAATTCGCCGAAACCACCCTGATCGAGGCGATCGAGAACCAGATCGAAAGCGAAAACCCACCGGCTGCCAAGGCTACCTTCAACAAGCTGACCCTGGTCGGTTACGAGCGTGAAGAGATCCTCCAACTGATGGCCCACGTGCTGGCTGTCGAGATCGATGCGTTGCTGGAAGAAGACCGCGCCTTCAATACCGAATGGTATGAAACTGCACTGCGTGCCCTGCCGGAATTGCCTCCGGAAAAGCAATAATCCCAGGGTGCAGCAACACGCTGGACAGTTCGGCAAAGTGCGTTCACCTTATGGCCTGCTAGCCTCTAATAAATTCTTAGAAAGTCTGGAGTCCTTATGTCGTATACCCCTGAGTTGGTTGCCGAACTGGAAATCCTTGTACTCTTCCCATTGGACAGCACTAAAGAAGGCCTGAAAGTCCATCAGACCGCCGCTCCTACTGCCATCGCTGCTGCTAAACGCCTCCACGCGAAAGGACTTATCGACCAACCGGACGGGGGCTACCTGACCAGCCTTGGCCGGGACGCCGCAGAGCAGGCCCAGACCCTGCTGACTATCTTGACCACTGCCACGACCAAAGAAGCCGCCTGATATCGGATACGCCCATGGAGTCCGCCTCTTGCGGATTCCGAGGGCGTTGCTGTGGAAGTGCGAAAATTCTGACGTCAAAATCCATTTCCCTCTAAACCTCCTACGCTACTGGCTGTAAACTCCTACACGGCCGCCCACGTCGGGCCCTGCGAGCCACCGAGTTCGACATGACCCGCACCCATGAAATCCGCCCCGACCTGGACGAAGGCATCGACCGCAAGGTGCTGGCCCAATTGCGCGCGCGTTTCATGGCCCTCAATGACGGCCGCATGGCCCGTGCCGTCGAGGGGCTGACGCCGCGCCAGCAAAGCGTGCTGAACCTGTTGCCGCTGTTCTTCCACGTCAACCACCCGCTGCTGCCCGGCTATGTGTCGGGCAGTACGCCAGCCGGCTTGTCGAATTTCGAACCGGATGCCCAGGCCCTGGCAGAAGCCCAGCGCCTGACCCGCTCTTTCTCCTACAAGCCGCGCCACGGCAACCCGCCGCGGCCTATCCACGGCCTGTACCTGATGGGCAGCCTCGGCACTCTGGCCCAGGCCGACCAGAGCGATATGGACGTGTGGGTCTGCCACGCCGCCGACCTGAGTGAGAGCGAACTGGCCGAACTGCGCAAAAAATGCCAGTTGCTGGAAGCCTGGGCCCTGACCATGGGCGCCGAGGCGCACTTCTTCCTGATCGAACCGACACGCTTTGTGCTCGGTGAGCGCGACACGCAACTGAGTTCCGATGATTGCGGCACGACCCAGCATTACCTGCTGCTCGATGAGTTCTACCGCACCGCCATCTGGCTGGCCGGGCGCACGCCGATCTGGTGGCTGGTGCCGGTGTATGAAGAGACGCGCTATGCCGAGTTCACCCACACGCTGATTTCCAAGCGTTTTATCCGCGCCGATGAAACCCTGGACCTCGGCCACCTGGCGCGCATCCCGCCGGGCGAATTCATCGGCGCCGGGCTGTGGCAGCTATTCAAGGGCATCGAGTCGCCCTACAAATCCGTGCTCAAGCTGCTGCTGACCGAGGTCTACGCCAGCGAACACCCGAAGGTGCACTGCCTGAGCCTACGCTTCAAGCGTGCGGTATTCGCCAACCAAATGGACCTGGACGAACTCGACCCCTACATCGTGGTGTACCGCCGCATCGAGGAATACCTCAAGGCCCGCAACGAGCCCGAGCGCCTGGAGTTGGTGCGGCGCGCGCTGTACCTGAAGGTCAATCGCAAACTCAGCGCCGGGCAGCGCACCACCAGCTGGCAACGGCTGCTGCTGGAGCGCCTGGCCCATGAATGGGGCTGGGACCAGCGCCAATTGGCGCTGCTGGACAGCCGCAGCCAATGGAAGGTGCGCCAGGTAGCCTCCGAGCGCCGCGCGCTGGTCAGCGAGCTCAATTACAGTTATCGCTTCCTGACCCAGTTCGCCCGCACCGAACAGACCGTCAGCCTGATCAACAAGCGCGACCTCAATGTGCTCGGACGACGCCTATACGCCGCGTTCGAGCGCAAGGCCGGCAAAGTCGAGTTCATCAACCCCGGCATCGCCCCGGACCTGGCCGAAGACACCCTGACATTGGTGCAATCGCCCAACCGCAAGGAGCCCGGCCAGCACCACTGGGGCCTGTACAACGGCAACCTTACGGCTCTGGAATGGGAGCACTTCGCGCCGATCAAGCGCAGCCGCGACCTGCTCGAGATGCTCACCTGGTGCCACCGCAACGGCGTGATCGACAGCAGCACGCGCCTGGCCTTGCACCCCGGCACCAGCGACATGACCGAATTCGAGCTGTTCAACCTGCTGGGCAGCCTGCAACAGACCATCGCCCTGCCCCTGGCCAGCGTGGATGAAGACCGCCTGCTGCGCTCGGCCGTGCCGGAGGAAGTGTTGTTGCTGATCAACGTCGGCGTCGACCCGCTCAAGCATCACCGCGACCTGAATATCCTGATGACCACCGAGCGCACCGACTCCCTGAGTTACGCCGGGGTGCGCGACAACCTGGTGCTGACCCTGGACCAGGTCACGCTCAATAGCTGGAACGAGGTGATGGTCAGCCGCTTTGACGGCCCCCACGCGTTGCTCGACTGCCTGCGCGACTACCTCAACCAGTTACCACCCGACCATCTGCCCCGCCTGCGAGTGCGCTGCTTCTGTCACAACCGTGCGCAGTTCATTGCCCAGCGTGTGGAAGAAATCTTCGACACCGCTCAGAACCTGCTGTTGGGCCAAGGCAATCACCGCTATCTGCTCCAGGTGCAGCAGCATTATCACGTGATGGAACTGATGCCAGGCCAGGCTACCCATGTATCCCTGCCGACCCAGGATGCGCTGATCGCCTACCTCAGCGAGGAGCTGGCCAGCTACAGCCCACTGCACCTGGACGCCATGGCCCTGGAAGACCACGACCTGGCCCTGCTGCTGCCCATGGGCATGGCCGATTGCGTACAGGTGTTCTACCGGGTCAACGAAGGTTTCGCCGAGCTGTATGTGCTGGATGAATTCAATGCGCTCTGGCAACAGCGCCTGCCGTTTCATGATGAACAGAGCCTGTTGGCGCCCTTGCAGCGCTTCTTGCAGTCGATCATTTACCGCCGGGACGCGTTGTCCCCGCTGGACCCGCAACAGCCGCTGGGTGCAGTGCACGTCTTGTATTACCAGCTATTGCCGTCGGGCAGTGGACGCGCACGCGGCATCGAACCTCGGCCAGCGCCAACGAACCCGGCGAACAAGCCGTTTTACGATGTGCAGGCGATTATCGGCAAGGCAGCGCCAGGCCAAGTGGGAATTACCCTGTATTGCAATCAGCGGGAGTTTTCCGAACTGGAATTTGGCGACCAGCTGTTTGCAGTGGTCGCCCTGGAGATCGTCGGGCAACGCCGGGAAGCCGAACGTTACCGCTGCTACATCACGGACCTGGACCTGTCCGGCCTGCTCGGCGATGTGCAAAGCCCAAGCAACCTGTACTTGCGTTACAAGGCCGAACTTGAGCTGTCGCTCAACGAGGCGCTGAGCCAGATTTAAAGGGGAAAGGCTCCACCGTCTTTGGGTTGGCCTTCAACGCTGAGCAGCTCCAGCTTGAGCGTCTTGCCGCCCGGTGCTGGCCAGTCAATGTGCTGACCCACCTGCAGGCCGAGCAAGGCGCTGCCCACGGGCGCCAGGATCGAGATCTTGCCTTCGTCGGCGTTCGCGTCTTTCGGGTAGACCAGAGTCAGGTGGTAGTCCTTGCCGCTGCCTTGCTCACGGCAATGCACGCTGGAGTTCATGGTCACGACACCCGCAGGCACTTCATCGTGACCAACCACGTCTTCGGCGCGGTCGAGTTCGGCTTGCAACGCTTCGACGCCGGGAGATTCGTCGCCCAAGCGGTCGATCAGTTGCTCCAGACGCTGCACGTCAAGACGGGTGAGGATGATGGACGGTGCGGTGGTCATGATTCAGGCAGACTCCTTTTTTCTGCACAAAAAAGCAAAACCCCGCCAGGAAAAGGCGGGGTTCTCACGGGCCTCGATGAGTTGAGGCGTACCCGGACACTACCACAGCGTCACAAATAAACAAGACGGCCTCAGGCGTGGGCCCGGCGCTGCTCGGCCTCGGCGCAGATCACGCGGCGCCGGGCATCGTCGGCAGAGCGCCATTCACGGATATCTTCCACGTGACGGAAGCAGCCGAGGCAGACTTTCTGCTCGTCCAGGCGACACAAACTGATACAAGGTGAGGGCACCGCGGGGCTGACATTACTGAACAGCGGCTTCGGCGGGCGAACGGGTGCAGGCTGGGTCACGGTCAGATCTCGTCGAAATCCAGGTCGGCGCCGGTGTACTCGCTGACCAGGCGCGCGAGCATTTCACTCAGCAGCTCTTCACTCTTGTCGCACTGCCATTTGCCGCTTTCTTCGTCGTAGTCGAAGTGCACGCCACCGGAGCGCGCCGCCAGCCACAGTTGGCGCAGCGGTTCCTGGCGACTGAAGATCAGTTGCTGGCCGCTGTCGAACTTGACGGTCAGCACGCCGGCCGAGTTTTCCAGGTCCACGTCCAGGCCGCTGTCGTCGAAAATATCCTCCAGCGCCTGCTGGGTCGAATCCACCAGGTCGTGAAAACGGGCTTCGGTCAAACTCATTGTGGCAACCTCAAAAGTGTCTGGTTTTGCTCAAGCGCCGCACGATACGGGCGCGCCCCGCCGATTGCAAAGGATACCGATTTCAATACGATTGACGGTGTGAAATATCCTCAACCAGCGTAGTCCGCATCCTAACCGTCTCGGCAAACCCCCGCCGGACGGGTATTCCAGCGCATAGGCAAGCTGGCGGGTGGTCGGTATACTCGGGCGCAATTAATGCATATTCAAGGATTTCGCCATGAAGCGCCTGATCTCTTCCCTTGCTGCGCTCGTCGCGGTCGCTTGCCTCGTTAGTGCCTGTGGTCAGAAAGGCCCGCTGTACCTGCCCGATGACAGCAAAGACCCGAATGAACAGGCGCAGTCGTCGCAAAAACCATCCAAAGCGCATAAGCACGACACCTACGAATAAGGGTACTCCATGGACGCTTTTAACTACCGGGACGGCGAGCTGTTCGCGGAAGGCGTGGCGTTGTCCGCGATTGCCGAGCGCTTTGGCACCCCGACCTATGTGTATTCCCGTGCGCATATCGAAGCCCAGTACCGCTCGTTCACCGACGCGCTCGACGGCGTACCGCACCTGGTGTGCTACGCGGTCAAGGCCAACTCCAACCTGGGTGTCCTGAATGTCCTGGCACGCCTCGGCGCTGGTTTCGACATCGTTTCCCGTGGCGAGCTGGAACGTGTACTGGCTGCCGGCGGCAAGGCTGAAAAGATCGTCTTCTCCGGCGTCGGCAAGACCCGCGAAGACATGCGCCGCGCCCTGGAAGTCGGCGTGCATTGCTTCAACATCGAATCCACCGACGAACTCGAGCGCCTGCAAGTCGTGGCCGCCGAGATGGGCGTTCGCGCGCCGATCTCCCTGCGCGTCAACCCGGACGTCGACGCCGGCACCCACCCGTACATTTCCACCGGTCTCAAAGAGAACAAGTTCGGCATCGCCATCGCCGACGCCGAAGACGTGTACATCCGCGCTGCCCAACTGCCAAACCTGGAAGTGCTGGGCGTCGACTGCCACATCGGCTCGCAACTGACCAGCCTGCCTCCGTTCCTGGACGCGCTCGACCGCCTGTTGGCACTGATCGATCGTCTCGGCGAATGCGGCATTTACCTGCACCACATCGATCTGGGTGGTGGCGTGGGCGTGCGCTATCGCGACGAAGAGCCGCCGCTGATTGCCGACTATATCCAAGCCGTGCGCGAGCGCATCGAAGGCCGTGACCTGACGCTGATGTTCGAGCCGGGCCGCTATATCGTCGCCAACGCGGGCGTGCTGCTGACCCAGGTCGAGTACCTCAAGCACACCGAGCACAAGGACTTCGCCATCGTCGACGCGGCGATGAACGACCTGATCCGCCCGGCGCTGTACCAGGCCTGGATGAATGTCACCGCCGTGACGCCTCGCGACAGCGAAGCCCGCGCCTACGACATCGTCGGCCCGATCTGCGAGACCGGCGACTTCCTGGCCAAGGATCGTCAGTTGGCCCTGGAAGAAGGCGATCTGCTGGCCGTGCATTCGGCCGGTGCCTACGGGTTTGTCATGAGTTCCAACTACAACACCCGCGGACGTACCGCCGAGGTGCTGGTGGACGGTGATCAAGCGTTTGAAGTGCGTCGCCGCGAGACGGTAGCCGAGTTGTATGCTGGCGAAAGCCTGCTGCCGGAGTAAGCCATGCTGCTGCGTTTTACCAAGATGCACGGGCTGGGCAATGATTTCATGGTCCTCGACCTGGTCAGCCAGCACGCGCATATCCTGCCCAAACACGCCAAACAGTGGGGCGATCGCCACACCGGCATTGGTTTCGACCAGTTGCTGATCGTCGAGGCGCCGAGCAACCCGGAGGTGGATTTCCGTTATCGGATCTTCAACTCCGACGGTTCCGAAGTGGAACAGTGCGGCAACGGTGCGCGCTGCTTCGCACGCTTTGTGCTGGACAAGCGCCTGACCGCCAAGCGGCAGATCCGTGTCGAGACCAAGAGCGGCGTGATCGACCTGGACATCCGCAGCGACGGCCAGATCAGCGTCAACATGGGCGCGCCACGCCTGGTGCCGGCGGATATTCCATTCCAGGCCACCGAGCAGGCCGTCAGCTATGCGTTGGACGTTGACGGCAAGACCGTCGACATTGCTGCCGTGTCCATGGGCAACCCCCACGCGGTGCTGCGGGTCAACGACATCAACAACGCGCCCGTGCATGAATTGGGGCCGAAGATCGAACACCACCCGCGCTTTCCGGCTCGGGTCAACGTGGGCTTCCTGCAGGTGATCGACCGTTCCCGCGCGCAATTGCGTGTGTGGGAACGCGGCGCCGGCGAAACCCAGGCCTGCGGTACCGGTGCATGCGCCGCTGCCGTGGCCGCGATCAGCCAGGGGTGGATGGATTCGCCGCTGCTGATCGACCTGCCCGGTGGACGCTTGTCCATCGAGTGGGCAGGCCCTGGCCACCCGGTGATGATGACCGGGCCGGCCTCGCGCGTATACGAAGGACAGGTCCGTCTATGAGTGAGTCAAGCCAATGACCGATAAGCCTCAAGTACCCGCACAAGCAACCCCGAGCGACAGCCTGGAGGCCGCTACCGTCGCGGCGTACCTTGAGGCTAATCCGGACTTCTTCGTCGAACACGAAGAGTTGCTGCCGGCACTGCGCATCCCCCATCAACGCGGGGATACCGTGTCGCTGGTGGAGCGGCAGATGAAGATCCTGCGTGAGCGCAATATCGAAATGCGCCACAAGCTCTCGCACCTGATGGACGTCGCCCGCGACAACGACCGCCTGTTCGAGAAAACCCGCCGCCTGATCCTGACGCTGATGGACGCCACCAGCCTGGAAGAAACGGTGATCGCCGTCGAAGACAGCCTGCGCCAGGACTTCCAGGTGCCGTTCGTGAGCCTGATCCTGTTCAGCGACAACCCGATGCCGGTGGGTCGCTGGGTCAGCGGCAGCGACGCACAAACCGCCATCGGCGGCCTGTTGTCCGAAGGCAAGACCATCAGCGGCACCTTGCGTGAGCATGAGTTGGACTTTCTGTTTGGCGCCGAGCAACGCAAACAGATCGGCTCCACCGCCGTGGTCGCCCTCAGCCATCAAGGCCTGCACGGCGTATTGGCCATCGCCAGCCGCGATCCTCAGCACTACAAGAGCTCCGTGGGCACCTTGTTCCTGACCTACATCGCCGAAGTGCTGGGCCGCGTCTTGCCGCGCTTTACCACCGCCCTGCGCGCGGTGCGCTAGCCATGGAACGGCAACTGGACGCTTACTGCGCTCACCTGCGCAACGAGCGCCAGGTGTCGCCCCACACCCTGGAAGCCTATCGACGGGACCTGAAAAAGGTCCTGGCGTACTGCGAAAAACAACAGATCAGCAGCTGGAAGGCCCTGGATATCCAGAGCCTGCGCAGCCTGATCGCGCGCCTGCACCAGGCCGGCCAATCCTCGCGTAGCCTGTCGCGCCTGCTCTCGGCGGTGCGTGGGCTCTATCACTACCTGAACCGCGAAGGCCTGTGCGACCACGACCCGGCCAACGGCCTGTCGCCGCCCAAGGGTGAGCGGCGCCTGCCCAAGACCCTGGACACCGATCGCGCCTTGCAATTGCTGGATGGCGCCGTCGAGGAGGACTTCCTGGCTCATCGCGACCAGGCGATCCTGGAGCTGTTCTACTCATCGGGTTTGCGCCTGTCAGAACTGACCGGCCTGAACCTGGAGCACCTGGACCTGGCGGACGGCTTGGTGCAGGTGCTCGGCAAGGGCAGCAAGACCCGCGTCCTGCCGGTAGGCCGCAAAGCCCGGGACGCCCTGCAGTTGTGGCTGCCGCTGCGCCTGCTGACCAACCCGGCGGATGATGCCGTGTTTGTCAGCCAGCAAGGCCGGCGCCTGGGGCCGCGCGCGATCCAGTTGCGGGTCAAGGCCGCCGGCGAGCGCGAGCTGGGGCAGAACCTGCACCCACACATGCTGCGACACTCCTTTGCCAGCCACCTGCTGGAGTCGTCGCAGGACCTGCGCGCGGTTCAAGAGCTGCTCGGCCACTCCGACATCAAGACCACACAGATCTACACCCACCTGGATTTCCAACACCTGGCAACGGTCTACGACAGCGCCCATCCACGGGCCAAACGCATCAAGGGCGGCGACTCATGAGTATCAAGCTGATCACCTTCGACCTGGACGACACACTCTGGGACAACGTACCCGTCATCATCAGCGCCGAAGCGTCGATGCGCGAATGGCTGGCCACCCATGCGACCAAGGTCGGCGACCTGCCCCTCGAGCACTTCGCCAGCCTGCGCCAGCAGGTGCTGCAACGTCATCCCGAGCTCAAACACCGTATCAGCATCCTGCGCCACCGGGTGTTGATGCATGCGTTTGAAGAGGCGGGTTATCCGCAGCCCGAAGCCACGGAAATGGCGGATGTGTGCTTTGAAGCGTTCATCCATGCGCGCCACCAGCTCACGGTGTTCCCGGAAGCCGAGCCGATGCTGCAAGCCCTGCGCCAGCACTTTTTGCTGGGGGTGATCACCAATGGCAATGCCGACGTGCAGCGCGTGGGCCTGGCGGATTACTTTCATTTTGCCTTGCGCGCCGAAGATATCGGCATTGCCAAGCCGGATGCGCGATTGTTTCAGGAGGCGTTGCAGCGTGGTGGGGTGGATGCCAATGCGGCGGTGCATGTTGGCGATCACCCAGGGGATGACATTGCTGGGGCGCAGCAGGCGGGGCTTCGAGCGGTGTGGTTTAACCCGACGGGCAAGGCGTGGGATGCGGATAAGCGTCCGGATGCCGAGATTCGCAACCTGGCGGAGCTGCCAGAATTGCTCCGCAGCTGGAACTGACACCGAACCCAATGTGGGAGCTGGCTTGCCTGCGATAGCGGTCTATCAGGCACATTTTTACTGGCTGACACTGCGCCATCGCGGGCAAGCCAGCTCCCGCAGGGTATTGCGCCAGGCATGAAAAAGCCCGCAGCGACGGCGGGCTTTTCCTACAAGCGGATGACTGACCTTAGATAGGTCGGCTGCCGTACTTGTTGTCTGGCTTCTTCGGTGGGTCTGCCACCACGTTAGCCTCGACTTCCTGCACTTTGCCGCCTTTAGCGAGGAATTCTTCCATCGCACGGGCCAGGGCATCACGCTCTTTGTTCTTGGCTTCAACGCTCGGCAATTCGTCTACCGACACCGCTGCCTTGGCTTTGCCTTTGGCAGCCGGGACAGGTGCATCATCGCCACCGTCGTCGTCAGCAACGTCTTCCGCCGCCGCTTCAAGACCTTCTTCGGTGTCGTCTTCGTCACCTACTTCGAGTTCGTCGTTTTCCAGATCATCGTCGCTCATGTTCTACCTCATGACTTGCGAAAAGCAGATTAGTTATAGCCCAGCTTCACCCTCTGTCGATGGCTGCTGGAAAAAAATCAACATCCACTGGATAACCAGTGGCTTATGCCCCATCACCGTGCAAGGTGGCGAGGACTTTACGAGCACCGCCATGATCACGGTGCTCGCCCAGATAAACACCTTGCCAGGTCCCCATCGCCAAGCGGCCGGCCTTCACCGGCAAACTCAGCTGGCAGCCCAGGAGACTGGCCTTGAAGTGCGCCGGCAAGTCATCCGGACCTTCGTCGTTGTGTTCAAACCCTGCAAGGCCTTGGGGCACCAGCGAGTTGAAATAACGCTCGAAGTCACGGCGAACCGCCGGGTCGGCATTCTCGTTGACGGTCAACGAGGCCGAGGTGTGCTGCAGCCACAGATGCAACAAGCCCACGCGGCAGGCCTTCAATTCAGGCAAGCCGGCCAGCAACTCATCGGTTACCAGGTGAAAGCCCCGGGGCTTGGCCCGCAGGGTAATCAGGGTCTGTTGCCACATACAGTTCTCCGCCCATCGGCGCGCATTCTAGCGCGCTCTGGGAAAAAACAAAGTGCCGAATACGCCCACATGCCTGTAAGACATTGGCACGCAGAAAAGTGCCGTGTGCATCCCATCACAAACACTGGATAAAAACCGGTACAGCTCGTTATGACTGACAAACAACAGACAAAAAAATGCCCGGCAAGCCGGGCATCTTTTTTTCACACTATTACAAGTTGTAGCCGCGTTCGTTGTGTTGCGCCAGGTCGAGGCCGACAGCCTCTTCCTCTTCGGTAACCCGCAGGCCCATGACCATGTCCAGCACCTTGAGGATGATGTAGGTCACGATTGCGGTATAGATCACTGTGAAGCCAACACCTTTGGCCTGGATCCAGACCTGTGCCGCCACATCAGTCACGGTGCCGAAACCGCCCAGTGCAGGGGCTGCGAACACACCGGTGAGGATCGCACCGACGATACCGCCGATACCGTGCACGCCGAATGCGTCCAGGGAGTCGTCATAGCCCAGCTTGCGCTTGAGGCTGGTGGCGCAGAAGAAGCAGATCACACCGGCCACCAGGCCGATCACCAGGGCGCCCATCGGGCCCACGGTGCCAGCGGCTGGGGTGATGGCAACCAGGCCCGCCACCACACCCGAGGCAATGCCCAGTGCGCTTGGCTTACCGTGGGTGATCCACTCGGCGAACATCCAGCCCAGCGCCGCAGCAGCGGTAGCGATCTGGGTGACCAGCATCGCCATGCCGGCAGTGCCATTGGCCGCAGCAGCGGAACCGGCGTTGAAACCGAACCAGCCCACCCACAGCATGGCCGCGCCGATCAGGGTGTAACCCAGGTTATGCGGTGCCATCGGCGTGGTCGGGAAGCCTTTGCGCTTGCCGAGCACGATGCACGCCACCAGGCCAGCCACACCGGCGTTGATGTGCACCACGGTGCCGCCCGCGAAGTCCAGCACGCCCCAGTCCCACAGCAGGCCACCGTTACCACTCCAGACCATGTGCGCGATTGGCGCATAGACGAGGGTGAACCAGATAGCCATGAAGATCAGCATCGCGGAGAACTTCATACGCTCAGCGAACGCACCGACGATCAGCGCCGGGGTGATGATGGCGAAGGTCATCTGGAAGGTGATGAACACCGCTTCCGGGAACAACGCTGCAGGCCCGGTGATGCTGGCCGGGGTAACGCCCGCCAGGAACGCCTTGCCCATGCCGCCGAAGAAGGAGTTGAAGTTGACGACGCCCTGTTCCATACCGGTGGTATCGAACGCGATGCTGTAGCCGTAGATGACCCACAACACGCTGATCAGGCCAGTGATGGCGAAGCACTGCATCATCACCGAAAGAATGTTTTTGGAGCGCACCATGCCGCCGTAGAACAGCGCCAGGCCTGGGATGGTCATGAACAGCACCAGCGCGGTGGATGTGAGCATCCACGCGGTGTCGCCGGAATTGAGGACTGGAGCAGCCACTTCGTCTGCCGCCATGGCCAGGCTTGGCATTACGATGGACAACAGGGCTCCGAGCCCTGCGAATTTACGCAGAGTCATATTGTTTTCTCCTGGGGCGTTGGGGTTTGGCGGCTTAGATAGCGTCGGTATCGGTTTCGCCGGTACGGATGCGAATAGCCTGTTCCAGATTGACCACGAAGATCTTGCCGTCACCGATCTTGCCGGTGTTGGCTGCCTTGGTTATCGCCTCGATAACCCGGTCAAGATCCTTGTCGTCAATGGCGACATCAATCTTCACCTTTGGCAGGAAATCGACCACGTATTCCGCGCCGCGATACAGCTCGGTGTGACCCTTCTGCCGACCGAAGCCTTTGACCTCAGTAACGGTAATGCCCTGCACGCCGATCTCGGACAACGACTCGCGTACATCGTCCAACTTGAACGGCTTGATGATGGCAGTGACTAGCTTCATGAAAACTCTCTCCCGAATTGGTGGACTTGCCCCAGGAAAACAAACCCGTCTCAAGTCTAAGCGCAGTGCCTGGCTTTGTAACGCGTCGTCGCAAGAGCAGATGCCGTTGCGACGCCAGCGAACCACTGGTGACGAAACCTGTACCCCTGATCCGTCGGCGCACTGCATTCGTCACAGCGACTGCATCAGTGCATGGGTCATGATCGTCTAAGCAGAAACCTTGCCAGCTCCGTAAAAATCACTGAAATCAGTCCTTTGCCCACTTATGCCCACCTACTGGGCTTTTCGGCGGTGCCAATGCGCACAAAAACAGTGCGCCGCCGCCCGACCCCCTGCGCGAAAACCGTGCGCCAAGGACGTCAAAAAGACTATAGACGCTGCGTGATACACTGCCGGCCAACAGTTTTCCGGAATATTTCCCATGCTCGCGCCCAAAGACCTCCTCGACGCCCTGAGCGGCCACGCCTCTCGCCTGTTCAGCGGCGACACCCCCCTGCCCCGCAATGAAATCGAAAGCCAATTCAAGGCATTGCTGCAAAGCGGTTTCAGCAAACTCGACCTGGTGAGCCGGGAAGAATTCGACAGCCAGATGGTCGTGCTGGCCCGCACACGTGCACGCCTGGAAAGCCTGGAAGCAAAAGTCGCTGAGCTCGAAGCGCGGTTGAATCCACCGAGCGAATAACCGATATCAAGCGCTCTACGTGGGCCCTGCCGGCCCTCGACCGGCGCCTGCTGAAAATACAATTCAGCTTTTTGCTGGTGGTGCTTGGTGGCCGCTGCAACCAATTGGCCGTGGCCTGGTGGGCCTTGCAGCAAACCGGTTCAGCCCTCGCCTTCGCCAACATGATCGCCTGCTCCATCGCAGCGGAGGTACTGGCCCGCCCCCTGCTGGGGTGGCTGGGCGATAAGCACAACAAGATCCTGATCCTCAAACTCGCCTCTCTTACCAGCCTGCTGACCGCGCTGTTGATGGTGGTGCTCTCTGCCACGCAACTGTTCAACCCCTGGACCGTCGGCGCCCTGATGCTGGTCAGCAGTGCCGTCGCGGGCGTCCGCGACCCGCTGCAATCCTCGATTATTCCGTTGTTTGCGCGCGACGATCAGGTCTCACTGGCCGTGCGCACCAAAAGCATGCTCTCGTCCATTTCCAACCTGCTTGGGCCAATCATGGCCAGCGCGTTGATTTTCAGTTTCGGCACCACGCTGGCGTTTACCGTCGACTTCTTTGCGATGCTTGGCGCGGCAGCCTTGATTGCATCGGTCCCCCGCCACCTCGGTGCCAGCCCCCCGGATGAACAAGCCCCGACCGCCAACGGCTGGCGCATGATTTACTCGGGCTTCAAGGCGGTCTATGGCGTGAAGGTCGAGTTCTACCTGGCCCTGGTGGCGATGCTCGTCAACTTTGCGCTATTTCCATTCTTTACCATCCTGTTGCCGCTCTACGTCAAGACCGTTATCCACTATCCGGTCACCTACCTCGGCCTGCTGGATACTTGCTTTGGCCTGGGCATCCTGCTGGGCAGCTACAGGATCACCGGCTGGCTGACCGAACGAGTGCCCCGTGACTTCTGTGTCGCGCTGGGTTTTGCACTGTTGGGGGGCAACCTGTGGCTGGCCGGCACACTTTCATCAGTGGTCGTCGTGCCGCTGGCATTTTTCTGCGGTGGGGTGGGCCTGATGCTGATCAATATCCCGACCTCTGCCGTCAGGTTGCTGGCGACCCCCAAGTCGCATCGCAATCGGATCTTTGCCACCGTGTCGTTCCTGTCCGCTGCAGCCAGCCCGCTGGGTAGTTTTGCCATGAACGGCTTAATTGCTCATCTCGGCGTTGCACTGACCATCACGTCGCTGGGGGTGATGGTGCTGGGATTGTCACTGCTGGTGTTCCTGATCCCGGATTTCCGCACCTTCATGCGCGCCCCCGATACGCAGCTCAACGATGCCTACCTGGATAAATATCCCGACGCCTTTGCACGTTTGATACGTCCTGTAAAAGTCTGATCCGCCGCCCCGGCAATCCCTCGACTACCTTTGAAAAACCGCAGGAAGCGGCCTCTATTTTTCAAGGAATGTGCATGTCCCTCGCCATCGTCCACAGCCGCGCCCAGATCGGCGTCGAAGCGCCTGCCGTCACTGTCGAAGTGCACATGGCCAATGGTTTGCCGTCCCTGACGCTGGTGGGTTTGCCGGAAACGGCGGTCAAGGAGAGCAAGGACCGCGTGCGCAGCGCCATCCTCAACTCCGCGCTGCAATACCCCGCCCGTCGCATCACCCTCAACCTCGCGCCTGCCGACCTGCCCAAGGACGGCGGGCGCTTTGACTTGGCGATTGCCCTGGGGATTCTCGCGGCCAGCGTGCAGGTACCGGCGTTGATGCTCGACGATGTGGAGTGCCTCGGGGAGTTGGCGCTCTCAGGTGAAGTGCGCGCGGTGAAAGGCGTATTGCCAGCGGCACTGGCGGCACGCAAAGCCGGGCGCACCGTGATAGTGCCGCGGGCGAATGCGGAGGAAGCGTGCCTGGCGTCAGGGTTGAAGGTCATTGCGGTGGATCACTTGCTGCAGGTGGTGGCGCACCTGAATGGGCACCAGCCTATCGAGCCTTATAAATCCGATGGCTTGCTGTATCTGAACAAGCCATACCCGGACCTGAGTGAAGTCCAGGGCCAACTGTCGGCCAAGCGCGCGCTGCTGATAGCAGCGGCGGGCGCACACAATGTGCTGTTCAGCGGGCCCCCAGGAACGGGCAAGACGCTGCTCGCAAGCCGCCTACCGGGTTTGCTGCCGCCGCTGAGCGAGCAGGAAGCCTTGGAAGTCGCAGCAATTCAGTCGGTCGTCAGCCTGGCACCACTGAGCCATTGGCCGCACCGACCATTCCGCCAGCCACATCACTCGGCATCAGGCCCTGCATTGGTGGGCGGCGGGTCGAAACCGCAGCCAGGGGAAATTACCCTGGCTCATCACGGTGTGCTGTTCCTGGATGAATTGCCGGAGTTTGATCGCAAGGTGCTGGAGGTACTGTGTGAACCCCTGGAGTCAGGGCATATCGTGATTTCCCGCGCCCGTGACCGGGTGAGATTCCCGGCGCGCTTTCAACTGGTGGCCGCGATGAACCCCTGCCCTTGCGGCTATCTGGGCGAACCCAGCGGGCGCTGTCGTTGTACGCCGGAGCAGATCCAGCGGTATCGCAACAAGCTGTCCGGACCGCTGATGGACCGGATCGACCTGCACCTGACCGTCGCTCGGGAAACCACTGCACTAAACCCCACCCACCAGGCTGGCGATAACACTGCAAAGGCTTCGGCCGAGGTTGCCGAGGCCCGGGAGCGCCAGTTAAAGCGCCAGGGTTGTGCGAATGCTTTCCTGGATCTGCCTGGGCTTCGCCAGCACTGCACGCTGGCGAAGGTCGATGAAGGCTGGCTGGAGACTGCCTGCGAGCGGCTGACACTGTCGCTGCGCGCGGCCCACCGGCTGCTCAAGGTGGCGCGCACCCTGGCAGATCTGGAGCAAACGGACGCTATCGCTCGCCATCATCTGCAAGAGGCCCTGCAATATCGCCCGGCAGCAATCACCTGACAGCCCGACATTACAGGAGCCGGCTTGCCGGCGCCTACAAAGGGGGATCAGCGGAAGCGATCCACCTCATGGCGCAAGCCTGCCGCCAGGGTTTCCAGCTCCTTGGCGGTAATCGCCAGGTTCGACACCACTTCACGCTGCTCGCTGTTGGCCAGCGCAATGCTCTGCAGGTTGCTGCTGAGCAGCGTAGCGGTGCTGCTCTGCTCCTGAGTGGCGGTGGTGATCGCGGCGAACTGCTGGCCAGCCGAGCGGCTTTGCTCGTCGATACGCGCCAGGGCCGAGGCCACGTCGGCGTTGCGCGACAGCCCTTCCTGCATCAACACATTGCCGTGTTCCATGGTGCTGATCGCGTTGCCGGTTTCCTGCTGGATGCTCTGGATCATCCCGGAGATTTCGTCAGTGGCCTGTCGGGTGCGCGACGCCAGGTTGCGCACTTCGTCGGCGACCACGGCAAACCCGCGGCCTTGCTCACCCGCCCGTGCGGCTTCAATGGCGGCGTTGAGCGCCAGCAGGTTGGTCTGTTCGGCGATAGAAGTGATCACGCCGACGATCCCGCCGATCTCCTGGGAGCGCTGGCCGAGGGTGTTGATCACCGTGGCCGTGCTGTTCAACGCAGCGGCGATGTGCTCCAGCGACGAAGACGCCTCTTGCATCGAGGTACGACCGATACGGGTTTGCTGGGCGTTTTCCTGGGCCAGGCGCTCGGTGTTGCCCATGTTGTCGGCGATGTTCAGCGAGGTGGCGCTGAATTCTTCCACCGCGCCGGCCATGCTGGTGATCTCGCCGGACTGCTGCTCCATGCCTTCATAGGCGCCACCGGACAAACCGGACAACGCCTGGGCACGGCTGTTGACCTCTTCGGCCGCCTTGCGGATATGCGAGACCATGGTCGACAGCGCTTCACCCATCTGGTTGAAACTGCGCGCCAGCTGGCCGATTTCGTCATGGCTGGATACGTTGAGACGTGCGCTCAAATCACCGGCGCCCAGGGCCTCGGCCTGACGCACCAGGTCACTCAGGGGCTGCAACTTGCTGCGCAGCAGCCACACCGCCGCGCCGACCGCGAACAGCATCGCCAGCACACTGCCAATCACCAGGCGGATCCCCACAGCCCAGGTGACTTCGCGGATTTCCGCCTTCGGCATGCTCGCCACTACCGACCACGGTCCGCCTTCGAATGGCACCGCGACGCTGTAGAAGTCTTCGTTCTTGTCACTCCAGAAGCGGCCCTCACCCGGTTTTTTCGCCAGGTCGAGCACCACCGGAATCGACTGGTCCAGTGCCTGTACACCGGCCGGCGGTACCAGCCAGCGTTTCTGTTCATCCAGCAAGGCCAGGGAACCGGTGGAGCCGATACGGAAGCGCTTGAGGTTTTCGAACTGGGCGTTCTGCGCATCGGTGTAATCGAAGCCGACAAACAGCACCGCAATCACCTTGCCGGCCGCATCGCGCACCGGGGTGTATTGGGTCATGTAGGAACGTTCAAACAGCACCGCACGGCCAACGTAGCTCTGCCCGGCAAGCAGGCGCTGATACGCCGGATGCTGATGGTCCAGGGCGGTACCAATGGCACGACTGCCATCCTGCTTGGTCAGCGACGTACTGATGCGGATGAAGTCTTCGCCGCTGCGCACAAATACCGTGGCCACGCCGCCGGAGGTGTCCTTGAACTCATCGACCTCATCGAAATCGTTGTTCAGCAGGTCGCTGCCCAGGAACAGGCTCGGGGTCTGCACACCGGCCACGGTAATGGGCTGGTCCCCACGCACACTCAAGCCCGCGCCGAAGCGCTTTTCAAACAGCCCGCTCAACCGCTGGGTACTTTCGCGCAACGTGCTGTGGAAGGTATTGAGTTGGTCGGCGAGCAAGCGCGCCTCGCTGGCCAGGTGTTCCTCACGGGTGGCGAGGTTGGCGGAGTCGAGGGAACGCAAGGCAAACACGGTACTGCCGCTGATGACGACAGCCAGTATCACGGCGAGTGCGAGGCCTAGCTGTGAGGCTATCCGGGCGCGAGGTTGAGACATGAAGGCTCCTGGCCGAGGCCAGGATCATCCTGATCTCATAGCGCTGCTCGGCAAATTATCTGGTGGAAAACGTTGGTGCACGATGGTTCCAACACACCTACTTCGGCGGGCAGAGCCAATACTTGAGCGAATCACAGGGGTATCACGCAAACGATTGCACGAACGGTCTTGCACCACTCAATCGAATCGCTCGACCACAGGCAATTCCATGGCCTTGACTTCAGCCTGGAGAAACTCCGCCAAGCGCCGCAAACGCTCGCCGCCGGGGCGGGTTTTCGGCCACACCAGGTAATAATTTTCACCACTGGCGACGGCAGTGGGCCATGGCAGGCTCAACCGTCCCTGGGCCACGTCTTCGGCCACCATCAGTAAGTCGCCCATCGACACGCCATAGCCCCGCGCGGCGGCGATCATGCCCAGTTCGAGGGTATCGAACACCTGCCCGCCCTTGAGCGAGACCTGGGATGACAACCCCATGCGCTCCAGCCAATTGCGCCAATCGCGTCGGTCGGGCGTTGGGTGCAACAGCTCGGCAGTGGCCAAGCGTGCGGCGTCCCAGGGACCATCCGCCAACAGGTTGGGTGCGCCAACCGGAATCAGCAATTCCGGGAACAGGTAACTGGCCTCCCAGTCCGCGGGAAAATGTCCGTAGCTCAGCAGCACTGCACAGTCGAACGGCTCCTGGTTGAAATCCACCTCGTCCACGCTCATCCAGGCGCTGGTCAACTGCACTTCATTGCCAGGCTGTAGCGCCCGGAAGCGACTGAGTCGCGCCAGCAGCCAACGCATGGTCAGGGTCGACGGTGCCTTCATGCGCAGGATGTCGTCCTCGGCGTTCAGCGTATGGCAGGCCCGCTCCAGCGCGGCGAAACCTTCGCGCACGCCAGGCAACAGCAAGCGCGCGGCTTCAGTGAGCTGCAGAGTACGGCCACTGCGTTGAAACAGTCGACAGGCGAAATGCTCTTCCAGTGTGCGGATATGTCGGCTCACCGCACTCTGCGTAATGGACAGCTCCTCCGCCGCACGCGTGAAGGAGTTGTGCCGGGAAGCCGCCTCAAACGCACGGAGGGCATACAGCGGCGGTAGGCGACGTGGCATCTGGAAAACTCCTACAGGCAATACCCTAAGCTACCAGATTCATTAGGCATGAGTTTTAGTCATGCGAGCGATCGCATTTATCCCTTTGTGCAATGGGTTGGGAGCGCCGAGAATCAACCCTTCCCCACCCCTCCGACATTTCGAGTGTGATGATCATGCAGCATCCGGCACGTACCGAGCTCTGGGCCATTCTGCGGCTGTCGGGGCCGTTGATTGCCTCACAGCTGGCACACATGCTGATGGTGCTGACCGACACCCTGATGATGGCCCGCCTGAGCCCCGAAGCTCTGGCCGGTGGCGGCCTGGGCGCAGCGAGTTATTCGTTCGTGTCGATTTTTTGCATCGGCGTGATTGCCGCCGTGGGTACTCTCGTGGCCATTCGTCACGGCGCGGGCGATATCGAAGGCGCTACCCGCCTGACCCAGGCCGGGCTGTGGCTGGCATGGCTGATGGCGTTGGCTGCGGGCCTGCTGCTGTGGAACCTCAAGCCACTGCTGTTGATGTTTGGCCAGACCGAGACCAACGTGCACTCGGCGGGGCAATTCCTGACGATCCTGCCGTTCGCCTTGCCGGGCTTCCTGAGCTTCATGGCCTTGCGCGGCTTCACCAGCGCGATTGGCAAGGCCCAGCCGGTGATGGTGATCAGCCTCGGTGGTGCGGTGGCCAACTACCTGCTCAACCACGCGTTGATCGAAGGCATGTTCGGCCTGCCTAAACCGGGCCTGATGGGCATTGGGCTGGTCACCGCCATCGTCGCCAACGGCATGGCATTGACGTTGATGTGGTACATCCACCGCAACCGTACCTATGCGGCCTACCCGCTGAGCAGCGGCCTGCTGCGCCTCAATACGCAGTACCTGCGCGAGTTGTGGCGCCTGGGCCTGCCAATCGGCGGCACCTACGCAGTGGAAGTCGGGCTGTTTGCCTTTGCGGCGCTGTGCATGGGCACCATGGGCAGCACGCAGTTGGCGGCGCATCAGGTCGCGCTGCAGATCGTCTCGGTGGCGTTCATGGTGCCTGCGGGGATGTCCTACGCGGTGACCATGCGCATCGGCCAGCATTACGGCGCCGGGCAGTTACTGCAGGCGCGCCTGGCCGGGCGCGTGGGCATAGGCTTTGGCGCGGCGGTAATGCTGGGATTTGCCGTAGTACTGTGGCTGTTTTCCGACCCGCTGATCGGGCTGCTCATCGACCATAACGACCCGGCGTTCCACGACGTGATCGTCCTGGCCGTCAGCCTGCTGGCCGTGGCGGCGTGGTTCGAGTTGTTCGACGGCGTGCAAACCATCGCCATGGGCTGCATTCGCGGGCTCAAGGACGCCAAGACCACCTTCCTGATCGGGGCGGGCTGCTATTGGTTGATTGGGGCACCGTCGGCCTGGTTGATGGCCTTCACCCTCGGCTGGGGGCCAACCGGTGTGTGGTGGGGGTTGGCGCTGGGCCTGGCGTGCGCGGCGGTGAGCTTGACCTGGGCGTTCGAGGCGAAGATGAAGCGGATGATTCGGCGAGAGCCCGAAGTTCGCGCTGAATTCCAGGCAATGCAACCTGACTAGGGATTGTACAAGGTCAATGTGGGAGCGGGCTTGCTCGCGAATGCTAAGTGTCAGTCACCACATTTATTGACTGATCTACCGCATTCGCGAGCAAGCCCGCTCCCACAGTTGATTGGGTTTGCAGCTCAACCCAGCAGCGCCTGCTGGCTTTTCCCGAAAGTCAGGTACTCCACCAACTCCGGCAACGGCAGCGGCTTGCTGATCAGGTAACCCTGGGCCTGGTCGCAGCCAAACAACCTCAACAACGCCAACTGCTCCGGCGTTTCCACGCCTTCGGCGACCACTTCCAGGTTGAGGTTGTGCGCCAGATTGATCATGGCATGCACCAGCTTGCGGTTCTCTTCGCGCTCTTCCATGCCACCGACAAAGCTCTTGTCGATTTTCAGCAAGGCAATCGGCAGGCTGTTGAGGTGCACGAAGGATGAGAAGCCGGTACCAAAATCATCCAGGGAAAACCGCACGCCCAGGCGGCCGAGGGCGTCCATGGTCTGTTTGACCAGGTCACTGCGGCGCATCACGGCGGTTTCGGTCAGTTCGAACTCCAGCCATTGCGCCTCCACGCCACGCTCGGCAATCAGCCGGCTGAGGGTCGAGAGCAACTGGCTGTCCTGGAACTGGCGGAACGACAGGTTGACCGCCATGTGCAGCGGCGGCAGGCCGCGTTCGCGCAGGTCTTGCATGTCACGCAGGGCCCGGGAGATCACCCAGTAGCCCAACGGCACGATCAGGCCGCTTTGCTCGGCCAGGGGCACGAATTCACTCGGCGGTAACAGGCCACGCTCGCCATGGCGCCAGCGCACCAGGGCCTCCAGGCCGACGATATGCCCGTCGTCCAGGTCCAGGCGCGGCTGGTAGTGCAGCTCCAGTTCATCACGCCGCAAAGCGCGGCGCAGTTCGCTTTCCAGGTCGGCCAGGCTGCGCGCGTTGCGATTGATACGTTCGTTGAAGATATGGAAGGTGCAGCCCTGGGTGCTCTTGGCCTGCTGCATGGCGATATGCGCGTGCCACATCAGCGGGTCGGCACCGGCGCGGGCACGGGCATGCGCCACGCCCAGGCTGCAACCGATCAGTAGGCTTTCGCCATCCACCCAATAAGGTTCGGCCATGACTTCGGTGATGCGCTCGGCCATCCATTCGGCACGCTGGGGCGCGCGGCGGGTGTCGATGAGCAGGGCGAATTCGTCGCTGCCCAGGCGCGCCAGTTGGTCCCCAACCTCGAGCTGGCTCTTGAGCCGCGAGACCACTTGCAGGATCAACCGGTCGCCGGCCTGGTGGCCGAGGGCGTCGTTGGCGTGGCGGAAGTTATCAAGGTCCAGGTGCCCGAGGGCCAGGCCACGGCCTTCGTTCTCGGCCAGGCGCGCGGTCAACAGGGTCTGGAAGCCCTGGCGGTTGGCGATACCGGTGAGCGGGTCTTGTTCGGCCAGGCGTTGCAGGGTGTTTTCCAGCACGCCACGCTCGCGGACGTGGCGCAGGCAGCGGCGCACTGTATCGGCATCCAATACATCACGCACCAGCCAATCGCTGACGCCCAGCGGCGAAACCAGCGGTTCCTGCTCCAGCAGCAAGACGCACGGCAGGCTGCATCGCCCAGGGCCGGGTTGCAGGCTGGGCGTGGTGAGCAGCACGGCGCTTTGGTCGTCATCGAACAGACGGCTCACGGAATCCCAGTTTGGCGCGCTGATCAGCACAGCCCCATCGCCCATCGGCGCCAGGCACTCGCGCAATAACGCTGCCCACGCGGGCTCATCGGCCAGCAGCAGCAAACGCAAGGGTTCGACAGGCGTAGACAAGCTAGCTCCCTAGACTCTGCAAAAAATCGTGGCGGCGGGCATTATGACGTGCGGCCTGAGAATCACCAATGATAGGGGTTATCAAACACGCGAACTGTAAACAATAGTCTCAAACAACCCCGACATCCTGCGGCAAAGTATCAAAACCGGCAAATTTAGATCGAGTGGTACGTCACACTGTCGTTCTGACAGGGCAGAATCCTGCCAGCCTGTTAAAATGCCCGCCCTTTTGAATAACGACTCCCTGAATTCCTTATGTCCCGACTCAATCCCCGGCAGCAAGAAGCCGTGAACTACGTCGGCGGCCCTCTATTGGTGCTCGCCGGTGCAGGCTCCGGCAAGACCAGCGTGATCACCCGCAAGATCGCGCACCTGATCCAGCAGTGCGGCATCCGCGCCCAATACATTGTTGCCATGACGTTTACCAACAAGGCGGCGCGGGAAATGAAAGAGCGCGTCGGCACCCTGCTCAAGGGTGGCGAAGGCCGTGGCCTCACCGTGTGCACCTTCCACAACCTGGGGCTGAACATCATCCGCAAGGAGCATGCGCGGTTAGGCTACAAGCCGGGCTTCTCGATCTTCGACGAGACCGACGTGAAGTCGCTGATGACCGACATCATGCAAAAGGAATACGCAGGCGACGACGGCGTGGATGAGATCAAGAACATGATCGGCGCCTGGAAAAACGACCTGATCCTGCCCGCCCAGGCCCTGGAAAACGCACGCAACCCCAAGGAACAGACCGCCGCCATCGTCTACACCCACTACCAGCGCACGCTCAAGGCGTTCAACGCGGTGGACTTCGACGACCTGATCCTGCTGCCGGTGAAATTGTTCGAGGAACACGCCGACATCCTCGAAAAATGGCAGAACAAGGTGCGCTACCTGCTGGTGGACGAATACCAGGACACCAACGCCAGCCAATACCTGCTGGTGAAGATGCTGATCGGCAAGCGCAACCAGTTCACCGTAGTAGGCGACGACGACCAATCGATCTACGCCTGGCGCGGCGCCCGCCCGGAAAACCTGATGCTGCTCAAGGACGACTACCCGTCCCTGAAAGTGGTGATGCTGGAGCAGAACTACCGCTCCACCAGCCGCATCCTGCGCTGCGCGAACGTGCTGATCTCGAACAACCCCCACGAGTTTGAAAAACAGCTGTGGAGCGAGATGGGCCATGGCGATGAAATCCGTGTGATCCGCTGCCGCAACGAAGACGCCGAAGCCGAGCGCGTGGCCGTGGAAATCCTCAGCCTGCACTTGCGCACCGACCGGCCCTACAGCGACTTCGCGATCCTGTACCGCGGCAACTACCAGGCCAAGCTGATCGAGCTGAAGTTGCAGCACCACCAGGTGCCGTATCGCCTCTCGGGCGGCAACAGCTTTTTCGGACGCCAGGAAGTCAAGGACCTGATGGCCTACTTCCGGCTGATCGTGAACCCGGACGACGACAACGCCTTCCTGCGCGTGATCAACGTGCCGCGCCGCGAAATCGGCTCGACCACCCTGGAAAAGCTCGGCAACTACGCCACTGAACGCAAGATCTCGATGTACGCCGCCACCGACGAAATCGGCCTGGGCGAACATTTGGATTCGCGCTTCACCGATCGCCTGTCGCGCTTCAAGCGCTTCATGGACAAGGTGCGCGAGCAGTGCGCCGGCGAAGACCCGATCAGTGCGCTGCGCAGCATGGTCATGGACATCGACTACGAAAACTGGCTGCGCACCAACAGTTCCAGCGACAAGGCCGCGGATTACCGCATGAGCAACGTCTGGTTCCTGATCGAAGCGCTGAAGAACACCCTGGAAAAAGACGAAGACGGCGAAATGACCGTCGAAGACGCCATCGGCAAGCTGGTGCTGCGCGACATGCTCGAGCGCCAGCAGGAAGAGGAAGACGGCGCCGAAGGCGTGCAGATGATGACCTTGCATGCGTCCAAGGGTCTGGAATTCCCCTACGTGTTCATCATGGGCATGGAAGAGGAAATCCTCCCGCACCGCTCCAGCATTGAAGCCGACACTATCGAAGAAGAACGCCGCCTGGCCTACGTGGGCATTACCCGCGCGCGTCAGACCCTGGCCTTCACCTTTGCCGCCAAGCGCAAGCAATACGGCGAAATCATCGATTGTGCCCCCAGCCGGTTCCTGGATGAACTGCCGCCGGATGACCTGGCCTGGGAAGGCAATGACGACACCCCGACCGAGGTGAAGGCCGTTCGCGGCAACACCGCCTTGGCGGATATACGCGCGATGTTAAAGCGCTAGAATCGACTACTTTTTAATCTACTTTCGGCGCGCACCGCGCCATTAGAGGAAGCTTTCCGTGGAAGCACTGCACAAGAAAATTCGCGAAGAAGGCATCGTGCTTTCCGATCAGGTACTCAAGGTCGACGCCTTTCTGAACCACCAGATCGACCCGGCACTGATGAAACTGATCGGCGACGAATTCGCCGCACTGTTCAAGGATTCGGGCATCACCAAGATCGTCACCATCGAAGCCTCGGGCATCGCCCCGGCGATCATGACCGGCCTGAACCTGGGCGTACCGGTGATCTTTGCACGCAAGCAGCAATCCCTGACCCTCACGGAAAACCTGCTGTCGGCGACGGTGTATTCCTTCACCAAGAAGGTCGAAAGCACCGTGGCGATTTCCCCTCGCCACCTGACCAGCAGCGACCGCGTGCTGGTCATTGATGACTTCCTGGCCAATGGCAAGGCGTCCCAGGCGCTGATCTCGATCATCAAGCAGGCCGGCGCGACCGTTGCCGGTTTGGGGATCGTGATCGAGAAGTCGTTCCAGGGCGGCCGTGCGGAGTTGGACGCGCAGGGATACCGAGTGGAATCCCTGGCACGGGTGAAATCGTTGGAAGGCGGCGTAGTGACCTTCATCGAATAATCACGCCTGGCGGTATTTTTGTAGTGAGCGAGCTTGCCTCGCGCGGGGCAAGTCCGCTCACCACAAAAGCCCGGCGCTGCTGGCTAATTCGCGGTGGCCTGCAGGCCAGCGAGCAACAGCCGCTGATACAAATCTTCTTTCAGCCCATCGGGCTTGTTCAATCCCATGCGTTCCAGATGCTTGGGAAACGCCTCCGGCTCCGGCGCGTCCAACGCTGCCTTGCCCAACTCCAGAATCTCCGTGAGCTTGAATTTGCTCTTGAGCCAGTTCAGCGCCCGCAGCAAATCCCGCTCCTCGTCCGTGAAATCGCTGCCCAGCGGATACTCCGGGAACAGTCGACGATGACGCGCTTGAATCGCCTGTAACCGTTCCGGCGTGTTATCGGCAAAGCGTGGATCCAGCTTGAAATCCTTGGGCAACTTGCCGGCCTTCTGCGCCTGTTCGATCAAATCATCCTGGAACCGTGAGTCAGTGATATTGAGCAACGCCTCGATCACCTTGGCATCCGTCTGCCCACGCAAATCGGCAATGCCATACTCGGTGATGACAATGTCCCGCAGGTGCCGAGGAATCGTGCAGTGGCCGTATTCCCACACAATGTTGGAACTGACCTCCCCCGCCGACTCGCGCCAACTGCGCAAGATCAGGATCGACCGCGCACCCTCCAACGCATGGCCCTGGGCTACGAAGTTGTATTGCCCGCCCACACCGCTGAGCACGCGGCCGTCGTCCAGTTGGTCGGCGACACCCGCGCCGAGCAGCGTCACCATGATCGCGCTGTTGATAAACCGCGCGTCCAGGCGCTGCAGGCGCTTGAGCTCTTCCTGGCCATACAGCTCGTTGATGTAGCTGATGCGGGTCATGTTGAATTCGAGGCGCTTGGCGTGAGTCATCTCCTGCAGGCGCTGGTAAAAACTGCTCGGGCCCAGGAAGAATCCGCCGTGGATCGAGATACCGTCGGGCTGCGCGGCATCGTCGAGCGTACCGGCGTTAGCCTGTTCCTGCGTGACCACATCCGGGTAGACCTTGCGGCGGATAATCCCCGCGTCTGCCAGTACCAGCAGGCCGTTGACGAACATTTCGCTGCAACCGTAGAGGCCACGGGCGAAGGGGTCGACGCCGCCTTCTCGGCTGATCAATGGCGCCCATTGGTACACATCGAGGTCTGTCAGCAGCAGTCGATAGGATTCATTGTCCGCCTGGCGGGCCAACAGCGCGGCCGTCAGCGCATCACCCATGGAGCCGATGCCGATCTGCAAAGTGCCGCCGTCGCGCACAAGGGTGCTGGCATGCAGGCCGATAAAGTGGTCCTGGAAACCCACCGGCATATTCGGCGTGGAGAACAACGTGGTGCTGTCTTTTTCATCGATCAGGTAATCGAAAGCATCCATGCCCAATTCAGCGTCCCCGGGCATATAGGGCAAGTCGCTGTGAACCTGGCCGACCACCAGAATGGTTTCGCCAGCCTCACGACGCTTGGCAATCATGGGCAACAGGTCAAGGGTGATATCCGGGTTGCAGCTCAGGCTCAGGCGATCAGGATGATCGGCGCTGCTGGCGACCAGCTGCGCCACCAGGTTCAGGCCAGCGGCGTTGATGTCGCGCGCGGCATGGCTGTAATTGCTGCTGACATAGTCCTGCTGGGCCGACTCGCTGTGGAGCAAGCTGCCGGGCTGCATGAAAAATTGCTGGACGTGGATATTTTTCGGAAGGTTGTCCTTGTGCAGGGCGGCGAGGAAATCCAGCTCGGGATAGTCGCCAAACACCCGCTCGATAAAGGGCTCGAGAAAGCGTTTCTGCAAGCCATCGCCCAGCGTTGGCCGGCCCAGGCTCAAGGCGGTATAGATCGTCAGCGACCGCTCCGGCAGTTTGGCGATGCGCCGGTACAGCGCGTTGGCAAACAGGTTCGGCTTGCCCAGGCCAAGCGGCATGCCCATGTGGATATGCGCCGGCAACCGTTCCAGTACATCGTCAACTGCTTGCTCGATTGAACACAACTGCACCATCCGACCCTCCTGAACATTCCATGATTAGGGGTTGGACCGAGCTTGCCGGGTCTTTGCTGCAAAGAACAGCTCTGAAACATAAATCGCCGGCACAAAAAAGCCGCTCGTAAGCGGCTTTTTGGCGAAGATCGGTTTATTTCAACCCGGACATCTTCTGGATCGCACCTTTGAGGTCGTCATCCGAGCAATCGGCGCAGGTGCCTTTTGGCGGCATGGCATTGATGCCCGTAATCGCCTTGGCCAGGATGCCATCCAGGCCGCCTTGATGGTCGGCGCGTTCTTTCCAGGCAGCGGTGTCGCCGATTTTTGGCGCACCTAATAGGCCGGTGCCGTGGCAAGCGTTGCAATGCTTGGCGATGATCTCATCCGGCGTCTTCGCCGCGCCGCCGCCTGCGGCTACCGCCACTTCCATCCCCTTGCATTCCTGGCCCTGGACGCAGACTTGGCCGACAGGCTCCAGACGCTTGGCAATGTCATCATTGGTCGCAGCTTGAGCGCTGACAGCCCATAGGGCCAGTACGGTTGCTGGTGCAGCCAGCATTTTCATAATTAGGTTCACGCGTTCACCCTCAATGGTGGCTATTCACGCCTGCGGCCACGGTTTCGCAGGCGGCGAAAGTATAACGGTTAGCCCGCCTGGCCGAAACAACCCTATTAAATAAAGGGAGATTCGGCTTCACGGAATACTGCCTGGGTGTCTCTGCAACGCTGGCAGGACGCCTCTTTTCTTAAAAGTTCGCGGGTGTGGCTGCGCTGATTAGTCGCGCCGGCACGTCGAACGGGTTGCGAAAACGATGAGGCTTGGTGCTTTCAAAGTAGTAGCTATCGCCCGCTTCGAGCACAAAAGTTTCAAGACCGACCACCAACTCCAGGCGACCTTCCACCAGAATCCCGGTTTCTTCGCCTTCGTGGGTGAGCATTTCTTCGCCCGTGTCGGCGCCCGGCGGGTAGATCTCGTTGAGAAACGCAATCGCCCGGCTGGGGTGCGCGCGACCCACCAGTTTCATGGTGACGGCACCGTCAGAGATATCGATAAGCTCATTGGCTTTATAGACGATCTGCGTCGGTATTTCCTGGAGGATCTCCTCGGAAAAGAACTCGACCATGGACATGGGGATGCCGCCCAGCACCTTGCGCAAGGAGCTGATCGAGGGGCTGACGCTGTTTTTTTCGATCATCGAAATGGTGCTGTTGGTGACACCCGCGCGCTTGGCGAGCTCGCGCTGGGAAAGACCCTTCAGTTTACGGATGGATTGCAGTCGTTCGCCGACGTCCAATGCAGGAGCCTCCTAGGATTCAGGCTTTGTTGTAATTGAGCGTTATCATGGCGACAGCGTTCAGTATTTACAACACTTGGGCCTAAATCCCAGGCGCTTGCGTTCGTACCGGGCGGTCAAGCCCCGGAATAGAGCCTTGGCACGCGGCGCAGGTTGCAGAACAGCTGGTAGGGAATGGTCTCGGCAGCGACCGCGATGTCACTGGCCAGGATGTTTTTGCCCCACAGCTCTACCGTGGAACCGAGGCCCGCCTGCGGCACGTCCGTCAGGTCGATGCACAGCATGTCCATGGACACACGCCCCAGCAACTGGCTGCGTTGCCCCGCCACCAGCACTGGCGTGCCGGTCGGTGCGTGGCGCGGGTAACCATCGGCGTAGCCCATGGCAACCACGCCGATACGCATCGGTTTTGGCGTAATGAACTTGGCGCCATAACCCACCGGCTCACCGGCCGGCAGTTCACGTACGCAGATAACCTTGGACTCCAGGGTCATCACCGGCTGCAAACGCGCGGCCACGCTCTGGTCTTCGCCGAAGGGCGTGGCCCCGTAGAGCATGATGCCAGGACGGACCCAATCGCTGGACACACCTGGCCAGCCCATCACTGACGGTGAATTGCGCAGGCTGACCTCGGCTGATAAGCCCTGGCGCGCCGCTTCAAATACCGCCACCTGCTCATCACTGCGCACGCAATCGAGTTCATCGGCGCGGGCGAAGTGGCTCATCAGCACAATCTTGGCCACTTTGCCGCTGGCCAGCAGGCGCTGGTACGCCTCGTGATAATCCTTGGGATGCAGGCCAACGCGATGCATGCCTGAGTCAAGCTTGAGCCAAATTGTCAGCGGCTTGCTCAACCTGGCTTGCTCAATCGCATCCAACTGCCACAGCGAATGCACCACGCACCAGAAATCATGCTCGATGATCAGCGGCAGCTCGTCAGCCTCGAAAAAGCCTTCCAGCAGCAGCACTGGCGCGCGAATTCCGGCAGCGCGCAGTTCCAGTGCCTCCTCGATGCAGGCCACTGCAAACCCGTCCGCCTCGGCTTCCAGCGCCTGGGCCACGCGCACGGCGCCGTGGCCGTAGGCATCGGCCTTGACCACGGCAAGGGCCTTGGCCCCCGTGACTTCACGGGCCAATTGGTAATTGTGGCGCAGGGCTTGGAGATCGATCAGGGCACGGGCAGGACGCATGGCGGCAGGCTTCTAGGCGGCAAGTGAAGAAAAAACCGGCACCGACCAACCGCTTCGGCACCGGGAGAGGGATCGTTGTTAAGGCAGGGCCGCCACGACGGACAGCTCTACCAGAATTTGCGGCTCGCACAGCTTGGCTTCAACCGTGGCACGGGCCGGGGCAACGCCTTTTGGCAGCCACTTGTCCCACACCGCGTTCATGCCGGCGAAATCCGCGTCGATGTCTTTCAGGTAGATCGTCACCGACAGCAGCTTGGTCTTGTCAGTGCCGGCCAGGTCCAGCAAACGCTCGATATTGGCCAGGGTTTCACGGGTCTGCTGTTCAATCCCGGCGCTCATGTCGTCGCCGACTTGCCCGGCCAGATACACGGTACCGCTGTGGACAACGATCTGGCTCATGCGCTCATTGGTGAGCTGGCGCTGGATTGACATGTTTTGCGGACTCCTGGTGGTTGCCATAACGGGAAATATCGAGGCCTTCGGCACTGATCTGCGGCGTTTTCTTCGCCATCAGGTCGGCCAGCAAACGACCGGAGCCACACGCCATGGTCCAACCGAGGGTGCCGTGGCCGGTATTCAGGAACAGGTTCTTGAACGGAGTGGCACCGACAATCGGCGTGCCATCGGGTGTGGTCGGACGCAAGCCGGTCCAGAAGCTGGCTTCGTTCAAATCGCCACCCTGAGGATAAAGGTCGTTGACGATCATCTCCAGGGTTTCGCGCCGGCGCGGGTTCAGCGACAGGTCAAAACCGGCTATTTCAGCCATGCCACCCACGCGGATGCGGTTATCGAAACGGGTGATCGCGACCTTATAGGTCTCGTCGAGAATGGTCGAAGTCGGCGCCATGGCCGGGTTGGTGATCGGTACGGTCAGCGAGTAACCCTTGAGCGGGTACACCGGCGCCTTGATCCCCAGCGGCTTGAGCAATTTCGGCGAATAACTGCCCAGGGCCAGCACGTAGCGGTCGGCGGTTTCCAGCTTGCCGTCGATCCACACGCCGTTGATGCGGTCACCGGCATAGTCAAGGCGTTGGATGTCCTGCTCGAAGCGGAACTCCACGCCCAATTGCGTGCACATGTCGGCCAGGCGGGTGGTGAACATCTGGCAGTCGCCCGTCTGGTCGTTGGGTAGGCGCAGGGCACCGGCAAGTATATCGGTGACGCTGGCCAGGGCCGGCTCGACGCGGGCAATGCCAGCGCGGTCGAGCAGTTCGAACGGCACGCCGGACTCTTTCAGCACGGCGATGTCCTTCGCGGCACCATCCAGCTGCGCCTGGGTGCGGAACAACTGCGTGGTCCCGAGGCTGCGGCCTTCGTAGGCAATGCCGGTCTCGGCGCGCAGTTCGTCGAGGCAGTCGCGGCTGTACTCGGACAGGCGCACCATGCGCTCCTTATTCACTGCATAGCGGCTGGCGGTGCAGTTGCGCAGCATCTGCGCCATCCACAGGTATTGGTCGATATCGGCGGTGGCCTTGATCGCCAGCGGCGCGTGGCGTTGCAGCAGCCACTTGATGGCCTTGAGCGGCACGCCTGGTGCGGCCCATGGCGAGGCGTAGCCTGGGGACACCTGGCCGGCGTTGGCGAAACTGGTTTCCATGGCAGCAGCAGGCTGACGGTCGACTACGACGACTTCAAAGCCGGCCCGAGCCAAATAGTAGGCACTGGTCACACCAATGACGCCGCTACCCAAGACCAGAACGCGCATTTTTTTATCCTCATCGCGGGCATGGCCGCTGACGTGTGTTATTCGAGCAATGATGAGCGCAGTGTAAAAAACAATTGCCAGTGCATTTCACTATATAACTGCCTATATTTGGCGACAATTCTCGGCAAAAACCCTTTTCACAGAGGCGTATCCCCTATGCGTACCAACACCCAGACCAAGCGGGAGCTGGACAAGATCGACCGCAACATCCTGCGCATCCTGCAAACCGACGGGCGTATTTCGTTCACGGAGCTGGGGGAGAAGGTTGGGCTGTCGACCACGCCGTGCACCGAACGGGTCCGTCGGCTTGAGCGTGAAGGGATCATCATGGGCTACAACGCGCGGCTCAATCCCCAGCATTTGAAGGGCAGTTTGCTGGTATTTGTCGAGATCAGCCTCGATTACAAATCCGGGGACACCTTTGAGGAATTCCGCCGCGCCGTGCTGAAACTGCCCCATGTGCTGGAGTGCCACTTGGTGTCAGGCGACTTCGATTACCTGGTAAAGGCACGGATTTCCGAGATGGCGTCGTACCGCAAACTGTTGGGGGATATCCTGCTCAAGCTGCCCCATGTACGGGAGTCCAAGAGCTATATCGTGATGGAAGAGGTGAAGGAGAGCCTTAACCTGCCGATTCCGGACTGAAGAGGGCTAAACCAAAACCTGCCGCGTGCTCGCCATGTACTCATGGATCTGCTTCTCCACTCGCGGATGAATCAGCTCCACCGGGCGCCGCCCATTCGGGCACGGCAAGGCCTTGGTGGTGCCAAACAGCCGGCAGATCAACGGTCGCTCGTCGTACACCGTGCAGCCGTTGGGGCCCAGGTGCACACAGTTCAGCTCATCCATGGCCGCGTCTTGCTCGGCGGCGGTCTTGCGCGGCAGACGCGACATTTCCTCGGGCGACGTGGTCACCGGCCCACAGCAGTCGTGGCAACCGGGGACGCACTCGAACGAAGGAATCTGCCGACGCAGCGCGCTGATTTTCTGACTGTTGCAACTCATCGAAACACATACCGAACGGCGAATAGGTGTGGATTCTGCCGCAAAACGTCCTGCGCAGACAGCTTCATCCGACCACTGTATCCTGCGTCAAATTTTCCAAACAGGGATGCTCCCCATGACTGCCAGCGCCCGGCACACCCCGTCCTATTACGCCGCCAGCAGCGTGCCGCAACCCGATTATCCGGTGCTGATCGGCGAAGTGACGGCCGATGTCTGCGTGGTGGGCGGCGGTTTTTCCGGGCTGAACACGGCGCTTGAGCTGGCCCAGCAAGGTTTCAGCGTGGTGTTGCTGGAAGCGCGCAAGATCGCCTGGGGCGCCAGCGGACGCAACGGCGGCCAGCTGATCCGTGGCGTCGGCCATGGCCTGGACCAGTTCGCCAATGTGATCGGCACCGATGGTGTGCGCCAGATGAAGCTGATGGGACTGGAAGCCGTGGAGATTGTGCGCGAACGCGTCGAGCGCTATCAGATTCCCTGCGACCTGACCTGGGGTTACTGCGACCTCGCCAACAAGCCTCGCGACCTGCAAGGCCTGGCCGAAGACGCCGAAGAGCTGCGTGGCCTGGGTTATCGCCACGAAGTACGCCTGTTGCAAGCCAACGAGATGAGCAGCGTAATCGGTTCGGACCGCTACGTGGGCGGCATGATCGACATGGGTTCCGGCCACCTGCACCCGCTGAACCTGGCCCTTGGCGAAGCCGCCGCCGCGCAGCAATTGGGCGTGAAGCTGTTCGAGCAGTCTGAAGTCACCCGTATCGACTACGGTCCCGAAGTCAACGTGCACACCCCCCAAGGCAACGTACGCGCCAAGACCCTGGTACTGGCCTGCAATGCCTACCTCAATGGCCTCAACCCACACTTGAGCGGCAAAGTACTGCCCGCCGGCAGCTACATCATCGCCACGGAGCCGTTGAGCCAAGCCCAGGCCGCCAACCTGCTACCGCAGAACATGGCGGTGTGCGACCAGCGTGTCACGGTGGATTACTTCCGACTGTCCGCCGACCGCCGCCTGCTGTTCGGCGGTGCCTGCCACTACTCCGGTCGCGACCCCAAGGACATCGGCGCCTATATGCGTCCGAAAATGCTCAAGGTGTTCCCGCAATTGGCCGACGTGAAAATCGATTACCAATGGGGCGGCATGATCGGCATCGGTGCCAACCGCTTGCCGCAGATTGGCCGCTTGGCCGACCAACCCAATGTGTATTACGCCCAGGCCTACGCCGGCCATGGCCTTAACGCCACCCACCTGGCGGGCAAGTTGCTGGCCGAAGCCATCAGTGGCCAGCAACAGGGGCGCTTCGACCTGTTCGCCCAAGTGCCGCACATCACCTTCCCCGGCGGCAAGCACCTGCGCTCGCCGCTGCTGGCGCTGGGGATGCTCTGGCACCGGCTCAAAGAACTGGTGTGATCAATCGCGCCAGAAGGGTTTGAGGCCTTCCTGGCGCGCCTGTTCGGCGGTCAGCCCCACATCGCGCAACTGCTCGCGGGTCAAATGCAGTAACGCCTTGCGCGTGTGGCGACGGCGCCAGAACAAGCTCCAGCGGCTGATATCACGCGGCGCCGTCGCACGCGCTTGTTCTGCCTCCAATTCCAGACTGTGTAGCGTCAGCCGCACATCGCTTAGACCGTTCATTTTGCTGCCCCTCATTTACCGTGTTGCCTTGAGTGACAAGCATGGGCGGGCGGCCGAAACCATTACAGATTCAACCCATCTTTATTAAATCCATACAGATACTGCCCAGGACGGGCTGAATCCTGTATTTTCCGGCTATCTGTACTGGTCTCCTGGGAGCGAGCGCCATGACTCTTTACGTGAATCTCGCCGAATTGCTGGGCACGCGCATCGAACAGGGCTTCTATCGCCCAGGTGATCGCTTGCCGTCTGTACGGGCCTTGAGCGTGGAACACGGGGTCAGCCTGAGCACCGTGCAGCAGGCCTACCGCTTGCTTGAAGACAACGGCCTGGCGATGCCCAAGCCAAAATCCGGGTACTTCGTGCCGGTCGGACGCGAGTTGCCGGCCCTGCCCGAAGTCGGCCGCCCGGCCCAACGACCGGTAGAGATATCCCAGTGGGACCTGGTGCTGGAATTGATACGCGCAGTGCCGCGCAAGGATGTCATACAGATGGGTCGCGGCATGCCAGATGTATTGTCGCCCACCCTCAAGCCGCTGCTACGCAGCCTGGCCCGCGTGAGTCGCCGCCAGGACCTGCCAGGCCTGTATTACGACAATATCCTCGGCTGTATGGAATTGCGCGAGCAGATCGCCCGCCTGTGCTTGGATTCCGGTTGCCAACTGACGGCCGAGGACATCGTGATCACCACCGGCTGCCATGAGGCGCTGTCCGCCAGCATCCATGCCATTTGTGAGCCGGGCGATATCGTCGCGGTGGACTCGCCGAGCTTTCACGGCGCCATGCAGACACTCAAGGGCCTGGGGATGAAAGCCCTGGAAATTCCCACCGACCCCATCACCGGCATCAGCCTCGAAGCCTTGGAACTGGCGCTTGAACAGTGGCCGATCAAGGTCATCCAGCTCACACCCAACTGCAACAACCCCCTGGGCTACATCATGCCGGAGGCCCGCAAGCGCGCGCTGCTGACCCTGGCCCAGCGCTTTGACGTGGCGATCATCGAGGACGATGTGTATGGCGAACTGGCCTACAGCTACCCGCGCCCGCGCACCATTAAGTCGTTCGACGAAGACGGCCGTGTATTGCTGTGCAGCTCGTTTTCCAAAACCCTGGCACCCGGATTGCGCATCGGCTGGGTGGCGCCCGGTCGCTACCTGGAACGGGTGCTGCACATGAAATACATCAGCACCGGCTCTACCGCCACGCAGCCGCAGATCGCGATTGCCGAATTCCTCAAGGGTGGCCACTTCGAACCCCATTTGCGGCGGATGCGCACGCAATACCAGCGCAATCGCGACTTGATGCTCGATTGGGTCAGCCGCTACTTCCCGGCAGGCACCCGCGCCAGCCGGCCCCAGGGCAGTTTCATGCTGTGGGTCGAGCTGCCTGAGGGCTTCGATACACTCAAGCTCAACCGCGTCCTGATTGAGCAAGGTGTGCAGGTAGCGGTAGGCAGCATCTTTTCTGCATCGGGCAAATACCGGAACTGCCTGCGCATGAACTACGCTGCCAAGCCAACCGCACAGATTGAAGAAGCCGTGCGCAAGGTCGGGGCCGCCGCAATCAAGATGCTCGCAGAGACCGCCGACTGACCTTTCGCGGGAAATTGCCGTCATATGCCGACAACCGCCCTGATCTGGAAGCAACTCCCTTGATGATTCAACGGCTATTACCGTTTTTCCTGTTGGGAGCCCTGACCCTGGGTGGCTGCGCCAGCGTGAGCACGCCGCGCGTCCCCAGTGACGCCCTGCCCGCCGCACAGTCATCGTTCGGGCGCTCTATCCAGGCCCAGGCCGCGCCATATCAGGGGCGCTCGGGCTTTCGCCTGTTACCCAACAGCAGCGAAGCGTTCATGGCCCGCGCCGAATTGATCCGCAACGCCCAGACCAGCCTCGACCTGCAGTACTACATCGTGCATGACGGCATCAGCACCCGCATGCTCGTGGACGAACTGCTCAAGGCTGCCGACCGTGGCGTGCGGGTGCGCATCCTGCTGGATGACACCACCAGCGACGGCCTCGACCAGATCATTGCCACCCTCGCCGCCCATCCCAAGATCGAGATCCGCCTGTTCAACCCTTTGCACCTGGGCCGCAGCACAGGCGTCACGCGGGCCATGGGGCGGTTGTTCAACCTCTCGCTGCAACATCGGCGCATGCACAACAAGCTGTGGCTGGCGGACAACAGCGTGGCCATCGTCGGAGGGCGCAACCTGGGGGATGAGTATTTCGACGCCGAGCCCAACCTGAACTTCACCGACATCGACATGCTTAGCGTGGGGCCGGTGGCGGAGCAACTGGGCCACAGTTTCGACCAATACTGGAACAGTGCCCTCAGCAAGCCCATCGACGACTTCGTTTCAAACACCCCATCCAAAGGCGACCTGGCCGCTGCCCGCGTACGCCTGGAAGCGTCGCTGGCCGAGTCGCGCCAGCAGAACCACGCGCTGTACAACCGCTTGCGCACCTACCAGACCCAACCGCGCATGGACACCTGGCGCCGCGAACTGATCTGGGCCTGGAACCAGGCGCTGTGGGATGCGCCGAGCAAGGTACTGGCCAAGGCCGATCCGGACCCTCGCCTGCTGCTCACCACCCAGCTCGCGCCGGAACTGGAAGGGGTCAATCACGAGCTGATGATGATCTCGGCCTACTTCGTGCCGGGGCAACCGGGGCTGCTGTACCTGACCGGGCGCGCCGATGCAGGCGTGTCGGTCAGCTTGCTGACCAATTCCCTGGAGGCAACCGACGTGCCTGCCGTGCACGGCGGTTATGCGCCCTATCGCAAGGCGCTGCTGGAGCACGGAGTGAAACTCTATGAATTGCGCCGCCAACCGGGCGACCCCAGCGCTGGCAGCGGACCGCACCTGTTCCGGCGCGGCACCTTCCGTGGCTCGGACTCCAGCCTGCACAGCAAGGCGATGATCTTTGATCGGGAAAAGTCGTTTATCGGCTCGTTCAACTTCGACCCACGCTCGGTGCTGTGGAACACCGAAGTGGGTGTGCTGGTCGACAGCCCGGAGCTGGCGGAGCACGTGCGCAACCTGGCCCTGCAAGGCATGGCGCCGGCCTTGAGCTATGAGGCGAAGTTGCAGGATGGCCAGGTGGTATGGGTGACGGAGGACAACGGCCAATTGCACACCCTGACCCGCGAGCCGGGCAGTTGGTGGCGACGGTTCAATGCCTGGTTCGCCACCTCCGTCGGCCTGGAACGCATGCTCTAAAAACGACACAGAGCAACTGTAGGAGCCGGCTTGCCGGCGATGGCGGCGTTTCAGTTGATCAACTCGCGGGCTGACACACTGCCATCACTGGCAAGCCAGTGCCTACAGGGGATGCATTTTCAGATCAGGCCGGCTGTGCTGTGCCGAATGCACCTTGGCGCAGCAACAACAGCACCAGGCCCAGCGCACCGGCTGCCATCAGCAGCGGCAGCGCATGGCCGCTGATCCACTGGCTGCCAGCACCGGCCACCAAGGGACCGACCAGGCAGCCGATACCCCACAATTGCGCCACGTGGGCATTGGCGCGCACCAGCGCGTCGTCGCGGTAACGCTCGCCGATCAGGATCAGCGACAAGGTGAACAGGCCTCCAGCACTTGCACCGAACACCACCCAGATCGGCCAGATCAACGGCGTGTGCATCAGCAGAGGAATCGCCAGGCTCGATGCCAGCAACAACACAGCACAGCTCAGGAACAACGTGCGCCGAGGCAGGTAGTCGGCCAGCGCCCCAATGGGCAGTTGCAGCAGCGCATCGCCGACCACCACTGTGCTGACCATGGCCAGGGCCATTTCGGCGGTGAATCCCTGCTGCAGGCAGTACACCGGCAGCAACGTGAGGATCATCGCCTCAAAGGCAGCGAACAAAGCCACCGCCCAGGCGATCGCGGGGAGGCTCAGGCAGAAGCGCCACAGTTGCGCGAAGGTTACGCTGAACGACTCGGCGCTTGGCGCGCCGGAGCGCCCCAGCAGCAACAGCGGCGCAACCATCAGCAGGCCTACGCCCACCCAGAAACCGTAGTCATGGTCGGTGCCGATCAGCCCCAGCAACAACGGGCCCGACAGCTGGCTCAAGGCATAGCTGCAGCCGTACAGCGCCACCAGCCGGCCGCGCCACTGCTCCACCACCAACTGGTTGATCCAGCTTTCGCCGAGGATAAACACGATGGTGAGGATCACGCCGATCATCAGCCGCAATACGAGCCAGACCGGATAGCTGGGCAAGACCGCCAGCAAACCGATGGAGACCGCGCCCGCCCACAGGCACAGGCGCATGAGGTTGGCGGTGCCGAGCCATGAAGCCAGGCGACTCGACACCTTCGCGCCGAGCAGCACGCCAAAGGCCGGCATCGCCGCCATCACACCGATGGCGAAACTGCCATAACCCCAGCTTTCAAGGCGCAGGGACACCAGCGGCATGCTGACACCCAGCGCCAGGCCGACGCTGAGCACCGAGGCCAGGACGGCGAAATAAGTCGCCCAACGCATGTCCACGCTCCTGTGGATAGTTTTTAAGATCACACAAAACAGTGTGGGAGCGGGCTTGCTCGCGAAAGCGGCGTACCAGTCAATACATACGTGACTGTCATACCGCATTCGCGAGCAAGCCCGCTCCCACATTTGGCCTGCGGTGTTGCTTAGAGCTTGATCCAGGTCGCCTTCAGCTCGGTGTACTTGTCGAACGCATGCAGCGACTTGTCGCGACCGTTACCCGACTGCTTGAAGCCACCGAACGGCGCAGTCATGTCGCCGCCGTCGTACTGGTTGACCCACACGCTACCGGCGCGCAGGGCCTTGGCAGTCAGGTGCGCCTTGGAGATATCCGCCGTCCACACCGCTGCGGCCAGGCCGTATTGGGTGTCGTTGGCAATGGCGACCGCTTCCTCGGCACTGTCGAACGTGATCACCGACAGGACCGGACCAAAGATCTCTTCCTGGGCGATCTTCATCGCGTTGGTCACACCGTCGAAAATCGTCGGCTCGACGTAAGTGCCGCCAGTTTCTTCCAGGGTGCGCTTGCCACCGGCGACCAACTTGGCGCCGTCGGCATGCCCGGCTTCGATGTACGAGAGCACGGTGTTCATCTGCTGGGTGTCTACCAATGCGCCCACATTGGTGGCCGGGTCCAGTGGGTTGCCGGGCTTCCAGCCTTTGAGGGCCTCGATCACCAGTGGCAGGAATTTGTCCTTGATGGAGCGCTCCACCAGCAGACGCGAACCTGCGGTGCAGACCTCACCCTGGTTGAAGGCAATGGCACCGGCGGCGGATTCGGCTGCGGCTTGCAGGTCCGGCGCGTCGGCAAACACGATGTTCGGGCTCTTGCCGCCCGCTTCCAGCCAGACACGCTTCATGTTCGATTCGCCGGAGCGGATCAACAGTTGCTTGGCGATTTTGGTGGAACCGGTGAACACCAGGGTGTCGACGTCCATGTGCAGTGCCAGCGCGTTGCCGACCGTGTGGCCGTAGCCCGGCAGCACGTTGAACACGCCTTTTGGAATACCAGCCTCAACGGCCAGGGCCGCGATGCGGATGGCAGTCAGCGGGGATTTTTCGGACGGCTTGAGGATCACCGAGTTACCAGTGGACAGCGCCGGGCCCAGTTTCCAGCAGGCCATCATCAGCGGGAAGTTCCACGGCACGATGGCGCCGACGACGCCAACCGGCTCACGGGTCACCAGGCCCAGTTGGTCGTGCGGGGTAGCCGCGACTTCGTCGTAGATCTTATCGATCGCTTCGCCGCTCCAGCTCAGGGCATTCGCCGCGCCGGGTACATCGATGTTCAGGGAGTCGCTGATCGGCTTGCCCATGTCCAGGGTTTCGAGCAGCGCCAGCTCTTCGGCATTGGCCTTGAGCAACGCGGCGAAACGGATCATGGCGGACTTGCGTTTGGCCGGCGCCAGGCGCGACCACACGCCGGAATTGAACGTGGCACGCGCGTTTTCCACGGCGCGCTGGGCATCGGCGGCGTCACAGCTGGCAACAGTGGCCAGCAGGCGGCCATCGACCGGGCTGATGCATTCGAAGGTATCACCGGAAGCGGCGGCGGTGTACTCGCCATTGATGTAGGCACGGCCTTCGATCTTGAGATCCTTGGCGCGTTGTTCCCAGTCGGCACGGGTCAGGGTGGTCATGCGAGTGTCCTCCTCTTATTGAATACAAGGGCCAGGCGATGTGCCCCGGCAGCCTCAAAGAATGCTTGCCCCGCCAGCCAGCTGTTCGGCTCAAGGCAGCTGCCACCCTAAACCAGCGGCTGGGGGTGTTTCAATATATTTGACATAACGCCAGTAAACGCCCTTGCGATGTTCATTTTAATAAACATAGACTTTGGGCTCTCCAACCGCAGGCCAGACGGGACACGCACATGAGCATCCAGGACATCGTCGACTTCAGCCAAGCCAGCACCGCCCCAGACCGCTACCGCCCCGCTGCCGAAAAAATCCTCAAGGGCGATCCCGAGCAAACGATCTACAACCACTACAACAGCCCGTGCGGCCAGATGAGTGCCGGCGTTTGGGAAGGCGAGGTCGGGCAGTGGAAGGTCAATTACACCGAGCATGAGTACTGCGAGATTGTGCAAGGCGTGTCCGTGCTGCGTGATGCCGATGGCAATGCCAAGACCTTGCGCGCCGGCGACCGCTTTGTGATCCCTGCCGGGTTCAGTGGCACTTGGGAAGTGCTGGAGCCTTGCCGCAAGATCTACGTGGTGTTCGAACAGAAAGCCTGATCAGCCAAATCGCAGGCAAAAAAAAGCCCGGATCGTGAGATACGGGCTTTTTTTCACAAGGAGGAAAATCAATTACTTGATTTTGCCTTCTTTGTAGATCACGTGCTTGCGAACGCGCGGGTCGAACATTTTCTTTTCGAGCTTGTCCGGAGTAGTACGCTTGTTCTTGTCGGTAGTGTAGAAGTGACCAGTACCGGCGCTAGAGATCATTCGAATCAATTCACGCATGATATAGCTCCTTAGATTGTGCCAGCGCGGCGCAATTCAGCCAGCACGACAGTGATGCCACGCTTGTCGATGATGCGCATGCCTTTAGCAGATACGCGCAGACGGACGAAACGTTTCTCTTCTTCAACCCAGAAGCGGTGATGCTGCAGGTTCGGCAGGAAACGACGACGGGTTTTGTTATTTGCGTGGGAAATGTTATTCCCAGTCACCGGACCCTTACCGGTAACTTGACAGACTCTCGACATGCCTCAGCCCTCTAAAACCACATGCCCAACCCGGCATGGGTTGGCCGCTTAATCTCTCAGTCATTTGGCGCCAGGCGCCGCGTTTCTTTAGGGTCTTACCGGCTACACCTACAAGCGAAGGAACCGGGCCCCTAGAAAAGAGCGCTGCTTTATACCAGAAAGACCCCAGCGCAACAACAGCCCGCGTGTTTTTACTGGCGTAAATCTTGGCGGAAGGCGCCTGAACCGTTGCCAGGAGGGGCCGCTGTCACAGCCGACCGCTCGTCGCACAGAATGATTTTCAGCGCTCGCGGGCACGGTGAAGTGCACGACAAAACGCGCTGAGGTGCCATCAAAACAGCATTTGGCGCAAAAGCACAGGCAAAAATGGGCTAGTCATTTACCTATCAGACCACTACGGTAGGACTTTTCCAGACTGCACTCGCAGATGGGCCTTCGATCTGCAAAGGAAACCGAACATGCGCCTCGCTGCCCTACCGCTATTGCTAGCCCCTCTCTTTATCGCCCCGCTGGCCTCTGCCGCCAGCAACCTGAGCGTCTGCACCGAGGCCAGCCCCGAAGGGTTCGATGTGGTGCAATACAACTCGCTGACCACTACCAACGCTTCGGCCGACGTGCTGATGAACCGCCTGGTGGACTACGATGCGGCCAGCGGCAAACTGGTGCCAAGCCTGGCGGACAGTTGGGAAGTTTCGCCGGATGGCCTGACCTATACCTTCAAGCTGCACCCGGAGGTGAAATTCCACCGCACCGATTACTTCACCCCAAGCCGTACCCTGACCGCCGAAGACGTGCGCTTCAGCTTCGAGCGCATGCTCGATCCGGCCAACCCATGGCACAAAATCGCCCAGAGCGGCTTCCCCCACGCCCAGTCGCTGCAACTGCCGACGCTGGTGAAGAAAATCGACGCCCTCGATCCGCTGACCGTGCGCTTTACCCTGGATCACGCCGACTCCACCTTCCTCGCCGCCCTGAGCATGGGTTTTGCCTCGATCTACCCGGCGGAATACGCCGACAAACTGCTCAAGGCCGGCACGCCGGAGAAGCTCAACAGCCAGCCGATCGGCACCGGGCCGTTCATCTTCAGCCGTTTCCAGAAGGATGCCGTGGTGCGCTACAAGGCCAACCCTGACTACTTCGCTGGCAAACCGTCTGTGGATAACTTGATCTTCGCCATCACGCCGGACGCCAACGTGCGCTTGCAGAAGTTGCATCGCGATGAGTGCCAGATTGCCCTGTCGCCCAAGCCGCTGGATGTGGGCGAGGCCGAGAAGGACCCGGCACTCAAAGTGGAAAAAACCGCTGCATTCATGACCGCCTTCGTGGCCATCAACAGCCAGCATCCGCCCCTGGACAAGCCGGAAGTGCGCCAGGCGATCAACCTGGCCTTCGACAAAGGCAGCTACCTCAAAGCCGTGTTTGAAGGCACCGCCGAAGCCGCCAACGGCCCTTACCCGCCCAACACCTGGAGCTACGCCAAGGACCTGCCCGGTTATCCACAAGACCTTGCCAAGGCCAAGGCACTGCTCGACCGCGCCGGGCTCAAGGACGGTTTCAAGACCACCATTTGGACCCGCCCTACCGGTAGCCTGCTGAACCCCAACCCCAACCTCGGCGCACAACTGCTGCAAGCGGACCTGGCCAAGGTCGGCATCCAGGCCGAGATCCGCGTGATCGAATGGGGCGAGCTGATTCGCCGCGCCAAAGCTGGGGAGCACGACCTGCTGTTCATGGGCTGGGCCGGCGACAACGGCGACCCGGATAACTTCCTGACCCCGCAGTTCTCCTGCGCAGCGGTGAAATCCGGCACCAACTTCGCCCGCTACTGCGACCCAGCGCTGGACAAGCTGATCAGCGCCGGCAAGACCACCAGCGAACAAGGTGTACGCAGCAAGCTGTACCAGCAGGCCCAAGCGCAGATCCAGCAGCAGGCACTGTGGCTGCCGCTTGCACACCCAACCGCGTTTGCCCTGGCCCGCAAAAACATCGAAGGCTACCAAGTGAGCCCGTTCGGCCGGCAGGACTTCTCCAAAGTCAGCGTTAAACCGTAACCGCCCCGTACGAAGGCCGTAGGTATCTAGACCAAGCTAACCAAGATGCGAAGCGAGTCGTTCTTGATCCTGCTCTTGATCCGCTTTTGATCTAAAGCGCCCCATCAAACACGCTGGCCGGAGTTCGACAGGGATTTGGGGGTAAACCGGCAGGGATGCCGGTTTAGCCGCCAAAATACCTGTCGGATTACGGGTACACCGAGCCTAGGCGAGGTGCCGAGTGTTGGGGCAAGAACCCTTTGCTTACTTTGGGCTGGGCCGGCATTCCGGCTTTTCCAAAGTGAGCCGCCGTAAGGGCGGAACCCATAGCAGCCTTCCTCCAAATAACGGATATGTACCCGGTCTGATCCACTATCCAGGTCGGCTGTCAGGCCGCCTTCGCAGGCAAGCTGGCTCCCACATCTGGATCGCGGGGCAACAGATAGACAGTGGTCGTCTTTCAGGCCAACTTTCCGAGCAAGCCAGTTCCTACATCCAACCATATTCCGCCATCGACAACGGGTCACCATCCCCGACAATGATGTGGTCCAGCACCCGCACGTCCACCACTTCCAGGGCTTTCTGCAGCAATTTGGTCAATTTTCGATCAGCTGCGCTCGGCTCAAGGCTGCCGGAAGGATGGTTATGGCACAGGATCAACGCCGCGGCGTTGTAGGCCAAAGCGCGCTTGACCACCTGCCGGGGATACACCATCGCCGTGTCGATGGTGCCTTGGGACAACGCCTCGAAGCCCAGCACCCTGTGCCTTGAATCAAGAAACAGGCAGCCGAAGATCTCATGAGGCTCATGGCGCAGCATGGCCTTCAGGTAGTCCCGCACGGCCACGGGGCTTTCCAGCACCGAGTCGCTTCGCAGGCGCTCGGCCATGTGCCGCTTGGCCATTTCCAGCACCGCCTGCAACTGGGCAAACTTCGCCGGCCCCAGACCCAATTGTTGGTTGAACAATGTCTGGCTGGCCTCCAGCAGTGGGCGCAAGCCGCCGAACTGCGCCAACAAATGGCGCGCAAGGTCCACCGCGCTCCTGCCGGAAACCCCGGTACGCAGGAAGATCGCCAACAACTCGGCATCCGACAGGCTTGCGGCGCCCCACTCCAAAAGCTTCTCTCGCGGCCGCTCTGCTGCTGGCCAATCGCGAATACTCATCCCACCTCCCTGTCCCTATGCGCGCTATGCGCCATGTGCGCCGCTGTTGCCAAGCGGACGCTGTGTTATCGTAGGCCCTCTTTTTTGCAGGCGATTTCCCCTGGGGAGGGGGCATCGCAGGCGTCACTGAACTGGCATCACTGAACTGGAAAGGCAAACCAATGCAGCGTCTGTATCGGAAACGCATCGTTCTCGGCGTTGGCGGCGGCATTGCCGCCTACAAGAGCGCAGAGCTGGTCCGCAGGCTCTTGGACCAAGGCGCCGAAGTGCGCGTGGTCATGACGCGCGGTGGCAGTGAATTCATCACCCCGCTGACCATGCAGGCATTGTCCGGGCACCCGGTTCACCTGGATCTGCTGGACCCCGCGGCCGAAGCCGCCATGGGTCACATCGAGCTGGCCAAATGGGCCGACCTGGTGCTGATCGCGCCGGCCACTGCCGACCTGATCGCCCGCCTGGCCCAGGGCATTGCCGATGACCTGCTGACCACCCTGGTACTGGCCACCGACGCTACCGTTGCCATCGCCCCGGCCATGAACCAGGCCATGTGGCGCGACCCAGCCACCCAAGCCAACACCCAACTCCTGCAAAGCCGTGGCCTCAAGGTGTTCGGCCCGGCCTCCGGCAGCCAGGCCTGTGGCGACGTCGGCATGGGCCGCATGCTCGAAGCCACCGACCTGGCGCTGTGTGCCGCCGAGTGTTTCCAGCACCTGGCCCTGACCGGCAAGCACGTGCTGATCACGGCAGGCCCGACTCAGGAAAATATCGACCCGGTGCGCTACATCACCAACCATAGCTCAGGGAAAATGGGCTTTGCCTTGGCCGAAGCGGCGGTCGAGGCAGGCGCACGTGTCACCTTGATCACCGGCCCTGTGCATTTGCCGACCCCTGATCGGGTCACGCGAATCGACGTAGTCAGCGCCCGCGACATGCTGGCGGCCTGTGAGGCAGCCATTCCGTGCGACCTGTTTATCGCCTCGGCAGCGGTGGCGGACTACCGCCCGGAAGTCGTCGCCCCGCAAAAACTCAAGAAAGACCCTACAAGCGGTGACGGCCTGCTCCTGCAAATGGTGCGCAACCCGGACATCCTGGCGACCATCGCCACCCGTGCGGACCGACCGTTCAGTGTTGGCTTTGCCGCCGAGACCGAGCACCTGCTGGACTACGCAGCACGCAAATTGAAAGACAAAAACCTCGATCTGATCGTTGCCAATGATGTCGCCAACCCGAGCATTGGCTTCAACAGCGAGGAAAATGCCATCAGCGTGATCGACCGCGAGTTGCACGCCACCGTTTTCGCCCAGACCAGCAAAGGCAAGATTGCCCGCCAACTGATCTCTTTTATCGCCCAACGGCTGAACCAGGTTTAATTTCCATGCACGCTTTGCAAGCCAAGATCCTCGACCCACGCATCGGCAACGAATTCCCACTGCCGGCCTACGCCACACCGGGCTCCGCCGGCCTTGACCTGCGCGCCATGCTCAAGCAAGACACCGTCCTTGAGCCGGGCCAGACCCTCCTGATTCCGACCGGCCTGTCGATCTATATCGGTGATCCTGGCTTGGCGGCGCTGATCCTGCCGCGCTCCGGCCTGGGCCACAAACACGGCATCGTGCTGGGCAACCTGGTGGGGCTGATCGACTCGGACTATCAGGGCGAGTTGATGGTGTCGTGCTGGAACCGTGGCCAGACCGCGTTCAACATCGCCGTCGGCGAGCGCATTGCCCAGTTGGTACTGGTGCCGGTGGTGCAGGCGCACTTCGAACTGGTCGAGGAATTCGATGAAACCCAGCGCGGCGCAGGTGGTTTCGGGCATTCCGGCAGTCACTGACTAAGCTGAATCTGGCCGGGCACCCTTGCCCGGCCCGACGCCACCGCAAGGCTTTTCAGGACGAAGAATGCGCGGACTTTATGAGCGAGATTTCCCCATAGAAATCAAAGCATTACGCAGACAGCAAGGTGGAGCCAGTGCTCCGATGGCATTTTTGCACCACGAACTCTCTGCCGAAAACGTCGTCATACCCTTCAGTTTGAGCCTGCCGGTCAGCCACATTAAGGCCAGCCTTGCCCCTTTCAGATGGAGTTTCCCCCCGCGATGAGTACCGCAGCCCGAGTAGCCCCGACATTCCCCGACAGCATCTTTCGCGCCTATGACATTCGTGGCGTGGTGCCCAAGACCCTGACTGCCGAAACCGCCTATTGGATTGGCCGCGCCATCGGCTCCCAGAGCCTGGCCCAGGATGAGCCCAACGTTTCGGTCGGCCGTGACGGTCGCCTGTCCGGCCCGGAACTGGTGGAGCAGTTGATCCAGGGCCTGGCCGACAGCGGTTGCCATGTGAGCGACGTCGGCCTGGTGCCGACGCCTGCGCTGTACTACGCAGCCAACGTACTGGCCGGCAAGTCCGGGGTGATGCTCACCGGCAGCCATAACCCGTCGGACTACAACGGTTTCAAGATCGTCATTGCTGGCGACACCCTGGCCAACGAACAGATTCAGGCCCTGCACGAGCGCCTGAAAAATAACGACCTGACCAGCGGTAAGGGCACCATTACCAAAGTCGACATACTGCAGCGCTACTCTGACGAAATCACCCGTGACGTCAAACTCGCGCGCCGCCTCAAAGTGGTTGTGGACTGCGGCAACGGCGCGGCCGGCGTGATCGCCCCGCAGTTGCTCGAAGCCTTGAACTGCGAAGTGATTCCGTTGTTCTGCGAGGTCGACGGCAACTTCCCCAACCACCACCCGGACCCGGGCAAGCCTGAGAACCTGGTGGACCTGATCGCCAAGGTCAAGGAAACCGGGGCTGATGTGGGCCTGGCCTTCGACGGGGACGGCGACCGCGTGGGTGTGGTGACCGAGACCGGCGAAATCGTGTTCCCGGATCGCCTGCTGATGCTGTTTGCCCGTGACGTGGTGGCGCGCAATGCCAACGCCGAAATCATCTTCGACGTGAAGTGCACTCGCCGCCTCACCCCGCTGATCAAGGAATATGGCGGTCGCCCGCTAATGTGGAAGACCGGTCACTCGTTGATCAAAAAGAAAATGAAGGAAACCGGCGCGCTATTGGCTGGCGAAATGAGCGGTCACGTGTTCTTCAAGGAGCGCTGGTTCGGCTTTGATGACGGTATTTACAGCGCTGCGCGCCTGCTGGAGATCCTCAGCAAGGAAAAATCCACCGCCGAAGAGCTGTTCCAGACCTTCCCGAACGATATTTCTACGCCAGAGATCAATATCCATGTGACCGAGGAGAGCAAATTCAGCATCATTGACGCACTGCACGATGCGCAATGGGGTGAAGGCGCCAACCTGACCACCATTGATGGTGTGCGAGTCGATTACGCCAAAGGCTGGGGCCTGGTTCGCGCGTCCAACACCACACCGGTGCTGGTCCTGCGTTTCGAGGCGGATACCGAGGCTGAGTTGCAGCGCATCAAGGACGTGTTCCACGCCCAGTTGAAACGTGTTGCCCCTGATCTCCAATTACCGTTCTGATTTTTTACCGGAGCCCTGAATGACCCTCGAACGCGAAGCCGCTGCCAACACTGCCAAGGTCCTTTCCGAAGCGTTGCCTTACATCCGGCGCTATGTCGGCAAGACGCTGGTGATCAAGTACGGCGGCAATGCCATGGAAAGCGACGAGCTGAAAACCGGCTTTGCCCGCGACATCGTGTTGATGAAAGCCGTCGGGATCAACCCGGTGGTGGTCCACGGTGGCGGCCCGCAAATCGGCGATCTGCTCAAACGCTTGTCGATCGAGAGTCACTTCATCGATGGCATGCGCGTCACTGACGCGCAGACCATGGACGTGGTGGAAATGGTGCTCGGCGGCCAGGTCAACAAGGACATCGTCAACCTGATCAACCGCCATGGCGGCAGCGCCATCGGTCTGACCGGCAAGGATGCGGAGCTGATCCGTGCGAAAAAACTGACCGTGACCCGCCAGACGCCGGAGATGACCCAGCCGGAAATCATCGACATCGGCCAAGTGGGCGAAGTGGTTGGCGTTAACACCGACCTGCTGAACCTGCTGGTCAAGGGCGATTTCATTCCGGTGATTGCGCCGATCGGCGTGGGCGCCAATGGCGAGTCCTACAACATCAACGCCGACCTGGTGGCCGGCAAGGTGGCCGAAGCATTGAAGGCTGAAAAGCTGATGCTGCTGACCAACATCGCCGGCTTGATGGACAAGGAAGGCAAGGTGTTGACCGGCCTGACGACCCAACAGGTCGACGAACTGATCGCCGACGGCACCATCTACGGTGGCATGCTGCCGAAGATCCGTTGCGCGCTGGAAGCGGTGCAAGGCGGTGTGGGCAGCTCGCTGATCATCGATGGCCGGGTACCGAATGCGGTACTGCTGGAGATCTTCACGGATACCGGCATGGGCACGTTGATCAGTAACCGCAAGCGCCCCTAAACGCTGAAAACAAAAAGGCCCCGCTCAATATGATTGAGCGGGGCCTTTTTTATGCACGCTGCTCCCCTGTGGGAGCGGGCTTGCCCGCGAAGGCGGTGGGTCAGACGCCAAACTGCTCGCGATATGCACGCACCGCCGGCAGGTGCTGCTTGAGCTGTGGATCATCTTCCAGGAACTGCAGCACCTGGTTCAGTGACACGATGCTGACCACGGGAATGCCGAAATCGCGTTCCACTTCCTGGATCGCGGACAACTCACCGTTGCCACGCTCCTGGCGGTTCAGCGCGATCAGCACACCGGCAGCCTTGGCGCCGTCCTGGGAAGCGATGATCTGCATCACTTCACGGATGGCGGTACCAGCAGTGATCACGTCGTCAATGATCAGCACATCGCCCTTGAGCGGAGCCCCGACCAGGCTGCCGCCTTCACCATGCGCCTTGGCCTCTTTACGGTTGAAGCACCATGGCAAATCCTGCCCGTGATGTTCAGCCAGGGCCACAGCTGTGGCCGCGGCCAGGGGGATGCCCTTGTAGGCCGGGCCAAACAGGACGTCGAAGGAAATACCACTTTCAACGATGGCGGCCGCATAGAAACGACCCAGCTGAGCCAGGGCCGAACCCGAGTTGAACAAGCCCGCATTAAAGAAGTACGGGCTGGTGCGCCCGGACTTCAGAGTGAACTCACCGAAGCGCAAAACGCCGCGATCGATGGCAAAACGAATGAAATCGCGTTGATACGCCTGCATGAAAAAAGCCTCAGATACCACGGATTTAGCTAATTAGGTAGACGGCGTGTATCATACACGCACGCGATTTTTGGGGCCATTTATGCGGATCATCAGTGTGAACGTTAATGGTATTCAGGCTGCAGTCGAGCGTGGTTTGCTCAGTTGGCTGCAAGCCCAGAATGCCGACGTCATCTGCCTGCAGGATACCCGCGCCTCCGCCTTTGAACTGGACGACCCAGCCTTCCAACTGGATGGCTACTTCCTTTATGCCTGCGATGCCGAAGTGCCCACCCAAGGTGGCGTGGCTTTGTATTCGCGGTTGCAACCCAAGGCGGTCATCAGCGGCCTCGGCTTCGAGACAGCCGACCGCTACGGGCGCTACCTGCAAGCCGATTTCGACAAGGTCAGCATCGCGACCTTGCTGCTTCCTTCGGGGCAGAACGGCGATGAAGACTTGAACCAGAAGTTCAAGCTAATGGACGATTTCGCCCGTTATCTGGATAAACAGCGGCGCAAACGTCGCGAGTACATTTATTGTGGCTCGCTGTACGTGGCGCAACAGAAGCTGGATATCAAGAACTGGCGCGACAGCCAGCAATCCCCGGGCTTCCTGGCGCCGGAACGCGCCTGGATGGACGAGATTGTCGGCAACATGGGCTATGTGGATGCACTGCGTGAAGTCAGCCGCGAAGGCGACCAGTACAGCTGGTGGCCAGATAACGAACAGGCTGAGATGCTCAACCTGGGCTGGCGTTTCGATTATCAGTTGCTGACCCCTGGTCTGCGCCGGTTCGTGCGCAGCGCACGCCTGCCGCGGCAGCCACGCTTCTCGCAGCACGCGCCGCTGATCGTGGACTACGACTGGACATTGACCATCTAAGGTCTTTTTCCAGGCACAAAAAAACCGACATCGCTGTCGGTTTTTTTGTGGGTGCTCATTATTTGATCAGGCGCCAGGTCAAGGGGTAGCGATAAACAATCCCCTTGTTGGCCTTGATGCTGCCAATGATAGTCAGCACCACCGTGGCGATCGCCAGGGCAACCATCAGGAAAAAGCCAATCACTGCAAAAGCCAGCACGATGCAAGCGATCCAGGCGATGGCCACGGTGATCTGGAAGTTCAGCGCTTCCTTGCCCTGATCATCAATGAACGGGTCCACTTCTTTCTTCATCTGCCACAGGATCAGTGGCCCCACGACGCTACCGAAGGGAAACACGAAGCCCAGAAACGCCGCGAGATGGCACAACATTGCCCCCTGGCGCACTTCGTAGGAAGGCGTAGGCACCGGCATTTGGCTGTTGTCATTCATGGCGTTTCTCCTTGAAACGGGCTCAGTCAGCCAGGGCGGCGTTCTGCAGCTCGAAGATTTCGGTCATGCCTTTCTGGGCCAGGGCCAGCATGGCGTTCAGGTCGGCCGGCTGGAAGGGCGCGCCTTCGGCGGTGCCCTGCACTTCGATGAAACCACCGGTGCTGGTCATGACCACGTTCAGGTCGGTCTCGGCGGCCGAGTCTTCCAGGTAGTCCAGGTCCAGCACTGGCTCGCCCTGGTACATGCCTACCGACACAGCTGCGATCATTTGCTTGAGCGGGTCGCCTGCTTTCAGGCCGCCACGTTTCTTGATCACTTTCAGCGCGTCAACCAGGGCCACCATGGCGCCGGTGATAGACGCGGTACGGGTACCGCCGTCGGCCTGGATCACGTCACAGTCGACATACAGGGTCACGTCGCCCAGCTTGGACATGTCCAGGGCTGCGCGCAGGGAGCGGCCGATAAGACGCTGGATTTCCAGGGTGCGGCCGCCTTGCTTGCCACGACTGGCTTCACGCTGATTACGTTCGCCAGTGGCGCGCGGCAGCATGCCGTACTCGGCGGTCAACCAACCCTGGCCCTGGCCTTTGAGGAAGCGCGGCACGCCGTTTTCGACGCTGACGGTGCAGATGACCTTGGTATCGCCAAACTCGACCAGTACAGAACCCTCGGCGTGTTTGGTGTAGTTGCGGGTGATGCGGATCGAGCGGAGCTGATCGGCAGCGCGACCACTTGGACGTTTCATAGGGAGACACCTGTACTGAGGACGAAAAACTGCCGAGCATTATAGAGCCGCGAGCCGGTTCGGGGCACTGCTAAAAAATCCAGTTACGAATGCTCGGGTTTGGGCGCGCTCGTTCCACTGCGCTACAATCCTGCGCCTTCTTAACCATCAGCCCGTGTTTGCGGGACTGCAACGCGAGGTACCTCCATGGTGCACAGCATGACCGCCTTCGCCCGCGTCGAAAAAGCCGGCGTACAAGGCACCCTGAGCTGGGAACTGCGCTCGGTCAACAGCCGTTACCTGGAGCCGCACCTGCGTCTGCCGGAGTCGTTCCGCGACCTCGAAGGCGCCGTGCGTGAAGCGTTGCGCCAAGGTATTTCCCGCGGCAAGCTGGAATGCACCCTGCGTTTTACCGAAGAAACCACCGGCAAGCCGCTGCAGGTCGACCGCGACCGCGCCGCACAGCTGGTGGCCGCCGCCGAAACCATCGCCGGCCTGATCAAGCAGCCGGCCGCGCTCAACCCCCTGGAAGTGCTGGCCTGGCCCGGCGTGCTGGTGGCCGACGCCACCGACCCGCAAGCCCTCAACGCCGAAGCCTTGGCCCTGTTCAACCAAGGCCTCAAGGAGCTCAAGGCCGGCCGCGAGCGCGAAGGCGCCGAGCTGGCTCGCCTGATCAATGAGCGCCTGACCTCGATCGAAGAAGACGTAGTGACCCTGCGCGAGCTGGTCCCACAGATGCTCGCCACCCAGCGCCAGAAGGTGCTCGACCGTTTCACCGACATGAAGGCCGACCTTGACCCGGTGCGTCTGGAGCAGGAAATGGTCCTGCTGGCGCAAAAGAGCGACGTCGCCGAAGAGCTGGACCGCCTGAGCACCCACATCCTCGAAGTGCGCCGCGTGCTCAAGTCCGGCGGTGCCGCCGGTCGGCGCCTGGACTTCCTGATGCAGGAACTCAACCGCGAAGCCAATACACTGGGCTCCAAGGCGTTCGATCCGCGCAGCACCACGGCTGCGGTCAACCTCAAGGTGTTGATCGAGCAGATGCGCGAACAAGTACAGAATATTGAGTAAGGCAACCCCCATGACCCACAGCACCGGCACCCTTTACATCATTTCCGCCCCTTCGGGCGCGGGCAAGAGCAGCCTGGTCAAGGCCTTGACCGACGCTGACGAGCAGATCCGCATCTCGGTCTCCCACACCACCCGCGCCATGCGTCCGGGCGAGGTGAACGGCGTGCACTACCACTTCGTCGAGCGCACCGAGTTCGTCAAGATGATCGAACACGGCGACTTCCTGGAGCGCGCCGAAGTGTTCGGCAACCTCTACGGCACGTCGCAGAGCCACTTGCAGCAAACCCTGGACGAAGGCCACGACCTCATTCTGGAAATCGACTGGCAGGGCGCCGAGCAAGTGCGCCAGTTGATGCCCAAGGCGCGTTCGATCTTCATCTTGCCGCCGTCGCTGGAGGCGTTGCACCAGCGCCTGACCAATCGCGGCCAGGACAGCGACGAGATCATCGAAGGCCGCATGCGTGAAGCCGTCAGCGAAATGAGCCACTACGTCGACTACGACTACCTGATCATCAATGACGATTTTGCCCACGCGCTGGACGATTTGAAGGCGATTTTCCGCACCAACCAGCTCCAGCAAAAGCGTCAGCAACAGCGTTTCGGCAAATTACTGGCCGAACTGCTCGGTTGATTGGCTCTTCCCAAAACGGCTGCAAGGGCTTTACATTGGCACTTGTAGCGGTTTTGCGAGGGCCTGCGAGAAATCAGCGCTTCCCTAAACGCTGGTGATTTTTTAAACTGTTGAGTCCGCTCGCCCAACCGGGCAGCGCGCATCTTGCATTCGCTCCGAGGAATACCATGGCCCGCGTAACCGTTGAAGACTGCCTAGAACACGTGGATAACCGCTTTGAGCTGGTCATGCTCTCTACCAAGCGTGCCCGTCAACTGGCCACTGGCGGCAAAGAGCCCCTGGTCCAGTGGGAAAACGACAAGCCTACCGTTGTAGCCCTGCGTGAAATCGCTGAAGGCCTGATGAGCTACGAGTTCATCGCCAACGCCGAAATCGTTGAAGACGAACCGCTGTTTGCAGCGTTCGAGGACGAGTCCAACGAGGCCGTCTAAGCCTATGCCTGGTCGACGTAGCACGGCGCGGGGTCACAGCCAACGGCAGGAGTTCTTCCTTTGCCGAGCATAGACGCCCTCGCCGATCGCTTATCGACCTACCTCGGCCCAGACCAGGTCAACCTGGTCCGCCGAGCGTATTTCTACGCCGAACAAGCCCACGACGGCCAACGCCGCCGCAGTGGCGAGGCGTATGTCACCCATCCTCTTGCGGTGGCAAATATCCTGGCCGACATGCACATGGACCATCAGAGCCTGATGGCCGCGATGCTGCATGACGTGATCGAAGACACCGGTATTGCCAAGGAAGCGCTCAGCGCGCAATTTGGCGAAACCGTGGCCGAACTGGTCGACGGGGTCAGCAAACTGACCCAGATGAACTTCGAGACCAAGGCCGAAGCCCAGGCGGAAAACTTCCAGAAAATGGCCATGGCCATGGCACGCGACATTCGCGTGATCCTGGTCAAGCTGGCCGACCGGCTGCACAACATGCGCACGCTGGAGGTGCTGTCCGGCGAAAAACGCCGACGCATCGCCAAGGAAACCCTGGAAATCTACGCGCCCATCGCCAACCGGCTGGGCATGCACGCCATTCGTATCGAATTCGAAGACCTCGGCTTCAAAGCCATGCATCCGATGCGTTCGGCGCGCATCTACCAGGCGGTCAAGCGCGCCCGTGGCAACCGCAAGGAAATCGTCAACAAGATCGAAGAGTCCCTGAGCCATTGCCTGGCGATCGATGAGATCGAGGGCGAGGTCAGCGGCCGGCAGAAACACATCTACGGCATCTACAAGAAGATGCGCGGCAAGCGCCGGGCCTTCAACGAGATCATGGATGTGTATGCATTCCGGATCATCGTCGACAAGGTCGACACCTGCTACCGCGTGCTGGGCGCTGTACATAATTTGTACAAACCCCTGCCAGGCCGTTTCAAGGATTACATCGCGATCCCCAAGGCCAACGGCTACCAGTCGCTGCATACCACGCTGTTCGGCATGCACGGGGTGCCGATCGAGATCCAGATTCGCACCCGCGAAATGGAAGAGATGGCCAACAACGGCATCGCCGCCCATTGGCTGTATAAATCCAGCGGCGACGAGCAGCCCAAAGGCACCCATGCCCGCGCCCGCCAGTGGGTCAAGGGCGTGCTGGAAATGCAGCAACGGGCCGGCAACTCCCTGGAATTCATCGAAAGCGTGAAGATCGACCTGTTTCCGGACGAGGTCTACGTGTTCACGCCCAAAGGCCGGATCATGGAGCTGCCCAAAGGCTCCACGGCGGTCGACTTCGCCTACGCCGTGCACACCGATGTGGGCAACAGCTGCATCGCCTGTCGGATCAATCGTCGTCTCGCGCCGCTGTCCGAACCACTGCAAAGCGGCTCCACGGTCGAGATCGTCAGTGCACCGGGCGCACGCCCGAACCCGGCCTGGCTCAACTTCGTGGTCACCGGCAAGGCGCGCACGCACATTCGTCACGCACTGAAACTGCAGCGTCGTTCCGAGTCCATCAGCCTGGGCGAACGCCTGCTGAACAAGGTGCTCAACGGTTTCGACAGTGCCCTCGACAAGATTCCTACAGAGCGCGTGCAAGCGATGCTCCACGAGTATCGCCAGGAAACCATCGAAGACCTGCTGGAAGATATCGGCCTGGGCAACCGCATGGCCTACGTGGTCGCCCGCCGCCTGCTCGGCGAAGGCGAACAATTGCCAAGCCCCGAAGGTCCGCTGGCGATTCGCGGCACCGAGGGCCTGGTACTCAGCTACGCCAAGTGCTGTACGCCAATCCCGGGCGACCCGATTGTCGGCCATTTGTCGGCGGGCAAAGGCATGGTGGTGCACCTGGACAACTGCCGCAACATCACCGAAATCCGCCACAACCCCGAAAAATGCATCCAGCTCTCGTGGGCCAAGGATGTCACCGGCGAATTCAACGTCGAGTTGCGGGTGGAGCTGGAACACCAGCGCGGCCTGATCGCCCTGCTCGCCAGCAGCGTCAACGCGGCCGACGGCAATATCGAGAAGATCAGCATGGACGAACGCGATGGTCGCATCAGCGTGGTCCAGCTGGTGGTCAGCGTCCACGACCGCGTGCACCTGGCCCGCGTGATCAAGAAACTGCGTGCCTTGACGGGTGTGATCCGCATCACTCGCATGCGCGCCTAAGCCACATTACAAGGAGTCATTCATGACCAAGACTGTTATCACCAGCGATAAAGCCCCGGCCGCCATTGGCACTTACTCCCAGGCGATCAAGGCAGGCAACACCGTCTACATGTCCGGCCAGATCCCGCTGGACCCAAAGACCATGGAACTGGTGGAAGGCTTTGAAGCACAGACCGTACAGGTCTTCGAGAACCTCAAGTCGGTGGCCGAAGCTGCTGGCGGCTCGTTCAAGGACATCGTCAAGCTCAACATCTTCCTCACCGACCTGAGCCACTTCGCCAAGGTCAACGAGATCATGGGCAAGTACTTCGAACAGCCTTACCCAGCTCGCGCCGCCATCGGCGTTGCTGCCCTGCCAAAGGGTGCGCAGGTAGAGATGGACGCGATTCTGGTCATCGAGTAAAACACCCGGCGCAGCCCCCCACAGGCTGCGCCGACTTCGTTTCAGAAGGATTTCATGATGCGCAAAGCGCTTGTAGCCTCATCAATGCTCGCCCTGTTGCTCGGCGGCTGTGCCAGCAACCCCGCCGACCTGGATGTGAGCGGCACCTGGATCAACCAGGTCGCCATTGATGCGGCAGCCAAAGGCGGCCCTTTGCGTGAAGCCTTGCAGAGCTTCGGCCCGAACCTCGAATGGGAGGTCAACACCAAGGCCTCGCAAGCCCGCTACTACAACGGTTTTGAAGTAGCGGAAGGCAAGTTGCTGGGAGAAAAGTCCGGCGCCTGGAGTGTGGACTTCTACGGCAGCTCCGCCACCGAACTCAAGCGCAAAGGCAAGCAACTGTTGCAAGTGGCCAACGACAACGAGCCTGAACAGCTGTTTGCCCGCGCCAAAGAACCCGCGCCGGACGGTGCGCCCATCGGCGCCAACTTCGAACGTGCGCTGTACGCGGCCTACATGGGCGGCGACTGGAAAATCGCCGACGGCTTCGGCAGCGGCGCCATCGTGCAGTTCCAGGCTAATGGCAAGGTCGCCGGCTTGCCCAATGTCGATCAGTACTCGCTGTGCCTGGCGGGCGATTGCGCGTCCATGAGCGGCGGCTACGACAGCATCTGGCTGCAACTCAATGGCCAGGGCAACCCGTGGATCTTTACCCGCAAGGGCAAACAGCTGGAGATCTTCCAGGCGATCAATACCGCACAGGCGGATGAAGTCCCCTCGTTCACGCCAGGTCCACGCCAATGGCTGCTTGAAAAGCAATAAGCAGCCTAACGCGTATCCAAATGTGGGAGCGGGCTTGCTCGCGAAAGCGGTTTATCAGAAGCACATTCAGTGACTGACACAGCGCTTTCGCGAGCAAGCCCGCTCCCACATTTTCAGCGCATTTCAGCCTTTCAGGATCGCCGCGTAGCCTTCGCGGTAAGTCGGGTAAGTCGGCACCCAACCCAACGCTTTGATTCGCGCATTGCTGCATTGCTTGCTGCCAGCGCGCCGAACACTCGCATCATCGGCCCACTCGGTCACACCCAGGTACTCGCGTAACCAGCCCACCACCTCCGCCAGTGGCGCAGGCGCGTTGTCGACGCCGATGTAGATCGTGTCCAGCGAGCCGCCCTTTTCTACATGCCGCAACAAAAATGCCAGCAGACCCGCTGCGTCGTCCGCGTGAATGCGGTTGCCATATAAAGGTGGGTCGGTTGCCACGCGATAACCTTGGCGCACCTGGGTCAGCAGCCATTCGCGGCCGGGGCCGTAAATACCGGTCAGGCGGACAATGCTGGCCGGGATGCCGCTGTTGAGCGCCACTTGCTCAGCCTCCAGCATGACTTGCCCGGAATATCCCTTCGCCTGAGTCTGCGACGTTTCATCGACCCACTCGCCGTTCTGTTGCCCGTAGACACTGCTGCTCGATACAAACAGCAGGTGCTTGGGCGTCTGGCCGTAGTCGCCCAGCCACTCCAGCACATGCTTGAGCCCTTGTACGTAGGCGGCGCGATAGCCGGCTTCGTCGTGGTCCGTCGCAGCCGCGCAGTACACCAGGTAATCCACCCCGCCGATCGGCCAGGTGTCAGGGCAATCTTTCTTGAACAGGTCGCCGGCGATGCCGATCACCCCCTCGGGGAGCCGCGAAATATCGCGGCGCAGGCCATGGACCTCCCATTCCGAGGCCAGCAACTGGCTGGCCAGCCGACTACCCACGTCGCCACAACCGGCAATCACAACAGAAGGCGCAGACATCACAAAACTCCGTACTGAAAGGTCTAGGTTAGCCCTCGCGAGTGACCGACGGCCAGAAAAAGGGCAAATAAAGTAACTGTATTACTTTAGTTAACAAGAATTACTTGCAATAATAACCGCCCATTTGTCCTCGACCTCAGGGTCTGGAAGGACGATCACTCATTTTTTTACTTAGGTCCGGCCAGCATGACACGTAATACAACCCCCGCTTCGCCAACCAAGCTTCACAGCCCATCCCGCGCCTGGCGTGCGATTGCTGCGCTGCTGTTCAGCGTACTGCTGGCACCGACCGCTGCCTTCGCTGACGCCACCGCGCCAGCCACCCCGGCTGCCGCCGAGCACAATGCCGCGGCACCGGCAGCACCAAGCGCAGCGCCCGCTGCCACCGACCCGGCCCAGGCTGCTGACCCTGCCGCCGCTGACGACACTGGCGTGGTGCTGGAAGAAGACAACACCCTGGGCATGGCCCACGACCTGTCGCCGTGGGGCATGTACCAGAACGCTGACGTGGTGGTTAAAGCGGTCATGATCGGCCTGGCCATCGCCTCGATCATCACTTGGACCATCTGGATCGCCAAAGGCTTCGAGCTGCTGGGCGCCAAACGTCGTCTGCGCACTGAAATCGTCCACCTGAAAAAGGCCACCACCCTCAAGGAAGCCAGCGAAAGCGCGACCAAGAAAGGCACCCTGGCCAACACCCTGGTGCACGACGCGCTGGAAGAAATGCGCCTGTCGGCCAACACCCGCGAAAAAGAAGGCATCAAGGAACGTGTGGCCTTCCGCCTGGAGCGCCTGGTAGCGGCCTGCGGTCGTAACATGAGCAGCGGCACCGGCGTGCTGGCGACCATTGGTTCCACCGCGCCCTTCGTCGGCCTGTTCGGTACCGTGTGGGGCATCATGAACAGCTTCATCGGCATCGCCAAAACCCAGACCACCAACCTCGCCGTCGTTGCCCCAGGCATCGCAGAGGCCCTGCTGGCGACTGCCCTGGGCCTGGTTGCAGCGATTCCTGCGGTAGTGATCTACAACGTCTTCGCCCGTTCGATTGCCGGCTACAAGGCTCAGGTATCGGACGCGTCGGCGGAAGTCCTGCTGCTGGTCAGCCGCGACCTCGATCACCTGCCTACCGAGCGCAGCTCGCAACCGCACATGGTGAAAGTGGGGTAATCGGCCATGGGCCTGCATTTGAATCAAGGCGACGACGAACTCGTCGAGAACCACGAAATCAACGTCACGCCGTTTATCGACGTGATGCTGGTGCTGCTGATCATCTTCATGGTGGCGGCACCGTTGGCGACCGTGGACATTAAGGTTGACCTGCCCGCGTCCAGCGCCAAACCTGCGCCACGGCCAGAGAAACCGATCTTCCTCAGCGTCAAGGCGGACCAACGTCTGTTCCTGGGCGAAGAAGAAGTCAAGGCTGAAACCCTGGGCCCGGTGCTCGACGCCAAGACCCAAGGCAAGAAAGACACGACGATCTTCTTCCAGGCTGACAAGGGCGTGGACTACGGCGACCTGATGAGCGTGATGGATGCCCTGCGGGCAGCCGGCTACCTCAAGGTAGGCCTGGTCGGACTTGAGACGGCAGCCAAGAAATGATCACGACGCGCCACAAACTGACGCGTTATGGCACCAGCCTCGCCGTCGTACTGGGCGTGCATGCCGTCGCGATCGCTATCGCGCTTCATTGGTCCGCGCCGCGCACGGTGCAATTGCCACCGGCTGCCATGGTCATCGACCTGGCACCGATGCCAGCCCCGCCGCAGCCAGCGCCGCCCAAGGTGGTAACGCCGCCGCAACCGCCTGCACCGGTGGAAGAGCTGCCCCTGCCGAAACTGGCCGAGGCACCCAAGCCGACGATCCAGGTGCCCAAGCCGGTCAAGCCCAAGCCTAAACCGCAGCCGCCGAAGCCTGTGGAGAAGAAGATCGAGCCGCCCAAGGAGAAACCCTCCGAGGATCCGCCGAGCGACGCTCCGCCGACCCAGGCACCGGCTGAGAAATCGGCCCAACCTGTACCAGGCCCTTCGCCGCAACAGATCGCTGCCAAGGCATCCTGGGAAGGCACCCTGCTGGCCCACTTGCAGAAGTACAAGAAGTACCCGCCAGGTGCCCAGGCCCGTGGCAAGGAGGGCCTGAACCGCCTGAAGTTCGTGGTGGATGCCGACGGCAATGTGCTGTCCTACGAGTTGGTGGGCCGCTCCGGCAACGCCGACCTGGACCGCGCCACACTGGACATGATCCGTCGTGCCCAGCCGCTGCCAAAACCGCCAGCGGACATGCTCAAGGGTGGCAGCATCGAGATCGTTGCACCGTTCGTGTACAACATCGAGAAGCGTCGTCGCTGAAAATGAAGGTGGTGAGGGGCAACCCTCACCACCTTCAGCAAAATCTGCGTAACTCCCCGCTCAATCCCCACCAAAGTTCTGATAACGTGCGTCTATCGATTGCAGCCGGTATGCTTGGCCCGCAACCTCATGGACGCCCGCTATGACTCTTACAGAATTACGCTACATCGTTACCCTCGCCCAAGAGCAGCACTTCGGCCACGCGGCCGAGCGTTGCCACGTCAGCCAGCCGACGCTGTCGGTGGGCGTGAAAAAGCTTGAAGACGAACTCGGTGTGCTGATTTTCGAGCGCAGCAAGAGCGCCGTGCGCCTGACGCCTGTGGGCGAAGGTATTGTTGCCCAGGCCCAAAAGGTACTGGAGCAAGCGCAGAGCATTCGCGAACTGGCCCAGGCCGGCAAGAACCAGCTGACCGCACCGCTTAAAGTCGGCGCCATCTACACCGTCGGCCCGTACCTGTTCCCGCACCTGATCCCGCAACTGCACCGCGTCGCGCCGCAGATGCCGCTGTATATCGAAGAGAACTTCACTCACGTGCTGCGCGACAAACTGCGCAACGGCGAGCTGGACGCGATCATCATTGCCCTGCCGTTCAATGAGGCCGACGTACTGACCCTGCCGCTCTACGACGAGCCGTTCTACGTGCTGATGCCGGCCTCCCACCCGTGGACGCAAAAAGACACCATCGACGCCGGCCTGCTCAACGATAAGAGCCTGCTGCTGCTCGGCGAAGGTCACTGCTTCCGCGACCAGGTGCTCGAAGCCTGCCCGACCCTGACCAAGGGCAACGACGGCGCCAAGCACACCACCGTGGAGTCCAGCTCCCTGGAAACCATTCGCCACATGGTCGCTTCCGGCCTGGGCATCTCGATCCTGCCGCTGTCGGCAGTAGACAGCCATCACTACGCCCCCGGCGTGATCGAAGTACGCCCGCTCACGCCGCCGGTGCCGTTCCGCACCGTGGCGATCGCCTGGCGCGCCAGCTTTCCACGGCCCAAGGCCATTGAGATCCTCGCTGACTCGATCCGCCTGTGTTCGGTGGCCAAGCCGCCTGCCGCGAGCTAAGCAAGGGTATGACTGAGCTGTCGCAGGTGTCGGTGACGGCACTCAAGGGTGTCGGTGAAGCCATGGCCGAGAAGCTGGCCAAGGTGGGCCTGGAGAACCTCCAGGACGTGTTGTTCCACTTGCCCCTGCGCTATCAGGACCGCACCCGCGTGGTGCCCATCGGCCAGTTGCGTCCAGGCCAGGATGCGGTGGTCGAAGGCACCGTCAGCGGTGCCGACGTGGTCATGGGCAAGCGCCGCAGCCTGGTGGTACGCCTGCAGGACGGCACCGGTGGCCTGAGCCTGCGCTTCTACCATTTCAGCAACGCGCAGAAGGAAGGCCTCAAGCGCGGCACCCGCGTGCGCTGCTACGGCGAAGCGCGACCCGGCGCATCCGGCCTTGAGATCTATCACCCGGAATACCGCGCCATTACCGGTGACGAACCGCCGCCGGTCGACACCACGCTCACGCCGATCTACCCGCTCACCGAAGGCCTGACCCAGCAACGCCTGCGCCAACTGTGCATGCAGACGTTGACCATGCTCGGCCCGAAAAGCCTGCCTGATTGGCTGCCCCAGGAACTCGCCCGCGACTATCAACTGGCGCCGCTGGACGATGCGATTCGCTACCTGCATCACCCACCCGCCGATGCCGATGTCGACGAACTGGCCCTCGGTCATCACTGGGCCCAGCACCGCCTGGCCTTTGAAGAGCTGCTGACCCACCAGCTGTCCCAGCAACGCCTGCGCGAAAGCATGCGCTCGCTGCGCGCGCCAGCGATGCCCAAGGCCACGCGCTTGCCTGCCCAATACCTGGCCAACCTGGGCTTTGCGCCGACCGGCGCCCAGCAACGCGTCGGCAATGAAATCGCCTACGACCTCAGCCAGCAAGAGCCCATGCTGCGGCTGATCCAGGGCGACGTGGGCGCGGGCAAGACCGTGGTCGCCGCCCTCGCCGCCCTGCAAGCCCTCGAAGCCGGTTACCAGGTGGCGCTGATGGCGCCCACCGAAATCCTCGCCGAGCAGCACTTCATCACCTTCAAGCGTTGGCTCGAACCGCTGGGCCTGGAAGTGGCGTGGCTGGCCGGCAAGCTCAAGGGCAAGAATCGCACAGCCGCACTGGAGCAGATCGCCGGCGGCGCGCCGATGGTGGTCGGCACCCACGCGCTGTTCCAGGACGAAGTGCGGTTCAAGAACCTGGCCCTGGTGATCATCGACGAGCAGCACCGTTTCGGCGTGCAACAGCGCCTGGCCCTGCGCCAGAAAGGCGTGGGCGGGCGGATGAACCCGCATCAGTTGATCATGACCGCCACGCCGATCCCGCGCACCCTGGCCATGAGCGCCTACGCCGACCTCGACACCTCGATCCTCGACGAACTGCCGCCCGGCCGTACCCCGGTCAACACCGTACTGGTCACCGACACCCGGCGTGTCGAAGTGATCGAACGCGTACGTGGCGCCTGCGCCGAAGGCCGCCAGGCGTACTGGGTGTGCACGCTGATCGAAGAGTCCGAAGAGCTGACCTGCCAGGCCGCCGAGACGACATTTGAGGACCTCACTAGCGCCCTCGGTGAACTCAAGGTCGGCCTGATCCACGGGCGCATGAAGCCCGCTGAAAAAGCTGCGGTGATGGCCGAATTCAAGGCCGGCAACCTGCAACTGCTGGTGGCCACTACCGTGATCGAGGTCGGTGTGGACGTGCCCAATGCCAGCCTGATGATCATTGAAAACCCCGAGCGCCTCGGCCTGGCGCAGTTGCACCAGTTGCGCGGGCGTGTTGGCCGAGGCAGCGCCGCCAGCCATTGCGTGCTGCTCTACCACCCGCCACTGTCGCAGATCGGCCGCCAGCGCCTGGGCATCATGCGCGAAACCAACGACGGTTTTGTCATCGCCGAAAAAGACCTCGAACTGCGCGGCCCCGGCGAAATGCTCGGCACCCGCCAGACCGGCCTGCTGCAATTCAAGGTCGCCGACCTGATGCGCGACGCCGATCTGCTGCCAGCCGTGCGCGATGCGGCGCAGGCTTTGCTGGAGCGCTGGCCGGACCACGTCAGCCCGCTGCTCAATCGCTGGCTCAGGCACGGACAGCAATACGGCCAAGTGTGACGCCTGACGCACTTAAGCGACCAACAGTTGTATCAAGCTGGTTATACTTCGTTGACTGTAAGAAATTGGATCAGGCCATGTCAGAAGTTGCCCTCGCCACAGCCCCACTGACCGCCCCGCCGGTCATTCGGGCTCTGCTCGCAAAACTCGCCATCCCCTACACGGAAGTCGCCGATCTACCGGGCCTGAATCCTGCGCAAAAGGTCCAAGCGGTATTGCTGGAAGACGCGGTGGGCGCACTGATGGTGCTGTTCCCGCAGAATCAGTTGCTCGACCTCAACCGCCTCGCCGAACTCACCGGTCGCCGCCTCACCGCGGTGTCGCCGGATCGCGTCGAACGCATGCTGGGCAAACATGACCTGAGCCTGCTGCCGGGCCTACCGCCTCTCACCAGCTCGCCGTGCCTGTACGAAGGCAGCCTGCTGGATGAACCGAGCCTGCTGGTGCATTCGGGTGAAGCCGGTTTGCTGCTGGAAATCGCCACCGACGCCTTCAAGACCCTGCTCACCAAGGCCAGCGCCGGCCACTTTGGCGAGCCGCTGAGCAACATTCGCCCCAACCTCGACCGCCCCAATGATGACCGCGAGGAAATCACCCAGGCGATGCAGGCGTTCACCGCCCGCCGCATCCAGCAACGCCTGGAAGCGACCATCGAGATTCCACCGCTGGCGGACACCGCACAGAAGATCATCAAACTGCGTGTCGACCCGAACGCCACCATTGATGACATCACTGGCGTGGTCGAGACCGACCCGGCCCTGGCCGCCCAAGTCGTGAGCTGGGCCGCATCGCCGTACTATGCCTCGCCGGGCAAGATTCGTTCAGTGGAAGACGCCATCGTGCGGGTGCTGGGCTTTGACCTGGTGATCAACCTGGCGCTGGGCCTGGCCCTGGGCAAGACCCTGAGCCTGCCCAAGGACCATCCACACCAGTCCACACCGTATTGGCACCAGTCGATCTACACCGCCGCCGTGATCGAGGGCCTGACCCGCGCCATGCCCCGCGCCCAGCGCCCGGAAGCCGGCCTGACCTACCTGGCGGGCCTGCTGCACAACTTCGGCTACCTGCTGCTGGCCCATGTGTTCCCGCCGCACTTCTCGCTGATCTGCCGCCACCTGGAGGTCAACCCGCACCTGTGCCACAGCTATGTCGAGCAACACCTGCTGGGCATCAGCCGCGAGCAAATCGGTGCGTGGCTGATGCGCTACTGGGACATGCCGGATGAACTGTCCACTGCCCTGCGCTTCCAGCACGATCCGACCTACGATGGTCAGTACGCTGAATACCCGAACCTGGTGTGTCTGGCGGTACGCTTGTTGCGCAGCCGTGGTATTGGCTCCGGGCCGGATGAGGCGATTCCGGATGCGCTGCTTGAGCGTCTGGGCTTGAGCCGTGACAAGGCTGAGGAAGTGGTGGGCAAAGTGCTGGATGCTGAAGTGCTGTTGCGCGAGTTGGCGTCCCAGTTCAGCCAGGGCTAACCTACCACCTGTTACATCGCCATCGCCGGCAAGCCGGCGCCTACAGAGTTTGTTTAGGAGCCGGCTTGCCGGCGATGAATTCAACCCTTCTTTTTCTTCGGCTTCAAATACTTGGTTAACCCCTGGAACCAGATCACCAGCGCCGGGTTGCCCTTGATCTGGATCGACTTGTCCTGAATTCCCGTCATGAACGCCAATTGCTTGTTCTTCGCCTGCATCGTGGCGAAGCCGTAGGCCGCATCTTTAAAGGCGATGGCGAACGCCGGCGACGGGTGAACACCCGAACGGCTGGTGATGCGCTGGTCTTTGACGATGAAGTGACGGGCAACCTTGCCGTCGAGGGTCTGCAGCTGGAAGGCCAGGTCTTTGTCACCCAGTTGCTGCTGGAAGGCGGGATTGGTGCGGCTGGCTTTGCCCATCATCAGGCCAAGCACCCACAGGAGAAGACGAAATTTCATGCACACGGCCTCGGTGTAATTATTGAGTGGCCGCAGCAGTTTAACGATTTGCTAAAAGAACGCCACCGATCTAGCGCATTAGCGGAAGATCGGCTGGCGTTTGACGCTTATAGCAGCATGTTACTTAAACGTTAGGGCAAGGTACCGGTGCCCAGTCGGCCAGGTTCGGATCGCGGCAGCTGCCTTCGAGCTGAGCCTTGCCGGCGCTGGCGACCTGCTTGCTTTCAGCTTGCTTGGCCTGCACGGTCTGGATGCTCTTCTCGGTGGTGACAGCTTCTTTCGGCACGACTGGCAGAGCCTGCTTTTTCGCAGCCTTGACCGGCTTCTTGCCCTTGGCCGGAGCGACCACAGGAGCCGTATCGGCGGTCGCCACGGTCACCACGTCGTTACGCTGCACGCCCACTTGCTGCAGGTCTTTCTCGTAGGCCTGGGTGTAGTTGTTCAGGTCTTCGCTGGCCTTGCCGTTGACCGCAACGATCAGGTCATTGGACTCTTTGAGGCCCGCGACGATTTCTGCCAGGCGCTTGCGGCCTTCGGTGTCGTTGACGGTCTTGGCCTTGCGGTCGGCCACCAGCTTGGTGAACGCGCTCTGGTAGCACTGTTGCGACGCTTTGGCGTACGCGGTGCTGCGGTCGATGTCGGACGCGCTTTTGTTGAAGTCGGTGGAGTAGGACGCAATGCGCTGGTTGTCATCGCTGATCTGCTTCTGGCGCTCGGTGTAGTAACCCGCCGCGCCGCCGGCCAGGGCGCCGCCCGCTGCACCGATGGCGGCGTTACGGCCGCGCTTGTCGGAGTCGCCGGTCAGGGCGCCCAGCAGTGCACCGCCGGCCGCGCCGATGGCTGCGCCGGTGACGACTGACTTGGTCATGTCCGAGTCAGTCGCACGCAGGTGCTGCACCGGCTCGTAGCAGTTCGGGTAATACTCGACCTTGGTGCTCGACGCGACCTTGGAGGCCGGCGACGTGGCGCAACCGGTCAACACGGTGCTGAAACCAGCTGCGATCAGCAGCAAGTGACGCTTGGAAACCGCCTTACGGGAAAAAAGCATAGGTGTGTTCTCTTTTAAGTTTGACTTGCCCAGCACGGCCCACCGCCGCCTGAGTCCCTTCCAAGCTCGCCATACAGCCAGCGATCATCGCTGACCGCTCGCTGCGAGCAATTCCTTCAAGATCGTTGCCGGGTCGGCCCGCTGTTGTTTGCGGTAGTTGCCAACATGGCGAACGAACAGTGTTGCGCGCGTCACCAGGCTCTTGCCGAGCACTGGCTTGCGATCCAACTCTTCCTTGATCCGTTGAAACTGCGCCTGGATCACCGCATCGGTATAGCGCGTGCCGGTGGCCAGGTTGTCGATATAGATCGCCACGGCGCCATCGAGCGCGCTGCGGCCATTGGTGATGGCCATCTCAAACAGTTGCGCGCTGGCCTCGTCCTTGTTGTCCAGGGCCTGCTGGCGACTCTTCTGCAGGTTGGCCAGGCGGATGTTGTAGTTGGCGATGGTCTCGGCCACCAGGGCGGCCGACTGAATCAGGTTGCCCGCGGCTTCTTCGCGTTGCTGGGCGATCAGCGAGACATTGCGCTTGAGCTCTTCGTTGACCAGCCCCAGCTCGGCTTGCAGCTTGGGGTCGGCGCTGGCGGCGATGATGCTGTCCAGGCGCTTGGTCGGGTCCTGGGCGTCGTCAATGGCGTCGGTCAGCGAGGCCAGGCGGCCCTCTTTCTGCCACTGCGCGAACAGCTCCTTATAGCGCGAGCGCGGTGCCGACAGCGCGCCAATCGCTACGCGGAAACCGGTGGTCTCGTTGCTTTGCTCGGTGCCGTCGGCGGCGAACAGCGGGTACTCACGGCGCATGCCGGTGAACAGCGTGCCCTCGCCTTCCAGGTAGTTGCCACCCTTGACCACAAAGCCGCCATAAGTGCCCTGGCGACGCCCGGCGTGCACCAGTTGAAAAGACTCTTGGACCATTTCTGCGGCGTTGCCGATCACATCGAACAGGCCGATCGGGTTGGGTAATTTGGTGCCGATGGGCATCAGGCGTGCGGCCTGGCCGGTGCCGCCAGCCACCTGGTTGAACACGGCGTAATCGCCGAGCGGGCCGTCGCTGTCACTGCCTTCGACGCGGCGGGGGAACAGGCGCCCTTCCAGGTCTTGGCGACTCACGGCATGGCCACCGCGTGCGGCGAATTCCCACTCCACTTCGGTGGGCAGGCGCACAAAACCGAGGCCACCGTCATCCGCCGAAGAACCGCGACCACTGACCGGCAGCAACTCACGGTGGTATTTCATCAACCAGGCGCTGTACACCGCCGAGAAGCGCTCGGCTTCAAACCGCGACAGCTTGACCTTGGGCAAGCGCCCGGCCATGCCAGTAGGTGCGTCGCACGCAGGCGCGGGTTCACCACTGGCCAACGACTGCGCCTGGGACATCACCTGGGCGTACTGGCGTGCGGTCACTTCGTACTTGCCGATGAAGTACAGCATCGGCTTGAGCGGGGTCTTGGCGTCGGTCTTCGGCATCAACGGCGCGATGACCTTGCTCCAGTCTTTGGGCAGGTCCTTGAGGGTGAACTGGCCGTTGATGAAGTCGCGACGGTAGCCGGAAATAAATGACTGCTGATAACCCGCCTCGCCTTCGGCAAAGGGGTAGCCGAGGCTGATTTCGCGGTCATCCAGGGTGCCCTGGGCCAGCACATAGGCATAGCGGAACACCATGTTGCCTTCGCACGGCAGCGGCAGGCTGACGTCGCCTTCCAGCGGCTTGGGGTTATCGAGTTTGTCACTCGCCTCATCGGCCCAGGCCATCGAGGCCAGGGTCAGCGCCACACAGGCGCCCAGTAACTTATACATCTCTGATTCCTTCAGAAGCCTGGATCCGCGCCACTCGCCAACCGCCACAGGCCGCCGCCACGGCGCTGACGCCGAGCACAGCAGCCAGGGCCAGGCCGTAATGGCGCGCCAGCAGGTGACTGGCGTGTTCGCCCGGCACCTGCACAAATAACTGATTCAACGCTGCCTCGGCCAGGCCATACAGCCCGGCACTGAGTACGGCAGCAAAGCCTGCGCTATACAACGCCTGCACCACCACGAATAACAGCAGCCCGCCCGTGGAAAACCCCAGCAGGCGCAGCACCGACAATTCCCGCCGCTTGCGTGCCACGGCGGCCAGGGCCCCGGCAAATATCGCCGCAAACGCCCCCGCCAACGCCAACCCGCAGATCACCCAGAACACGATCGACAGGTTGCGGCTCAACGACTGCACCTGCGCGATGGTCTGTGCCTGGGTCGACACCAGTAAATTCTGCGCCGCGAAGTACACCCGCAGCGGCTCCACGTCGGTGAGGGTGCGCGCGTATAAGCGAAACGCCGGGTAGACCCGCTGCTCATTCGTCCCCTCCACCTCACCACTCCATCCCAACGCCGGCACTGCGCGACCGTCGCGGTAATCTTCCGCCGCTTCCAGCACTTTCAGATCGGCAAACAAGCCGTCACGGGCAAACGCTTCCAACGGCAGTACCGCCAGCACCTGCAAGCGTGTGCGCTGGGCTTCCACGCGTCCCGCCACTTGCCGTGCAAAGCTGGTTTCCAGCCAATCCCCAGGCCGCGCCGCAAGCTTCTCGGCGGCAGTGTGGCTCAGCACGATCTGGTCCAGGCCCTGTGGCACCGGCAGGCCGGCGAGCAACGGATCACCCGACGCGGTCGGCAGCATCTCCAGCACCAGCGTGCCCACCTGCGCGGTCGCCGCAATCTGCCGCGTACGCGGCAACGCAAACGCCACATCACTGCGCTGGCCGAGCTGCTCGATGAATGCGCTGCTGAATCGACCACCGCCTAACGGAATAATTTCACGGGTGGCGGGGTCGGTCTCCAAACGTTCGGTCAAACTGCTAACCAGTCCAAATTTCAGGCCGAATAACACCAGCAACGGTGCGATCACCGCCACCAGCGCGAGCACCGAGCAGGCGGACAGCCAGGCATCGTTGCGATAATCCTGCCAGGCCAGCGACGTCACCAGACCGAGGCGCATCAGCATGCCTCCCCAAGGGTCGCCGTCACACCGCCGTCGGTGTCGCGACGGCAACTGATGCGCCGCACCTGCAAGCCACTGGCGCGGGCCAGGGCTTCGTCATGGGTGGCGATCACACAGGCGGCACGGTGTTCGCGCGCCTGGGCCAGCAGCGCTTGCATCACGCGCTCGGCATTCAAGGGGTCGAGGGACGCCGTCGGTTCGTCCGCCAGCACCAGGTGCGGTGCATGGGCCAAGGCACGGGCACAGCTGACGCGCTGGCGCTGGCCCACCGAGAGCGCCGCCGGCTTCTTGGCCAACTGATCGCTGATCTCCAACTGTTCGGCCAGGCGCACCACGCTGCCATCGTCCTTCAAGCCCAGCAGTTGCCGGGACAAGGCGATATTGCCGCGCACATCGAGAAAACCCAGCAGGCCACCGGTTTGCAGCACATACCCCAGATGCTGGCTACGCAGCGCGGCCAAGGTAGATTGCTGATCACCGCGCCATAGCCCGGCAATGTCGTGCTGATGGAATTCGAACTGCCCGACCTGGTCCGGCGCCAACACCAGCGCCAGCAGGTCCAGCAAGGTGCTTTTGCCGCAACCGCTGGGCCCGACAATCGCCAGTTGCTCACCCGCACGCAGCGCCAGCGCCGGGATCACCAGGCTATAGCGCTGGCTACCGACGCCCCGGCTCTTGTGCACCGCGTTCAGGTTCAGCATCACGGCAATGTCGACAACGGCACGCGGTACAACGCATCACCCGGCTCGGCATCGCCAAAACGGACCCAGTTGGCCACGTCATTGTGGAAGGTTTCGTAGAGACGGATCTTCGAATCCAGCTCGTCGATAAAGTCTTCCTGCTCGGCCACGCTCAACGACAACCACAGGTCCTGGGTCATGTTCAGCGACTTGCTGCGGTACGGCAGGCCTTCCAGGTATTCACCCAGAATGCCGCCGTCGGCCAGGTTGCCGCCCTTGCGCAAGGCTTGCGGGTCGCGGCTCATGTAGGCCGACGCGCTGGCAATTTCCTGGAAGAAGTCCTTGGGCGAGGTCTGGGTCTTGCGCGCCGCGTCGACGATCAGTTTCAGCGACTGCTGCAGGTCGTTGAGCTGCAGCTTGGTCAGCATCACGCACACCTGGAAGGCCGGCAGCGCCGGGTTGGTCAGGTCGCGGTCGGCGGTCCAGGCGCTGACCAGTTGCGGCGCCTGGCTCGCGGCTTTGCGCCCGAGGAAATCCATGTGCATGGCATAACCGACGGCTGCGGATTTGTCCGCCAGGCTCGGTGCGCTGTTCAGCAATGGCACCGGCTGTGGCGTGTTGCTGCGCACTTGATGCACAAGATTGGCGAACACCGTACCGATCTCATCCACACGCTCTCCGAGCTTGCGCACATCACCACCGGGCACCGCCGTGTAGAGGTCGCCGATCTGAGGGTTGGCGTCGGCGGTGAGGACGCGGTACTGGCTCTCGGCGCCGGCATGGGTTTTCTTGCCGGCGTCGGTGCGCAGGTGCAAGGCGTAGATCTTGATCTGCTTGCCCAGCGCGGCCTGACGCACTTCGGCTTCGTTCATCTGGGTGGCGGCAAACGGATCGTTCTTGCGCAGCGCGCCGGCGTCGGTGACCAGCAGGATGATGCGCCCGCCGTAGCCGGACCAATCCATGCCATCCACCGCCTGCATCACCCCGGCGAACGCGTCTTCGTTGAAGGAATGGCTGGACACGGTGGACGCCTTGACCTGGCGCGCCATGTCGAGAAACCGCTGCGGGTCGCGGCCCTGGTCAAGGGTGATCAGGGTCTTGGCCACGTATTCCAGGCCGGGGGTTTTCTTGATGCTGCTGCGAAACCCCACCATGCCGAAGCTGACGCTGTCCAACTCGCCCCGCTCGGCGATGCGAGTTTGCAGTTCGTGCACCACGTCGCGAACCTGGTCGATATAGGGCTGCATCGACACGGTGGTGTCCACCACCAGCACCACGGCCGTGCGGAAGGCATCGGCGTTGGCCTTGAGCACCGGCGTCGAGGGCTTGGCCGCTGCGCTGCTGCCGGGGTCGATGGAGGCCACGTTGAGCAACTGCACAGGCTGGCCGTTCTCGTCGAAGCTCTCTTTGGAATCGAAGATTGGTAGCAGGTAGAACTGATTCTGCGGCACTGCGCTGGCGCTCGGTTCCAAGGCCAGGACCTGGCTGTTGTCTTCACTGTTTTTCTGCGCCTTGGCCAGGACGCCTTGGGCGGCGGCGGGATCGGCCAGCAGTTTTTCCACTTCGCCGGATTGGCGCAGGAACATCACCGGCGCCCGGCCCGAACGCTCGGTGAACTTGAGCACCAGGCTCTGTTTCCAGTCGCTGACCTGCGACGCAGGCAACCAACCATCGCTGCGGCCATCGGTGGCGGCACCGACACGCACCCACGGGCTGCCGTCGACATCCTTGCGCTGGTAAACGTAGAGCACGGAAAACGCCGGCAGGGCTTTGCCCGGCGCGCTGCCGGCGTCAGCGGAAAACTTGGCGCCCGGTTTGCTCAACACGCGCTGAAACAGGGTCTTCTTGCCCGCCATCAGCAACGGACGCTGGCCGCCATCAACTTCGGCTACCGCGGGTGGCGGCGTGACTTGCGGCACCACCGCAGCCGGCGGCTTGGCAACAGGCTCATCGCTGCCACTCAACCACCAGTAACTGGCACCACCGATGGCCAAGGCAACCGCCACCGCAACCGCCGCCAGCGCCAACACCGGGCCACGGCGCTGTTCGGAGACGGCGTTGTGTTGCGTTGGGGTCACCACCGGCTGGCGCACGACAGGTTGCGGCTGCGGCTTATCGGTCGGAATATCGATGGAGACCGGGGTCATGCCCGCCAGGTCGAAGCTCAACGGGATAGGCAGCGGTCGCACCAGGGTGGCCTCCGGCGACTCTGCCGGCAGGTTATCCAGCGCCGCCAGCAACGCCGCCGCATCCGGGAAACGTTCCGCCGGGTCCTTGGCCAACAGCTTGCGCAGCACCTCCTGGTAGCGGCCATGGTGCACCGGCAGTTCCGGCAACGGCTCGGTCAAGTGCGCCAGCGCCGTGGACAGCGCGTCGGTGCCGTTGTACGGCAGTTTGCCGACCAGGATTTCATACAGCACCACACCCAACGCATACAGGTCGGCCCGGCCATCGATTTCCTGGCCGCGCGCCTGCTCCGGGCTCATGTAGCTCGGCGTGCCCACGGCGAACCCGGCCTGGGTGAACTGGGTGCGATCATCCAGCGACTTGGCGATACCAAAGTCGGATAGCACCGCCGTGCCATCGGCGCGGAACAGAATGTTCGCCGGTTTCACATCGCGGTGCACCAGGCCCTGGGCATGGGCATAGCCCAGCGCCGAGGCGATCTGGCGGATCAGCGTGACGCCCTGCTCCGGCGTCATGCCGGCCGCGATGCGCTCCTTGAGCGTACCGTTGGGCAGGTATTCCATGGCCATGTAATACAGCTCACCGACATTGCCGATGTCATGGATGGTCACCGTGTGCGGGTGCGACAAGCGCGCCAGGGTCTTGCCCTCGCGCAGGAAACGCTCGCAAAAACTCGGGTCGGCCGCCAGCGCCGCCGCCATCACCTTCAATGCCACCTTGCGCTCCAGCGAGCGCTGGGTTGCCAGGTACACGCTGGCCATGGCGCCTTCGCCAATCTCGCCTTCGATGTCATAACCGGGGATGACGATGTTCATGGCGATACCTTCACGACGATGGCGGTGATGTTGTCCGGCGCCCCCCGGTTGAGCCCCAGGTGCACCAGGCTGCGCACGATTTCATCTGGCGCGTCGTGGCTGAGCACTTCGCGGATCTCATGGTCTTCGACGGTCTTGTTCAGGCCGTCGCTGCACAGCAGGTAGCTGTCACCGGGGGCGATCAGCAGGTCGACCACCGCCAGGTCCAGGTGGGCTTCCACGCCAATGGCGCGGGTGACGATATTGGCGCGCGGATGGGTGCGGGCATCGGCTTCGCTGAGCAGGCCGCTGTCTTGCAGGTCCTGGACGTAGCTGTGGTCGCGGGAGATGCCTTCGAGCACGCCGTCGCGCAAGCGGTACAAGCGACTGTCGCCGGCCCACAGGCACACGCCGCGCAGGCCACGGGCGGCCAACAGCACCACCGTGCTGCCCATCATGGTCACGCCACGGTTGGCGGTTTCTTCGCGCACGGCCGTGTTAATGCGAAGCAAGTCGTTGCGCAGCGCCGCCGTGTATTCATCCAGGGAGCGCCCCACCGGCACGCTGCGCAGGCTGTCGACGATCAGGCTGCTCACGTAGTCCCCGGCCGCATGCCCGCCCATGCCGTCGGCGACCACCCACAGGCGGTTTTCCGGCAGGTCCAGGCAGGCGTCTTCGTTGACCTGGCGGACCATGCCCACATGGCTTTTGCTCGCGGATTTGTACGTCGACCCCATCTACACCACACCTTCTTGTCCGAGCAAAAACTGCGCAAAATCGCTGGCGGCAGGCAGGCCCTGACACCGCAACAAACCAGGGGAAATACGTTGTGAACCACGGCCCCACCACAGGCTGGCGCCTTCGCAGGCCTGTTCGGCCAGTGCGCTCATACGCCCGTGGGACACAGTGGCGGCCACCCGCTGCAAGCCGGCGAAACGGCTGCCCACGGCACGCGGCTCGCTCGGCGGGAAACCCAGGCCATCGAGGCCTTCATTGAAGCTTTCGAAGGTGGCACCGGAATCCAGGGTGCTGAGCAACAGTGCTTCGGCCTGTTCGAACCAGCTGTCCGGACCACCCACCAGCGAGGCAGGGTTGGTGTCGTGATCGAGTAACGCCACCACCGCCAGCGGGAAATAGCGCCCCACCCGATCGATGCTCGGCATCACCACGCCTGCCGCCGCGTCCGGACCGCACACGCCCGGTGCCAACACAAAGCGCCACAGCGGGCTGACCAGGTAGGTGTTGAGCCAGTCTGCGCCGAGGCTGTTCTGACTGGCGAGCAAACCCGCCGCCAGCCAACTGTCCCACGGGCCGACAAAACTCTGAGGCAAGGCGCGGCTGACAAAGTCACCGCGGCTGGCCAACTTGCCGTAGAAGCCCAGGGTCGTCATAGCCGCTCCGGCAGGCTGAAGCCACTGAGCACGCGGCTCTTGAACGGGTTGAAGGCGCTGTTGGCGCGCAGTTCGTAGGCGATGCTCGCACCGTCGACGCGCAGGCGCAGGTTGAAACGGTCCGGCGAATTACCGGCGGTGAGGTCCGACTGTTCCAGCAAGCGGAACCAGGCCCACGGTCCGTCCAGCGTCACACCCGAACGGCCACTGGCCGACGGCGGCATGATGGAGATACGCACCACGCCAATGCTGCCGGGGTTCGGCCATTGCATCGCCACTGGGCGGCTGGGGCCGTGGTCGTAGCTCAATTGCTGGCCGTCGAGGTCAAGCAGGAACTGAGTGATGGTCGGGTCCATCGACACCGGCTTGAGTTCGAAACGCACGATGGGCTGGGTACCACCCGAGCGGAAGAACGCATCGCGGATCGTCGCTGCGCGCTGGAAGGTTTGCAGCACGCCCGGAGCAATGCCGAGCTTCTGCGCCGCGCCCGGCTGCCAGCGCCAGGTCTGCGCCGAGGTGTCCACGTAAGGTTGCAGGTATTTGCGGAAGTAATTGTCCATCACCCCGCCCACGCCGAAGAACTGCCCGAAGTCATCCAGGGTGGCATCCCGCGCGCTGCCGGGCGACATCGGGTAGCGGCCGGCCAGGGACTGGCGATACACGTTGACCACTTCGCTGACCCAGGCCGCGTTCAGCTGGTTACGCACGCCGCCCATCATGCTGTTGGTGGTGGAGTTGACCACCGACTTGACCATGCCCTGCACCAACGGTGGCTGGCGCTCTGCGTTCAGGCTGACCCGCGTGGCCGCAGCCGCCGCCTGGTTCTTCGCCTCGCCGAGCAACGCATCGCCGCTGGCGCCGACCATGGCGCTGACCTGCACATACAGTGCATTCATATCGGTGAGCAGGCCATCGATGGCCGCCGGCTCGCCTTCGTTCTTGCTGACGATGCTGTTGAGCTCGGCAAAATGCGCGGTCACCGGATCATCCGCCGCAGCAGGTGCATTGGCGGTCGGTTGCTCCTGGCCGAGCAAGCTGCCCAGGCGCTCCTTGAGCTTGTCGACGCCACCTTCTACCGGCACGCCTTTGGCGGCCAGTTGGCGCTCTTCGGCTTGCAGGTCGGTTTCCTTGGCCACGGCCACCAGCAGTTTTTTCAGCGGCGAGCTCGGGCCGGAAATCACCCGCAGTACGTCGGCCGCCTGGGCCACGCTGGTGATCGGCACGAAGTCGATGTCCGCCAGCAACGCATCCCACTGGCGCTGGTAATCCTGGAAATACAGGCGACGCACATCGGCAGCCAGGCTCACCACGTTCTGCTGGTCGGCCTGTGCATTGCCCAGCACCCATTGCTCTTCGGCGAGGGTGCCGGTCTGGTTCAGGCTGCTCAGCAAAAACGCCTGGCGATAGCCCTTGGCGGTGAAGAACCCACTCAACGGCTCGCCAAGCGGTTTGCCACTTTTGCGGCTGAACACCAGCGCCGCGTCACGGCCGGCAGCTTCGTTGAGGCGGAAGTCCGGGATGCCTTCGGGCAGTTTCTGGCGCTTGACCCGGTCATACACACGCTGGGCTACCGGCAGTTGTTGCAACTGACGACGCAGGTCATCGATCAGGCGTGGGTCGAGGCGAGCACTCGGTGGGTGGCGTTCGAACAGCGCCTGCAAGTGCCCGGCCAGTGCCTGGCGCTGATCGGCCGGCAGGTCGCGGGGCAGGTTGCGGTCCCAGTCGAGAGCGATCCAGGCCTTGATGAAATCCGGGTCGTAATGCTCGGTATCCGCCAGCATCAAGTAAGCCTTGAGGCCTTCGTAGAGGAAGTCGGAATTGCCGCCGCCGTGCAGTTGCTCTTCGATGCGCGTCACCAGGCGTGGCGCGAACACGGCGATCAGCAGCTTGCGGTAGACACTGGCAGACTCGGCTTCGAGCATATCGCCCTGGTACAGCCCCAGGCCCTCGGACCAGCTCGGCGAGTCGCCCGCCAGGTTCTTCACGGCGTTGAGCAACGGCAATACGGCGAGCACTTCACGCTGCGCCGGGCTCAGGTTCTGCACGGTCTGGCCCAGCGGTGCGACCTTCTGGTCGACCTGGGCGATATAGGCCTGGTTGGCGCGGTAACTCACCCACCACAGGCCGCTGACCACCACGACCAGTGCCACGGTGGCGGCCAGCACCCCGCGTGCAATCCACTTGCGCCGACGCTCGACCTTCGGGTTCACTCCCACCAAGCCACGCTCGGCAAACGCCACCGCAGTGAAGAGTTTTTCGATGAAGTAACTGCGCCCGGTGCCGCTCTGGCGCGCCAGGTGCTGGCGGTCCAGGTTCATGCTTTGAGCCATGGCGCCGATCAGGCGGTCGATCGGGCTGCCTTCCTGGGTACCGCTGGTGAAATACACACCACGCAGCAACACGCGCTCTTCAAAGGCATTGGGCTTGAACACGCCTTCGAGGAAGCTTTGCAGGCAATCCTTCAATGCACCGAACTGCTGCGGGAAGCCGTAGATCAGGTCGCGCCGCGCCGGGTCGCGTTCCTGTTGCAGGCGTTCGACCAGACGTTCGTTGAGGCGCTGTTCCAGCCCGGCGAACTCGCTTTGCAGGTGTGCCAGCGGGCTGTCGCTGTTCTTGCCGTCGTCCAGGGCAAAGGTCATGCCCCACACCTGGGCGCGCTCTTCCTTGCTCAGGTTGTCGAAGAACTCCATGAAGCCTGGCACCAGGTCGAGCTTGGTCAGCATCAGGTAGATCGGGAAGCGCACGCCCAGTTGGGTATACAGCTCCTGGATGCGCAGGCGGATGGCGGCGGCATGGGCGGCGCGCTCGGCGTCGGTGCCGAGCAACAGGTCCGACAGGCTGATGGCGATGAAGGCACCGTCGATAGGCCGGCGCGAGCGCTGCTTTTTCAGCAGGTCGAGGAAGCCCAGCCACGCGGCTTTATCCACCGTGGAGTTGCTGTCCTGGGTGGTGTAGCGGCCTGCGGTGTCGAGCAATACCGCCTGATCGGTAAACCACCAGTCGCAGTTGCGCGTACCGCCGACGCCGCGCACGGCACCGGCGCCCAACTGTGCCGCCAGCGGGAAGTGCAGGCCGGAGTTGACCAGCGCCGTGGTCTTGCCCGAACCCGGCGGGCCGATGATCACGTACCACGGCAGCTCGTAGAGGTTGCGGCGTTCATCGCCACCCAGCTTGGCCTTCTTCAGCAGCGCCAGGGCCTCGTCCATGCGCTGGCGCAGGGTGCTGAGTTCTTCGGCGGTGGCGACGCTGTTGGGGTCTGCCGGGGTTTCGGCGGCCAGGCTGCGCATCACTTCGGCGGCCTGGCGACGGGCCTGGATAATGCGGAACACGCGGTAGGCAATCCACACCGCGAACACCAGGATGATCAGCGCCCAGCGGCGCCCTTCCGGCACCAGCACGTCGAGCAACGGCCCGACAAACCAGATGATCAGGCTCAGGGCGATCAGGCCCAGCACGGGAATCACCCAGCGAATCATGAAACTGAAAAACGCCTTCACTCGACGCCCTCCGCCAATACGGTGATTTCAACCCGACGATTGCGGGCGCGGCCTTCTGCGGTGGCGTTGGTCGCCACCGGCTCGGTGTCGCTTCGGCCCTCGGCGCTGAAGCGATCTGCCTGGCCAGTCTTGGCCGCGAGGATTTCCAGCACCGACTTGGCCCGTGCTTCCGACAGCGCCCAGTTGGACGGGAAGCGCAGCGTGGCAATCGGGCGGTTGTCGCTGTGCCCGGTCACCCGCACCTGGCCCTTGACCTTGCGAATGGCGTCGGCGATGCGCAGCATCAGCGGTTGGTAGTCATCGACAATGCTGGAGCTGGCGGACGCAAACAGCTCGTCGCCACGGATGGTCACCACTGAACGGTCGACCGCATCTTCCACGGCAACGCGCCCGGCCTTGATGTCTTCCACCAGGAAACCGGCCAGGCGTGGGCGCTCGATGACTTTGGGCTGCGCCACCGGACGGTCGATGGCCTGCACCGGGATTTCGCCCAACGCGTGAATATTCTTGAACACCGGCTCGGCATCCGACGCCAGCTTGAGGCGCAAGCCAAACAGCAGCGCCAGCAACAACGCCACGCCGATGGCCACGGCGATCCATGGCGGCATGAATTGCGCCAGGCGATCCCGCGCCACGGTCACGCCGCGCCAGTGCGGCGACAGTTCACGTTCGTGTTCGCCACGGGCGCTGCGAATGGCGGCAGCCGTGCGTTCACGCAGGGTTTCCAACTGACTGCGGCCGTCGTTCATTACGCGATAACGGCCTTCAAAACCCAGGCACATGCACAGGTACAACAGCTCCAGCAGGTACAGGCGTTCCCGTGGGCTTTGCAGGCAGTGGTCGAGCAACTGGAAGACTTTTTCGCCGCCCCAGGCTTCGTTGTGTACGGTGATCAGCAGGCTCTGCTTACCCCAGTCACTGGTGCTGCCCCAGGGCGTGCTCAACACCGCTTCATCCAGCGCGGTGCACAGCGCGTAACGAGCCAGCAGCACTTCATTACGTGCAATACCGGCCGCTTCGGCACGCTCTTCGAACTGGCGCAGGTAGGCCAACAACTGCGCGCGCAGGCTGGCCGGCGCCGGGTGGGCGATGGTATTGCGCAGGCGCGTCAGCAGGGCCAGCAAGGGGCCGGCGGCACTTTCCAGCGGGTTGAGGCCCTGGCTTTTGCCGGTGAGCATTGGCGCGGCTGGCATGGCCAGCGGCGACGGTTCGGCACGCACAGGTTCCGGCGCCCGGCCACCCGGACGCGGCATGAACTGGGTGCGGTCATCATCATTGGGATGCATCGCGGATTATCCTCGGATCGCCCAGAAGGCCAGGTTCAAGCCCGGGAACTGCCCGGCGATATGGAAGGCGAAGCCACCGGAGTTGCCCAGCTGTTGCCAAGCCTCGCTGCCGCGATCCAGCTCGTAATAGGTCGAGCCTGCGTGGTACGGCAATTGGCGCGGCGCCACGGGCAGAGGCAACAGGGTGATGCCCGGCAGTTGCAGGTTGACCAGGTCGCGGATGTGCTCCACCGAACCAACCTTGCTCTGCTGGCCGAAGCGCGCGCGCAGGGTTTCGCCGGGGACATCGGCACGCACCACCAGGATGAAACTGGCGTTGTCGAGCAGGGTCTTGTCGGCCAGCATCGCCACGTGGACGCCGTAGGCTTTCTCGACAATCGGGATTGGCGTGGCCTTGCTGTCGATCAGCATCGACAGCGCTTCACGCAGCGCGGCCATCACCGGGGCAAAGCTCAGGGCCAGGTCGTCGTGCTGGTATTGCGGGTATTCCTGGGGACGGCGGCCCGAGGTCGAGAAGGTCGAGAACTCACCGGCCAAGCTCACCAATTCACTGAAGAAGCGCTCCGGGTGCAGCGGGCTCAACTGGCTCAAATGCTGGATCAGCGGTTGGGCACGGTTGACCAGTTGCAGCAGCATGAAGTCGGCAATCTCCGACGCGCCACCGGCGCCTGACGCGACTACCCGCCCCGCCAAGGCTTCGCCACGCTGGTGCAGCAAGCCGAGCAATTCACTGCGGAACGCGGCCAGCGGCTTGCTCGCGGCGACGTCCAGGACCGGCGGGATGTAGGTGTCGTCGAGCACCAGCGCACGGTCGGCGCGCTTTTCCTTGATGCGTACCAGGCCGATGGCGGCGTAATCGCTGATGCCATCCTGGGCGGTCAGCAGGCGCAGGGCGCGGGAGCCCACGGCCACCGGAGCGCGGTTTTCGAACGGTGCGTTGTCGTCACGCACTTCACGGACCTGGCTCACGTAACGCGCGGCTTCCAGGGCTTCGCCTTCCTCCACGGTATCGCGGGCGCCAGCACGCTTGAGCGGCAGGGCCAGGTACACCAGGCCGTCGCGCAGGTTGTCGTCAATGTTCAGCGGGCTCGGCGCCAGGTCGTCCTGGGGGATGTTGAACGGCGTACCGTCTGGCAGCAGGCCGCGTGCCGACACGATTGCCAGCTTGCCCTGGGCCAGCAGGCCCTGGTCGATCAGCAACTCGGAAAAACCCCAGGCGCCGGCGGATAACGGACGGCTACGGGCGTCGATCAGGTTTTCCAGGTAACGGTCATGCTGCTGGAAGTGCTGCGTTCCGATGAACATGCCTTCCGACCAGACCACGCGATTGTTCCAGGACATGGGGGCTCCGATTGCTTCTTATTGGGCAGGGCTGGATGGGGTGACCACGACGTCAGCGCGCACGGCACGTACATCGAGGCTGATCTGATATTCGGTGTATTGGCGCGCGGGCACGTTGATCACCGTGCGCCATTGCGCGCGGTCCAACTCGCGATAGCCCACTAGCAAACCGATCTGGCGCGTGGACGGGTCGAGGTCGCGCTGGATGCTCAGTTGCTCGCCGGGTTGCACCATCACTTCGTCCTGGTCCAGCAGGTCCAGGCCCAGGGTCGATTGCGCCCGATCAGCCAGGGCGAAGTAATCGGAGCGGGCAAAGGTGGCGGCGTTTTTCAGCTCGAAGATACGCACCCGCACCGGGGCGGCCTGGCCGTTGGCGCCGGGGTTAAGCCCGCTGATCGCATGAAAGTGCAGCTCGACGGCGGCGGTATCCGCGTCGGCCTCGGCGGCTGTTTCGGGTTTGGCGGCGTCTTTGGCACACGCCGTCAGCAGCAGCAAGGTGGCGGCTGCGAGTAAAAATCTGGGAATCATCCTGCGTCCTCAATGACGTACTTAGCTATCCGTTAATCCATGTGTTGCGGCGCGGTTTTACCGACGCTGTCGTGCGCTGTGCTCTTCGTAGGCCCGGCTGAATTCGCGGCCGAACAGGTCCTGGAAATCTTCCTGGGCCTCGCGGGAAATATTGCTGTAGAGCTCGGTGAACTGCTGCCAGTACTGCGCCTGGCGTGAGCCGTTGAAAATACTTGAGAGCCCGCCGGGCTTGCCCATGCGTTCTTCCAATTGCGCCGGTTCGAAGCGGCTGAGCAAGTGTTTGATCGCCGCTTCCACGCCGGCCATCACTGCCAGCTGGTGGGCACGCAGGTCGTTGAAACTGTCGCGCACGGCGAGGTCCGGTGCCATAAACGCCTGGTTGCCGTGACGAAGCAAAAGCAGTAACGCTTCGTCAGCATTGGGGGCGAATTTCAACGGATTGTTTTCCGCGGGCTGGATCATCGTTTGCTGCATGCGGAACTCGCCTTTGAGGCTGGCACGGGCACGCAACACGTCGATCAGGCCTTCGACCATCAGGCGGTAGCTGCGACCGATGCTTTCCATCTGGGCCTCGGCCTGGGCTTTGTCCAGACGCAATTGGTCCAGGCCCGCGCCGCGCAGGAAGGCTTGCAACAGATCGGGTTGTTGGCTGTCTGCCACGGGGAGCACAGGCTCGACCACGGGTGGCGACGGGATGACTGGCTGTGGAGTCGGCGGTGGTGGAGAGAGCGGTGGTGGAGCACTGACAACAGGTGCAGGCGCATCGCCAAACAGGTCCCAGTCTTCGGGGATCACCGCGCCCGACGCCACAGGCGGCTCGGCCACAGGCATGGCGACTGGCGTCGGCGGGCGGAAGTCGTGCTGCTCGGAAGGTACGTGGTCCGGCGCGGTGGGCGGTGGCACGGCAGTGGGGCTGAGGAAATCAAACAGGTCCGGCAGCGTGTCCATCGAGGACGCCCCCTGGAACTGCGGCGCAATCACCGGCGTGGCGACTGGCGTGGGCGTGTTCACCACAGCGCCCATCAGCGCTTCAAAACTGTTCGGTGCATCGCCGGCAAACGGCTGGCTGTCGATGGCTTGCACATTGAAGTCGATGCGCGCCTGGATCTCGTAATCGCCGATGCGGATCAGTTCACCATCTTGCAACAGCTCACTATTACCCCGGCGCATACGAATACCGGCTTTAACCAACTCCACACCATTTGTGCTGTTATCGGTTAAATAATAACGGCCATCTTTGTATTGAATAACGCAATGCTGCGAGGACACCAGGCGCTCTGGATCAGGCAATACCCAGTCATTATCCGAGCTGCGGCCGATAGCCATCGCGCCCTGATTCATGGACTTTTCGGAGCACTGCCCAGGGGTAATCTTGTGATAACTAGTGATAGTCAAACACAGCGACATCTTGCCTCCTTGCTGATACTTCGCGCGCGGTCGATTCCCGGGACAGCGCTTCCCGGGATATCCCCATCAGGTCGAGCAATCGACCATCTAAAACCTGCCAATGCCAGCATGATCGCTGATCTTAACTGGGCTCTATGACAAAAATCCTGTCCCGGTGCGTCGTTCGACCCACCAGTCGCACAGGTTGTTAAGCACCGCACATCTGTCACAGAGGGCGAATAGCTTACCTTGACAAGCCCTAAGTACTACACCAAAAATGCACAACTTCTTGAATACCAGTGATGGCACATTAGTGGCATCTTGCTTATATGACCAAGAAAACATGCAAAGTTCCTCGCGCAACTAATGCATGAATTGCCCGCCTTCTAACGGGCTGATAGGGAGATCAAATTCAGTGGATGTGCCGTTGCTGCTCACCGCCGTTTCCGCGACTTCGCCCTGTGGCGAAGACATGGAATATGACGCGCAATTTCTGCAATTGGAGCGTGATGCCAAGGGCCAACCCGAGCGCAGCATGGGCGACTCCATCCTGCCCGCTGAACCGCCGGAATGGCGCAGCATCCAGCAGCAAAGCCTCGACTTGCTCGCACGCAGCAAAGACCTGCGCATCACTCATTTCCTGTTGCAAAGCGCCCTCGCCCTCCAGGGTGTGGCCGGCCTGGCCGAAGCCCTGACGCTGATCGACGCCCTGCTGCGCGACTACTGGGCCGACCTGCACCCGCGCCTGGACGCTGACGACGATAACGACCCCACCGTGCGCATCAACGCCCTCACCGGCCTGACCTGCGACACCAACATCCGCCTGCTGCGCGAAAGCATCCTCACGCGCTCACGCACCTTCGGCCCGGTAACCCTGCGCGCGGCGCTCAACGCCAGCGGCCTGTTGAGCTTCCCCGATGAACAACTCGGCGCCCAGCAGCTCAATGCCGCGTTCCTCGACAGCGACCCCGAGCAATTGCAAGCCACTCGCGACGCCCTGGTTGCAGCGCGTGCAGCGTGCGAAGCGATCGAACAACAGGTCAACGATCAGGTCGGTTCCGCCCAGGGCGTGGACCTCAGTGCCTTGAAGCAACCGCTCAAGCAGGCGTTGCAGATACTCAACCAAGCGGTGCCAGGCACCGCCGGCAGCAGCGAACCCGAGGCCGTCAGTGACGACAATGCCCCCTCGGTCGACTTCGCCGCCGCCCCCGCAGCACCGCGCCCCGTTGGCGATATCGCCAGCCGCGACGATGTGCTGCGCAGCCTCGACAAGATCCTTGCGTACTACACCCGGCACGAGCCTTCGAGCCCGCTGCCGGTGCTGTTGAACCGGGCCAAGAATCTGGTACACGCCGACTTCGCGGCCATCGTGCGCAATCTGATTCCCGACGGCATGTCCCAATTTGAAAACCTGCGTGGCCCGGACGGCGAGTAAGCCGCCCGATTGCGCAGTAACAACACCGTCGCTCAAGCGACCAGGAGCAGCAACGTGGCGAAGCAAAGTTCTCAGAAATTCATCGCGCGCAACCGCGCGCCTCGAGTGCAGATCGAGTACGACGTCGAGCTCTACGGCGCCGAGAAAAAGGTCCAGCTGCCCTTCGTGATGGGTGTGATGGCCGACCTCGCCGGCAAGCCCGCCGAGCCTTTGGCGCCGGTGGCCGACCGCAAGTTCCTTGAAGTGGACGTCGACAACTTCGACTCGCGCCTCAAGGCCATGCAGCCGCGCGTGGCGTTCCACGTGCCCAACGAACTGACCGGCGAAGGCAACCTGAGCCTGGACATCACCTTCGAAAGCATGGACGACTTCAGCCCGGCCGCCGTGGCGCGCAAAGTCGACTCGCTGAACCAACTGCTCGAAGCCCGCACCCAGCTGGCCAACCTGCTGACCTACATGGACGGCAAGACGGGCGCTGAAGAAATCATCATGAAGGCGATCAAGGACCCGGCACTGCTCCAGGCACTTGCCAGCGCGCCCAAGCCTGCAGGGGACCAGTAATCATGACTGACAATACCGCCCGCGAAGGCACCCAGATCCTGGGGACCCAGACCGAAGAAGCCAGCGAGTTCGCCAACCTGCTGCTGCAGGAATTCAAGCCAAAGACCGAGCGCGCCCGCGAAGCCGTGGAAACCGCTGTGCGCACCTTGGCCGAACAGGCCCTGGCGCAAACCGATTTGGTGTCCAATGACGCGATCAAGTCGATCGAATCGATCATCGCCGCCATCGACGCCAAACTGACCGCCCAGGTCAACCAGATCATCCACCACCAGGATTTCCAGCAGTTGGAAAGCGCCTGGCGCGGCCTGCACTACCTGGTCAACAACACCGAGAGCGATGAGCAGCTGAAGATTCGCGTGCTCAACATCTCCAAACCGGACCTGCACAAGACCCTGAAGAAATTCAAGGGCACTGCGTGGGACCAGAGCCCGATCTTCAAGAAGATGTACGAAGAAGAATACGGCCAGTTCGGCGGCGAGCCGTACGGCTGCCTGGTAGGCGACTACTACTTCGACCAGTCGCCACCCGATGTCGAACTGCTGGGCGAGCTGTCGAAAGTCTGCGCCGCCATGCACTCTCCGTTCATCGCTGCCGCTTCGCCGACTGTGATGGGCATGGGCTCGTGGCAGGAACTGTCGAACCCGCGCGACCTGACCAAGATCTTCACCACCCCGGAATACGCGGGCTGGCGTTCGCTGCGTGAATCGGAAGACTCGCGCTACATCGGCCTGACCATGCCGCGCTTCCTGGCGCGCCTGCCGTACGGCGCCAAGACCGACCCGGTGGAAGCCTTCGCCTTCGAAGAAAACACCGACGGTGCCGACAGCTCCAAGTACACCTGGGCCAACGCCGCGTACGCGATGGCGGTGAACATCAACCGTTCGTTCAAGCACTACGGCTGGTGCTCGCGCATCCGTGGCATCGAGTCCGGCGGCGAAGTGGAAAACCTGCCGGCCCACACGTTCCCTACCGATGACGGTGGCGTGGACATGAAGTGCCCGACCGAAATCGCCATCAGCGACCGCCGTGAAGCGGAACTGGCGAAGAACGGTTTCATGCCGCTGCTGCACAAGAAAAACACCGACTTCGCCGCGTTCATTGGCGCGCAGTCGTTGCAGAAACCGGCCGAATACGATGACCCGGACGCCACCGCCAACGCCAACCTGGCCGCGCGCCTGCCGTACCTGTTCGCCACCTGCCGTTTCGCCCACTACTTGAAGTGCATCGTGCGCGACAAGATCGGCTCCTTCAAAGAGAAGGACGAGATGCAGCGCTGGTTGCAGGACTGGATCCTCAACTACGTGGACGGTGACCCAGCGCACTCCACCGAAACCACCAAGGCCCAGCACCCATTGGCTGCCGCCGAAGTGATCGTGGAAGAAGTGGAAGGCAACCCGGGTTACTACAACTCCAAGTTCTACCTGCGCCCGCACTACCAGCTCGAAGGGCTGACCGTGTCGCTGCGCCTGGTATCGAAGCTGCCTTCGGCGAAAAGCGCATAACCACGAATGAGCCGGCTCTTCTGTGGGAGCCGGGCTTGCCCGCGATGCACACGACGCGGTCTGCCAGTCAGACCGCGGCGAAGCAATCGTAGGCAAGCCAGCTCCCACAGAACAGCATTGCCCATTGGGCTTAAACAAATATCGTGGCTGAGTCCACACAGGGAGAAAACATGGCTGTTGATATTTTCATCAAGATCGGCGACATCAAGGGCGAGTCCATGGACAAGGCCCACAAGGACGAAATCGACGTGCTGAACTGGAGCTGGGGCATGGCCCAGTCCGGCAACATGCACGTGGGCGGTGGCGGCGGCGCGGGCAAGGTGAATATCCAAGACCTGTCGCTGACCAAGTACGTCGACAAGGCCTCGCCGAACCTGATGATGCACTGTGCCAGCGGCAAGCACATCGACAAGGTCAAGCTGACCGTGCGCAAGGCCGGTGGCGAAAGCCAGGTCGAGTACATGGTGATCAACCTGGAAGAAGTGTTGGTCACCTCGCTGAGCACGGGCGGTTCGGGCACCGATGACCGCTTGACCGAGAACGTCACCCTGAACTTTGCCCAAGTGATGGTCGACTACCAGCCACAGAAAGCCGACGGCACCAAAGACGGCGGCGCGATCAAGTTTGGCTGGAACATCCGTTCCAACACCAAGCGCTGATAGCCCTGGCGGCCGTGGCTCCCCGCCACGGCCCCAGGCCTCCCCGCTCAACAACCGTCCCCCTCACACCCCGTCCGTGGAGCTGCTTTGGTGGTAACTGAAATCGCTTCCCGCGACCGTCTGCAACCGTCCCTGCTGGACCGGCTGACTGACGACGACCCGACCAACCCCAAGGAAAGCGCCGACAAACGCGTGCTGTCCCTGACCCAATTGAAAGCCTCGGTGCTGCGCGACCTGGCGTGGCTGCTCAACACCACGTCGTTGCTCGATGCCGATGCCACGCTGCACACCCCGGCCGGCACTTCGGTGGTCAATTACGGCCTGCCGGCGCTGGCAGGCAACAGTGTTTCAAGCGTGGATATCAAGGCCCTGGAAGCCCTGATCTACCAGGCCATCGCCACCTTTGAACCGCGCATCCTGCGCCATACCTTGCGGGTCAAAGCCCGTGTCGGCCATGGCGAGATGAATCACAACGCCCTGAGTTTCGAAATCGAAGGCGACCTGTGGGCCCAGCCGGTGCCGCTGCGCCTGTTGCTGCAAACCGACCTCGACCTGGAATCCGGCCATGTGCGTGTGGTCAACGCCGACCAGCGGAGACGCCCATGAACCCGCGCCTGCTGGAGCTGTACAACCAGGAACTGCACCACGTGCGCGAAAGCGCCGCGGAGTTTGCCAAGGAATACCCGAAGATCGCCAGTCGGCTGACCCTGTCCGGTATGGACTGCGCCGACCCGTACGTCGAACGCTTGCTCGAAGGCTTTGCCTACCTCTCCGCCCGCGTGCAACTCAAGCTCGACGCCGAGTACCCGACCTTCACCCATAACCTGCTGGAAATCGCCTACCCGCACTACCTGGCGCCGACGCCGTCGATGACCGTGGTGCAATTGCAGACCGATCCCGATGAGGGCTCCCTGACCAGCGGTTTCCCACTGCCCCGCGACACGGTATTGCGTGCCGCCCTGGGCCGTGAAACCCAGACGTGCTGCGAGTACCGCACTGCACACCCGGTGACGTTGTGGCCGCTGCAGGTCAGCAGTGCCGAATACTTCGGCAACCCCGCCGCCGTGTTGGGACGCCTGGCCGCCAGTGAGCCGAAAGCCAAGGCTGGCCTGCGCCTGACCCTGCGTACCGGCGCCGAATTGCCCTTCAACAGCCTCGACCTGGATAACCTGCCGCTGTACCTCAGCGGGGCCGACGAGCAACCCTTCCGCCTTTACGAGCAACTGCTGGGCAATGCCTGTGCGGTGTTTGCACGCAAGCCGGGTGGCGATTGGGTCGAGCGCCTGCCGCAGGATGCGTTGCGTTCCCGGGGTTTTGACGACGCTGACGCCGCCATGCCGGTGGTCGCGCGTGCCTTCCAGGGCTATCGCCTGCTGCAGGAATACTTCGCCCTGCCCCACCGCTACCTGTTCGTCGAGTTCGCCGAGCTGAGTCGCGCAGTCAAACGCTGCGACGGCCAGGAGCTGGAACTGATCGTGCTGTTCGATCGCCACGAACCGAGCCTGGAAGGCAGCGTTGGCGCGGCGCAGTTCCTGCCGTTCTGCACCCCGGCGATCAACCTGTTCCCGAAGCGCGTAGACCGCATCCACTTGTCCGACCGGGTCAACGAACACCATGTGATCGCCGACCGCACGCGGCCGATGGACTTCGAGATTCACTCGCTGAGTGGCATCACCGGCCATGGCACCGGGCCGGAGCAGCCGTTCTTGCCGTTCTATGCGGTGCGCGACCCGTCGCGCTATGGCCGCGACCAGGCCTATTACACCGTGCGCCGCGAGCCGCGCGTGCTGTCCAGCGACCAGCGTCGCAACGGCCCACGCTCCACGTACGTGGGCAGTGAAACCTTTGTCAGCCTGGTGGACAGCGGGCAAGCGCCCTACCGCCACGACCTGCGCCAACTCGGCGTGACGGCGCTGTGCACCAACCGCGACCTGCCGCTGTTCATGAGTGTTGGCAACGGCAAGACCGACTTCACCCTGGCCGACAGCGCACCGGTATTGGCCGTGCGCTGTGTCGCAGGCCCGAGCCGTCCCCGCGCCAGCCACGCCCATGACGCCAAGGCCTGGCGCCTGATCAGCCAGTTGTCGCTCAATTATCTGTCTTTGAGCGAACAGGGCCAGGGCGCTGCGGCCTTGCGCGAACTGCTGCGCCTGTATGGCGACAGCAACGATGCAGCGCTGCAATTGCAGATCGAAGGCCTGCGCGACGTCAGCAGCAAAGCGGTGACCCGCCGCCTGCCGATGCCCGGCCCGATCGTGTTTGGGCGCGGGTTGGAGATCACCCTCGAATTCGATGAAAACGCGTTTCGCGGCACCGGCGTGTTCCTGCTCGGTGCGGTGCTGGAACGCTTCCTGGCACGCTACGTGTCGATCAACAGTTTTACCGAGACGGTGATCCGTACCACCGAACGCGGCGAGATCATGCGATGGAAAGCCAAGCCCGGACGTCGTCCGACCCTGTGAGTACCCTGGATGCGATGCATCAGGAGCCCTGGGAATACGATTTCTTCCAGGCGCTGCGCCGTATCGAGTGCGAATCGCCAGACCTGCCGCGCCTGGGCCATTCCCTGCGCCTGGCGGATGACCCGTTGCGCCTGGGTCAGCAGGCGGATTGCACCTTCGCCCCGGCCACGCTGGCGTCGGTCGACCCCGGTGGCGACGGCAAGCCGGCGCGGCTGGAGCAATTCTTCTTCGGCCTTGGCGGCCCCAATGGCCCGCTGCCGCTGCACATCACCGAGTACGTGCGCGAGCGTCAGCGCAACAATGCCGACAGCACCAGCAAACAGTTCCTGGATGTGTTCCACCATCGCCTGCTGAGCCTGTTCTACCGGGCCTGGGCTGAAGCAAGGCCGACGGTCAGCCACGACCGCCCGGACGATGACTACTGGTCTGCACGCCTCGCCGCACTAAGTGGCCGTGGCATGCCAAGCCTGCTGAATCAGGGGCTAATCCCGGATACCGCGAAGCTGCACTACAGCGGCCACCTCTCGGCGCAAACCCGCTACCCGGACGGCTTGAAAGCCATTCTCGGCGAGTACTTCGGCCTGCCGGTGGAGATTGAAGAGTACGTCGGCCAATGGCTGGAGCTGCCCGAGCGCAGCCGCGTGAGCGTAAGTGCCAACCGCCTGGGCGTGGACTTTTGCCTGGGCAGCTTTGTGTGGGACCGCCAACACAAATTCCGCATTCGCCTGGGCCCGCTCACGCTGGATGACTACATGGGCATGCTACCCGGCCACCAGCCGTTCAACGAGCTGGTGGCCTGGGTGGCGGAGTACCTGGGCCACGAACTGGACTGGGACCTCAACCTGGTCCTGCAACAACCCGAAGTCCCGGCGCTGCAACTCAATGGTCAGTTCCGCCTGGGCTTCAATACTTGGCTCGGCAAGCCCGAGCATGACGCCAACGACCTAATCCTGGCCCGGCATTACGCCGATCACGCCACCACCTCAAGGAATCCAGAGCATGGGTGAAATCAGTCGCGCCGCACTGTTCGGCAAACTCAACAGCGTGGCCTACAAGGCCATCGAAGCCGCCACCGTATTCTGCAAACTGCGGGGCAACCCGTATGTGGAACTGGCCCACTGGTTCCACCAGTTGCTGCAATTGCAGGACTCGGACCTGCACCGCATCATCCGTCAGTTCAACGTGGAGCCGGCGCGCCTGGCCCGTGACCTGACCGAAGCGCTGGACCGTTTGCCGCGTGGCTCGACGTCGATCACCGACCTGTCCTCCCATGTGGAAGAAGCCGTGGAACGCGGTTGGGTCTACGGCAGCCTGATGTTTGGTGAAAGCCAGGTGCGTACCGGCTATCTGGTGCTCGGCATTCTCAAGACCCCGAGCCTGCGCCATGCGCTGCTGGGTTTGTCTGCCGAGTTCGACAAGATCAAGGCCGAGGCCCTGAGCGAGCGTTTCGACGAGTACGTCGGTGATTCGCCGGAGAACGCGCTGAGCGCCAGTGATGGTTTCAACGCCGGCGCCGTGCCAGGTGAAGCCAGCGGTGCCATGGCGCCGAGTGCGATGGGCAAGCAGGAAGCGCTCAAGCGTTTCACCGTGGACCTGACCGAACAGGCCCGCAGCGGCAAGCTCGACCCGATTGTTGGCCGTGATGAAGAGATCCGCCAACTGGTCGACATTCTTATGCGTCGTCGCCAGAACAACCCGATCCTCACCGGTGAAGCCGGGGTGGGCAAGACCGCCGTGGTCGAAGGTTTCGCCCTGCGTATCGTCGCCGGCGACGTGCCGCCAGCCTTGAAAGACGTGGAACTGCGCAGCCTCGATGTAGGCCTGCTGCAAGCCGGCGCGAGCATGAAAGGCGAGTTCGAACAGCGCCTGCGTCAGGTTATCGAAGACGTGCAGGCCTCGCCCAAGCCGATCATTCTATTTATCGACGAAGCCCACACACTGGTGGGTGCCGGTGGCGCCGCCGGCACCGGTGACGCAGCCAACCTGCTCAAGCCGGCCTTGGCCCGCGGCACCTTGCGTACCGTGGCCGCGACCACCTGGGCCGAGTACAAGAAACACATCGAGAAAGACCCGGCCCTGACCCGTCGTTTCCAAGTGGTGCAGGTGGCCGAACCGTCGGAAGACAAAGCGCTGCTGATGATGCGTGGCGTGGCGTCGACCATGGAAAAGCATCACCAGGTGCAGATTCTCGACGAAGCGCTGGAAGCCTCGGTGAAACTGTCCCACCGCTACATCCCGGCGCGCCAGCTGCCGGACAAGTCCGTGAGCCTGCTGGACACCGCCTGCGCTCGCGTCGCCATCAGCCTGCACGCGGTGCCGGCGGAGGTGGACGACAGTCGTCGTCGCATCGAAGCGCTGGAAACCGAGTTGCAAATCATCGCCCGTGAGCATGCCATCGGCATTGCGATTGGTGCGCGCCAAACCAACACCGAGGCGCTGTTGAGCGCTGAGCGTGAGCGTCTGGCGACCTTGGAAAGCCGCTGGGCCGAAGAGAAAACGCTGGTGGATGAACTGCTCGCCACCCGTGCAACCTTGCGCGAAAAAGCCGGTGTGGTGGACAGTGGCAACGATGAATTGCGCGCACAACTGGTCGACCTGCAACAGCGCCTGAGTACCCTGCAAGGCGAAACCCCGCTGATCCTGCCCACGGTGGATTACCAGGCCGTGGCCTCGGTGGTCGCCGACTGGACCGGCATCCCGGTGGGCCGCATGGCGCGCAATGAATTGGAGACGGTGCTCAACCTCGACCAGCACCTGAAAAAACGCATCATCGGCCAGGACCATGCCCTGCAGATGATCGCCAAGCGCATCCAGACCTCCCGCGCCGGCCTCGACAACCCGAGCAAGCCGATTGGCGTGTTCATGCTGGCCGGCACCTCCGGCGTGGGCAAGACCGAAACTGCCCTGGCCCTGGCCGAAGCCATGTACGGCGGTGAGCAGAACGTCATCACCATCAACATGAGTGAATTCCAGGAAGCCCACACGGTGGCGACCCTCAAGGGCGCGCCACCGGGTTATATCGGCTACGGCGAAGGCGGCGTGCTGACCGAAGCCGTACGACGCAAACCCTACAGCGTGGTGCTGCTGGACGAGGTGGAAAAAGCCCACCCGGACGTGCATGAGATCTTCTTCCAGGTGTTCGACAAGGGCGTGATGGAAGATGGCGAAGGCCGGGTGATCGACTTCAAGAACACCCTGATCCTGCTGACCACCAACGCCGGCACCGAGCTGATTTCCCATGTGTGCAAAGACCCGGCGAACATCCCTGAGCCGGAAGAAATCGCCAAGGCTTTGCGCCAGCCGCTGCTGGAAATCTTCCCGCCAGCTCTGCTCGGTCGCCTGGTGACGATCCCTTACTACCCGCTCAGCGACGAGATGCTCAAGGCGATCACCCGCCTGCAACTCAACCGCATCAAGAAGCGCGTAGAGACCACCCACAAGGTGACTTTCGATTACGACGACGCGGTGGTCGACCTGATCGTTTCGCGCTGCACCGAGACCGAAAGTGGCGGGCGCATGATCGACACCATTCTGACCAACAGCCTGCTGCCGGACATGAGCCGTGAGTTCCTCACGCGCATGCTTGAAGGCAAGGCGCTGGCGGGTGTACGTATCAGCAGCCGGGATAATGAATTGCACTACGACTTCAGCGATTGACCTGTCGAAATGTGATTAAAACTGTGGGAGGGGGCTTGCCCCCGATGGCGTCGGGTCAGCCAGAAATTTCTAACCTGATACACCGCTATCGGGGGCAAGCCCCCTCCCACACTTGATTCGGTTTCTTCAGTTATCAAGTCATTTACGGGTTAACCGATGCTATTCAACCAAGCCTCACGCCTGGCCAAAATCACCAGCCCCCTCGGGCCGGATGTGCTGTTGCTCAATGAAATGGGCGGTGGCGAGGAGCTGGGCAGGCTGTTCAACTACGAGCTGCAACTGACGTCCCTGGACGCCAACATCGACCTCAACCAGTTGCTCGGCAAACCCATGAGCGTGGGCCTGCAATTGGCGGACGGTGGCGAGCGGCACTTCCACGGCATCGTCGCACGGTGCAGCCAGAACATCGATCAGGGCCAGTTCGCCAGTTATCAGGTGACGCTGCGCCCTTGGCTGTGGTTGCTCAGCCGTACCTCCGATTGCCGGATTTTCCAGAACCTGAGCATCCCGCAGATCATCAAGCAGGTGTTCCGTGACCTGGGTTTTTCCGACTTCGAAGACGCCCTGAGCCGGCCATACCGCGAGTGGGAATACTGCGTGCAGTACCGCGAGACCAGCTTCGATTTCGTCAGCCGCTTGATGGAGCAGGAAGGTATTTACTACTTCTTCCGCCATGAGCAGGACCGCCATGTACTGGTGCTGGCCGATGCCTACGGTGCCCACACCACGGTGCCGGGCTACGCGTCGATCCCGTACTACCCCAAGGACGAGCAGCAACGCGAACGCGACCATATGCACAACTGGCACCTGGCGCAGGAGGTGCAGCCCGGCTCGCTGGAGCTCAACGACTACGATTTCCAGCGCCCCAGCGCCAGCATCGACGTACGCTCGGCCATGCCGCGCCCGCACACCGCCGGCGACTACCCGCTGTACGACTACCCCGGCACCTACGTGCAAAGCGAGGACGGCGAACACTATGCCCGCACCCGCATCGAAGCGCTGCAAACCCTGCATGAACAGATCGAGTTCAGCGGCAATGCCCGTGGCCTGGGTTCGGGCCATTTGTTCAGCCTCACCGGCTTCAGCCGCCAGGACCAGAACCGCGAATACCTGATCGTCGGCTGCCGCTACTACATCGTCCAGGAAAGCCTGGAAAGCGGCGGCGGTTCGGGCTCGGCACAGTTCGAAAGCAGCCTCACCTGCATCGACGCCCAGCAGAGCTTCCGCCCGTTGGCCAGCACCCACCGCCCTATCGTCAAAGGCCCGCAGACCGCGCTGGTGGTCGGCCCCAAAGGCGAGGAAATCTGGACCGACCAGTACGGCCGGGTGAAGGTGCATTTCTATTGGGACCGCCACGACCAGTCCAACGAAAACAGCTCGTGCTGGATTCGTGTGTCGCAATCCTGGGCCGGCAAGAACTGGGGCTCGATGCAGATCCCACGGATCGGCCAGGAAGTGATTGTGAGCTTCCTTGAGGGCGACCCCGACCGGCCGATCATCACCGGACGGGTCTACAACGCCGAGCAGACCGTGCCTTACGACCTGCCGGAAAACGCCACCCAGAGCGGCATGAAAAGCCGTTCGAGCAAGGGCGGCACGCCGGCCAACTTCAATGAAATCCGTATGGAGGACAAGAAGGGGTTGGAGCAGTTGTATATCCATGCCGAGCGTAATCAGGACATCGTGGTCGAGGTGGATGAAAGCCATTCGGTGGGGCATGACCGGAATAAGAGCATTGGGCATGACGAGGTAGTAACGGTCGGCAACGACCGCGTGCGTGCGGTCAAGCATGACGACATGCTCATGGTGGGGTTCAGCAAGACCGATGCCATCAGTAAAAGCTATCTGATCGAAGTGGGTGAAAACCTGCGTCTGGTCTGTGGCAAGAGCGTGCTGGAGCTCAACGCCAGCGGGCAGATCAACCTCACCGGCGTGCAGATTAACGTGTACTCCGAAGGCAGCTCCGAGATCAACACCGGGGGCAACTTGCACCTGAACATTGGCGGTAAGGGCGGCACTACGCCCATGGGCCAAGGGGTCAAAGGCGAAATCGACGCTGCCGTCAATTCCATGTTTCCAAAGCCGCCTTCCGGCCAATAACGAGATCCTAGTTTCATGACCTATCGACTCAATGAACTGCAATTCACACTGCCCAGCGATGAGGTGCAGGATGCGTCCGTCAATATCCTGAAGTTCGCCGCGCTAGGCACATCGTTGATCGTCAGCCGTAGCCTGCTCGGCGATGGTGAAACACTGCAAAGCAACTTCGAAGGCCAACTGGTCAAACTCGAGAAACAGGTGCAAGACTTGCGCTACCAACCGGCGCAGGTAGTTCGCGTGGGCGCGGCGCAGGATGTCGACGCCATCGAAGTACATAACCAGTTCAGCAAGGGCGCCGAGCGTATCTATCAATACCAGTTGGCGCTGGTTGTACCGGGCACCCAGCAGATGCTTGCCCTGAGCTATGTCAAAGCCCAGCCTCTGGGCGACGCTGAAAATGTCCACTGGGCAACGATCAAAAACACCCTGCTGCTGAATCCGAAGCCTTGAAGCCCTTCCTCCATGTCTGACGCACTCTGGGCGGCACGCCTCGGCGACAGCCTGCTACATACCTCGGTTATGGCCGACATCCTGGGCGGCGTGCTGGAAATCGCAGCCAATATCGCTATTACAGCGGTAGCCACTGCTGCGATCGTGGCCGCGACCGGTATTACCGTCGTTACCGGCGGCCTCGGCTGTTTTGTGCTCGGCGCGGTGGTGGGAATCATCGTCGGTATCGGCATGAGCAAGACGGGGGCGGACAAGGGACTGACAAAGGTTTGCGACTGGATAGGCAACGCGTTATTTCCGCCGGTGGTGATGGCGACGATCGCCACCGGCTCACACAACACCTTCACCAACGGCATACCGTCTGCACGTGCCGCTGGTGCTATCGGTCCGGTTAGCTCGCAACTCGCCGAAGGTGGCAGTCCCGAAGAAGCCAGCTACCTGGACATGGCCAAGGGTTTTTTCTCGCAGATGTGGCGCCCCACAGTAGCGGTTCCTGCGCCAGGCGCAGTACCCAAGCCGCTGGATATCGTGATCTGCACCAAGCATCCGCCGATGCCGCCGCAGTTTATTGCCGAAGGCTCCAGCAAGGTCACTATCAACGGTCAGCCAGCCGCCCGTAGCGGTGACCGCAGCACCTGCGATGCTTCGATTGTCGAATCGGGGATGATCTCCAGCAACGTGCGCATTGGCGGTAGTCCGGTGGTGGTCCGCGAGATTCGCAGCGGCAAGACGCCGGGTGTTGGGTTGGCGGTGACAGCACTGTTGATGCTGCGCGGCGGTGGTTCGAAGTTCTTCAGCAAGCTGCCGTGCATGGTGGTGGGCGGACTGGTGTCGTGGGGCACCAGCCAGGTTACCAACGCCATTTCCTCTGCAGTGGTTGGCTCGCCCAACCCGGTGCATAGCTCGACGGGCGCGAAAATACTTGATGGCGAGGACGACCTGGACTTCGCCTTGCCCGGCCTTCTCCCTATCGAATGGCAGCGCTACTACAGCAGCCGAGACGAACGTCGAAATGGCCTGTTCGGCGCCAGCTGGAGCGTGATCTACGAAGTGTTTGTCGAGATTGGCGCACACCCCGAAGGTGGCGAGCGACTGGTCTATACCGATGAGCAAGCGCGCCAGATCGACATGGGCGTGATCCCGCTGGGTGGAGCTGTATTCAGCGCCGGTGAAGGCTTGAGCGTGCGGCGCAATACCAATGGCCAACTACTGATTGAAAGCGTTGATGGACTCTATCGACTGTTCGAGCCAACGCCAGACACCCCTTCGCAACTGCGCCTCAGCCAGTTAGGGGATCGCAATGACAACCGCATTTTTCTCGATTATGACGCCCAGGGTCGGCTGAACCAATTACGAGATACTTTCGATCATGTGCGCGTCGAGTTGGGCTATAGCCAACAATGGCCGGCGCGGGTAGAGCGAGTCGATCGCGTGTACCCCGATCACAGTCGAGAAACCCTCGTCAGCTATGCCTACGACACTCGCGGCGACCTGGCCGAAGTTCGCGACGCCGCCACAAACGTGCAACGTCGCTTCGCCTATGACGCTGGCCAGCGCATGGTCGAGCACCAACTACCCGCCGGGCTACGTTGCTACTACCAGTGGGAATGCGTGGACGATAGCGAATGGCGTGTGGTGCGGCACTGGACCGACGAAGGTGACGAGTACCGATTCGACTATGACCTGTCGGCCGGTGTGACCCATATTACAGACGGCTTGCAACGCGTCAGCACGCGCCGCTGGAACCCGCAGTACCAGATCACCGAGTACACCGACAATCTGGGGAAGACTTGGCAATTCGAGTGGAACGACGAGCGCCAGTTGCTCGGTGCAATTGATCCTCAAGGCGGTAAATGGCAGTTCGGCTACGATGAATCCGGCAACCTGTGCAGCACTCAGGATCCGTTGGGGCGTATCGAATCCACATTGTGGCTGGAGCATTGGTCGCTGCCCTTAGTGGAGACCGATGCGGCAGGCCACGCGTGGCAATATCAGTACGACCAACGGGGTAATTGCGTCAGTGAAATCGACCCCTTGGGACATGTCACACGGTATCGCTACGATAAGTTTGGTCAGGTGGTGGAGATCATCGACGCCACGGGCAAAAGCAAAACTCTGCGTTGGAATGAAACCGGACAGTTAATTCAGCATGTCGATTGTTCGGGGTACCCCACAGCGTTTGAGTACGATCGCCAGGGCCACTTGCAGGTAGTCATCGACGCCTTGGGCGAACGGCAACGTTATCAACACGATTGCCAAGGCCGCTTGCTGCAAACTGAATTGCCGGACGGTCGCACCGAGCTGTACCTGCGCGACACCAGCGGTCTGTTGATCGGCTGGACCGACGCTGCGGGTCACACCACTCGCTACCAATACGGCCGTCGCGGGCAAGTGCGCCAACGAATAGATGCCCACGGCAGGCAAATTGAGTTCCGCTACGACGCCTATGGTCGGTTACAAACCCTGACCAATGAAAACGCGGAAAGCTACCGTTTTGCCTGGGACGAGGGAGACCGCCTCACGGAACAGCAAGACTTGGACGGCAGTGCTCGACGTTATGACTATGATGCGTTGGATAATCTGGCTGCCTTAGAGTACGTTCCCTCGAATGAAGGACTGGCAGTGCCGTCCCCTATCGTGCATCGCCTGGAACGCGATGCGGTTGGTCGCTTGCTGGTGAAAGTTACCGATGATGGCCGTACCGAATACGCCTACGATCCGGTGGACCAGCTCACCGCCGTCACTTTCACAGGTAATGATGAAACCACCCAGGCTTTGGCCTTTGCCTACGATCCGCTTGGTCAACTGATTACCGAACAAAGCGCCGCCGGCAGCCTGAACCATCACTACGATGAACTCGGCAACCTGATCCAGACCCAACTGCCCGATGGCCGCTGGCTCAATCGCCTGTACTACGGCAGCGGTCACCTCCACCAGATCAACCTCGACGGCCGCGTCATCAGCGACTTCGAGCGCGACCGCCTGCACCGCGAAGTGCTGCGTACCCAAGGCCAGATCACCACGCGCAGCGAATACGATCGCAGCGGCCGCCTGCGCTCACGGATACGCCGCCCCAATGGCCAGCCCACGCAACTGCCGGCCGCCCAGCAAAAACACTTCGACTACGACCCGGCCGATAACCTGATCGGTCGCCTGGAACGCGACCGCGACAAGCATCGGGACCAGCGTCAACTGCTGCACTACGACGCGACCGGTCGCATCATCGCCAGCCAGGACAACGCTCAAGGCCAGCAGGAAACCTTCGCCTACGACGCCGCCGCCAACTTGCTGGACGGGCCGCCATCCAGTGCAGGGCTGGTCGTGCATAACAAGCTGCTGACTTATCAGGACAAGCGCTACCGTTATGACGGTTTTGGTCGAATGATCGAAAAACGCAGCGCTGCACGTGGCTTGCAACGCTTCGCCTACGACGCCGAGCACCGGTTGATCGAAGTGCGGAGCCAGAAGGAAGGACGGGAAACGGTTGTGAAAATGACCTATGACCCGCTTGGCCGGCGCATCGCTAAAACCGAACATGACAACAACGGCTACGCGCTGGGTGAAACCCGATTCGATTGGGAAGGTTTGCGCCTGTTGCAGGAGCATCGGCATAGCCAGACCAGCCTCTACATCTATGAAGAAGACAGCTATGCGCCGCTAGCCCGAGTGGATGGGACGGGCGAGCATCAAAGTGTGCGCTACTACCACAACGACCTGAACGGGTTGCCGGAGCAACTGACTGAAGCCGACGGGAAGACAGTGTGGCAGGCGCGGTATCGGGTGTGGGGGAATACGGTTGGGGAGATGCGTGAACCGTACTTTATCGAAGAGCAAAATCTACGGTTTCAGGGGCAGTATCTGGATCGAGAGATCGGACTGCACTACAACACGTTTCGGTTTTATGATCCGGATGTGGGGCGGTTTACGACGCCGGATCCGATTGGGTTGGCGGGTGGCTATAACCTTTACCAATACGCACCCAATACCTCCGGGTGGATCGATCCGCTTGGCCTGCTCAAAGAAGGCGAAGTGGCAGGTTACGGTGCAAAGGCCCACAAGAATGATGGACTGGAAGCACACGAGATTGTCCGCAATAAATTTCTGGAAGAAAAAGGTATCGCCAAAGGTCGGCGTTATAAAGGCAACCCGTCGATTGCCCTCTCTCCCGAGCATCACGACATGGTGCATGCCGAGGAGAATCGTTTGCGGCGCGCTCGTGGGATGGGACCCAATCAGATGCTTAAGCGCGGGAAGCTGGAGATTCGCCTCATGTCCCAAGCCATACACAACTCACTGGTCAAAACCGGCATCATCACGCAACAACAAGCCAGGACCGCGAGGCGCTCTGCCGCGTCATTCGCCAAACGAAAAGGTTGTTTCTAAAGGATCACGGGCTATGGGTATCAATCAAATTATTCTCTCAGAGCAAGACCATAACCTTGGACAAATAGGCGGAGGTGCGTGGCTTACAGACCTTGATCTGTGGCCTAAAGACCCGCAATCCGGTCAGCTTATGCTGCCGGTGATTACGATGACCTCAACGTTCTTGGACGTTCCATTCATACCCTCCGGGATGGCGCTTACGGTGTTCGTCTCCGTTGAGCGAGTTGACGAAACGTACACACGGTCATCTATACGCAAGTTGACTGTCCATCAACAAAGCGAGATGGAGAAACTTCAACTTGGCCATAGCAAAGTTCTGCTTCACGCACTAGCGACTTCCGAACTCACACCCGTTACGTTGGTTGATCCGATTCCGCGAACGTACATTGCCCAGCAGCCACTGACTTCCAAACAAATGGAGGAAGAACTGGAAGACTTGGACTGTGGCGCCGGTATCAGCAAGGCTCTCGGGCGCCCCGCGTGGTTGCAAGACCCTTTGTATGAAAGCCCTCGCTACTATTTTTTGGCTCAGCTAATCGACGCTGACATCGCGAAAATAAGTCCTAACCACGAAGGGATATTCGGTGGTGGTATCGGCTATATATTTGCCGATAATCGAGCGAAAAAGATGAAAGAGGGAGATGTGGGTGGCTATTTCCTCGTTCAATTTACTTGAGTACACAGCACATGAAACCATCAACAGCCCTCGGATGCTTCCTGTAGTCATGTTCACTACGCTAGCAAAAAACGAGCACCGATCAAGGCTCGTTTACCGAAAGACAAGATCATATTGTGCTCAATCCCAATCTTCAGTTAACGGGGCTGGCCCTAGCTTACGCCTTCGCCTAGCGTCCATCGGCTGGAACGTGATGCGGTTGGCCGGCTCGTCGCCAAGACCACCGACGATGGCCGCACCGACTACCACTACGACGCGGTGGGCCAGCTCACGGCTGTCACCTTCACCGATTCGCAGGGCAATGCCCAAGCCCTGGGCTTTGCCTACGACGCCCTCGGCCAACTGCTTTGCGAGCAGAGTTCGGCGGGCAACCTGCAACACCACTACGACGAACTCGGCAACCTGATAGGCAAACTCGACCAACAATCCGCTGCGCAACACCGCCAGTTGCTGCACTACGACGCCACCGGCCGCATCATCGCCAGCCAGGACAGCCTGCACGGCCAGCGTGAAACCTTCGCCTACGACGCCGAGCACCGGCTGATCGAAGTGCGCAGCCAGAAGGACGGACGGGAAACGGTTGTGAAAATGACCTATGACCCGCTTGGCCGGCGCATCGCTAAAACCGAACATGACAACAACGGCTACCCGCTGGGTGAAACCCGATTCGATTGGGAAGGTTTGCGCCTGTTGCAGGAGCATCGGCATAGCCAGACCAGCCTCTACATCTATGAAGAAGACAGCTATGCGCCGCTGGCCCGAGTGGATGGGACGGGCGAGCATCAAAGTGTGCGCTACTACCACAACGACCTGAACGGGTTGCCGGAGCAACTGACTGAAGCCGACGGGAAGACGGTGTGGCAGGCGCGGTATCGGGTGTGGGGGAATACGGTTGAGGAGGTGCGTGAACCGTACTTTATCGAAGAGCAAAATCTACGGTTTCAGGGGCAGTATCTGGATCGAGAGATCGGACTGCACTACAACACGTTTCGGTTTTATGATCCGGATGTGGGACGGTTTACGACGCCGGATCCGATTGGGTTGGCGGGTGGCATCAATCTCTATCAATACTCACCGAATCCCATCACGTGGATCGATCCACTGGGCTGGGCACCGGCAAAACCGGGTGACATTATAGATTATGGAAAAAGCGCACCTGGCTTCGAGAAACATCACGGGATACTCGATGCGTGGTCCAAGCACAACATCAAGGACTACGTATCTCGAAACGGCCAGACACCAACCGTAGTGATGACTGTAGATCAACACAATGCGACCAAAGAGGTTGCTAAAGACTGGGTTCAGAAGAAAACCGGGAAACGGGGCTTTAAAGGTTTCGATTGGAAGAAGGTATCGAAATTCGAAATACTCAGACTTTCCAACAAAATGTTTAAGGCCGCCGAAGCTAAAGGTTTCCCGAAGGCTTCACGCGGTTTGTACAACAAAGCAATGAAAAACTACCTGCGGAAGGGATGCGGAAGATGAGCCTGAGTAAAATCGTTGATTTGATAGAGAATTCTGACTGCACGACAGCACCTTCTACTGGGTTGCCGAGTAATCTCGTCCCCGATGACTTGGCCGATTTTTATAAGCATTACAGCAGCGCTGTTTTCTATCCAAAGGCACAGTACAGCTTTACGATTCAGGCGCCAGAGCTTGAACGTTCCGACTTTGTCGTCATGAACGAAGACTTGGAGGACCCAGACTCCGCTAACTGGTACGCGCTGGTTAAATGTGAAGATCAAATAATTTCAATTGATCTGACACCCGGCCCGCAATTTGGCTATTGCTACGACTCATTCTGGGACAGTTACCCGACGGCCGATGAGAGCACACTGATCGCAAAATCATTTACTGAACTGGTTGAGAAAATCATTAAATCCGGAGGTAAAAATCTATTCTGGATACCAGGCCACACTTGATAGTGAGCCCAAACAATAAAGGGGACGGATCTATTTAATCCGGATAGAGACTGTAAATAAATCTGACCCCTTAGGTCGCAACTCAAGCAGGTCGCTGCGGGAAATAATATGTACCTATTAGAAATCAGTGAAAATTATTCAGAAATTTACTGGTTCAAATACGACCAGAAAAAATCTCCCGACCACCTATTGTTTATTAGTGGAGAAGAGCAATCATCAATTGCTACCACCCCAACCTTTAGAAATAAAAATAAGATCAGCGCATCTCGCTTAATGTCCTTCGATCTTCTTCAAAGTGACACGCTTGAATTTGTAAGCGAGGCAATGGCCAACGTACTGCGCAAATTCCCGAAAGACGCTCAGCTTTTTCCTGCCAGCGTTTATCTAAAAGAAGAAAAGCTGGAAGGTTACTATGTATTCAATGTGATCCAGGTACTTCCTTGTATTGATTTGAATAACTCTCTATATGGTCCCATGTTCAGCTTTATGCCGGATGGTCCTCTGAAATTCACCACGCTTCAAAGTCTGCCACCTGCTACCTTAGGCAATCACCATATCGTGAGAGCTAAGGAAAGTTCACAACGCATCTTTGTTTCCCAGCAGTTCAAGCAGCAATGCGAAGCATCCCAGCTTAAAGGTCTTCGATTCGTAGACTGCTCCAAAGGTATCCAAGTCTGAACAATAAAGGGGACAACAATAAATGGGACGGATCTATTTAATCCGGATAGGGACTATAAATAAATCTGACCCCTTTATCTTTATGACCCCGATATCGGCAGATTCACTACAGAAGACCCGGTTGGATTGCTGGGCGGCATTAACCTCTATCAGTACGCCACCAACCCTCTGGGCTGGAGTGACCCACTGGGCTGGTGCTCGACGAAGCTAGGCAAGAACATGGGGCTCGCAAAGGTGACGGTATGGCCAACCATCACCTGATACCCGAGGAGCTGATCAAACACAAAGAGTTCGGCAAAATGTTCTCCAGGCTGAAAAAGATAGGTTGGGACCCGGATGGCGCCTCCAACGGTGCTTTCCTGCCAGGATCAAAGGACCTTGCCGCTAAAACGCAGCTTCCTGGACATTGGTCGAACCATAACAAGTACACCGATGCTGTCAGGGACAGGCTCAGGAGCTTGAACAAACAACAAGCCGGGTTATCTGATATGGACCTCGCACTGGAAGTCTCGAACATCCAAAAATGGGCGAGCGGCGGGCTGCAGAATGGCCTCTTCAAAACTGATGCAGTTACAGGACGACTTTTATGACCGGCGCCAGCGCTGATTTCTTCATCGTGAACTACCACACCAACGGGACGGATGCGCCCAGCTTCTTTGAGTCGGACTGGACTCCTGGCGTCCCGGAGTTTCATTACCCTTCAGAAACACCGGATGAGAGTCAGTTTGCTAGCGCTTATAAAGTCAAGGCCAAGATCAAGGAGTTGAAAGCGGACCTCATGATTGAGGAGTTGCTGGCGACAGATGCCGTCTTGAACATCTGCGCAACGCTCGAAATTCCTCATATCACGCGTCAGGTCGAGATAGAGTTAAAAGGAAAAAAAACACCTGAAAAACGCTACAACCTTTTCGTTCCGACCGCCCGACTCAGCCTGCTTGATCTTGAGCATTCGGTATTCACCATCGACCGCGACAAATACACCGGCAAACTCAAGACACCAGAAGAAAGTGATGTACCCGCTATCGTTTTTGAGTCCATCGAATCATTCAAGATAAAACCGGGTATTCATCAACACCTGTTTCTATGCACGGATATTAACGAAACGGTCTGTTCGGCTGAATTCAAGGCGATGTTCGAATCCAAGGCGCTCTTTGGGCTAGCGTTCACACCGTTGGATGCCACTTATAAATTTGATCCTTGGGGGGAGTTGTAACCGGGAGGTTACTACTGGCCAGACATTCTCCAGCCTACAAAAAATGGGCACCCGACCCAGTCGGCGTGCCCATCTCTCCTACCACCCCGCCCCCTTCGAGACGGTAACGCTCTTACGCGTTAACAGTGTCTTTCAGCGATTTGCCTGGCTTGAACGCAACCGTGTTGCTGGCCTTGATTTTCACCGGCTCACCGGTTTGAGGGTTTTTGCCAGTGCGGGCGCCGCGATGGCGTTGCAGGAAGGTGCCGAAGCCAACCAGGGTGACGCTGTCCTTGCGGTGCAGGGCGCCGGTGATTTCTTCGAGAACGGCGTTGAGGACGCGGTTGGCCTGTTCTTTGGTGAGATCGGCTTTTTCAGCGATGGCGGCTGCGAGTTCTGGTTTACGCATAAGTGAAGCCTCTTTGACGGTTTTTTGTTGTTATGTCCGTGCTGCTCTCTTCTGGAGCAGCGCCCAAAGCGCCGCAGGCTCTACTCTGCGGCAGACGGGAGTGAGGATGGCATGCCATCGGACGCCGCGCCAGTCTAGCGGCGACCTTTCTAGTGGGAAAAACGTGCTTAATCCGACAGAACGACCGGTATTTACGCCAGCAACGGCGGAAGTTCTTTATTGAGGGCCAGTTTTTCCATCACCGCAGTGCCGGTCAGTGCGTAACCCAGCAGACGGCCACTGGCATCGCGGCACAGGGCCTTGATGTCGGCGCCCTCGCCTTCCACGCTCCAGACGCCTTCGGTTCCGCGTGGCGGTGGCGAGACCACCAGCGGGCAGACCGGCGTCTTGACGGTCACCGGCATCGGGCCGTAGCTGACGGCGGTGGCGTTGCCTGCCAGAGTCTGGGCCAGGGCGCGGGCGCAGCTCATCAGTGGCATTACGTACAGCAGATTAAGGCCGTCAACCTCGGCGCAGTCGCCCAGGGCGTAGATATTGGCGTGGGAGGTCTTGAGGTGGCGGTCCACCATGATCCCGCGGTTGGTCTGCAGGCCGGCGGCGGCGGCCAGGTCGACACGCGGGCGCAGCCCGATGGCGGAGACCACCAGGTCGCAGGCGATCACTTCACCGTCCGACAGATGGGCTTCCAGGCCGTCAGCAGTGCGCTGCAGCCGATTGAGCACCGGGCCCAGGTGGAAGCGTGCGCCGAGGCCTTCAAGGCCAGCCTGTACCGCTGCGGCGGCGGCCGGGTGCAGCAAGGTTGGCATGACCTGCTCGCACGGCGCTACCAGGTCGATCTCATAGCCGCCAAGGATCAGGTCGTTGGCGAACTCGCAGCCGATCAGGCCGGCGCCGAGCAGCAGTACGCGGCGCTTGCCGGCAGCAGCGGCACGAAAGCGTGCGTAGTCTTCGAGGTCGTTGATCGGGAAAATCAGTTCAGCCGCATCGCCCTCAACCGGCACACGCACGGTTTCTGCGCCCCAGGCCAGGATCAGGTCGCGGTAAGCCACCGCTTCCTCACCAATCCACAAGCGCTTGTGGCCGGGGTCGATGCCGCTGACGCGGGTGTGAGTGCGCACTTCGGCCTTGAGTTGCTCAGCCATGGCGCCGGGTTCAGCCATGCTCAGGCCATCGGCTTCCTTGTTCTTGCCAAAGCCGGTGGAGAGCATGGGCTTGGAGTAGGAGCGCCCGTCATCCGCGGTGATCAGCAGCAATGGGGTCTCGCTGTCGAGCTTGCGAAACTCCCGGGCCACGTTGTAGCCGGCCAACCCTGTGCCGATGATCACGACAGGTGCGTTCATTCCTTTCTCCTTGTAGTACGTATCTGAAAACCAAAAATCAGCCGATTTCGATCATTTCGAAATCCATTTTGCCTACGCCGCAGTCCGGGCACAGCCAGTCTTCCGGGACGTCTTCCCAACGGGTGCCAGGCAGAATTCCGTCATCCGGCCAGCCGTCTTTCTCGTCATAGATCAGGCCACAGACTACACATTGCCACTTCTTCATCACTTGCTTCCTCAGGGTCAGGCATCTTGGCCGACGGTCGATAGACCCACGTTGCCGTGCGGCTCAGGGCGTTTTGTACTGATCGGGGCCGGCAGATGCAAGCACGATCGACGCAAACAGCCGGTTCAGACCGGCAAAAACCCGGGACGCCATGGTAAGCTCGCCGCCTCTTTTGCTGCCAATACTGACTCACCGTGCCGCACTCAATCGACCCTCCCGATGCTTGCCAATGGCTGATCCAGAGCCGTCTGCTCCCTGCGCCCGCGCCCCTGACCCTCAATTGGCTGTTCAACGAAGACTCGCTGACGCGGCGGCTGACGTGGCTGTCCAACGATGGTTTCAGCGTGACGCCGCTGTTCGAGGGCTGGCAGCCGCTGCGCGACGATGAATGCGCCGCCCTGGCACTGCCACCGGCCAGTATCGGCTGGGTGCGCGAGGTGTATTTGCGTGGCCACGGCCAGCCTTGGGTGTTCGCGCGCAGTGTGGCGGCACGCAGCGCTTTACAGGGTGACGGCTTGCATATGGATGAATTGGGCAGTCGCTCGCTGGGCGAATTGCTGTTCTGCGACCAGGCATTCACTCGCCAGGCAATCGAGGTGTGCCATTACCCACAACAATGGCTGCCTGTGGCGGATCAGGTCGACGGTCTGTGGGCACGCCGTTCACGCTTTGATCGCGGCCCCTTGAGCGTGTTGGTCGCGGAGATCTTTCTGCCCAGCTTCTGGCACGCGTTGCACGCCCATCCGGAGAACTGCTGATGTACCAACGTCTGCTCAAGTCCCTGAATCACCTGAACCCCAGGGCTTGGGATTTCATCCAACTGACCCGTATGGACAAGCCCATCGGCATCTACCTGCTGCTGTGGCCGACGCTGTGGGCGCTGTGGATCGCCGGCAAAGGCTCGCCCTCTTTGATCAATATCGTGATTTTCGTTTTGGGCGTGGTGCTGACCCGCGCCGGTGGCTGCGTGATCAACGACTGGGCCGACCGCAAGGTCGACGGCCATGTAAAGCGCACGGAACAGCGGCCGCTGGTGAGCGGCAAGATCAGTTCGAAAGAGGCGCTGGTGTTTTTCGCGGTGCTGATGGGCATCAGTTTCCTGCTGGTGCTGCTGACCAACGCCACCACCATCCTGCTGTCCCTTGGCGGCCTGGCGCTGGCGGCGAGCTACCCATTCATGAAGCGTTACACCTACTATCCACAGGTGGTGCTGGGGGCGGCGTTCTCGTGGGGCATGCCGATGGCGTTCACCGCCGAGACCGGCAGCCTGCCCGCCACCGCGTGGCTGCTGTATATCGCCAACCTGCTGTGGACGGTGGGCTACGACACTTATTATGCGATGACCGACCGCGATGACGACTTGAAGATCGGCGTGAAATCCACGGCCATTCTGTTCGGTGAAGCTGATCGCGTGATCATCCTGACCCTGCAGGGCCTTTCGCTGGCGTGCCTGCTGCTGGCGGGCGCACGGTTCGAACTGGGGGGCTGGTTCCACCTGGGCTTGCTGGCGGCGGCCGGCTGTTTTGCCTGGGAATTCTGGTACACCCAGGACAAGGATCGGATGAAGTGCTTCAAGGCGTTCCTGCACAACCACTGGGCGGGGTTGGCGATATTTATCGGGATTGTGCTGGATTACGCGTTGCGCTGAGGTTTTTGTGGCGGCCGGGCTTACGTCTTCGCGGGCAAGTCGAATCGTCGCACCGCCGCTCCCACATTTGGAATGCGTTCCACTGTGAGAGCGGGCTTGCCCGCGATGTTTTCAACGGTACCCTGTGATCAGGGTTTGATGATGTGCCACGCCCCACCCTTGCCATCACCGGTCTTATCGCCCGCCTTGTGGTCATCCTTGTAGGTGTAGACCGGCTTACCCTCATAGGCCCACTGGCTGGTCTGGTCGTCGCGAGTGATGACGGTCCATTTGCCCATCGACGTGTCGGTGGACTCCGCCTTCAGCGGCGGCCAATTGGTCGCACATTGGTCTTTGCACACTGACTTGCCGTCGGCATCCTTGTCGAAGGTGTAGAGGGTCATGCCCTTGTGGTCGACCAGCATTCCGTCTTTAGTCATCGCTGGCTCCGCCGCAAATGCCAGGGTCGGCAGCGTCAACGCGGCCGTTACCAGCAGGGCTTTCCAGGAAATCGTGCTGTAAGTCATCGGAACCTTCCTTTTTCGGTTGTCAGGATTCGGACCCAAAGCGTAGCCCAGAGAGGCGGGAATTGCCCGAGCGACTAAATTACTGTCACACGACTGCAATAATTCCGTTATCTAATGCGGCGCAAGACAGTTAAATGACAAGAGGATTTTTGAGCATGGTTGGCAGGAGCATTCTGATTGTTGACGACGAAGCGCCCATCCGCGAGATGATCGCCGTTGCGTTGGAAATGGCCGGCTACGACTGCCTGGAGGCGGAGAACTCTCAGCAGGCCCATGCCATTATCGTCGACCGCAAGCCGGACCTGATCCTGCTGGACTGGATGCTGCCCGGCACCTCCGGCATCGAACTGGCCCGCCGCCTCAAGCGTGACGAGCTGACCGGGGACATACCGATCATCATGCTCACCGCCAAGGGCGAAGAGGACAACAAGATCCAGGGCCTGGAAGTCGGTGCCGACGACTACATCACCAAGCCGTTTTCCCCACGCGAGTTGGTCGCTCGTCTGAAAGCCGTATTGCGCCGCGCCGGCCCAACCGATGGCGAGGCGCCTATCGAAGTCGGCGGCCTGCTGCTGGATCCGATCAGCCACCGCGTGACCATCGACGGCAAGCCGGCCGAGATGGGCCCGACCGAATACCGCCTGCTGCAATTCTTCATGACCCACCAGGAACGCGCCTACACCCGTGGCCAATTGCTGGACCAGGTGTGGGGCGGCAATGTGTATGTGGAAGAGCGCACCGTGGACGTGCATATCCGGCGCCTGCGCAAAGCCTTGGGCGATGCCTACGAGAATCTGGTACAAACCGTGCGCGGCACGGGCTACCGCTTTTCAACCAAAGGTTGAATTCAGCTGCAAGCTCTCAGCTACAAGCGGCAAGTAGAAGCTGATCTGCTCTGACTTGAAGCTTGCAGCTTGAAACTTTTCACTGTCCGAAGGACCGATCGTGAACCAAAACTGGCATGGCACCCTGATCCGCCACATGCTTTTGCTGATCACCGGCTGCCTGTTGGTGGGTCTGGTCAGCGGTTACTACGGCTGGAGCCTGGCAGCCGGCATCGCCTTGTACCTGGGCTGGACCCTCAAGCAACTGCTGCGCCTGCATGAATGGCTGCGCCAGCACAAACCCGATGAAGCACCGCCCGATGGCTACGGCCTGTGGGGCGAAGTGTTCGACAGCATCTATCACTTGCAGCGCCGCGACCAACGGGTGCGCGGGCGCCTGCAAGCCGTGATCGACCGGGTGCAGGAGTCCACCGCCGCGTTGAAAGACGCGGTGATCATGCTCGACAGCGACGGCAACCTGGAATGGTGGAACCGCGCCGCCGAGACCTTGCTGGGCCTCAAGACGCCCCAGGACAGCGGCCAGCCGGTGACCAATCTGGTGCGCCACCCGCGCTTCAAGGAGTACTTCGAACAGGAGAACTACGAAGAAGCCCTGGAAATCCCCTCGCCCACCAATGACCGCGTGCGCATCCAGCTGTACCTGACGCGCTATGGCAACAACGAGCACCTGATGCTGGTACGCGACGTCACCCGCATCCACCAGCTGGAACAGATGCGCAAAGACTTCGTCGCCAACGTCTCACACGAGTTGCGCACACCGCTGACGGTGATCTGTGGCTACCTGGAGACGCTGCTGGACAACGTCGACGAGATCAACCCGCGCTGGAGCCGTGCCCTGCAACAGATGCAGCAGCAAGGTTCACGCATGCAGACACTGCTCAACGACCTGCTGTTGCTGGCCAAGTTGGAGGCGACCGATTACCCGTCGGATAACCATCCTGTCGCCGTGCAGAGCCTGCTGCAGACCATCAAGAACGACGCCCAGGCCCTGTCCGGCCAACGCGGCCAGCAGATCACCCTGGAAGCCGACCCCGCCGTGCTGCTCAAAGGCAGCGAAGGCGAGTTGCGCAGCGCGTTTTCCAACCTGGTGTTCAACGCCGTGAAGTACACCCAGGACAAAGGCAACATCCGCATCCGCTGGTGGGCCGACGAACAGGGCGCGCACCTGAGCGTGCAGGACTCCGGCATCGGCATCGACGCCAAGCACTTGCCGCGCCTGACCGAGCGCTTCTACCGCGTCGACTCCAGCCGCAACTCCAACACTGGCGGCACCGGGCTTGGCCTGGCGATCGTCAAGCACGTGCTGCTGCGTCACCGCGCACGCCTGGAGATCAGCAGCGTGTTGGGCCATGGCAGCACGTTTACCTGCCATTTTCCGCCAGCACAGATGACACGATCGAAGGCAATTGATCAGGACACCTGACGGCCCGCTCGGCAGTGGGCACTAGGCAAGCGCCCCGTCAGCCGCTACATTGGCCGACTTGCGCCTGCCTTCCAGGCCCGCCTGCCACCCCTTATTGAACACACGGAACCTGCAAAACCCCATCATGGACCCTTCCCCTGGTATCACCCTCGCTACACTCTTCGCCGACTTCGGCATGATTCTTTTTGCACTGATCCTGGTACTGCTCAACGGTTTCTTCGTTGCGGCCGAATTTGCCATGGTCAAACTGCGCGCCACCCGGGTCGAGGCCATCGCCCACAAGAACGGCTGGCGCGGGCAGATCCTGCGCACCGTGCACAGCCAGCTCGACGCCTACCTGTCGGCCTGCCAGCTGGGCATCACCCTCGCCTCCCTGGGCTTGGGCTGGGTCGGTGAGCCGGCCTTCGCGCACATCCTTGAGCCGCTGCTGGGCGCCGTGGGCGTCGAGTCGCCGGAAGTGATCAAGGGCGTGTCGTTCTTTGCCGCCTTCTTCGTGATTTCCTACCTGCACATTGTGGTCGGTGAACTGGCGCCCAAGTCCTGGGCGATTCGCAAACCCGAACTGCTGTCGTTGTGGACGGCGGTGCCGCTGTACCTGTTCTACTGGGCCATGTACCCGGCGATCTACCTGCTCAACGCCAGCGCCAACGCCATCCTGCGCATCGCCGGCCAAGGCGAGCCCGGCCCGCACCACGAACACCATTACAGCCGTGAAGAACTCAAGCTGATCCTGCACTCCAGCCGTGGCCAGGACCCGAGCGACCAAGGCATGCGCGTGCTGGCCTCCGCCGTGGAAATGGGCGAGCTGGAAGTGGTGGACTGGGCCAACTCCCGAGAAGACCTGGTCACCCTGGACTTCAACGCCCCGCTCAAGGAAATCCTCGCGCTGTTCCGCCGCCACAAATTCAGCCGCTACCCGGTATATGACGCGGTGCGCAACGAATTCGTGGGCCTGCTGCACATCAAGGACCTGCTGCTGGAACTGGCGGCCCTGGACCACATTCCCGAGTCGTTCAACCTGGCCGAGCTGACCCGCCCGCTGGAGCGTGTGTCGCGGCACATGCCGCTGTCGCAACTGCTGGAACAGTTCCGCAAAGGCGGCGCGCACTTCGCCCTGGTGGAAGAAGCCGACGGCAAGATCATCGGCTACCTCACCATGGAAGACGTGCTGGAAGTGCTGGTGGGCGATATCCAGGACGAACACCGCAAGGCCGAGCGCGGCATCCTGGCCTACCAGCCGGGCAAGCTGCTGGTGCGTGGCGACACGCCGCTGTTCAAGGTCGAGCGCCTGCTGGGTGTCGATCTGGACCACATCGAAGCCGAAACCCTGGCCGGTCTGATCTACGACACCCTCAAGCGCGTGCCGGAAGAGGAAGAAGTGCTGGAGGTCGAAGGCTTGCGCATCATCATCAAGAAGATGAAAGGGCCGAAGATCGTACTGGCCAAGGTGCTGTTGCTGGATTGATCGTCAATTGCCCAATGCAAAATTGGGCAATGCGCCGACCGGCTGGTTGAACTCATACGGGATCGACACCAGCCCCGCCTCGGTGGCGCGCTGCACCACAAAATGCAGATGTGGCCCGCTGCTGTTGCCGGTATTGCCCGACAACGCCAGCGGGCTTCCTACCGCCACACGCTGCCCAACCCTGACACTGACCGAGCCTTGCTTGAGGTGCAGGTACACGCCCTCGGTGCCGTCATCGTGGCGCACCCTCACGAAATTCCCCGACGCATCACTGCCACGCCCGGTCTGCCCGTTCTCGGTTTTCACCACCACCCCGCTACGCGCCGCGATGATTGGCGTGCCTTCGGGCATGGCGATATCCATGGCGTAGCGGCTCTTACTATCGGTATGGCTGAAAGTGCCGTTGGGACCTTGGGTCAGGCGAAATGGGCCGCCACGCCAGGGCAAGGGATAGCGGTAGGCTTGTTGTGGACGATTGGGCTTGGGCACGACAAGCATCGGTCGCTCAACCTTGCGCTCCTGGATCACGAACGCCAGGGCACCCGGCGTATACCGGTCGCTGATAAACACCAGGCCATTGGCATCGACGGATTTGTAGAGGGTCATGGCCTGGGTCGAAGTGACGACCGCTGCCAGCCCGCAGCACAGTAGTAAGCGCATGAGCATAGCGTGAAACTGCCGGGATGACTGACCGGCAGGTTAGCAAGGAATCATGACAACTCTATGCGCCACACTGGAGATCCCAATGTGGGAGGGGGCTTGCCCCTTCCCACAATTGTACGGTGCCCCTCAGGATCACGCACCCGGCACAAAATGCTTCTGCGCCGTACCCCGTGCGATCAGACGGGAGATGTAATCGAGCTTCTGCGCGTCCTGGTCGATGAACCGGAAGGTCAGTTGCAGCCAATCGCTGTCAGGCTTGGGTTCGAAGGCGACGATAGCGTGCAAGTAGCCGTTGAGACGGGCCACTTCGGCGTTGTCGCCTTGTTCCAGGTCGAGCACGGCGCTTTCCAGTACCTGGGGCAGGACTTCGCTGCGACGTACTACCAGCAGCGCTTCCTTGATGCTCAGCGCCTTGATCACGCATTGCTGGGTGCCACTGGACAGACGCAATTGGCCCTGGCCACGACCGCCAGCCGGCGCAGCCGCTACCGGGGCCTGCACCGGAGGGCTGTTGAGCAAACCTTTGTTAGGCGCAGGAGCAGCAGCCGCAACAGGAGCCGCACGCGCCACTTCGGGTTTGCCGCCGGTCAGGGCGCTCAAGGAATCGTTGCCGAAAGCCGAGTTCATTTTGGTCGGCGCGCTGGCGACCAGGGCGTCGAGACGGCCGATCTTGTGCAGGGCCTGCTTGACCTTGTTCAGCAGCTGCTCGTTGGTGAACGGCTTGCTGACGTAGCCGGAAACACCGGCCTGGATGGCCTGGACCACGTTTTCCTTGTCGCCACGGCTGGTGACCATCACGAACGGCATGGCTTTGAGGTGAGGTTGCTCACGGCACCAGGTCAACAGTTCAAGGCCAGACATCTCCGGCATTTCCCAGTCGCACAGCACCAGGTCGAAGGTCTCGCGCATCAGGATGGCCTGGGCCTTTTTGCCGTTCACCGCGTCTTCAAGCTTGATCCCGGGGAAGTAGTTGCGCAGGCACTTCTTCACCAGGTCGCGGATAAACGAGGCGTCATCCACCACCAATACACTGACTTTACTCATCGACCCTTCATCCTATAAAAACTTCGGCACGCAAGACGCCTGACTGATGGCATTTTGCCAAAACCCTGTAGTCACGTTCGGACTTTTTTCATCCGATCCGCAAAAAATTCAGCGGCCACAAACGAAAACGCCCGACCAAAGGCCGGGCGTTTATTTCTCGGGCAATCTTACTTATCGTCAGATTCGCCCGGAACATTAGGGATTAGATCGGCCGAACCTTCAACTTCGGCCTTCATGCGCTTGAGGCCCATGTGCCGTACGTCGGTCCCGCGCACCAGGTAAATCACCAGTTCCGAGATATTGCGCGCGTGGTCGCCGATACGCTCCAGGGAACGCAGGACCCAGATAATGCTCAAGACCCGCGAGATAGAGCGCGGGTCTTCCATCATGTAAGTCGCCAGCTCACGCAGCGCGGTCTTGTATTCGCGGTCGATGATCTTGTCGTACTGGGCCACCGACAACGCCAACTCGGCGTCGAAGCGCGCAAAGGCGTCGAGGGCATCGCGCACCATGTTGCGCACTTGGTCACCGATATGGCGCACTTCCACGTAACCACGTGGCGCTTCGCCTTCTTCGCACAGCTGGATGGCACGACGGGCGATCTTGGTGGCTTCATCGCCGATGCGCTCCAGATCGATCACCGACTTGGAGATGCTGATGATCAACCGCAGGTCGGACGCCGCCGGCTGGCGACGAGCGAGGATGCGCAGGCATTCTTCGTCGATGTTGCGTTCCATCTGGTTGATCTGGTCGTCGATCTCACGCACTTGCTGGGCCAGGCCCGAGTCGGCCTCGATCAGCGCGGTGACCGCATCGTTGACTTGCTTCTCCACCAGCCCGCCCATCGCCAGGAGGTGGCTGCGCACTTCCTCAAGCTCGGCGTTGAACTGCGCGGAGATGTGATGGGTAAGGCCTTCTTTGCTAATCATGCGTTTGCTCCGCAAAAGCTGTAAGCCGCAAGCTACAAGCTGCAAGCTGATGTGTGTCGTTCCGTTGAACTGCTTTTACTTACCGCTTGAAACTGGCGGCTTGCAGCTGCCCCAACTAGCCGTAGCGACCAGTGATGTAGTCTTCGGTCTGCTTCTTCGCCGGATTGGTGAACAGGGTATCGGTGTCGCCGAATTCCACCAGCTTGCCCATATACATGAACGCGGTGTAGTCGGAAACCCGAGCCGCCTGTTGCATGTTGTGGGTCACGATAACGATGGTGAACTTGGACTTGAGCTCGTAGATCAGCTCTTCGACTTTCAGCGTCGAGATCGGGTCGAGAGCCGAGCAAGGTTCGTCGAGCAGCAACACTTCCGGCTCCACGGCGATGGTCCGCGCGATCACCAGACGCTGCTGCTGGCCGCCGGACAGGCCGAGGGCCGAGTCGTGCAGGCGGTCTTTCACTTCGTCCCACAGCGCCGCGCCCTTGAGGGCCCACTCAACGGCTTCGTCAAGGATGCGCTTCTTGTTGATGCCCTGGATGCGCAGGCCGTAGACCACGTTTTCGTAAATGGTCTTGGGGAACGGGTTGGGCTTCTGGAACACCATGCCCACGCGGCGACGCAGCTCGGCCACGTCTTCGCCCTTGCGGTAGATGTTAGTGCCGTAGAGGTTGATCGCGCCCTCCACTCGGCAACCGTCCACCAGGTCGTTCATGCGGTTGAAGGTACGCAGCAGCGTGGACTTGCCGCAGCCCGACGGGCCGATGAAGGCGGTCACGCGCTGCTTGGGGATGTTCATGCTGACGTCAAACAGCGCCTGTTTTTCACCGTAGTACAGGCTCAGGCCCGGCACTTCGATGGCCACGGTTTCCTGGGCCAGGCTCAGGCTCTGCTTGTCGCGACCCAGGGCAGACATGTTGATGCCGTGGGTGTGGGTGTCTTGTTGCATGGGATGCTCCCTGTGCTACCAATTCGTTTCGTTGAACCGCCGGGGCGGTTTACTCAAAAATCTGTGTCTGGCGCTGCCCCCTGTGGGAGCTGGCTTGCCTGCGATGGCATCACCGCGGTGTACCTGCTAAACCGAGTCGCCTGCATCGCAGGCAAGCCAGCTCCCACATTGACCGTGTCCGGCCCGCTTAGCTGTCCAACGCTTTGTATTTTTCGCGCAGGTGGTTACGGATCCACACTGCCGACAAGTTAAGCGTGGCGATCACCAGCACCAGCAGCAAGGCAGTGGCGTACACCAGCGGCCGTGCGGCTTCGACGTTGGGGCTTTGGAAGCCGACGTCATAGATATGGAAGCCCAGGTGCATGATCTTCTGGTCCAAGTGCAGGTACGGGTAGTTGCCGTCCAACGGCAGCGACGGTGCCAGTTTCACCACGCCGACCAGCATCAGCGGCGCCACTTCACCGGCGGCGCGGGCCACGGCGAGGATCATGCCGGTCATCATCGCCGGGCTGGCCATCGGCAGCACGATCTTCCACAGCGTTTCCGCCTTGGTCGCGCCGAGTGCCAGGGAGCCTTCACGGACGGTGCGAGGAATCCGCGCCAGGCCTTCTTCGGTGGCCACGATCACCACCGGCACCGCCAGCAGCGCCAGGGTCAGCGAGGCCCAGAGCAAACCCGGGGTACCGAAGGTCGGGGCCGGCAGGGCCTCAGCGAAGAACAGACGGTCTACCGAGCCACCCAATACATACACGAAGAAGCCCAGGCCGAACACGCCGTAGACGATGGCCGGTACGCCCGCCAGGTTGTTCACGGCGATGCGGATAATCCGCGTCAGGGTGTTCTGCTTGGCGTATTCACGCAGGTACACCGCCGCCAACACGCCGAACGGGGTCACGATCATCGCCATGATCAGGGTCATCATCACGGTGCCGAAGATAGCCGGGAAAATCCCGCCCTCGGTGTTGGCTTCCCGTGGGTCATCGCTGAGGAATTCCCAGACCTTGCTGAAATAGAAGCCGACCTTGGTGATCGTGCCCATGGCATTCGGCTGGTAGGCGTGCACCACTTTGCCGATGCCGATTTCGACTTCCTTGCCGTTGCCGTCGCGGGCGGTCAGGGCGTCGCGGTTGAATTGGGCATGCAGGTCGGCCAGGCGTGCCTCGATGTCCTGGTAGCGGGCATTCAGCTCGGCGCGGTCGGCGTCCATGTCGGCCTGGGCGGCAGCGTCAAGCTTGCCTTCCAGCTCCAGCTTGCGACCGTGCAGGCGGATGCGCTCCAGCCCGGCGTTGATCGCGCCGATGTCGGATTTTTCCAGGGTTTTGAGTTGAGCGGCCAGCTTGTTGACGCGATCCACACGGGCCTGCAGCTCCGGCCATGCGGCCTCGCCTTCGGCGATGACTTTACCGTCCTGTTTAACGTTGACCAGGGTGCCGTAGAAATTACCCCACTCACGGCGCTCGATGGTCATCAGGTTCGCCGGCGTGGTCTGGTCCTTGAGCCACTCGCCGACGATCCAGGTGAAGTCATTGCCGTTCAGGTCGCGGTTACCGACCTTGATCAGCTCGCGGGTCATGAACTCCGGGCCTTGGTCCGGCACCGGCAGGCCAGCGCTTTTCAGGCGCTCGCGGGGGACTTCTTCTTTCTGCACCACTTCGCCGATGACGACATGGTTTGCCTGGCCCGGCACGTTGTAGTTGGCCTGGATCAGGTCGGCCGGCCAGAAGTGACCCAGGCCACGCACTGCAATCACGGCCAGCAAACCAATGGTCATGATGACCGCAATGGACACCGCGCCACCGCTGATCCAGACGCCAGGGGCGCCGCTCTTGAACCATCCATTCAGGGAGTTCTGTTTCACAGACTTCTACCTTTCTTAAAGCGACGAGTATTTCTTGCGCAGACGCTGACGGATCAGCTCGGCGAGGGTGTTCATGATGAAGGTGAACAACAGCAGCACCAGCGCCGAGAGGAACAGCACGCGGTAGTGACTGCCGCCCACTTCCGACTCCGGCATTTCCACCGCAACGTTGGCCGCGAGCGTTCGCAGGCCTTCGAACAGGTTCATCTCCATCACCGGGGTGTTACCGGTGGCCATCAACACGATCATGGTCTCGCCGACAGCACGGCCCATGCCGATCATCAGCGCCGAGAAGATGCCCGGGCTGGCGGTGAGGATCACCACGCGGGTCATGGTCTGCCACGGCGTGGCACCCAGGGCCAGCGAGCCCAGGGTCAGGCCGCGTGGCACACTGAACACGGCGTCTTCGGCGATGGAATAGATGTTCGGGATCACTGCGAAGCCCATGGCCAAACCCACTACCAGAGCGTTGCGCTGGTCGTAGGTGATGCCCAGGTCGTGAGAGATCCACATGCGCATGTCGCCGCCGAAGAACCAGGTTTCCAGGTACGGGCTCATGTACAGCGAGAGCCAGCCCACGAACAGGATCACCGGGATCAGGATCGCGCTTTCCCAGCCATCGGGAACCCGCAGGCGCAAGGATTCAGGCAGGCGACTGAAGACGAAACCGGCCACCAGAATGCCAATCGGCAGCAGCATCAGCAGACTGAAAATGCCCGGCAGATGCCCTTCCACATACGGCGCCAGGAACAGGCCGGCGAAGAAACCGAGGATCACCGTCGGCATCGCTTCCATCAATTCGATCACCGGCTTGACCTTGCGGCGCAGGCTCGGGGCCATGAAGTAGGCGGTGTAGATCGCTGCCGCAACAGCCAGTGGCGCAGCCAACAGCATGGCGTAGAACGCCGCCTTCAAGGTGCCGAAGGTCAGCGGGGCCAGGCTCATCTTGGGTTCGAAATCGGTGTTGGCAGCGGTCGATTGCCAGACGTACTTGGGCTCGTCGTAGTTTTCGTACCAGACCTTGCTCCACAGTGCACTCCAGGACACTTCCGGGTGCGGGTTGTCGAGCAGCAACGGTTGCAGCTTGCCGCCAGCTTCGACGATCACGCGGTTGGCGCGTGGCGACATGCCGTACATGCCTTGGCCATCGACCACCGGGTCCACCAGCAGTGTGCGGTGCGCGGTGCTGTGGAACACGCCGAATTTGCCGGAAGCGTCTAGGGCCGTGAAGCCTTTGCGGCGCTCTTCGGCGGAGATTTCTACGATAGGCGCAGCGCCCAGCTGGAAGGTACGGATCTGCTTGAAGCGCTGCTCGCCATCCGGGTCGCGGGCCATGAACCACTGGGCCAGGCCGCCCTTGGAGTTACCAATGATCAGCGAGATGCCGCCCACCAGTTGCGTGCTGGCGGTGACTTCAGCATTGCCGTCTTCCAGCAATTTGTAGCGACCATTGAGGCTCTTGTCGCGCAGGCTGAACACATCGGCGAGGGCACGGCCGTTGATCACATACAGCCATTGCTGGCGCGGGTCGATGAAGATCGCTTTCACCGGCTCGGTCATCTGCGGCAGTTCGATGCGCTTCTGCTCGCTGGTGACTTCGCCGGTCATCATGTTTTCTTCGCGGCTCAGGGACAGCACGTTCAAGTGCGAACCAGCGGAACCTGCAATCACCAAGGACGAGTCCGTGGCATTGAGGGCCACATGCTCCAGCGGGCGGCCGGCGTCATCCAGCACGATCGGCGTTTCACCGTAGGGGTATTCGATCGCGGGGGTAATGGTTTTCTTGCCGTCCGGGTAGGACACCTTATAGGTGTGGCGGAATACCAGGGACTGGCCATTGGACAGGCCGAGGATCACCAGCGGGCTACCGGGCTGGTCTTCACCGATAGACGCAACGCTGGTGCCGGCGGGCAGTGGCAGGTCGACACGCTTGAGTTCAGCGCCGGTTTCCACATTGAAGAACAGCGCCTGGCCCTTGTCGGAAACCCGCATGGCGACTTGGTTTTGTTCTTCGAGGGAGATCATCAGCGGCTTGCCGGCGTCCTGGATCCAGGCCGGGGTCAGGGCGTCTTCCTTGGTCAATGAGGCACCTTGGAACAGCGGCGCGACGACGTAAGCCAGGAAGAAGAAAATCAGGGTAATCGCGCCGAGGACGGCGAGGCCGCCGACCAGCACGTACCAACGGGTCAGGCGATCCTTGAGCGCGCGAATGCGGCGCTTGCGTTGCAACTCAGGCGTATTGAAGTCAATGCGCTTGGGGGGAGAAGTCGTCGTCATGGTGGAATTGGCCAGATCATTCATGCGCACACCCTAGCGATCCTGTATGACAGAAAGATGACAGTGCAGTGACGCAACAAATCCGCCGCGAAGCTAGGCTGGCAGCGGACTAGAAAATTCGGATGCGGAGCCGGCAGGCCGGCCCCGCAGAGGCAATCAGTTGCCTTCTTTCAGACCCAGGTCAGCCAGGGCCTTGGCGGCGACTTTGGCTGGCAGTGGGATGTAGCCGTCTTTCACCACAACTTCCTGGCCCTGCTTGGACAGCACCAGCTTCACGAACTCAGCTTCCAGCGGGGCCAGAGGCTTGTTCGGGGCTTTGTTGACGTACACGTAGAGGAAACGCGACAGCGGGTATTTGCCGTTCAGGGCGTTTTCTTCGGTGTCTTCGATGAAGTCAGTGCTGCCTTTCTTGGCCAGGGCCACGGTTTTCACGCTGGCGGTCTTGTAGCCAATGCCCGAGTAACCGATGCCGTTCAGCGACGAGCTGATCGACTGCACGACCGAAGCCGAGCCCGGTTGTTCGTTCACGTTTGGCTTGTAGTCGCCTTTGCACAGGGCTTCTTCTTTGAAGTAGCCGTAGGTGCCGGATACCGAGTTACGACCGAACAGTTGCACCGGCTTGTTGGCCAGGTCGCCGGTCACACCCAGGTCGCCCCAGGTTTTCACGTCAGCTTTGCCACCGCACAGACGCGTCGAGGAGAAGATCGCGTCGACTTGCTCCATGGTCAGGTGCTGGATCGGGTTGTCCTTGTGCACGAACACGGCCAGGGCATCCACGGCAACCGGAATAGCGGTGGGCTTGTAGCCGTACTTCTGCTCGAAGGCCGCCAGTTCGGTGTCCTTCATCTTGCGGCTCATCGGGCCCAGGTTGGAGGTGCCTTCAGTCAGCGCAGGTGGTGCGGTAGCGGAGCCAGCAGCTTGAATCTGGATGTTGACGTTCGGGTATTCCTTTTTGTAACCCTCGGCCCACAAGGTCATCAGGTTAGCCAGGGTATCGGAACCGACGCTGGACAAGTTGCCCGACACACCAGTGGTCTTAACGTAAGCCGGAATTGCCGGATCAACACCAGCGGCCACCGCGTTGGCGGTCGCAACGCCAGCAGCGACAAAAGTCATTGCCGCCATCAAACGTTTCAGTTTCATGCCTTGCTCCTAGCAGATAGGGATAGTTGGATCGGGGCCAAGTATCGGGAGGCCGTGTGAACACTCTATGTCTGCAATGTGACAGTTAGATGAAAGGCCACTATTGGCAAGGTGAAGGGGCGCAGCGAGGAGTTGCAATCGCTCCCACGCAGGGCGCGGGAGCGAGCATGTCAAGGAATCAGCGCGAACGCTTCCACAGATACCCGCCCACCAACATGCCCATCACACACAAGACGGCAACGTAGTAGGCCGGGCCCATCGGGCTTTCCTTCATCAGCAGCGACACTGCCAACGGCGTCAGGCCGCCGAAAATGGCGTAGGCCACGTTGTAGGAGAACGACAACCCGCTGAAACGCACCACCGGCGGGAAGGCCTTGACCATGACGTACGGCACTACGCCAATGGTGCCTACAAACAGACCGGTCAGCGTGTACAGCGGGAACAGCCAGTCCGGGTGAGCGATGAGGCTGTGATAGAGGGTCCAGGAGGTTGCCAGCAACAGCGCGCAACCGACGATCAGCACGCGGCCAGCACCGAAGCGGTCCGCCAGGGCACCCGAGGCTATGCAGCCCAGGCTCAAGGCGACGATGGCCAGGCTGTTGGCCTGCAGCGCAACGGTGGCGCTGAAGTGATAGACCGTTTGCAGCACGGTCGGGGTCATCAGGATGACAACGACGATACCGGCCGACAGCAGCCAGGTCAGCAGCATCGACAGCACGATCGCACCCCGGTGATCACGCAGTACCGCACGCAATGGCAGCTCGGCGGCCAGGGTCTTGCGTTGCTGCATCTCGGCGAAGATCGGTGTTTCATGCAACCAGCGGCGCAGGTACACCGACAACAGGCCGAATACGCCGCCGAGCAGGAACGGGATACGCCAGGCGTAATCCGAGACCTGCTCCGGGCTATAAATAGTGTTGATCGCCGTGGCCACCAGCGAGCCCAGCAGGATCCCGGCCGTCAGGCCGCTGGTGAGGGTGCCGCAGGCATAGCCGATATGGCGTGGCGGAACGTGCTCGGAGACAAACACCCAGGCGCCGGGTACTTCGCCGCCGATTGCCGCGCCCTGGATAATACGCATCAGCAGCAGCAGGACCGGCGCCCACAGGCCGATCTGCGCGTAAGTTGGCAGCAGGCCCATGATCAGGGTCGGCACGGCCATCATGAAGATGCTCAAGGTGAACATCTTCTTGCGGCCCAGCAGGTCACCGAAGTGCGCCATGATGATGCCGCCCAGGGGACGTGCCAGGTAGCCGGCGGCGAAGATGCCAAAGGTCTGCATCATGCGCAGCCATTCGGGCATGTCCACGGGGAAGAACAGTTTCCCGACCACGGTGGCGAAAAACACGAAAATGATGAAGTCATAAAACTCCAGCGCCCCGCCCAAGGCAGACAGCGACAGGGTTTTGTAGTCGTTGCGGGTCAGCGGGCGCGAAGGTTGCGCACTGCTTGCGGGCACGGAGGACATGGCAAGGCTTCTCTTATAGTAATCAGGACGGCAAGCGGGACTTGCGGCAGGTTTGGCAAGATAGCAAATCGCTAGAAAAAGCACAGCGTCGAGCGGATAACAGTTCCAGCCCGTGAAATATTCCACATTCCTGCTCTTTATCTGCACGCAGAAGCACAGTTGCCGGAAAAAGCCGCGATACAGCCGCCATTTGCCGACCAAATGAGCGCCCAGAGGTCGTCGTGGCGACAGGGTCTCGATATACTCGGCCCTTGCAAGCGCAAGAACCGCAGTCTTGAGGGGCTGCTGTGCCAAAACGTCGTTGGGTGCCATCCAGCCGATTTGGCAGAGTTTCCCTTTAGTACGCCTTACGAGAAACGCATCACGCGGTGTATGTTGGTGCTGAAACGTTTTTTTCGAAGACGGCTATCCACTTGAAATACCCATGAAGCGTTACGGGTCAGAGGCCCTCGGCATGATCGAACTCGAACAAGAAGATCCTATCCCGCAAGGCGATCTCGCCCTGCAAATCACCGCACTCCCGCGTGAAACCAACGGTTTTGGCGACATCTTCGGCGGCTGGCTGGTCGCGCAGATGGACCTGGCTGGCACCGCAATGGCCAGCAAGGTCGCAGGCGGCCGCGTGGCCACCGTGGCCATCGATCGCATGGCGTTCCTGGTGCCGGTTGCCGTGGGCGCGCAGCTGTCCTTCTATACCCAGGCCCTGGAGATCGGCCGTAGCTCGATCCAGATGATGGTCGAGGTGTGGAGCGATGACCCGCTGTCCAGCGAATGGCGCAAGGTTACCGAGGCGGTATTCGTGTTCGTCGCCATCGATGGCAGCGGTCGCACGCGTTCGGTTCCGTCGCGCGCACGTTAAACCTCACCGGGTTTTAACGGTCAATTGCCCCATTGCCTGCCATAAAGAGTGCTTTGTTATGCCGACGCCCCACGTTGAAACCGTGAAAATCGACGAGCTGGATTGCTGGCGCATCCGCCACAACGGCGCCGAGCTGATGGTGGCCCAACAGGGCGCGCATATCTTCAGTTACCAGCGCGCCGGGGAGCAGCCGCTGATCTGGCCGAATCCTCAAGCGGTGTTCAAACAGGGCAAGGGCATTCGTACCGGCGTACCGGTGTGCTGGCCGTGGTTTGGCGTGTTTGACCGTAACCCGCAGAGCGTGAAGGCGATGCGCCAGAGCGAGCAACCAGCCGGCGCCCACGGCTTTGTGCGCACCGCGTTGTGGGAATTGGCCGCGACCGAGCTTGAAGGTGAAGCGCTACGCGTGGACCTGGTACTGCCGGTGCCGGCAGGCGGCTTTCCTGGCTGGCCCCATCACGTTGACCTGACGCTGAGCCTGCTGCTGGATGAGCAACTGCATATCCGCCTGACCAGCCACAACCGTGGCACCGACACCGTCACCCTCAGCCAGGCGCTGCACACCTACTTCGCTGTAAGCGATGTGCGCAATGTGCAGGTCGAAGGACTGGACGGGCATGCCTATATCGACACCGCCGATGGCTGGACCGAAAAGACACAATCCGGCCTGCTGCACTTCACCGCCGAGACTGATCGCATCTACCTCGATACGCCGTCCCAGCTGAATATTGTCGACAAAGACTGGCACCGTTGCATTCAGCTCACTGCCGAGGGTTCGAAATCGACAGTGATCTGGAACCCATGGACCGAACGCGCCAAGGCGTTTGATGACATGGCCGATGATGGGTGGACAGGCATGTTGTGCATCGAAACGGCGAATGTACTCGACGATGTGGTGGTGTTGGCGCCAAGTGAAAGGCACACACTGCAGGTAAGCATCACTGCCAAACCCTCGTAAACGTCACGGCTGACGTCCGGGACACGGGGTACGATGACATTACTATGTAGGTCCGTATGCCAGAACAGCCTCGCTAAAGTGCGAAAACCGCATCTTATAGCAGAGGCAACACGATGGCCCCCTCTCCCCAGGAAGTACTGCAACAGCCCCCCGCCGACGTGGCCGAACTCATGGCCACGTGCAATAACACACTTATCGCGACACTTAACGCTCAGCCCTCACTGACCTTTTGCGCAAACAAGCAGGTATTGGAAGAGATCAACGGTTTGTTTGATCGTTACTCAACCCAACACATCTACCTGAAATCCCCAGAAGACACCTTGAGTGACCCGCCCACTGAGCACGACAGGGCATTGATAACCCTAGTAAATGACGCCTTGCATCAATGTCGAACTCCGGATTATTACAGCCCGCGTCATGACTTCTATATCTATAAAAAAAACACATTCACTCGGCTCGACGACACAAGCCAGCTAACCATCAGAACCCTGATAAATACCTTGCTGGAACCTGACTATTATCTGAATAGCCTCAATCGATACTGGAACGCCACTCGCAGCGCAACCGAGCAAACCAATCAAAGCTTCATCGCTAAAACCGTCGCGCGGCTGATTCAGTGCGAGGCATCATTGAGATTTGAAACAGCCTCACTTGAGCCCGCAAGCGTTGCACTGGTACGGCAACTGAATACAGCCACCTCGCCCGAAACTCTAAATATCTTTCACCTCAGCTTGCAAGATACAACGCAGACCGACGGCATTCCGCTGGTCGGGGCATTCGCCATCAGCACATGGCCACCGGTCGAACACTCAACCGTCAACCCCACGGTGCTCTACCTGCCAGGCCAACGTCTGGCTGAATTTTCCAGCCCGACGGCGCTGAAAACACATCTGAGGGAGCGGCTTAAAAACGTGAATGGGCGTCAGCAACTGCTGATCAGCGTTGCTCATCGTCAACATTCGGCATTCGAAAGCCTGACGCAAAGAGCCAGCCAGGATGGGAGCGTCAACCTGCTTCCTGTCACTGCCGTCGAGGATTTTTTCGAGCATCAGATCAGCCTGCTCATCACCAAGCAACGCCAGGATATCGAATATCACTGGTCCGTCAGCCGCAGCGCCCAGGGCAGCGTAGCTGAACGGATCAAGCAGTCGGCGAACCTTGCACCGTTGCTGGATTTCAGCGAGGCGATCGAACGACACGCCCGCCCACTCTTAGCCCTCAGCGCACAACGCAGGGAGGCGACGCGCGCCGCTCAGCAACGGCTGATACAGCAACAAACCGACCGATCAATTGATTTCACTGGCTTGATCGCACAGTTGAAAAGCCTCCAGGCACAGACTGCACCGCAGCCATTGCCACATCAGTTCTTTACACCTCATCGCCAATCTCCGCTGTACAAAGCCTGCGCGCAGGCCGTGACCGTCTTACAGAAGCTCAAGAATGACACCGACTTTACAACCTGGCTAAGCACATGGCCGAGCAAGACCGAGGCCGGTTTGGGCGCCTGGACCCTACTCGCAAAGCTCATCAGTAACCAGCCAGCTATTGTGGATTCGCCGCTGACTCGCTTTACCATTCAGGGCAAGCTGCTGCCCCTGAGCGAAGTGCCCACGTACTGGAGAAATGATGTTCACACTCTGATAGCGGCGCGGCGCGACATTGGTGATGGTATTCGAGAGGACGGTACTGTCCAGTTTGATCTTGCACTCAAGTTCTACGGTGTCCACATCGCCACCGATAGCCCGCTCCAACTGGTGATTGAGCGACTGCAGGAGCGCGCCGCCACGCTATCGCTAGAGATGGATGACGACAGGCTGCCGTTTGATGAACTCATTGACGAGCAAGGAGATGCCAGCCTGCAACAGCTGCTTATTCATCGTCAAACGACAGGTGAAAAACTGATATTCAAACAACTGATCGAAGCGTTCCTGACGCCACAACGCGAAGCACAGGCACTGAAGACACCAACGGTGGTACTCGAACAGTTGCTCAATACCCCGCAATGCCTTGAGCTGGGAAAACAACTGGTAAAGGCACTGGACTGGTATACAGCCCAAGATGAAACACCACCGGTAAAAGTGCTGCGCGGCTTGGTCTGGCGGGCACTTTGGCTGCATTTTGAACGCCCTGCAGACCCCGCGCGAGTGACCGTCGCCGGAGAAGAAATAGCAACGCCACGCCACTGGGGCCACAGCTATGACTATATTCGTGAACAAATTGAGCGGTCCCTGATCCGCAACCACAAACTCACGCCCGGCGGTGTACATCTGGCCCTGCGCCTGCTGCAACGGGGTTCTGCTGCAGAAATCTGGGTGAGAGGCATTCCCGACGATTTGCGTTACGCCAGCTCCATCGCCTGGGTGAATTTCAAGGCTGGCGTGATGCTTGCGCAAGCCATTGCACCCGACGCTGCGCAACACATGACCTTCCAACAATTGCTCGAGTTACTCGCAACAGCAAGCCGGGATGCGACGCCCGAGCAAAAAATGGTCATCTCGATAGCGAGATTGGGGCCAACGCTGGAATGGGCCCAAGCCAATGGCGTATTAACGTCGGCAAAAACTGACTTCACTCCTGAACAAATCCAATTGGCTGTAGAAGCCTTGGAGCAACACGAACAGGAAATGATTCAGGCAACCGAAACGATTTCTCAAGCACCACCTGGCCGCTGGCGCTTCACCTCGGATGACGCTTTCGACGTGGGGTTTAGAGATTACCTGAGCGGTGTCAAAGCAGCCTACCAAACCTTGATCAGGGCCTTGCTGCCCAACCTGCCATTGCTTGATCGCACCGCGATCGAAAACGGCGAGGTAACGTTGTATGCCCTGCGCCAAGAGATTCGTGGCCTGCAGGTTGGGCAAGAAAACGCGCAGAACATCGCTGCCGCCAGAGGCCGCCACGGCTTCATCATCCGGGCCCAAGTGAAGCACGGCACCACTCACCGTACCACCTATTATGAGGTGTTCCCTCGGGCGGCAATCATCCGCGCACGCCCGAAGATTAAAACGCTGACAATCAATGGCAATGTTGTCGTGGAAACAACAGGCGGCTCAAGCCGTTCGAGCAAAGGAACCTTTCGGCGCGCGACCTCCATGCCGTTCGACTGGGAAGCCTACCAACACGGCCGTCGTCCTCGAGACGGTGTGTCCAGCCTGGTGATCGCCGAGCAGATCGGCCAGGTGTTACCCGCCACCGCACCCGCCCCTTCGGAAACTATGAGGGAAGCACACTCATTGTCTTCAATGCGCAGTCGAGCACTGGCAGCCATCGTTGCCAATGATCTATTTCACACTGACGAATCTCAGCTCAAATTGACCGCCAAGCGTAACGTTGACGTGCTTGATACCGCGCAACAAACCGTCGACGACTTTCTCTACTACACCAAGATGCTGGTGCCCTTCTGGGGCGGCGTCGAGGACATCGCCTCGGGCGATCCGCAACGCGTGGAGAGAGGGGCGTTGTCATTGTTCACCGACTTGATCTCCTTCGCGGCTCCCATTGGTAAATACGTCGGCGGTTCGGCACGCTTGATTACACAAGCCGGAAGAATCAGTTTTCAGGCGGCGCTACCGAAATTCGCAACCCTCACCAAAACGTTTTTACTGGGCGCCATCAGAGAGCTAAACCCGCTGGAAGCGGTGCCAGCTCTGCTCAAACTCGCAGGCTTAGGTGTGTTGCGGCTCAGCGCTGCAGTTGGGCGCCAGGTAGATGCAGGCCTGGCGTTGTTCAGAAAAGCGCTGGGCAAACCAACGATCGCACCCACTGGCCGAACGCTACAGTCGGTAGACCCGCGAGTCTGGAAACCCCTCGAACCGCAGGACAGCCTGTTCACCGTGGCCGGCGTGGACCGTGTTCCCCTACGCAGTGTCGGCACCGACCTGTTGCCCGAGTATCGTCTGATCGACCCACTGACCAATACCGTGTTCGGCCCCCGGTACATTCCAATGGGGGCAGAGGGCCTGCAACGAATTCCGGATCTTGACGACTACATCGCGCCCCTCTCGTATGAACAAACTGCGGAATTGAGCCGTCGGGCCAACGGTGTCTATGATGGAAAAAATCAGCAGAGCTATGTTCGCGCACGCGGCCAATGGTACGTCGTCAACACTCGCTACAGCCTCACAGGTGACGCTGAGTTCCATATTGTTCACCCGCACAATAAAACTCGCCCAACTTACCGCGTCGTCAATAAGGACGGGAGTTGGCTGCCGGTCGACGAGAGTGGGTATGCCGGGATGAAAAGGATAGACAAGATTAAAAAAGCGAATGCTGAAAAAGCCGCCTACTACAAGAAAGCGCGCGATAAGATGGATATCGCTACAGCCCGGCTGGAAGAGGCGGCCAAATCGACCGTATTCGAAACGACAAACCAGCTGCTTGATAGATCTCTGTTGCACTGGGATGCCACTCAAGAACTGTTCACGCTACACACGAAGAACAACGCCTTACCCATATTCGAACCGAAAAATTTCGTTTCCACACCTGACCTCGGCAGGGCGCGACTGCTCAGTACCATTGAGACGGCTGACAACCTCAGCCCGCGCTATGCGGCAGTCGTTGATAGGCTGGAAGGCTACTTGCAGGCTCAGCAAAACCACATTCAACGGCTGGAGCAGACCGGCCGCATAAGTCAACAAGACGCAAATTCTGAAATGTTCACCGTTTATTTTGCCAATAAACGTAAGGCCGTTAACACCATAATCGAACAGACCACGGTGTTTAAGTCGTTACTGGACGAAGACTTGGAACACATGCTGGATACCCTGGAAAAGCTCCCAGTGAATAAAGCCGGGCCCTCACGCGCGCCCTCCGCACCGTTTGGCACAGCGAAACCACTGCCCTCCGCCCCCCTGCTAGAGCCGCACCTAAACCCTGTGCCGAAAGATCAAGTATCAATAATGATCGCCGGCCATCAGCCCCGCACTCCTGTCACCGTATTCGCCAAGCCCAGAGCCGGGTATAACGATGTCGCAGACGTCCTCGACCCCGATGGCAAACGCATCTTCGCCTATATCAGGGTCGGCGAAGACAATCTCTGGATCAGATCGACCATCCAAATCGAAGAACCGAGTGGGTTAGCCTCTTCCAGCCAGGCGACTATTACCCTGCAGCTGGAAGGTGCTGCCAGGAAAATGCAAAACCTGATTGAGGAGCATGATGACCTCATCGTTTTTTTCAGAACCAAAGGGTCAGCCGAACCAGCGGGTGCCGAAGCCCTGATCAGGTCCGGCGCGACCAAGCTGAATCAGGGAGCCGATGACCTTCAGGCAGCCTGCATTGACATCACCGATGAGGCAACCAAACAAGGTCTGCTGGCGCAAGTGGCCCACTTCAGGGAGCACGCAGCCCGTTTCAATCTTATGGCGAAACTCTTGCGCGTGGATCTGATTTCCAAGCAAGCCCCCAATGCCAATGCTCTCGAGTTTTTGCACGGCCAGCGGGGTGTTCTGGATATCCGCAAAACTCAGAACCGAGCTGCAGGTACCCGCGAAATCCAAACGCCTGGCAGCCAAAAAGTGACAAAAGTCCCAAACTTCCTGGACGAGTTCGAGATTAAGGTCAAAGGCAAACCGTGGGCCTATGCTCACATGCACTTTGAACAGGCCGCGCACACCGTCCCCGCCAAATGCCAGCTTAGAACACCGGCACAGCAATCGCAGGGGGCGGGCGCTCAAGCCCTTGCTGCTCGCGAAAGCTCGCGCTTGGACCTTTACCGCGCAGAAATGGATTGGCCACAGGCCAGGAGGATATTTTACCCAGCGTTGCCAGAATGAATCGACGCGCTCGTCATCCGCATCGGTACGTGGGGCGACAACCGGTTAAAGATCCGACTCTTTGACCACCCGCACTTTCCCGGCATCCAGGGCATAGGCAGCATCGGCCAAGTCGTTGTTGACCTTCTCGACCTTGAGGGTGCCGGTGACCCACAGCGGCGTGTAGATATCATCCAGCTTCAGCCCCTTGGGATAACGCACCAGCACCAACTGGTTAGGCGGCGGTGGCGGCACGTGGATGCAGGCGCCTGGGTACGGCACCAGGAAAAACAGCGTGCTGCGCCCCTTGGCGTCGGTTTCCAGTGGCACGGGATAACCGCCGATACGGATGTTCTTGCCATTCATGGCGGCCACGGTCTTGGTGGAATACATCACCGCCGGCAAGCCTTTGCTCTGTTTCAAGCCACCTTTGTCGGTGAACGTGCCTTGGGCTTCGGGAGAGTTGTGGTCGATCTCGGGCATGGCTTCGAGGGCTTTTTGATCCGACAGCGGCATCAGGTCGAGCCAGTCGGTTTCCGGCAGTTCGCCGGCGTGGACAAGGCCAGAGCCCAGTAGCAGGAGGGTAAACAGAAGACGGCGCATGGAGAGGCTCGACAAGGTTAACAGTGTCGGCATTCTAGCCCTCTGCGCCTGCGCAGCGCAGAGGGCCGTGACGCTAAATCATTTTTTTCGCAGCAGACCGTAGATCACCAGCAGCACGATGGCGCCGATCAGCGCGCCAAGGAAGCCGGCGCCCTGGCCTGCCTGGTAGATGCCCAGGGCCTGACCACCGTAGGTGGCGACCAGGGAACCTGCGATACCCAGCAGGATGGTCATGATCCAGCCCATGCTGTCGTCGCCAGGCTTGAGGAAACGCGCGAGCAGACCGACGATCAAGCCGATGAAGATGGTTCCGATGATACCCATGGCATTTCCCTCTGATTGAATGTGAGTCATGGCAAAGCCTAGTCAGGCTTTGCCATCCTGCAATCAGAGAGACGGCGGCAACCAATGGTTCCCGCCGATCCTTGGGTTATTGCTCGGCGATCAGCGCCTCGACCTTGAGGATCTGCGCCTCGAGGGTCGCACGGTCATTGCAACGCAGGTTGGCGTGGCCGACCTTGCGCCCGGCCTTGAAGGCCTTGCCGTAGTGATGCAGATGGCAGTCGTCGATGGCGATGACTTTTTCCACCGGCGGAACCACACCGATGAAATTGAGCATGGCGCTCTCACCGACCTTGGCGGTGGAACCCAGCGGCAAGCCCGCGACCGCCCGCAGGTGGTTCTCGAACTGACTGCACTCGGCGCCTTCGGTGGTCCAGTGCCCGGAATTGTGCACACGTGGGGCGATTTCATTGGCCTTGAGGCCACCGTCGACTTCAAAGAACTCGAACGCCATCACGCCGACGTAATCCAGTTGCTTGAGCACACGGCTGGAATAGTCTTCGGCCAGGGCTTGCAGCGGGTGATCGGTGCTGGCCACGGACAGCTTGAGGATCCCGCTGTCGTGGGTGTTGTGCACCAACGGGTAGAAGCGGGTTTCGCCATCGCGGGCACGCACGGCGATCAGCGAGACTTCGCCGGTGAACGGTACGAAGCCTTCGAGCAGGCAGGCTACGCTGCCCAGTTCGGCGAAGGTGCCGACCACGTCGGCAGCCGTGCGCAGGACTTTCTGGCCCTTGCCGTCGTAACCCAGGGTGCGGGTTTTCAGCACGGCTGGCAGGCCGATGCTGGCGACTGCAGCGTCCAGGTCTGCCTGGGACTGGATATCGGCGAAGGCCGGGGTCGGGATGCCCAGGTCCTTGAACATGCTCTTCTCGAACCAGCGGTCGCGGGCGATGCGCAGGGCTTCGGCGCTCGGGTATACCGGCACGAACTGCGACAGGAAGGCGACGGTTTCAGCCGGGACACTTTCGAACTCGAAGGTCACCAGATCGACTTCGTCGGCCAGTTGGCGCAGGTGGTCCGGGTCGCTGTAGTCAGCGCGCAGGTGTTCACCCAGGGCAGCCGCACAGGCGTCCGGCGCCGGGTCCAGGAAAGCGAAGTTCATCCCCAGCGGGGTTCCCGCCAGGGCCAGCATGCGGCCCAGTTGGCCGCCACCGATTACACCGATTTTCATCGTCAACAACCTCAGGCGATGCGTGGGTCTGGATTGTCCAGCACGCTGTCTGTCTGCTCAGCACGGAATTTTTTCAGCACCGCATGGAACTGCGGGTGCTTGGCGCCCAGGATGCTGGCGGACAGCAACGCAGCGTTGATCGCGCCCGCTTTGCCGATCGCCAGGGTGGCCACCGGGATACCGGCCGGCATCTGCACGATGGACAACAGCGAGTCCACGCCCGAGAGCATCGCCGACTGCACCGGCACACCGAGCACGGGCAGGTGGGTCTTGGCCGCGCACATGCCTGGCAGGTGCGCTGCACCGCCGGCACCGGCGATGATCACCTCGATGCCACGGGATTCTGCTTCATCGGCATACTGGAACAGCAAATCCGGAGTGCGGTGGGCGGAGACCACTTTCACTTCGTAGGGAATGCCGAGTTTTTCCAGCATATCGGCGGTGTGGCTAAGGGTGGACCAATCGGACTTGGAGCCCATGATCACGCCAACCAATGCACTCATCGTCGTGCCTCTTCTCTCTGGGCGCCCGCAGGCGCGTCAAAAAACAACAAGCCACGCGGGAAATCCGGCGTGGCTTGGTGTACGAATTAAGGCCGGTTGGACCGGCCGAAGGCCGCGCAGTATACCGTAATAATGCAGATAAACAGCCCCTTGAATGACCATCTGTCCAGTGACGCAAAGCGGCGGTTTTATTGACTTTCAGGTCAGTGAAAGCCCCCCCCATTCCTTGTAGGAGCCGGCTTGCCGGCTCCTACAGTCAGGCGCGTTCGGCAGCGGCCCCACCTTCCAACTTGCGCCACAACAACCGCACATTCGCCTTGCGCACCAACGCACAGCGGTACAGGCGAATCTCCAGCGGCACATGCCACTGCGGCCCGCCACACACCACCAACTCGCCGCGGGCCAATTCCGCCCGCACGCTCAGTTGCGGCACCCAAGCAATGCCCAGGCCTTCCAAGGCCATACTCTTGAGGCTGTCGGCCATGGCGGTTTCGTACACGGTGGTGAAGCGCAACGCACGCTGGCGCAGCAGCAAATGCACCGAACGCCCCAGAAACGCACCGGCGCTGTAGGCCAGCAACGGCACGCTGCCTTCGCCTTCCAGGTCGAACAGCGGCTTGCCGTCAGCATCAGCCGCGCACACCGGGAGCATTTCGGTGTTGCCCAGGTGCAGCGATGGGAAGATTTCCGCGTCCATCTGCATCGCGGCGTCCGGGTCGTAGAACGCCAGCATGAGGTCGCACCCCCCTTCGCGCAGCGCGTGCACCGCGTCGCCGACGTTGGTCGCTACCAGCCGCGTGGCAATGTTCAAGCCTTCGTTGCGCAATTGCGCGATCCAACGCGGGAAGAAGCCCAGGGCCAGGGAGTGGGCCGCCGCCACTTGCATGACCTCGCCCTGCCCGCCTTCCAGGTGATGCAAATGGCGCAGCACTTCACCGAGCTGTTCGACCACCGTACGCGCAGTCACCAGGAACAACTGCCCCGCTGCCGTCAGCTCAACCGGTGTGCGCGAACGGTTGACCAGGGTCAGGCCCAACGCGGCTTCCAGGCTGCGGATACGGCGGCTGAACGCCGGCTGGGTGACAAAGCGCCGCTCTGCCGCCTGGGAAAAGCTGCGGGTTGCCGCCAGGGCGCTGAAGTCTTCCAGCCATTTGCTTTCAAGGTTCATTGCTGCCTCCCGTGGGTACGCACCATTTTGGCACACACGCCCGCCATGATAACCGGGTCACACCGACATTATGCCGTTTGTGCATAGGCCAGTGTTTAACAGCATTGGCCCAAAAAGTTCTACAAGCCTAGCATTCGCAGCGTTCCGGCCAGTTCCGGGTCCATATCGAGATGATTTCCGTCATGTCCTCCGCTGCATCTTTCCGCACAGAAAAAGACCTGCTTGGCGTACTCGAAGTACCCGCCCAAGCGTATTACGGCATCCAGACCCTGCGAGCGGTGAATAACTTCCGCCTCTCGGGCGTACCGATTTCGCATTACCCGAAATTGGTGGTCGGCCTGGCAATGGTCAAGCAAGCGGCGGCTGACGCCAACCGCGAGCTGGGCCAGCTCAGCGAAGCCAAGCACGCTGCCATCAGCGAAGCCTGTGCCCGTCTGATCCGCGGCGATTTCCACGAAGAGTTCGTGGTGGACATGATTCAAGGCGGCGCTGGCACTTCAACCAACATGAATGCCAACGAAGTCATCGCCAACATCGCGTTGGAGGCCATGGGCCACAACAAGGGCGAATACCAGTACCTGCACCCCAACAACGACGTGAACATGGCGCAGTCGACCAACGACGCCTACCCAACCGCGATCCGCCTGGGTCTGCTGCTGGGCCATGACGCGCTGCTGGCCAGCCTCGACAGCCTGATCCAGGCGTTCGCCGCCAAGGGCGTCGAGTTCGGCCACGTGCTGAAAATGGGCCGCACCCAACTGCAAGACGCTGTGCCGATGACCCTCGGCCAGGAATTCCGCGCCTTCGCCACCACCCTCGGTGAAGACCTGGCCCGCCTGAAAACCCTGGCGCCAGAGCTGCTGACCGAAGTGAACCTGGGCGGCACCGCCATCGGTACCGGCATCAACGCCGATCCGCGTTACCAGGCCCTCGCCGTACAGCGCTTGGCCCTGATCAGCGGCCAGCCACTCGTCCCTGCGGCCGACCTGATCGAAGCCACTTCCGACATGGGCGCCTTCGTCCTGTTCTCCGGCATGCTCAAGCGCACCGCCGTGAAGCTGTCGAAGATCTGCAACGACCTGCGCCTGCTGTCCAGCGGCCCGCGTACCGGCATCAACGAGATCAACCTGCCGGCCCGCCAGCCAGGCAGCTCGATCATGCCCGGCAAGGTCAACCCGGTGATCCCGGAAGCCGTGAACCAAGTGGCGTTCCAGGTCATCGGTAACGACCTGGCCCTGACCATGGCAGCCGAAGGCGGCCAACTGCAGTTGAACGTGATGGAGCCACTGATCGCTTTCAAGATCTTCGACTCGATCCGCTTGCTGCAACGCGCCATGGACATGCTGCGCGAGCACTGCATCGTCGGCATCACCGCCAACGAAGCGCGCTGCCGCGAACTGGTGGAACACTCCATCGGCCTGGTCACCGCGCTGAACCCCTACATCGGCTATGAAAACGCCACCCGCATCGCGCGTATCGCCCTCGAAAGCGGCCGCGGCGTGCTGGAACTGGTGCGCGAAGAAGGCTTGCTCGACGACGCCATGCTCGACGACATCCTGCGCCCCGAGAACATGATTGCCCCACGCTTGGTCCCGTTGAAGGCCTAAGCGTTTGTTGCACCGCTCACCAGGCTGAGGGACTAGACACCTCTCACCTTTTGAGGGCCTGAAGGCTCGTTCTTCAGGCCCTTTTTTTTGCCTCAAGGTTGTGAAATGACGCCCATAAAAAATCCAATATCGCCCCGCAAACCCTCCTTGCCCGACGCCAGCGTGCTGAAACCTTTAATCGGCCTGTGCAGACGGATCACGCGCTCCTAGGTATAGTGCCGCCCCTCTTCGCGTCAGAGATCGTCGGTAACGAGATCCTGGACAGCGCGAAACCGCATGAATAACAACACCCGCAAAAGGATTGGGGTCGAAGCGTCGTGCACTGCCTGGTGCCATACGACGTGTCGGACCGTCCTGCGTTTGCCATTAGAAAAATCAGCGAGGAACACTCCATGCTCGAAGTCATCAACGACTTCCTCTCAGGGAAAGTACTGATCGTGCTCATTGTCGGGCTCGGCGGTTATTTCACGATTCGCTCGCGTTTCGTTCAGTTGCGCCACTTTTTCCACATGTTCTCGGTGTTCAAAGACAGCCTGAAGAGCAGTTCCGGCCAACTCAGTTCGTTCCAGGCGCTGATGCTCAGCCTGGCCGGCCGCGTCGGTGCCGGCAACATCGCCGGTGTCGGTATCGCCGTGACCCTGGGCGGCCCCGGTGCCGTGTTCTGGATGTGGGTCACTGCGCTGGTGGGCATGTCCTCAAGCTTTATCGAATGCTCCCTCGGCCAGCTGTACAAGCGCACCGACGCGGAAGGCACTTACCGTGGCGGCCCGGCCTACTACATCCAGCACGGCCTGCAGAAGCGCTGGCTGGGTATGGTCATGGCGTTCCTGCTGCTGGTGACCTTCGGCTTCGCCTTCAACGGCCTGCAAGCCCACGCTGTGACGCACTCGCTGAACAACGCCTTCGGCCTGGACACCACCTACACCGGCCTGGCCCTGGCGGTACTGCTGGGCCTGGTATTCATCGGCGGGATCAAGCGCATCGCCTCGATCGCCGACTTGCTGGTACCGGTCAAGACCCTGGTCTACATCGCCGTGACCCTGTACGTGATCGTGCTGCAATTCGACCACGTACCGGCCATGCTCGCGACCATCGTCAAGAGCGCTTTTGGCCTCGACCAAGCCTTCGGCGGCCTGGTAGGCAGCGCAATCATCATGGGTGTGAAGCGCGGCGTGTTCGCCAACGAAGCGGGTTTGGGCAGTGCGCCTAACGTGGCGGCGGTGGCTTCGGTAGAACACCCGATCGCCCAGGGCGTGGTGCAGGCGTTCAGCGTGTTCCTCGACACCTTCGTGATCTGCACCTGCACCGCGTTGCTGATCCTGCTATCCGGCTTCTACACCCCAGGCTTCGAAGGCGACGGCATCGCCCTGACCCAGAACTCCCTGGCGGCGGTGGTCGGCGACTGGGGCCGCATGTTCATCTCGGTGGCCCTGGCGTTGTTCGTGTTCACCTCGATCATGTACAACTACTACCTGGGCGAGAGCAACCTGCGCTTCCTGGTGGGCAACAACCGCAAAGTGCTGATGGGCTACCGCGCACTGGTGCTGGTGCTGATTTTCTGGGGTTCCATCGAGAACCTGAGCACCGTGTTCGCCTTCGCCGACATCACCATGACCATGCTGGCGTTCGTCAACCTGTTCGCCCTGGCGTTCCTGTTCAAGATCGCCATGCGCATCCTGAACGACTACGACAACCAGCGCGCAGCGGGTATCAAGACCCCGGTATTCGACTCCAGTCAGTTCCCTGACCTGGACCTGGATCGCAAGGCCTGGCCGGCGAACCCGGTGAAGCCTGAGCCAACGGCTCAAGCATCGGCAGAACTGAACGCCCAAGCGCAACGCTAAGCCCAGTCAGCCTAGAGAGATGACACGCCGCCCGGCCTTGGGCATGCTCTGGGCCCGGCGGCGTTTTTCGTTCAGGAGATTTTATGCAACCAGCTAACAACGTGATGGTGCTCTACACCGGCGGCACCATCGGCATGCAGGCCAGCGCCAATGGCCTGGCACCCGCATCCGGTTTCGAAGCGCGCATGCGCGAGCAACTGGCCAGCCAGCCTGTGCCCGCCTGGCGCTTTCGCGAAATGTCGCCGCTGATCGACAGCGCCAACATGACTCCCGCCTACTGGCAGCAGCTGCGCACTGCCGTGGTCGAGGCCATTGATGAGGGCTGCGACGCCGTACTCGTTCTGCACGGTACCGACACCCTGGCGTACAGCGCCGCCGCCATGAGCTTTCAATTGCTGGGCCTGCCGGCGCCGGTGGTGTTCACCGGCTCCATGCTGCCTGCCGGCGTACCCGATAGCGATGCCTGGGAAAACGTCAGTGGCGCGCTGGCAGCCTTGGGGGAAGGCTTGGCGCCAGGCGTGCACCTGTTCTTCCACGGCGTGCTGATGGCGCCGACCCGCTGCGCGAAGATCCGCAGCTTCGGCCGCAATCCGTTCGCCGCCTTGCAGCGTCAGGGCGATGTGGCGCGTGCCGAATCCCTGCCGGCCGCGCTGGATTACCGCCAACCCAAGGCCCTGGCGACAGTCGGCGTATTGCCCTTGGTACCGGGTATCGGCGCGGCACAGTTGGACAGCCTGATCGGCAGCGGCATTCAGGCGCTGGTGCTGGAATGCTACGGCAGCGGCACCGGCCCCAGCGACAACCCCGAATTCCTCGCCAGCCTGCGCAAAGCACGGGATCACGGCATTGTGGTCGTCGCCATCACTCAATGCCATGAGGGCGGGGTGGAGCTGGATGTCTATGAAGCCGGCAGCCGCCTGCGCGAAGCAGGTGTGGTGTCGGGCGGCGGGATGACCCGGGAAACCGCGTTCGGCAAACTCCAGGCCTTGATCGGTGCGGGTCTGCCCTTCGAGCGTATCGGGCCATTGCTCGAGGCCAACTTGTGCGGCGAGCTGGATTGAACGCCGAGACATAAGCACCGCCTGCCTGGCTGAGCGCTTTCTAGCATGGACCCCCCCGAGGCTTTGCCTCGGGGCGTTTCCATCCTAATGCTCGCCAGGACTCTGTATGACCACCCCCCCTACAATCCCAACACCGCAAAACGGCTACAGCCCCAACCCTACTGTCGCCCTGCTCACGCAACTGGCCATCGGCCCTGACTTTCGCGAAGTCGCCACCGTGTTGTTGCGCCAGCAGCTGCGCGAACGCTACCCCAACCTGGATATCGACCCCGACACCGCTATGGTGGTCTACCCGGTCTGGCAGGTTGTCGAGGACCAGGTGCTCGCCGCCGAGCCCCGCTACCACTCCCTGACCGGCATCCTGGCCCGGCAGGCCATCACGAAAGAACCCTGCCTGTTTATTGAAGGCGAGCATTTCCTGACCCAACAGCCGCTCACCGTGTCCCCCGCCCACTTGCCCGTGCGTATCGGCGACATCGCGTACATGCTCAATCTCCTGGCGCCGGTGATGCTGCGGGGTTACCAGGCACAACAGCTGGTGTTCTGGAACCAGTCCAGTGCCGCAGGTAACGGTCCCCACTGGCACAAGCTGTCGAGCGTGTTGCGCGAATTCTGGAATGTGCAGCAGGTGCCCGGCTGGAGCGCAGAGGATTGCCGCCTGGCGCGCCAGCTGTTCCACGCCCCGGACCCGGCCAGTCGCCCCGGCCTGCGCGCCTGCGTGGTCGACATCGACTGGGTGCAGGACGACGGCAGCCTCAGCCATTACGACGGGGACCTGGTCGCCGTATTGATTGGCAAGGAGGCCGGACGCGATGTCATCCTGACCCATTCGCTGCCACCGATGTACGATAAATACGCCTCCCTCGAGCAGTTGGGCCAGGCCTTGCCAGCGAAGCTGGGCAGCCCGATGCACGGCAAGAAAATCCAATGGCGGTTGCTGGAGCCTGAGGGCAATTTCTTCGACCAGTTGGCCTGTGCCCTGATTGCCCTGCAGATCAAGGCCATCGGCAGTATCGACTTTTCCAACGGCGTGACCGTCAGCAATGACCATGCCGCCCTGGCCGCCCCACCCAGCGACGGCCAGGAGACAGACGCCAACCTCGAATGGTTCGAGCAGCAACTCCCTGATTGGCTAAGCCAGGCCTCCACCTCGGACCTGAATGCTTACTCACGCCACTTGAAGGACCTGGCGGCCCTGCACAACCAGAATGCCGGTAAGTTGTACCAAGACGGTATCGCGCCCATTCGCCAGTACGCCCTCGACGCCTTGAAAGCTGAAATGCTCAAGGCCCATCCCGACGCCGCCAACCTGATGCTGGACAAGCTGGAGATCGTGGTCCAGAGCCTGGTGGTCTGGGGTACCTTCACCGTCCCGGGCCAAGTCGAAACCAGCGTCTTCGACCTCGCTGACCTGGCCCTTCAGAACCTGATCGCGCTGCCTCTGGGCACCAAGACCCTGCGCGAAAAGAACGGTCGCGCGCTGCCCGCCTGGTTGACTGTCACCTACCTCGAAAGCCTGATCACGCGCGTCAATATCGGCAGCACCTACCCGGCGCTGATCAAGCGCACCTTGCTGGACGACGCTGAGGAGTCGACGCGCCGCCAGCAGCTCTACACTGCCCACCTTCGGGTTCAGTTGCCGTTGCTGGCCCTGCAATGCAAGATCCGCCGCGAGGCCGGGATTGACGAGCGCGGTTATCGCTACCTATCGGCGCTGATGGAAACCGACAGCAGCAAGCGCCAAGTGGAAGGCCAACCGATTGTCCTGCGCCAACTGGCATTCGTTCCCAAGCGCCGCACCGAGGCGACCCAGGACCCGGTAGACAATATGTTCGTCATCGGCCCCCAGGATCGGCACGCCGGACCGTGCCTGCTCTATCGCCCGCTGCTCGACCAGCCATTGACCCAATACCCCACGCCCACCAACCTGCTCTACGCCATCGCACAATCCGCCAGCCTGCGCGACTCGGTGCTGGCCTGGCTTCCCGACACCGTGCGCAACGACTACAACCAGTACGTGTTCCCCGGCGCACTGCCCTCGCCCTGGACGGTTGCCGAGTTCCTGGTCGACCCGGACAAACTGTGGGTCATGAGCGGCCCTATCGCGTTGGGCGAGCAGGTGGTGAATGACGACATTTTTGCCACGCTGTTCAAGGCCAACGCTACGGCGCTGGTGACGTTGGCGGATCGACAATCGGTCTCGAATGCCGAAGCCCGCTGGGCCACGTTCAAGCACGCTGGCTGGCTCATCCTCAACGCAGCGCTGCCCTTTCTCGGTCGTGGCCTCTCCACTGCCGCCTGGATATGGCAAGTCATGGATCAATTGCAGCAGGTGGTCGAATCAGTCGAGCATCCCGAGCAACAGTCTCCCGGCACCGCAATCGCCGACCTGCTGCTCAACCTGGGTATGGCGGTCGCACTTCACGCAGTGACCCGCAGCGCGGCGCAGCGCCAGGCTCTACAAGGCGCCCGTCTCAAGCCCCAGCTTCCCTCCGTTAAGCCCTCCGCGCCTGTCGCCCTGACGGTCGAGAAACTCACCGACCTCACCACCGACGAATTGCCGGCAAGCGCCGCCAGCCCTTTGTACGCCAGTGGCGCGATCAATCGCACAGCACCCCGCCTGGGCACGGTGCTCGACCGGTTCAAAGTGGCCAAGCCCGCCGACCTGGGCGACGCCATCAGCACCGAGGGCCTGCACCTGCATCTTTACCCGCAGGGCGAGCACTACTACGCACCGGTCGGGCCACGCTGGTTCAAGGTGCGGGTAGATGAAGACGGTACTGTGATGATTGTCGACCCCACTCTGCCTGATCGTATTGGCCCCCTGCTGATCAGCAACCGTCGCGGCGAGTGGTTTGTCGATACCCGCCTGCGTCTGCGCGGTGGCGGGCCGAAACACCTGATCCGCAGGGCCGAAGGCCTGGCCAAGAAACGCGCGGAACAATTACGCAAGCAGTTGAGCGAATTCGAAGAAGCCAAAAAAACCGGCCAGACCAGCCTGCGCCTTGCCCGAGAGGCCATGGATACCGGCCCTTCCAGCTCGCTGGATGCTAACCGGACGGCCTACCTGCAGGCGTTGGAGGCACATCGCGACCAATACGAGACCGCGTTGCAACAGCTCAAGGAATTGAACGTGCATGCGCCACTGCCGGACTACCCGCAAAAGGCCCTCAGTTACCTCAAGGCTCAAGTCGAACTGACCAGTGCGGGGATCCGCGAAGCCTTGACCCGGTTCACGCCGAAACTGCGCACGGTGCTGGTGCAAATCGAACAACAGGCCGCCTCTGCCCATGAGCGCAACATCGAAGACGCCCGGCAGATGAGCGCGTTAAACCGCGACATGATCCAACGCCTGGAATATATGCACACCCGCTTCGGTGAGCTGCACAAATTGTCCAAGGACGGCACACGCCTGATCAGCACGACCAAAGGCTCGCTGCCAGCCTATCAACGCGACGATCTCAAGGCCCTGCAAGTAACCCTGGCGCGCAACCTCTGTCTGACGGAAACCACCCAGACCACGGAACCCGCAGCCTGGGCCGGCATCGATCAACTGGTCGACACCGCCGACGTGTCCATCCAGTGCCTGCGCGATACCCTGAATGAAAGCGGTGGACTGCGCCTCGACGAACGCATCGATACCCTGAGTAGCCTGATCGAACAGTTCCAGATTCTCGATGAGCGCCTGCAGGACTTCCCCGATGACTTCTCCGAGCATGTCATCACCGACCAAATCCAGGCCTTGCGCCGCCACCTTGCCGAGTTCGGCACACGGGCCTTGAGCAACCTTGGGTTGCTCAGCGCGGAGCGGGATAGGGTGCGCTCGCGTCCCTCTCCGCCACCCACGCCGCCCAAGCCGCAAAAAAAATTCATCAGGACCCGCTACAACGGCATGCTCATTGGCGAGCCGCGCCTATCTGCCACAGGCGACGACACCGGGCTGGTGGATATCCGCTCGCCCTTGACCCACAAGATCGTCGCCACTTATCACGAAAAATCACCGGGAATCTGGGTGGAAAGGCTGCGAACGCCGACGTCCACGCCCACACCGACGCCAGTGGATATGCAGGCCAGCGTCAATCAGGGCCAGGTGCTGCTCGATGGGTTGCCCACCTTTCTCGAACGCATGACCAAACTGGCCAGCCAGGTGGAGCGAACCCCGATCGGCATCGAATACTTGTTTCACCAGCACATTGCCCAGCTGGAAGTGATTGGCGCAAAGATCGAGGAGGGCCTCACTCAGAGCAACGAAACCGAAAGCCATCCTTTTTCGGCCAGCAAGGTCAATAAAGCCCTCGGTGACGCCGTGACAGACCTTTACCAGCGTAGCAACAACCAAGTGTTGCTCATGCTCAAACAACGCCCACCCACCGTACAGGCGCTCGATTGGCTGAAAAAACACAACGCGGTCAAGATTAAGAAAACCGTCTCACGGCGCCGCCTCAAAAGCGCCATGCCGGCGTACCTCGATGAATACACCATCAGCCAGAGCGAGACGCATGAGGTGCTCTGGTACGCCCACTTTCACTACAGCGCCACTTGGACCCACCCCCGGGCCTACCAGTATGGTCGCCTCAAAACCGTGGCGGAGCATGCCCTGGGCGCCGCAGCTGATACGCCCAAAGGCTTGAGCGACACGCAGAAAATCGCCTACTACCGCAGCGAGGTCAGCCAGGAGTCGGCTCGGCTACTGTTTTTCACCTGAGCACCTGCCGGCGGTTGAGCGGACCGCCGGCCCGCTATCTATCTACCGTCCCCGCCAACACCACGCTGACTACCTTGACGCTTTCGATGCCTGCTCTTCAAAGGCCAGACACTTGCCAAGGAATTGCCAATGTCAAACAACGTGCCCACTGATTCTCGTCCCACCAGCGCGTCTGAACTGCTCACTCAGCTCACCACCGGGCCCACCCTGCAGGAAGTCGCGGCCAGCACGCTGCGCAAGGCGCTCAGGGAGCAATACCCCACACTGGAGATCGACCCGGACCTGGCGACGGTCGTCACCTTCGCCGGTTGATTTTGCAGCAGTCGGTACCCTGTGAACGGCATGCAACTTGCTCGTCCAGTCCCACACTCTGGCGACGTGCTTATGCTGCATTCACACCTGACCACCCTCAATGCCGTGTCACTGGTGCTGGCGACCTTCCAGGACCAGGGCCTGGCGAACGATGTCTTGTTGGCCGGCAGCGGCATTGGCCTGGCCGATCTACGCCACGCCGACACGCGCATCACCACCTGCCAGGAAATGCGCGTATGCGCCAACGCCGTGGCCTTGCGCGAGGATATCGGCCTGGACCTGGGCCAGCGCATGCACGTGTCTTGCTACGGATTGCTCGGTTATGCGCTGCTCACCAGTGCCACCTTAGGTGACGCTTTGCGCCTGGCGTTGCGCTACCCGGCGCTGTTGGGAACACTTTTTGAGCTCAAGCTGGTGGAGGACGGCCAGCAGGTCTGGCTGACTGCCGGCGACTATCGGGAAAACCCGGCGCTGGCGGCGTTCAATGTGGAGTTTTGCCTGGTGTCGATGAAAGTCATCTGCGATGACCTGCTCGGCCGCGCCTTGCCTTTGCGTGAGGCACGCTTTGACTACGCGGCGCCGGATTATCACGCCCGCTATGCCGAGCGTTTTGACTGCCCGGTGCAATTCGAGGCCGTCTTCAACGGGTTTGCCTTCGACCTGGAGTGGCTGCAGCAGCCGCTCCTCCTGGCCGACCCCATCACCCACCGCGCCATGGCCGAACGCTGCCGCAAACAGAACTCCGAGTTCACCGGGCGCCAAGCCTGGCTCAGCCGCGTACGCCAGTTGTTGGCCGAACAACTGCACGCCGCGCCAGGCCTCGACGGCCTGGCCGCACAGATGAACTGCTCGCCCCGCACCCTACGTCGGCACCTGCAGGCACTGGGTTGCAGCTACCAGCAAATGCTCGACGAGCTACGCTTCGAGCAGGCCAAGCAGTGGCTGGCGGAAGACCAGTTGCCGATTTATCGCATCGCCGAACGGCTGGGATTCAGCGAAACCGCGAGTTTTCGCCACGCGTTCGTGCGCTGGAGCGGGGTGGCGCCGAAGCGGTTTCGCGCCTGAGTACCTTGGTGATAAAGCGCCGTTGGAACAGGGCTGCACCACGCTGATGCCTTCGCGCGCCTTGAGGGGGCGAATTGCGGTCACAGCCTTTGGCCATATCTATCCCCTTTTGGCCGCTCCCGCCGTTCTCTTGAAGGGCGCACCCCGCAACACTGCAAGGCACAACAAAGAGCCTGCGGGGAACCACACATGCTGACGATCTACTCGGACGATCACCACCTGCACCACGGACGCTGCGAATTGATGGACGGGCAACTGATGCCCTGCTTCGAAATGCCGTCCCGTGCCGACCATGTGTTGCAACGGGTCAGGGACCGTGAGCTGGGCCCGGTAGAGGCGCCACAGGATTTCGGCCTGGCGCCGCTGCAACGCATTCACAGCCGCGACTACCTCGACTTTTTCAAAGGCGCCTGGGACCGCTGGACCGAATTCGGCCAGGACGGCGACCTGTTGCCCTACACGTGGCCGGCCCGCACCCTGCGCCGGGTGTTGCCGACCAGCTTGCATGGGCAATTGGGCTACTACAGTTTCGACGGCGGCGCGCCGATCACCGCTGGCACCTGGCAAGCGGCATACAGTGCGGCGCAAGTGGCGCTCACCGCGCAACAGGCGATCCAGCAAGGCGCCCACAGCGCATTTGCCCTGTGCCGCCCACCGGGGCATCACGCTGCCGGCGACTTGATGGGCGGTTATTGCTACCTCAACAACGCCGCCATCGCCACCCAGGCCTTTCTCGACCAAGGCCATGAAAAGGTCGCGATCATCGACGTGGACTACCACCACGGCAACGGCACGCAATCGATCTTCTATGACCGCAGCGATGTGCTGTTCACCTCGATTCATGGCCACCCGGAGGCCGAGTTTCCGTTCTTCCTCGGTTACGCCGATGAGCTGGGCGAAGGCGCCGGCGAAGGTTTCAACTTCAACTACCCACTGCCAGCCGGCTCGGGCTGGGCGCAATGGAGCGCAGCACTCGAAGCGGCGTGCGCGCAAACCGAACGTTACGGCGCCGACGTCATTGTGATCTCCCTTGGCGTGGACACCTTCAAGGACGACCCGATCTCCCAATTCAAGCTCGACAGCCCGGATTACCTGGCCATGGGCCGACGTATCGCGCGCCTCGGCAAGCCGACCCTGTTCGTGATGGAAGGCGGCTACGCAGTGGAAGAAATCGGCATCAACGCCGTCAACGTTCTCGAAGGTTTCGAATTAGAAGGAGCCACCCGATGAAGATGCTCACCTCCCTCGCCTTGTGCGCCGCTATGTTGAGCAGCGCGGTACAGGCCGACGAGAAAACCCTCAAGGTCTACAACTGGTTCGACTACATCACCCCCAAGGCGCTGGAAGATTTCAAGGCGCAGAACCCGAGCATCAAGTTGGTCTACGACATCTTCGACACCAACGAAGCCCTGGAAGCCAAGCTGCTCACCGGCAACTCTGGCTATGACGTGGTGGTGCCGTCCAACGTGTTCCTGGCCAAGCAGATCGAAGCCGGGGTATTCCAGCCCCTGGACCGCAGCCAGTTGCCCAACTGGAACCACCTCGACCCCAAGCTGATGAAGCTGATCGAAGCCAACGACCCCGGCAATAAATTCGCGGTGCCCTACATGTACGGCACCATCTTGATCGGCTTCAACCCGGACAAGGTCAAGGCAGTGCTGGGGCCCAACGCACCGGTAGACAGCTGGGACCTGATCTTCAAGGAAGAGAACATCAGCAAGCTCAAGCAGTGCGGCGTGGCGTTGCTCGATTCGCCGTCGGAAATCCTGCCCCTGGCGTTGCAGCACCTGGGCCTGGACCCCAACAGCAGCAACCCCAAGGATTACGTCAAGGCCGAAGCGCTGTTGATGAAAATCCGCCCGTACATCACCTACTTCCACTCGTCCAAGTACATGGCCGATATCGCCAATGGCGACATCTGCGTGGCCGTCGGTTACTCGGGCAGCTTTTCCCAGGCGGCCAACCGTGCCAAGGAAGCCAAGAACGGTGTGACGGTGGACATGCGCCTGCCCAAAGAAGGCGCGCCAATCTGGTTTGACATGCTCGCCATCCCCAAGGGCGCACAGAACCCGCAGGACGCCTACACCTTCATCAACTACCTGCTGCAACCGCAGGTGATTGCACCGATAAGCGACTTTGTCGGCTACCCCAACCCGAACAAGGATGCCACCCTGCAAGTCGACCCAGCGATTCGTAACAACCCCAACCTGTACCCGACCGACGCGGCGATGGCCACGCTGTACACCCTGAAGCCGCTGGGCCGCGATGCAGAACGTGCCAGGACGCGGGCGTGGACCAAGATCAAGTCGGGGACCTGAACCGGCCCATCACCGGGGCGCGCTCAGAAAGGGCTGGCGCGCCGCAGCATTGCTGATCGGGCCGCGATGTACCTTGATGCCTGCCTGGCGTTCATACTCACGGCCCAGTCGGCGCTGGGCCACGGTTTTCAGATGCGCGGCGCTGGGGTAGTCGTCGCCGGTGTCCAAGGCCGGGTAGTGAAAGTGGGCATACCACAGCGGTGTTTCGCCGTTGCTCAAGTCCAGCACCTCAAACTCCTGGAGGTAGTCACACGCTCCGTCAATGGTCTCTTCCACACGACCATTGAGGCGGCGGATACGGATGAGGTTCTGCCCCAGCAGGTAGGTCAAATCGCCCATGTTCGGTGTGCACGTGAGACGGATCATCTCGATGCGCAATGCCTGGCCCCTGACGCGCAGTTGGCTCGCCTCTTCGCGCAATTGGCGCACCAATGCAATGGACGCTTCGGTATGACGAGTTTGGGTGTAGCGCTCAAGCGTCGCCGCTGCCTCCTCGAATTGCTGCGCACTTCGCTCCAGGCTCTCTTCGACGAGCACAGGCAGCATGCCCGTGGCTTGGGCGTCCCGGTTCGCGTGTGCCAGGATCGCCGGCTGTGTCGCGGCAAGCGCAGTACCGGTGTTCATTGCTTTGCGCGCCGTGACGCTCAGGCCCTCAAGATCGCGCCGCAGCCTGGGGCGGCGCTCGGTCTCCCATTGACCGTGCGCATCACGGGTGAGGTACGGCCCTCGGTTGACCGGCCGTTGCGGGTCATCCACCACCTGATATTCCACCACGTCGACGTTGAGCAACGGACCGAGGCGGATATTCGACAGGACGTTGAAGTGGTTTTCGTCCTTGTTGTAGATCAGCCCGCCGTCCACACGATGCAGTCCTGCTTCGACCTGGGCAGAAGATACTGGCCGACGCAGTGCCCGCAGGCGCTGGAGCTGTAGCCGCGAAAGTTGCTGGCGCGCACCTGCCCAGGCAGTATCCAGGCGCTTGATTCGAGGGTGTGCGGCGAGCGATGGGCTGGTATGACGGGCACCGGGGTAAATCAGCAGCAATGCCAGGTTGCGCAGTAGGTTGACGTCCCTGCGCCACGATTCGGGATTGTCCAGCTCCGCCGCCTGCAATAAATTGCCGCCCACTTGCTTGAGTCGAGCCAAGGTGTGCAAAGGTTCCTCGAACAACGCGGCGTCCGCGCGCTGCACCACAAAATCCTGGTACAGCCGGGCAAAGGGATCAGCCAACGGTGATCCCGCGGCCACCGGTGTATCCACTTGCTGCAACAGGGGCATGGTCCAAGGCCGCAGCAGCACCCAGGGGCCGCCCTCCGTAGGCCCGATCACAAAGCCCTGCCCATCCGACAACGGCCTGAACAGCATCGGCTCTCCCTGCTCCAGGCGTTGGCTGGCATAGGTGCGCACGGCTGCGCGAACCCTGCGATAGCCGCGTTCAGTCATACCCTCGCGGCCTTGCAGGCTGTACTCAAGCGCAACACGCCGCAATTGCAGCGCCAACAACCGTGCAAATAGCGGGCTGGGCCCATCGCCTGGCACTTGATCGACCAGACGTTGCCCCCGATATTTCCTGCAAGCCCTGGCCATCGCCAACACCCATTTGCTATAGGCCAACCGCCCAGACGGTGGCGCATTGCGTAACCAGGCGGGCAATTGGTGCGCCAACTCGTCGCGCAGCGCGTCTTGCTCGGTGTCCTGCCGGAATAAATCACCGAGCCGCGTAGCCCAGGCTAACTGCCGATCGAGTGGCTCAATCGTCGCAACGCTTTGCAGGTCGATCAGGTGGATACGCTGCACGGCGACGTCCAATGCGCTCAATACCCAGCCTTCGAAGGCGTCATGTTCGAGCCGCTCGGCATTCGCCAAAGGCAAGGTTTCAAGCATTTCGAGGCCCCGGGGCAAGGAGTAAACCCACACCCGGTCGGCGCCACGGGTCAACGCCAGGGCCAGACTACCGTGATGCCAAATCACATACGCCAGCGGGGTGCCGCGCTCTGCGCCATCGGGCTGGGTCAGTACCGCGTCAATCAGGCCATCGGCGTCCTTCTCATCGGCCACGGCCTGCGTCAGATACTGTGTAATGCGCAACCACGGGCTGATCTCATCGGCATCCGGCTCGCAGAAGAAATCAACCAAGGCATCGCAGTAGTAATCGATGACGTGCTCGGGCTGTTGATCGAGTTGGGCTTGGGTCACGCCGAGCGATTGCAGCGTGGGCCGCAAAGCGATCTGTTGACTGACGCTCAGCAGCAACGGGTCATGGGATGAAACGGTATCGACAGGCACGGTGCATCACCTCTGCAAAAGATCAAAGGTAATGAGCCTGCCCGGCACTCAAACGGTAGTTAGTTAACGCTGGCGCCCCAGGCCTGTCGCAACCGCGCCAGCGCCTGGGCGATGTCGGCTTCTGGCACGGCGGCGAAGCCCATGACCAGGCCGGCACGCTGATCCGCCGGCGGGGTCGATTGCGCCAGCCAGTAGCTGCTCAGGCCGTTGATTTCGATACCCACGGCATGGGCCTGCGCGAGCAATTGCTGCTCGCGCGCCAGGCTATCGACACGTACGGTCATGTGCAGACCTGCTGCGACGCTCGGTAGCTCGCCAACCCCTTCAATCCCACCGGGCCATCCGGCCAGCAAGGCATTGCGTCGACTCAAGGCCGCGCGCCGCATGCGCCGGATATGCCGCTGGAAATGCCCGGCGGCCATGAACTCGGCCATCACCGCCTGGGTGCTGACTTCGGAATGACGCATGTCGACGGCCCGACGCCGGGCGAAGGCATCCACCAAGCCCGGCGGCAGCACCAGGTAACCCAGGCGCAACGCGGGAAAGGCCACCTTGCCGAAGGTGCCGACGTACAACACACGCCCGTTGCGATCCAACGCCGCGAGCGGCGACAACGGCGCGCCGCTGTAGCGGTACTCGCCGTCGTAATCATCTTCAATGATCCATCCGCCCTTGCGCTCCGCCCAGGCAAGCAATTCCAGGCGCCGCGCCAGGCTCATCACCACGCCCAAGGGGTACTGATGGGACGGTGTCACATAGGCGACACGGCAATCGTCGAGGCGGTTCAATGCTTGGCAATCGATACCCTCGCCGTCCACCGGGACACCGTGCAACCGTCCACCCGCCAAGGCAAACGCATGACCCGCCGCGCGATAGCCAGGGTTTTCCACCGCGACCCCATCGCCCGGCTCCACCAGCAACTGTGCACAAAGGCTAATGGCCTGTTGCGCGCCACTGGTGATCACTATTTGCTCAGCCGCGCATTGCATGCCCCGCGAGCTGCGCAGGTAGGCGGCAATCAAACCGCGCAGGCGGCCGTCACCCGCCGGGTCGCCATAGCACAGCAGCTCCAGGTCCGGCTTGCGCCAGAACGCCCCGTTCAGCTTGGCCCACACCTCAAACGGGAACAGGTCGAAAGCCGGTACGCCCACGCGAAATGCCCGAGGCGGCCCCGAAGGAGGCAGGGCCAGATGATTGTTTTTTACCCTCGCCAAGCCCGCGCTGTGGATAACTTCGTTGTCGAGGTCCTCCGGTAAATTTACCAATTTTGTGGATAAGGCTGGGGATAAGCCTGTTGAAAACCCTGTGGATACTTTTGTGGATAGTTTTTTTGCGGTGGGCAATTGGGCGACGTAAGTGCCATCACCCACCCGGCTTTCGATAAACCCCTCCGCATACAGCTGATCGTAGGCACGCACCACACTGTTGCGGGAGATCGACAACGCCGCCGCCAAGTCACGGGTGGCCGGCAACCGTGTGCCACTGACCAGCCGCCCGTCCAGCACCCGCTGGCGCAAGGCATCGTACAGTTGACGAGTCAGGCCCTGACGGCGATCAAGCTCAATGCCAGCAGGGTTGAATGACAGTGGCGGCGAAGTGGGCGACATATTGGACCTATGAAATGGGGGCCAGATGGCTCTTTCAACGAACCATTAGCCTGCCTAGGATGCAGGCATTCGCCAAGGAATATTTCCATGTACACACCCCGCGCCTTTGCCCTAGAAGATTTGCCCGAACTGCAGCAACTGATCCAGCACACGCGCCTGGCGCAGTTGGTGACCGTTGGCGAGCAAGGCCTGCAAGCCAGCCATCTGCCGTTGCTGCTCAATCCCGATGAAGGCCCGAACGGCACGCTCTATGGGCACCTCGCCAAGGCCAACCCGCAGTGGCGCGACCTGCAAAATGGCAGCGAAGCCCTGGTGATCTTCGCTGGCGCCGAGGCCTACATCAGCCCGGCCTTTTACCCGGCCAAGGCCGAGCACGGCAAAGTGGTACCCACCTGGAATTACATCGCCGTGCATGCCTACGGCAAGGCTGACGTGTTCAGCGACGCCGAACGCTTGCTTGGCGTGGTCACCGCGCTGACCGATCGTCACGAAGGCGGCCGCGCCCAACCATGGAAGGTCAGTGATGCCCCGGCCGACTACATTGACGGCATGCTCAAGGCCATCGTCGGCTTTGCCTTGCCGATCGAGCGCCTGGTCGGCAAACGCAAACTCAGCCAGAACCGCAGCGCGGCGGACATCGCCGGCGTTCGCGATGGCCTCGCCGCCAGCGTCGACGTCCGCGACCAGACCCTCGCCCGCTTTATTCCCCAAGGAGCTTCAGAATGAGCCAGATCGACATCCGCCCGGTCACTGCCGCCGACCACGCCGCCTGGCTCCCGCTGTGGCAAGCGTATTTGACGTTCTACAACACCGAGCTGCCGGACGCCGTCAGCCAGAACACCTGGCAACGCCTGATCGACGCCAAAGAGCCAACCCACTCGGCCCTGGCCTGGCAGGATGGCAAGGCTGTGGGCATGGTCAACTTCATTTATCACCGCTCCAACTGGAGCATCGAGAACTCCTGCTACTTGCAGGACCTACTGGTGGTTCCGACCCAACGCGGCACCGGCGTCGGCCGCAAGCTGATCGAATTTGTCTACGCTACCGCCAAGGCCGACGGCTGCTGCAAGGTCCACTGGCTGACCCACGAAACCAATGCCACGGCGATCCAACTCTACGAACGCATCGCCGAACGCCCCGGTTTCATCCAATTTCGCAAAGGTCTTTAAGGAGCGCAGCATGACTACTTCTCTCGCCGACTGGAAAGGCGTCCCGGCCCCCACGGTGCAACTGCTCGAAGGGCGTTTTATCCGCCTGGAAAAACTCGACCCGGCCCGCCATGGCGACGACCTGTTCAAAGCCCTGCAAGGCCCCGGTGCCGATCCGAAGCTGTGGGACTACCTGCCTTATGGTCCCTTCCCTGAGCGCAGCGTCTTCAACGATTGGCTGAACAACCACGCAGCCCACAGCGATCCCTACTTTTTCAGCGTGATCGACCGCGCGACCGGCCAGGTACAGGGCATCCTCAGCCTGATGTCGATCGTCTCGGATCACGGCCGAATCGAAATCGGCCACGTCACCTTCGGCGCCCCCATGCAGCGCTCACCGAAAAGCACCGAGGCCGTCTACCTGCTCGCCAAGCACGCGTTCGAACAGGGCTACCGCCGCCTGGAATGGAAGTGCAACAACGCCAACGACCGCTCCAAATACGCGGCCGAGCGATTGGGTTTCAGTTTTGAAGGCGTGTTCCGCCAACACACCGTGGTCAAGGGCAAGAACCGCGACACCGCGTGGTACTCGATCATCGACTCGGAATGGCCGAAGGTAGGCGCCGGGTTTGAGGAATGGTTGTCAGAGGGCAACCAACGAGGTGACGGTCAGGTGAAATCACTGGCGCAGTGCCGGGGCTGAGCCGGCAAGCCAGCCCTGATCAATGGGGGAGCCGGGCTTGCCCGCGATAGCGAATTTATCTGCATCGCCGGCAAGCCAGCTCCCACATTTGGATCGCGGTGCAACAGGTAGATAGCTGTGAGCAAGCTCCCTCGCCACAGGTCCAGCGCCGTACCCAGAGTTGAGTAAATACCTACGGCCATCGCGGGCAAGCCCGGCGCCTGCATGGATCCTCAGCGGCGGACCTTGACCACGCCCATCTTCAGTCCAAACGGCCTGAACACGGCATTCAGTGACTTAAGCGTCTGATTCCCTTCGCCATGTTCAATATGCACCAACGTGCGCACAGAGATTTTGCACATCTTGGCGAACTGGGCTTGGTGCAGGCCAGTGACTTCGGTGCGTAGACGGCGCACAGCGTCGCCTATTTCGAGAGAACCGTCTGACAAGCCCTGCTCGATGCTTTCAATCACTTGCGCGCGCTGACTCATCGAGAGGCTCATTGGAGGCCCCAACTTCTCAGACGCTGATCAAGGTTTCGTAAGGCAATACTCGGATGATTCAAGGTGACCTTCGGTAAACCACTGTCGACCAATATATCCGGCAGCGCCCTGAGACGCTGAGCATCTGTGCGTAAGCGCTCAAAGGCATCCGTGGGGTTAATAACCGGTGCGAGCGCATTACATACACCGCGCCAATCAATATCACCCGCGACTTCCAGGGGCCGCGGCCACTTAGTCGTGCGAGTAACACCTTCAGGGTCCATGACCATCGGTGCGAGGTCGTAGATGGGGGCCAGACGCAAGCTATCGGGGCCACGAATAATCGATGTGTTCCGCCCATGGTTGTCGGAATTCCCCAACACTTTATTGAGCAAGTCGCGACGAAGATAATCCGCGACCAAGTCGGTCAATTGTTCACCTTGACCTGCCTGCTGCCACAAACCTGCCAGTTGCAACAACACATCCAGATGGCTCATCGCGCTGCCCGGTTTTGTTACACCTGCCAGAGAATAAATGGACTCCACCGCAAAGCGCTCCACTCCTTGATCACTGACATGACGATCAAAACGGTGCATCCAAAGACTTGGCTTTGTCGCCATCTCCAACGCCAGGCCCTCGACTGCAACGGTCTCGATCCCTAATGACTGCAGCGCTTTGTAGTAGTGAAATTCGCTTCTCAGAATGTCTTGATCAATCTGCAGGCCTTGATTACGAGCAAACTTTATAAACCAGTGCTGGCTGGCTTGATCATCACCCAACACCGCATCTGGATAAAGCAAGCCTTCGTGGCTTTGCGTCAACAACAGCTTTGGGGCCTCTCCACCTGCGCCGGTCGCTCCCCCAATAGCAGCCCCCTGCTCGTAGGCGTACTCCAGAAATCGGTTATCGCGATCAATCACCTCCTGTCGTTCAAAGCCCATAGGTGGACGGTCGTTGAGGGCCTGAAGTGACTCCTTGATTCGCATGTGTCCGATAGGGGCAGGAGTGCTTCGCGCTAACAAAAACAAATCCGAACTGACGTTATCAGTGCTCAGCATCTCAAAGCGGCTAGCCAGGAACCGCTTCGCTGCACCCGCAGGTGCGATGTCATGAAGAAAGGCCGGGGCGTTCCGGGGAGCCTCCTGCGCCCAGTTCAAGGGCACCCTTACACTCACGGCCTTGGCAAACACAGTGTCAATATGGTCCAAATGATCAACCAGGTAATCAGACTCGTAGCCGAAACGGCAGGGGCTTGCGAAACCTTTATCCGGCTCTGAAAACTCAAGCGTCATTGCGTCCTGCCAACGATCGGCATTGAATATCTGCAGAGTAAGCCTGTACGCATCGTCAATACGCAATTTAATGCACCTTCAGATAATATATAAGCGCCACAAACGCAATATAGTGCATAAATTGCGTTGTGACCGCCAAAAAATTGCAATTTAATGCAGTTTCATTACAACTCTCGAACCAAAACCGCATCAAAATGCGTATCCATGCTTTCAGCCAATGCCTATTGATCCGGAGTTTTTAATCGCACCGCACTAAAGACAACTCCCGCAAACCAAGGGTCGCTGGCCTGACAGTTATCATCCCGCCATCTCGCTAAATTCCTGGCCTCATTCATCAGAGGCCGGGAATTCATGTCCTTTTCAGTCAAGAAACTCACACGCGCTATCACGCTCGCACTAGGCGTCGTCAGTGCGCAACTGTCCCATGCCGTCATGCCCTTTCAGTTCCCACTGGATCTGCCCTACGACTACTGGTTTTACGCACCCGCCACTGAAACCTCTTCTCTGGACAACCACCTCACGCGTCGCGCAACCACTGACAACGGTCGCCAGGTTGCCAGGATGCTCGAGCCCGCACTGAAGCGCTTGTTGGAATCCGGCCAGTTGAGCTCCCAGCAGATCAAGGCGTTGGAGAAGCTTGACGCTGCGCTTGCCAAACGACCTGGCGAGTTCGGCATGGCCCTGGAACAGTTGGCCGGCAGCCAGAACGCCAACCTCGCGGCGGCTACCCAAGCCACCACCGAGCAGATCAGCGGCCAGTTGCTATCGGTGCTGCGCACACGGCCCACGGACGAGGATGGCCACTTCTGGGTGCAGGGCCTGTCCGACGAAGGCAGCCTGGACAAACAGGGTGGCAGTGCCGGCCTGAACTACGGCACCCAGGGCTTGATGCTGGGGGCCGATTGGGCGCTCGACCATGCCTGGCGTGTCGGCGTCATGGGCGCTAAATCCACCAGCGACTGGGATGCCCAACGCTTTTCCGCCGACTTGGATAGCTGGCACCTGGGCGGTTACGCCGTTCGCCAGGATGGCCCGTTGTCCATGCGCCTGGGGGCGATCTATAGCAGCCACGCCGGGCAGAACACCCGCGCTGTTCAGCTTGTGGACTACAAGGAATCGCTCAAAGGCAGCTATGACGCGCAGAGCCAAAATGTGTTTTCCGAATGGGGCTACCAACTGGGCAACGGGGACATCAGCGTCGAACCCTTCGCCGGCCTCGGTTACCAGCGCTACTACCGCGAACGTTTCAAGGAACAGGGTGGCCTGACCGCACTGAACGTTGGCCCACAAACCCAGCAAAACCTGAACAGCACCCTCGGCCTGCGCCTGGCCACGGTGTACCGTTTCGATAACCGGATGAGCCTCACGCCTTACGTGAGCACTCACTGGAAACACCTCTATGGCAACGTCGACAGCCAGGTCAGCCAGTCCTTTCGCACTGCGGCGGGCTTCGGTACAGACTTCACCATCAACGGCACCGCCCTGGACCGCAACAGCCTCAACTTGCAGGCGGGGTTGGATCTGGCATTGTCGAACGAACACACGGTCGGCCTGGCCTACACCGGTGAAAGCGGCACACACAGCCGCAACCATGGGCTGATGGGGCGATGGCGCGTGATGTTCTGAACCCGACCTCGGCGGCCGATAAACCCCAGGCGAAAAAAAAGGGGGGCACCTGCCCCCCCGAGGATTAAGCGGTAGTGTCGAAGGCTTGATCAGCCTTCGATTTCAATCAGGATTTCGCCAGGGTTGACCCGGTCGCCCTTGGCCACGTGAACGGCGGTCACCTTGCCGGCAATCGCTGCCTGCACTTCGGTTTCCATCTTCATGGCTTCGGTAATCAATACAGCCTGGCCGGCCTTGACCACATCGCCTTCCTTGACCAGCACATCAACGATATTGCCCGGCATCGCGGTGCTCACATGGCCCGGCTCGGTGGCGTGCTTGCGCTTGCTGCCGCCGCTGCTGACAAATTCGTTGAGCGGTTCGAACACCACTTCTTCCGGCATGCCATCGATAGACAGGTAGAAGTGGCGTTTGCCTTCGGCCTTCACGCCCACACCGGTGATGTCCACGCGGTAGCTTTCACCGTGCACGTCGATGACGAACTCGGTCGGCACGCCTTCGCCACCGGCACGCGCCACACCGCCCGCTTCCGGAATCGGCAGCAGCACTTCCGGCGCCAGGGTGCCGGCGTCGCGTTCTTCGAGGAACTTGCGCCCGATGTCCGGGAACATGGCGTAGGTCAGCACGTCTTCTTCGGACTTGGCCAACGCGCCGATTTCTCCGCGCAGCTTGGTCATTTCCGGCTTGAGCAGGTCGGCCGGACGTACGTCGATCACCTCTTCGCTGCCGATGGCCTGGCGACGCAGTTTCTCGTTCACGGTGCCCGGCGCCTTGCCGTAGCCGCCTTGCAGGTAGAGCTTCACTTCGTTGGTGATGGTCTTGTAGCGCTCGCCGGCCAGTACGTTGAAAAACGCCTGGGTGCCAACGATCTGCGACGTTGGGGTCACCAGCGGCGGGAAACCCAGGTCTTCACGCACACGCGGAATCTCGGCCAGCACTTCACCCATGCGGTTGAGGGCGCCCTGCTCTTTCAGTTGGTTGGCCAGGTTGGAAATCATCCCGCCCGGCACCTGATTGACTTGCACACGGGTGTCGACGGCGGTGAATTCGCTTTCGAACTGGTGGTACTTCTTGCGCACGGCGTAGAAGTACAGGCCGATCTCTTGCAGCAGTTCCAGGCTCAGGCCGGTATCGAATTCGCTGCCTTTGAGGGCGGCGACCATCGACTCGGTACCTGGATGGCTGGTGCCCCAGGCGAAGCTGGAGATAGCCGTGTCGATATGGTCGGCACCGTTTTCGATGGCCTTGAGTTGGCACATCGCGGCCAGGCCGGCCGTGTCGTGGGAGTGGATAAAGATCGGCAGGGTCTGCTCGGCTTTCAGTGCCTTGACCAGTTCACCGGTGGCGTACGGGGTCAGCAGGCCAGCCATGTCCTTGATCGCGATCGAGTCGCACCCCATGGCTTCCAGTTGCTTGGCCTGGGCCACGAAGGCCTCGACGGTGTGCACCGGGCTGGTGGTGTAGGCGATGGTGCCTTGGGCATGTTTGCCGGCGGCTTTCACCGCTTCGATGGCTACGCGCAGGTTACGCACGTCGTTCATGGCGTCGAAGATGCGGAATACGTCGATACCATTCACGGCCGCCTTGGCCACGAACGCCTTGACCACGTCGTCGCTGTAGTGGCGGTAGCCCAGCAGGTTCTGGCCACGCAGCAGCATCTGCAAGCGCGTGTTGGGCAACGCGGCACGCAGTTTGCGCAGGCGCTCCCACGGGTCTTCTTTCAGGAAGCGGACGCAGGCGTCAAAGGTCGCGCCGCCCCAGACTTCCAGGGACCAGTAGCCGACTTTGTCGAGCTTGTCGCAGATCGGCAGCATGTCCTCGGTGCGCATGCGGGTCGCGAGCAGCGATTGGTGGGCGTCGCGCAGGATGGTGTCGGTTACGAAAATCTTCTTAGTCATTGTTGTATTCCTCACAGGCCTGCGTGGGCGGCGATGGCGGCAGCGATGGCCAGGGCCAGCTCTTCGGGTTTGCGCTTGATCGAGTAGTTGGTCAGCTCAGGGTGGCTTTCCACGAAACTGGTGTTGAACTGGCCGCTGCGGAATTCCGGATTGCGCAGGATTTCCTGGTAGTAGGCGGCGGTGGTCTTCACGCCTTGCAGGCGCATGTCGTCCAGGGCACGCAGGCCACGGTCCATGGCTTCTTCCCAGGTCAACGCCCACACCACCAGCTTCAGGCACATGGAGTCGTAGAACGGCGGGATGGTGTAGCCGGTGTAGATCGCCGTGTCGGTGCGCACGCCGGGGCCGCCAGGTGCGTAGTAACGGGTGATCTTGCCGAAGCTGGGCAGGAAGTTGTTCTTCGGGTCTTCGGCGTTGATACGGAACTGCAACGCGAAACCACGGTGCTGGATGTCTTCCTGTTTCACCGACAGCGGCAGGCCGGAGGCGATGCGGATCTGCTCGCGGACGATGTCGATCCCGGTGATTTCTTCGGTGATGGTGTGTTCCACCTGCACCCGGGTGTTCATCTCCATGAAGTACACCTCGCCCTCGGCGAGCAGGAACTCCACGGTGCCGGCGTTCTCGTAGCCCACGGCCTTGGCGGCACGCACCGACAGGTCGCCGATGTAGGCACGCTGCTCAGGGGTCAATTGCGGGCTTGGGGCGATTTCGATGAGCTTTTGGTTGCGGCGCTGGATCGAGCAATCGCGCTCGAACAGGTGCACCACATTGCCAAAGCTGTCACCGAGGATCTGCGCTTCGATGTGCTTGGGATTGACGATGCATTTTTCCAGGAACACTTCCGCCGAACCAAAAGCCTTGGTGGCCTCGGAAATCACACGGGGGAAGGCTTGTTCGAGTTCTTCACGGCTGTTGCAGCGACGGATACCGCGACCACCGCCACCGGAAGTGGCCTTGAGCATCACCGGGTAACCAATGCGGTCGCCTTCGGTGAGGGCTTCGTGGATATCCGCGACGTTGCCTTCGGTGCCCGGCGTGACCGGCACACCGGCCTTGATCATGCTGCGGCGCGCTTCGGTCTTGTCGCCCATGCGGCGAATCACTTCGGCCGACGGACCAATGAATTTGATACCACGTTCGGCACAGATGTCCGCCAACTCGGCGTTTTCCGACAGGAAACCGTAGCCGGGGTGCAGCGCATCACAACCGGTTTCCACCGCCAGGTTCACCAGCTTGCGCGGGTTCAGGTAGCCGGCCAGGGGCTCGGCACCAATGCTGTGGGCTTCGTCGGCACGTTTGACGTGCAACGCGTGGCGGTCGGCGTCGGAGTAGACCGCGACCGAGCGAATGCCCATCTCGGCGCAGGCACGCACGATTCGTACGGCAATTTCACCACGGTTGGCGATCAGGATCTTTTTTATCACTTGGAAATTCCCTTGAGCCGATTGCTGCGTTCTTCGACCCACTAGACCTGGGTCGGCGCGTGACCAAATGTTTCATGACAGTCGCGAGACACACACTAAGCCTGCAGAGGGATTAACAAAAATCAATAATTATTGGGTCGTGCATAAGTAAAGACTTATAGTTGGCTCGACAGCCGCTGGCAAAAGGATTGAAATAATGCGTAAGTCATTGATGCGTATGACATTGCGTCAACTGCAGATCTTCAATGAAGTGTGTGACTTGCGCTCGTACAGCCGCGCTGCCGAGGAAATGTCCCTCACACAACCTGCCGTGAGCCTACAAATTCGCCAGCTGGAAGAGCTGATTGGCCAGCCGCTGTTCGATTACGTCGGCAAAAAGCTCTACATGACCGAGGCCGCCGAAGCCTTGCAGCGCGCCAGTCGCGATATTTTCGGGCGCCTGGAAAACCTCGACATGCAGCTCTCGGACATGCAGGGCTCGTTGCAAGGCCAGCTGAAACTGGCGATTGAATCCAGCGCCAAATACTTCGTGCCGCACCTGTTTGCAGCCTTCAAGCGCCAGCATCCGGAGGTGCAGTTGCACCTCACCGTGGTGAACCGCGCCCAGGTGATCCGACGGCTGTCGGACAACCGTGACGACCTGGTGATCATGTCCATGGTGCCCCAGGACATGGGCCTGGAATTCCTGCCGTTCCTCAACAACCCGATTGTCGCCGTGGCGCCACCCGATCACCCGCTGAGCTTGCAAGGCCCGCTGCGCCTGCAGGACCTGGAACCCTACACGCTGCTGCTGCGCGAACCGGGCTCTGGCACGCGACTGGCTTGTGAGGAGTATTTCAAGGAGAAACGCGTGCACTTCACCCAGACGGTGGAAGTGGCCTCGGCCGAGGCGCAGCGTGAATGTGTATGCGCGGGGTTGGGCGTGGCCCTGCTGACGCGTCACGCGGTCAACATGGAGCTGGCCACCGGCGGGCTCAAGGAGCTGCCGGTGGAAGAGCTGCCGCTGTACCGCAGTTGGTGCCTGGTGCAGGCCAAGGCCAAGCGCCTGTCACCGGTGGCCCATGCGTTCCTGGGCTTTATCCGCAGCGAGCGGGTGCAGATCAGCGCGCTGGCTGAGCGCTTCGCTGGGCAGCCGCGGGTGCCTGCCAGTGGAGTTCCGGGTAATCCGTGATGCTTTGGAGCAACTGGCGCTCCTCGCAACGGTCTTCGATTGCGCGACGGAACGCCATGCGGCGCTGGTCTTCCTGCTGACGACGGGTTTTGACGGAGCTGCTGCTTTCTTCGTAGTGCCGGGCCATTTGGAGTCTCCCAATGCGAGTACGGGGAGTTCAGGATGGCCCTGGGCGATGACGCAGCGATGACAGCCTGATGAAGATTCTGGGTTCGCAGGCGATCCAAATGTGGGAGGGGGCTTGCCCCTCCCACATTTTGCTCTGTGTACCGCTTTAGTCATCCAGGGCTTTGACGGACTTGGGTGACAGGCGAAGGCTGCGCAGACTGCGCTTCACGCTCTTGAGGTGGTTGACCAGGCTCGGCCCGCGCGCCATGGCCACGCCCATCGCCAACACGTCGATCACCACCAGGTGGGCAATGCGTGAGGTCAGCGGCGTGTAGATCTCGGTGTCTTCGTGCACATCGATGGCCAGGTTGACCGTGGACAGTTCCGCCAACGGCGTCTGGCTCGGGCACAAGGTGATCAGCGAAGCGCCGCTTTCACGCACCAGATTGGCGGTGATCAGCAGGTCTTTGGAGCGCCCCGACTGGGAAATGCAGATGGCGACGTCGGTGGGCTTCAAGGTGACCGCCGACATGGCCTGCATGTGCGGATCACTGTAGGCCGCTGCGGTGAGCAGCAAGCGGAAGAATTTGTGCTGGGCATCGGCAGCCACCGCGCCGGAGGCACCAAAGCCATAGAACTCGACGCGTTGGGCCTGGGACATGGCCGTCACGGCCTTTTGCAATTCCACCGGGTCGAGCTTCTCGCGCACTTCCATCAGGGTGTGCAGGGTGGTGTCAAAGATCTTCAGGCTGTAGTCAGCGACGGAGTCGTCTTCATGGATCGCGAATTGCCCAAAGCTCGCACCGGCCGCCAGGCTTTGGGCCAGCTTGAGTTTCAAGTCCTGGAACCCGGAGCAACCGATGGCGCGGCAGAAGCGCACGATGGTCGGCTCGCTGATGCCCACGCTGTGGGCCAGGTCGGCCATGGAACTGTGCATCACAGCCGCAGGGTCAAGCAGCACGTGATCGGCAACCTTGAGTTCCGATTTGCGTAACAGGTGGCGCGACTGAGCGATATGTTGCAACAGGTTCAAAGGGCAGGACTCTTGTTATGGGCAGGGCCAAGGATGTAGCAAGCTTGTAGTTATACTACAAGAATTGCCGTTTTGCCCGTCCGACGCATCACTAAATCGCCCTGCCCGCCTTTGAATCTAAGGGCGGCGCAGTTGTAGCCACAGGGGCGGCCTTGGTGTCACGCAGGAAAATCTGCATTTTCCCGTAACAAATCCGCCAGCCCTTCAGCCTGCATCGGTCGGCTGATCAAATAGCCCTGCACTTCGTCACAACGCTCCCCGCGCAGGAAATCCAACTGCTGCTGGTCTTCCACGCCTTCGGCCACCACCTTGAGCGCCAACCCGTGGGCCATGGCGATGATCGCGCGGGTGATGGCAGCGTCTTCACGCCCCTGGCCCAGCCCACGGATGAAGGTCTGGTCGATCTTCACGTAATCCACAGGAATGCGCTTGAGGTAGCTGAGGGACGAATAACCGGTGCCAAAATCATCGATCGCCAGCTTCACCCCCAGGTCGCGCAGTTGCTGGAAGGTGGCGATGATATGTTCGACGCTGTCGAGCAATTGGCTTTCAGTCAGCTCCAATTCGAGGTATTGAGGGTCCAGGCCGGTTTCTTCGAGCACCTGGCGCACCAGGCTGACCAGCTTGCCCTGGCGCAGTTGATGCACCGAAAGGTTCACCGAGACCCGGATCGGCGCCAGCCCTTGACGCTGCCATTCACACGCCTGCCAGCAGGCTTGGCGCAGCACGAACTCGCCCAGCGGCACGATCAGGCCGGTCTCTTCGGCCAGGCCGATAAAGTCTCCCGGCGGCACCATGCCCCACTGCGGATGCTCCCAGCGGATCAACGCCTCGGCCGCATTCAGCTTGCCGGTGGCCAGGCACAGCTTGGGTTGATAGAACACTGAAAGCTGGCGTTCTTCGATGGCCTTGCGCAGGTGGTTTTCCAGCTGCAAGCGCTCCAAGGTGCTGGCTTGCAGGCTGTCGGTGTAGAACTGGAAGTTGTTACCGCCCAGGTGTTTGGCGTGCTGCATGGCCATGTTCGATTGGCTGACCAGCGCGGAAATTTCCCGCGCATTGTCCGGCAACAGGCTGACGCCCATCGAAGCACTGACCACCAGTTCATGCCCTTCCACCGTCACCGGCACCCGCAGCTTGGCCAACAGCCGCGTAGCGACGCGCGCCAGGCTCGACAGGTTGCCGTAGGCGTCGAACAACACGGCAAACTCATCCCCGGACAGGCGGGCAATGGTGTCGGCCTCGGGCAAGGCGTTGATCAAGCGGCGCGCCATTTTCTGCAGCAACTGGTCGGCGACTTCATGGCCAAGGCTGTCATTGAGCAGCTTGAAACGGTCCAGGTTGATGTGCAGCAACGCCAAACTGCGCCCGCCCTGGCGCACACGCTGGTGGGCCTCGCGCAGCCGTTCGCGGAACAGCGAGCGGTTGGCCAGGCCGGTCAATTCATCGTAATGAGTGAGGTAGCGCATGCGCTCTTCGGACTCACGCCGCGCCGAGAGATCGGCGAAGAAGCCCACGATATGGCTGACGTTTCCACGGATATCGCGCACTACATTCAATTGCAGCCACTGCGGGTACAGCTCGCCGTTCTTGCGCGTTTCCACCAGCTCACCCTGCCAAGTGCCGTGGCTGAGCAACGCCTGGCGGATCACCGGGAAGTGGCGACGTGCATCGCGGCTGCTGGGCAGTTCGACCACATTGCGACCGATCATGTCGTCGGTTTCAAAGCCTGTGACGCGGCTGAACGCCTGGTTGACCGCAATCAGCTTGTAGTCCGGATCAAGGATCACAATCCCTTCGCTGGCGGCCTCGAATACCGTCGATGCCAAACGCTGCTGTTCTTCCAGGGCTTTGCCGGCAGTGATATCGCGGCGTGTACCGAGCATGCGCGTCACCCGCCCACTGGGCGCGCGCTCTACGGCGCGGCCACGGTCTTCGATCCACACCCAGTGCCCATCGCCGTGGCGCACGCGGTATTCCACCAAGTAGTCCTCGCTGCGACCCTTAAGGTGTTCCACCAAGGCACGCTTGAGCAGCGGCAGGTCTTCGGGATGCAGGCGCGGCTTGAGGTGGCTGAGCATCGCCGTGACGTATTCCGGCTCCAGGCCGAACAGTTCCTTGAGCTGGGTGTGGTGGACTTCGTCGGTTTGCAGGTTCCAGTCCCACAGGCCCAACTCACTGGCTTGCAGGGCCATGGCCAGGCGCGCTTCGCTTTTATTCAGGGCCAGGCTGGCGGCATCCAGCTCCTGGCTGCGTTGGGCCACGCGGTCTTGCAGGCCGATCTGGGCTTCGCGCAGTTCTTGCTCGACCTGACGACGTTGTTCGACTTCGCGCACCAACTCCTGATTGAGTTGCTCGCTGCGCTGCTGCGCCTGTTGCAGGTGCTCGATCAGCGCCTGGTTCTGGAAGCGCCTCAGCAGCCCGCGCTGGATCAGGCGATTGACCTGCCACGCCACCAGGCTCAAGGACGCCAGCAGGATCAGGCCGAGTACGCCCCAGCCACGTTGCTGTGGGTCGCCGCTCCAGAACAGGTAAATGATGGCGGGCACCAGGCATGGCAAGGCGAACGACAAAAACGCTGGCAGGCTCACGGCGTACGCCACGCTGGCCGACAGAGTCGCCGCGCCGATCAGGCCGAACACCCAGGCCTGCTGCATAAAACTGTCCACGGGCACCAGGGCGATGGCGGCGGTGGCCAGGGTGAGGCCGCTGACCGCCGAGCCGAGCATAAACATGCGTCGCCAAACGGGCTGGGCCTGGCGGCTGGGCATGGCGGAGTCAAACGCCGCCACCTGGATCACGCGCATTGCCACCAAGGCCAGCAGCCAGACCAACCAAATGCTGTCCAGCAGGTATTGCTTGGGGTTCCAGAGCAGCCAGGCGCAGACCAGGCCATTGACCAACATCAACAGGGTCGGCAACAGCGAACCTTGATACAAAAGGCGCGTGCGCTCGACCGCCATCTCCGTGGCGTAGTGTTTGCGAAGAACCTGCGCGGGCGCCGCCGAGGGGCCGAGCAGATCGGTGCTGAGGGTCATAGGCAGTGTTCTTATAATGGTGAGCCCGAAACGTCGACGGAGCATACACAAGCAAGCGCCTGGGCCAAACTGCTCTGCGTCATAAAAACTGCACGCTCATGCGTCGCAATCTCCGGGGCCAGACGGCTTGAGCGAGACGCCGCGCGGGCTGTGGCCATTGACCGACCGGTCATCACCCTGAAGGTTTTCCGTCGACCACCCGGCATTGGTATTTGCCCCACTCACCCGGGCACCCTAGAATGCGCCGATGCGCGATGATCTCTCCCTTTTGCTGAACTCCCTCAACGATGCCCAACGCCAGGCCGTAGCGGCCCCCGTTGGCCGTCAGTTGGTCCTGGCCGGTGCTGGCTCCGGTAAAACCCGAGTGCTGGTGCACCGTATCGCCTGGTTGATCCAGGTCGAAAACGCGTCCCCGCATTCCATCCTGTCGGTGACCTTCACCAACAAGGCCGCTGCCGAGATGCGCCACCGCATCGAGCAGTTGATGGGCATTAGCCCGGCCGGCATGTGGGTAGGCACCTTCCACGGCCTGGCGCACCGCCTGTTGCGGGCGCACTGGCAGGAAGCAGGCCTGAGCCAGACCTTCCAGATTCTCGACAGCGACGACCAGCAACGCCTGGTCAAGCGGGTGATCCGCGAGCTGGGTCTCGACGAACAACGCTGGCCGGCGCGCCAGGCGCAATGGTTCATCAATGGCCAGAAAGACGAAGGCCTGCGCCCGCAACATATCCAGGCCAGCGGCGATTTGTTCCTGGCCACCATGCGCAGCATTTATGAAGCCTACGAGGCGGCCTGCGTGCGCGCCGGGGTCATCGACTTCTCCGAACTGCTGCTGCGCGCCCTCGACCTGTGGCGTGACAACCCTGGCTTGCTGGCCCATTACCAGAAGCGCTTCCGGCATATCCTGGTGGACGAGTTCCAAGACACCAACGCCGTGCAATACGCCTGGTTGCGCCTGCTGGCCAAAGGCGGCGACAGCCTGATGGTGGTGGGCGACGACGACCAGTCGATCTACGGCTGGCGTGGCGCGAAAATCGAGAACATCTACCAGTATTCCGAAGACTTCCCGGACGCGGTCACCATCCGCCTGGAGCAGAACTACCGCTCGACCGCCGGGATTCTCAAGGCCGCCAACGCCCTGATCGCCAATAACACCGGGCGCCTGGGCAAAGAGCTGTGGACCGACGGCGGCGAAGGCGAAGCGATCAACCTGTACGCAGCGTTCAACGAGCACGATGAAGCGCGCTACGTGGTGGAAACCATCGAAAGCGCACTGAAAACCGGCCTGGCGCGCAGCGACATCGCTATTTTGTACCGCTCCAACGCCCAATCGCGGGTATTGGAAGAAGCTTTGCTGCGCGAACGTATCCCGTACCGCATCTATGGCGGCCAGCGCTTCTTCGAGCGCGCCGAGATCAAGAACGCCATGGCCTACCTGCGCTTGCTGGAAGGCCGTGGCAATGATGCTGCGCTGGAGCGGGTGATCAACATCCCGGCCCGTGGCATCGGCGAAAAGACAGTCGAAGCCATTCGTGACCACGCGCGCCATGCCGATGTGTCGATGTGGGAAGCCATGCGCTTGCTGATCGCCAATAAAGGCCTGACCGGCCGGGCTGCCGGGGCGCTGGGCGTGTTTGTCGAGCTGATCGAGAACCTCGCCGCCAAGTGCGCGGAAATGCCCCTGCACTTGATGACCCAGACGGTGATCGAACAGTCAGGGCTGATCGCCTACCACGAAGCGGAAAAAGGCGAGAAAGGCCAGGCCCGGGTAGAAAACCTTGAGGAACTGGTCAGCGCAGCGCGCGCGTTCGAAAACACCGAAGAAGATGAAGAGCTGACCCCGCTCGCCGCTTTCCTCGGCCATGCGTCGTTGGAAGCCGGCGACACCCAGGCCGATGAGCATGAAGACAGCATCCAGTTGATGACCTTGCACAGCGCCAAGGGCCTGGAGTTTCCCTACGTGTTCCTGGTGGGCATGGAAGAAGGCCTGTTCCCGCACAAGATGAGCCTGGAAGAGCCTGGCCGTCTTGAGGAAGAGCGCCGCCTGGCCTACGTGGGCATCACCCGCGCCATGCAGAACCTGGTGATGACCTACGCCGAGACCCGACGCCTGTACGGCAGCGAGACCTACAACAAGGTGTCTCGCTTCGTACGTGAGGTGCCGAAGGGGTTGATTCAGGAAGTGCGCCTGTCCAACAGCGTCAGCCGCCCGTTCGGCGGGGGCCAGCAACAGAACTCCAGCAATATGTTTGCCGGTTCCGAGATTCCGGAAACCCAGTTCAGTCTTGGCCAGCAGGTCAGGCATTCGGTGTTCGGCGAAGGTGTGATCCTCAACTTCGAAGGTGCCGGTGCCCAGGCGCGGGTGCAGGTGAATTTCGCCGAAGGCAGCAAGTGGCTGATGATGGGCTACGCGAAGCTCGAAGCCATCTGAAACACTGCACCCTTATTGTAGGAGCCGGCTCGCCGGCGATAGCGGCTTTAAGATTGCTATCGCCCGCTAGCCGGGCTCCTACAGGTGAAGAATCGCGCCCCTCCCTTGTTTTTCACCCGCTCGGGCCAATATCTGTAATTAGTCCTACAGACCCTTCGGAATCGGTCTTACGCAAAAGCCCGAAACATTATGCCGCTAGCCACTGTCACTACACCTGTGCAACATGGCGCGCGTGCAATCCACAAATGGGAATTCCCTTTATGAAACGTTTTCTTAGCATCGCCATGGCGTTGTGCATCGGCCTGACGATGAGCATCGACGCCAACGCCAAACGCTTTGGTGGCGGCAAAAGCATGGGCTCGGCACCGACTCACCAGACCAGCCAAATGGCCCCATCCGCCGGTGCCGGCGGTGCTGCGGCCACCGCAGGTGCTGCAGGCGCTGCTGCCAAGGCTGGCGGTGCTTCGCGCTGGTTGGGCCCTCTGGCCGGTATCGCCGCTGGTGGCCTGCTCGCTTCCATGTTCATGGGCGGCGGCTTCGAGGGCATGCAGATCTTCGACATCCTGATCATGGCGGTCATCGCCTTCCTGGTCTTCCGCTTTATCGCCGCCCGTCGCCGCAAGCAGCAGGAGCACCTGGCTCCAGCCGGCGCGCCGATGCAGCGTGAAGTGTTCGAGCAGAAGCCAGCCATGGGTTCGATCTTCGGTGGTTCGCCAGCGCCTGCTGCGGCCCGCCCGGTGATCAACGCACCGGCCTGGTTCAACGAAGAGCGTTTCGTCGAAGCGGCCCGCAGCCACTTCCAGTCCCTGCAGCAGCACTGGGACGCCAACGAAATGGACAAGATCGCCGAGTTCGTGACCCCGCAACTGCTGGAGTTCCTCAAGCGCGAACGCGCCGATCTGGGCGACGCTTTCCAGTCGACCTACATTGACGACCTGCGCGTACAGTTGGACGGTGTGGATGATCGCACCGACAAGACTATCGCCACCCTGACCTTCAGCGGTGTGTCGAAGACGTCGCGCTTCGACCAGGGCGAAGTGTTCAGCGAGAGCTGGAACATGGAGCGCGCCCAAGGCGACAACCAGCCTTGGCTGGTCGCCGGTATCCGCCAGAACGGCTGATCCCTGCACGCCTTGCAAGCAGATACAAAAAACCCCGGACCTGTCCGGGGTTTTCTATTTCACGGTTGCACTTATAGCGAGCTACTGTATAAAACGCCCCTATAAACCGCGCCATCTAGCACGAGGATCCCGGCCGTGGAAGAAATCATCGAACAATTGCGTGAAGCCAATGAACCGGTCCCGGTTCCTCTGGAGCTGCCTGACGAAGACTTGCTGGTGGAGATCGAGGAACAATTGTTCATCGACATCCCGTTTGTCTTCCGTGAATTCCTGCTGACCGTCAGCGACGTGGTGTACGGCAGCCTGGAGCCGGTGACCGTCACCGACCCGCAGTCCCACACCTACCTGCCGGACGTGGCCGCCAACGCCTGGGACGCCGGTGTTGATCGCAGCCTGATCCCGATCTGCCAGGATGGCGACGACTACTACTGCGTTGAGGAAGACGGCACTGTGGTGCTGTGGTCCGGCGAAGAAGAAATCGTCACCGAAGAAACCTGGGAATCGGTGTGGCACTGGGCGCGGGACGTCTGGCTGGAAAGCTGAGCCCTGCACCAAGGGTGACCGGCTTGCTGTGGTGATCGGGCTTAGCGTGGTGAGCGGGCTTGCCCCGCGCTGGGCTGCGTAGCGGCCCCATGCCTCACATCGCAAAACCTGAAAAAACGCGTCGCCTGGACTGGGGCTGCTACGCAGCCCAGCGCGAGCTAGCTCGCTCACCACAAAAAGCTAAGTGGCCCGCTCACTCAGTGTTCGGGCGTATCCTTGTGGTTATCCAGCGTCTCCAGCAAGGCGACCTGCATCCGCGTATGCACGCGGATGAACCACCGCCACAGCACCGCCGCCACCGCTGCCGTGACCACGGCGATCAGCACCAGCAACTTGTTGGTCGGCAGAATACTGGCCGACAAGGCTGCCAACAGCAGGAAGATCACCAGCAGCGAAAGGATCGGGATCAGTTCCGCGATCACCCTTCGCACACGCTGGGTATGCCGCCCGGCCATCTCCGGCTTCACGCTCATCTCCGCCAGCAACATCGACAGCGCCTTGAGCTTGCGGTACGCCGCGATCAGGAATGGCAGCGACAACAGCAACGCCCCACCCCAGATCAACGCCTTCTGCCAGCTTGGGTCACTGATCCAGCCTTCCAGATAGCCGCCGATGCGCACCGCAAAAAAGCTGCCGGCAAAGAAGATCGCCACCACCAGCGCCAGGTTCACCCCCACCTGCAGGATGATCTTGCGGATCATCGACGCCAGCATCGCACCCTCGCCCTGAGGTTGAATGCTGCGCAGCCATTCACCGTACATGCCGAACACTCGGCTCATGCGCTTGGGCATGACCGCCGCGATCTTCAATGACAACGGGTCGGCGCCGCGAATCAGGTACGGCGTGAGCAATGTGGTAATCGCCGAGACCGCCACTGCAACGGGGTAGAGGAAATCACTGGTGACCTGCAACGTCATCCCTAACGCCGCGATGATGAAGGAAAACTCACCAATTTGTGACAGCCCCATGCCCACGCGCAGTGAGGTACGGCCATCATTGCCGGCGATAAACGCGCCCAGGCCACAGGACAGCATCTTGCCCAGTACCACAGCCACGGTGATTACCGCGATCGGCCAGGCATATTGCAGCAGGATCTGTGGGTCGATCATCAAGCCAATCGCCACAAAGAAGATGGCGCTGAACATGTCGCGAACGGGCTCGATCAGGCGCTCGATCTTAATTAACTGACGGGATTCAGCCATGATCGCGCCAATCAGGAACGCGCCCAGCACCATGCTGTATTCCAGCTTGACCACCAGCAGGCAGAAACCGAAACACAGGCCCAGTACGGTAATCAGCAACATCTCGTTGCTTTCGAATTTGGCCACGTAGGCCAGCAAGCGCGGCACCAGCAAAATGCCAATGACCAGCGCTACGATCATGAACAGCGAGAGCTTGCCGACCGTGGAGAACACCTCGCCGGAGCTGACCGTACCGCTGACGGCAATGCTCGACAGCAAGGCGATGATGCCGATGCCGAGGATGTCCTCGACGATCAGCACGCCAAAAATCAATTGGGCGAAGCGCTGGTTCTTCATCTTCAAGTCGTTGAGTGCCTTGACGATGATGGTGGTGGAGGAAATCGCCAGGATCGCGCCGAGGAACAGCGAGTCCATGGTGTTCCAGTCAAACCAGCGGCCGATCTCGTAGCCGATCCAGATCATCAGGATGATTTCCAGGAAGGCTGCGATAAACGCGGTGGCGCCGACCTTGAACAGCTTGCGCAGGCTGAACTCCAGGCCCAGGCAGAACATCAGGAAGATCACGCCCAGTTCGGCGAGGGTCTTGATGGTGTCTTCGTCGTGGATCAGGCCGAAGGGTGGGGTGTGAGGGCCGATGATGAAGCCGGCGACGATGTAACCCAGCACCACCGGCTGCTTGAGGCGGTGAAACAGGATGGTGACAACCCCGGCCACCAACATGATCACGGCCAGGTCCTGGATAAAGCTGATGGCGTGCATGGCGAGGGGCTCCTTGAGGGTACTGGCGCTTTTCCCACTTCCGCGCGCGCCTTTGATCAGTCGCAAAGAGCGGAAGGAAAAGTCTGCCTTGATCGTAAGAAATGCCCTGAGACGGGCTTTTGAAGGTTAACACCGCGACTTCCGGCAGAAAGCCGGTGCAATATATGGAAACAGATCGGTGCACGCGTGACGGCAAGCCGCCTACCGGCGTCCCGTTATGGATGGCGCTGCAAAGATTCCAGCACCCGCAGAGGTGCCCCCCAACCAATGCCTACAACCCGTGAGTGTGCTATGGAACCCGGAAACGCCCAGCTGTCGATGACGGTATTGATGACCCCTGATATGGCCAACTTCTCAGGCAATGTCCACGGCGGCACCCTGCTCAAGTACCTCGACGAAGTGGCCTACGCCTGCGCGAGCCGTTATGCCGGTCGCTATGTCGTGACGCTGTCGGTGGACCAGGTGATTTTTCGCGAACCCATCCATGTCGGCGAGCTGGTGACGTTCCTTGCATCGGTCAACTACACCGGCAACACCTCCATGGAGGTGGGCATCAAGGTGGTGACCGAGAATATCCGCGAGCGCTCGGTGCGCCATACCAACAGCTGCTTCTTCACCATGGTGGCCGTGGACGACCAGCGCAAACCGGCCGCCGTGCCACCGCTGCAACCGCACAACAGCGAAGACAAGCGCCGGTTCGTGCAGGCCCAGCAGCGCCGGCAGATCCGCCAGGAACTGGAAAAGCGCTACCAGGAAATCAAGGCAGACGCGCCGTAAGCCATTTTTTCCGTTTAGGAGCGGACAAGCCCGCTCCTACAACTGCCAGCACCCATCGTAGTGGGCACACACATCAAAGCGCTGATCCAACTGGCTCATGCGCTCCATGTGATGGTTCACGATGTCCACCATCACGGCTTTGCTGGTGTTCTTGTAGTACTGCGCCATCAACTTGTCGTTGGCCTTGACGCGCTCGACCACGGCGGCGTCCGTCGGGTTCTGCCATTGTTCCAGAATCGCATCTTCGGTCCCGCTCAGGCGCATGCGGTAAACCCGCTCATAAAGCTCCAGCGTACGGGCCTTGCGGCCAGCCATTTCCTGATTCACCAGTGCGTAGTTCTGACGGAACTGAACCCAATAGGCCTCAGGTGGGGTGAAGGTGCCTAATTTCGCCTTGCGCTCGGCGATCGCTTCTTCGGTGGCTTGCGGGCGTTGCGCGGTGTCGGGCTCCATCAACGTGATGAGCTGCATATGGGTTTCAACGATCGCGTTGATCAACGCGGTACGGTGAGGCGTCGCCGGGATCACCTTACCAAATATCGGGCTCTTGCCCGCGCACGACGGCATGCCGTTCTCGAATATCGGCTGGGGAATGCGCACATCCTTGCCCCCAGCACGCGTCAGGCGCTGCAACGAGGTCGTGCACATGCCCCGCTCCATATCGAAGGTCACTTCATACTCTTCCCCGGCCTTTGGCGTGATGCTCATGGATTTGCCGCAGACATAGCTTCCGCCATTGGTGTTGATCATCAGCATGGTTTCTTTGCCGGGTGCCAGCTTGAACTCCAGCAAGCCCCTGGCCTTGGCCGGCGGGGGCACGGACATGCCGACACGTCGGCGGGTATCGACCAGGAAAATATTGTTGAGCATGCCAGTGGTCTGGCCCATGCAGTGCTCAGCGTCGTAGACGTCGATGGTGGTATTGGACGTATTAGAGATGAAGCGCAGCTTGGCGGCATCAGGCTCGGTGGCGTCAGGGTAAGTGCCGTTCACACTGCAACCGGCCAGCAACGACGTCAGCACCAGGGCGGTCAGCGCCCGCGGCGAAGGGAATACGAGGGACATGGATCTTCCTTGAAAGCACAGGGGACTAGGAGGCGCCCGATACTACCGGACGCCCTTGCCCTGGCTCAATGAAGAATATTCCTACAACTCAATGGGTGTGGCTTCGAAACGCACGCGAGGATGGGCAATGCGATCCTGGGCGCGTACCAGCTCAAGCTCGTAACTGGCGCAGGCCTGGGTTTCCAGCAGCACTTCATGGACCGCGGCGGCGGTGAATTCAAAGGCGGCCAGCAGGCTGTCGCCCAACAGCACCCGCGCCAGGAACAGGCCCGAGGTCAAATCGCCGACGCCCACTGGCTGACGTGGAAACGCCAGCAGCGGCCGACGCAAGTGCCAGCTGCCTTCGGCGGTCACCAGCAGCATCTCGAAACCGTCCGGCAGCTTGCCAGGGTAATCCAGATGTTTAACCAATACCGCTTTCGGTCCGCGTGCCAGCAGCGCCTTGGCCATGGCCAGGCAATCGAACAGCGATTGCGGCTTGCGCCCGGCGAAGCTGTCCAGCTCAAGCTGGTTGGGGCACAGGAAGTCGGCCATGGCCGCGGCTTCGTCCAGCAGGAAATCGCTGACTTCCTGGGGCACGATGCAGCCCTTTTCCGGATGGCCCATCACCGGGTCGCACAGATACAGGGCCTTGGGGTTGATGGCCTTGATGCGCGCCACACCGGTCAGGATCGCACGGCCCTGATCCGCACTGCCCAGGTAACCGGACAGAATCGCATCGCAGTTGCCCAACTCACCGATGGCGGCAATGCCTTCCACCAGCGCCGGAATCTGCTGCGGCGCCAACACTTCGCCCGCCCACTGGCCATACTGGGTGTGGTTGGAGAACTGCACCGTGTTCAGCGGCCAGACGTTCACCCCGACCCGCTGCATGGGGAACACGGCGGCGCTGTTTCCGGCGTGGCCAAAGACCACATGAGACTGGATCGCAAGCAGATGAGGTGTGCGTTTCATGCAGGGGATTTCCGTAAAGCCATTGAAATTCTGGCCGCGCAGTATGCGACTAAACGCAGCCTGTACGACAGGCCGGCGACACAGTTAAGCTGCTCTCACTTTGTTGGAGTCTTTCGCATGCTGACCCTGGGAAACATCTTCGTGTTGATGCTGCTGGCGACCGGTGCCGCCTGGGTGTGGCACAACCACGGCCTGCGCGAACGCGCGTTGGAGCGGGTCAAGCAGCATTGCGCCAAACTCGACATCGAACTGCTCGACGGTGCCGTGGCGCTCAAGCGCATCGGTTTTGTGAAGGATGCCAACGGTCGGCGGCGCCTGGCACGCATCTACAACTTTGAATTCACCGTGACCGGCGAAACCCGCCACCCGGGGACTATCACCCAATTCGGCGCCCACAGTGCGCAGATCGAACTGGCGCCCTATCCGTTCGAGATCAAGACACCGCTGCCCAGCGCCGAGGTGATCGAACTGAGCCAGTGGCGCCAGGACCACGGCACCAAGAACCGTCAGTAACGGCAGGCCGCCAAGGCGGCCTGCAACGCGGCTACGTCCTGGGGTTCGCTGAAAATCAATTCGATACGTGAGTCACGCCGCCATTCGCTGGTTTGCCAGGCGAGCGGGCTGTTGTCCACAGCATTGGTTGAAACCCAGCCTTCGGCGCCGTGGATAACCAACTTGGCGCGGCGCCACTCAAGGCTTGCGAGCCACCGATGCAGGCGTTGGGCATCGAATTGCTGGCTCGGGTGCCAGCGCCAGCCAATGCTCCAGCCGCCCTCTTGGGCTTGGCTCAGGCAGATCGGTTGCGCAGGGTCACTCCAGATTGCCGGTATTTGCGCCAACCCCTTGGGCACTTCGAAGTTATCCACAGCCGCTGCGGCCTGCGCATTCAGGCCCGGTAACTGCGCCAGCGGCAAATGCGCCTGGCGGGTCCAGTACAACGGGCAGTCAGGTAACTGCTGTTCAATTGCCTGGCGCTGCGCAGCGTCCAGCGCTTCATCCTTGTTCAATACCAGTAGCCCGGCACTCGCCAGGGCTTCCTGCTGCGCTGGCGGCAAGGGCTTGCCCGCCGCCAGCGCCTGGGCATCCAGCACCAGCACACAGGGCTGCAGCGCCAGCACGTCCTGCCACGGCGCCTCCCGCAGTTGTTTGAGCAATTGTGCCGGATGGCCCAGGCCCGAGGGTTCGATAAACAGCCGATCCGGCTTGGCCCTACGCAACAACCGACCCAGTCCTACCTGAAATGGAGCGCCATTCACGCAGCACAGGCAGCCGCCTGCGACCTCGCCCAGGGCTATGCCGTCGCTGTCCTGAGTGAGCAAGGCAGCGTCCAGGCCGATCTGCCCGAACTCGTTGATCAGCACGGCCCAGCGCTCGTTGGTCGGGCGCTGGGCGAGCAGGTGCTTGATAAGGCTGGTCTTGCCGGCCCCCAAGGGCCCGGCAATCACGTGGGTGGGAATGTTCTGCAGCATGAGAGGCATCGTTCGGACCGTGTAGAGCGTTTGATCCTACGCGGTTATGCGAGCCAATCCAGTGTCAGGATCAATCGACGCTCGTCAGCCTTGAGTGCGGGTGAACGGTGAATCAGGCCGTGACCTTCGTTGCCATGCCATTTGGTGCCCTTGAGCAGGGCGACTTCGCCACAGTGGAGCTGTTCGATCCTGTCGCTGGGTTCGGCGTCCGGCTGGCTCAGTCTACGACGGTCCATCACGCCCTCACGCAACCACTGGCTGCCGACCCCGGCATAGGTGGTGATCAGCCGCACCGGTACATGGTCGACATGAAAACGCGGGCACATCGCTTTATCCAACAGCCGCAAGCGCACGCCGATACGCTTGGCGCCCAGCAAACAGGCGAACGCGCTGACCAGCCAAGACACATCGGCGATAAAGCCTTCGTAGCCTTCCAGGTCGCGGCAACTGGACGCCAGCCCCTGCACGTTGGGCACGGCGTCTTCGTCGCTGAGTTCTACCACCATGGAATCCGCCAACGGCTCGTTGAGCGCCACCAGCAAGGCGCCGAACTCGGCGATATGCAGGGGCAACTGGCGCTGCCACACCGCCAGGTTGACGCCCTCTTCAAGGATGTCGGACAGCGCCAGCGGGGTTTCACCAGAGGTCTGGCGAATCACGGGACGCAGGGGAATAACCGGGGCCAGCATCAGGCGGCTGCCTCCTCATACCAGGGGCCAAAGGGATCGGCCAGCAAGCGCCAACCTTCGACGCCCTGGGCCATTTCTTCATCGTTGAGCAAGCAGGCGTCCAACTCCGCGCGCAGTTGGGTGAAGTCGATGTTCTGACCGATAAACACCAGTTCCTGGCGGCAGTCACCGGTGCTCAGTTGCCAGTTGCCCATGATCGCCGCGACACTTTCTTCGTCCTGAGGCCACTGGCTTTTCGGCACAAAGCGCCACCAGCGACCGGCAAACCCATGGCGCATCAAGCCGCCTGCCTGGGACCAACTGCCCGCATCCTGGTGCTTGCTGGCCAGCCAGAAAAAGCCTTTGGAGCGCAGCAGTTTGCCGTTGACCCACGGGCGGTCGATAAAGTCGAAAAAACGCTGCGGATGAAAGGGACGGCGCGCACGGTAAGCGGTGGAGGCAATACCGTATTCCTCGGTTTCCGGTACATGTTCACCACGCAATTCCTGCAACCAGCCCGGCGCTTGCGCGGCGCGTTCGAAGTCGAAACGGCCAGTGTTGAGAATCTTGTCCAGCGGCACTTCACCCATGACCATCGGGATGATTTCCGCCTGGGCGTTGAGGCGCTCAAGGATCGCCATCAACTCTTCGCGCTCGCGGCTGCTGATCAGGTCGATCTTGCTGATAAGGATCACGTCGGCAAATTCGATCTGCTCGATCAGCAGGTCGGTGATGGAGCGCTCGTCTTCTTCACCGAGGGTTTCCCCGCGCGAGGCCAGGCTTTCGGCGGCCTGGTAATCGAGCAGGAAGTTCATGCCGTCGACCACCGTGACCATGGTGTCCAGGCGTGCGATATCGGCCAGGCTTTGCTCGTTTTCATCGCGAAAGGTGAAGGTTTCGGCCACCGGCAAGGGCTCGGAGATGCCGGTGGACTCGATCAGCAGGTAATCGAACCGACCTTCCTTGGCGAGTTTTCCGACTTCTTCCAGCAAGTCTTCACGCAAAGTGCAGCAGATGCAGCCGTTGCTCATCTCCACCAGCTTTTCTTCGGCGCGGTTGAGGGTGACGTCACGCTGGACTTCGCTGCCGTCGATGTTGATTTCGCTCATGTCGTTGACGATCACCGCCACCCGCAGGTTTTCGCGGTTGCGCAGGACGTAATTGAGCAGCGTGCTTTTACCGGCGCCGAGAAAGCCGGACAACACGGTCACGGGGAGACGATTGGGCATCAGGTATTCCTCATCAGGGTTGGCCGGTCAAATCGCCCGTTTATGGCGTTCGCGCAGCTCTTCACGTTCTTTGGCTTCGATACACAGCGTGGCGGTGGGACGTAGCAGCAGGCGTTGCAGGCCGATGGGCTCACCGGTCTCGCGGCACCAGCCGTATTCCCCACGGACCAACAACTCGAGAGCGTCGTCGATCTTGTCCAACAGCTTTTTTTCCCGTTCGAGCAGGCGCAGTTGCCATTGCCGCTGTTCTTCGGCGCTGCCCACATCGGCCGGGTCGCTGTTGGTTTCCTGTTCACGCAGCGCCATGAACTCGGCGTCTATACGGACTTGCAGCTCATTGCGCTGGATCAGCAGCAACTCGCGGAAGAAGCCTTGCTGGGCTTCGTTCATGTAGTCGGCGGGTGGCTGGGCCAGCAGGTCTTGTTCGGTCATGGGGAGCAGTTCACGGGTCAGGCTGTGTTTCAATGTTATAGTATAACAATGCAAATAAGCCAATCCCCTCTTGCTCACCTCGACGAAGGGCGCAATGCTTGACCACTTCCCTGCTGTGAGAAACCCGATGAAATACCTGGTGTGCGCCCTGTTGTTGGCAACGGCCGGAACGGCTTGCGCCCAGGCACCCAACCTGTTGGCCAACTGCACGCGCAGCGCCAATCTGCTGGCCTGCGTCGATCCCCTGGGCAATGCCTACAGCGTCGCGACGGTCGGCAGCACCACGTATTTGCGCGGGTACGAGGTGATCGGCAAACGCTACTGGGCACAGACCAACAGCCGCTACGGGCAACTGACGTTCTTTACCGGGTTGGCGTCGGACGGTGAGGCGTGGGTGGGCTATACGCGGCGTGTGGGCTGGACCACCCTCAACCGGTTTTCCAGTTCGGGTGGCGCCAGCGCCAAATTCACCTGCAGCCGTATAACGGGTTGTTAGACCTGACTGTCCTTCTGTTCCTGCACCCACGCCATGTAGCTGTTCATGGGTGGGTTCTTCTGGAAGTACTTTTTCAGGCCTTCGAACAGGCCGTCGGCAACCGCCTGTTGATGCCGCGCGGTAACCAGGCGCGCACTGTCACGCGCATTGGAGATAAACCCGGTCTCCACCAGGATCGACGGCACGTCCGGTGACTTGAGCACCGCGAATCCCGCCTGCTCCACGCGCTTCTGATGCAGGCTGGTAATGCCTTCCAGGCTGCCCAGGATCGAATTGCCCAGTTGCAGGCTGGAGGCAATCGTGGCGTTCATCGACATATCCAGAATCACCCCGGCCAGCATCGGGTCCTTGTCCTTCAGATTGAGCAGGCTGGTGGCGCCGAGCAGGTCGGCGCCGTTTTCCCGCTGCGCCATGAAGCGTGCGGTGGCTGAAGTCGCGCCGCCTTCGGACAAGGCATACACCGAAGCGCCCGACGCAGTGACCCTCGGCGCCGCATCCGCATGCACGGAGATAAACATGTCGGCATTGTGCTTGTGGGCGATCTCCACCCGTTTACGCAGCGGCACGAAGAAGTCGTCGTTGCGCACCAACTTCACGTCAAAACCCTTCTCGCGTTTCAAGCGTTTGGCCAACAGTTGGGCGATGGACAACACCACGTCTTTTTCGCGCTGGCCCTTGGAGCCTACAGCGCCGGGGTCCTTGCCGCCGTGGCCGGGATCGACCACCACAATGATGTCGCGCTTGGGGTGCGCCTTATCCACCAGGGGCTTGGGTTCTGCCGCAATTCGATGAGGCGCCTGCGTCGCGCTGGTCAGGTCCAGCACCAGGCGATGGCCCTGACCCTCCTGGGGCGGCAACAGAAAGCTGTTGAGCTGCATCGGCGCGGCGAGGTCGAGCACGATGCGCGTGTCGCCTTTGCCGAAATGCCCCGAGCGAATCGACGTGATCCCGCTGTTCGTCAGCGCCAGTTGAGAGAAATCACCACTGAGCCCGGCGCCGCTCAAGTCAATGATCAAGCGTTCCGGCGCGCTCAGGGTAAAGGTCTTGTACTGCACCGGGCCGCTGAGGTCGAACACCAGCCGCAGCTTGTCGTCCGAGCGCCACAGGCGGGCGTTGCGTATCTGCGTGGCGTGGGCCGCAAACGGCAAGGTGAAAAGAGGGCTGGCCAGAAGCAGGTTCAGGAGCTGACGTCTGTGCATGACAAATACCGCAAATAAAGGAGCGTCCCTGCTCGACATGACTGAAAAAAGGCTGGAGCAGAAAAATCATCGTCGACTTAATAGTTATAATATAACATGTCTTTTTATTTCCAACGATGGACCTGCTCATGAATGCGCTGACTCTGCCGGATATCGCCGCGCAGGCTTCACGCCAAGCCTTGCCGCTCGACTGGGTGGGCATGTGCGGCATCGCCCTGCCGATTCTGATCGACGGGCAGCAATTGACCGCCACCGCCGATGCCGGTGTGAGCCTGGACGACGGCGCCGCCCGTGGCATTCATATGTCACGCCTATACCTGGCGCTGGAGATGCTGGACCAGCAGCCCCTTACGCCTGCACTTCTGCGTAATGTACTGCAGCGTTTTCTCGACAGTCATGAAGGTTTATCTAATAACGCCTACCTGCGGATACACACCGATTTACTGCTCAAACGCCCGGCACTGGTCAGCCCGCTGGCTGGTTGGAAGGGTTACCCGGTGAGCATCGAAGCGCGCCTGGAAAACCAGATGTTCCACGTGGAACTAAAAATTGACGTTACTTATTCCTCGACTTGCCCTTGCTCCGCTGCCCTCGCCAGGCAATTGATTCAGCAGCAATTTCTCGAGGACTTCGCCAACACACCGTTGCAGCATGAAGACGTATTGACCTGGCTTGGCAGCGCCAATGGCATTGTTGCTACGCCCCACAGTCAGCGCAGCAGCGCGCAACTGCTGATCACATTGGACGGCGACCAACCCAGCCTGCCCATCACCGACCTGATCAATGACGTCGAAGCCGCCCTCGGCACCGCCGTACAAACAGCCGTGAAACGTGCGGACGAACAAGCCTTCGCCCTGGCCAACGGGCAGAACCTGATGTTCTGCGAAGACGCCGCCCGCCGCCTGAACCTCGCCTTGAAATGCTCGGATGCCGTCAAAGCCTTCCACCTGAAAGTGATCCACGCCGAAAGCCTGCACGCGCACGATGCCGTGGCTGAAAGCCGCTGGACGAGAAACCCTGCATGATCACCTGCACCGCATTGCGTTGGGGCGCACCAGGCCAACCGCTGACGCCGGCCTTAGATCTCACACTGGAAAGAGGCAGCCTCACCGGCATCATTGGCGCCAACGGCACCGGTAAAAGCAGCCTGCTCAAAGTCATCGCCGGTCTGCAAAAGCCCTTGGCGGGCAACGTCACGGTGGACGTTCCACGCCGTGGCGGCCTGTCGTTCCTGCCGCAGCAACAGCATCTGGACCGCCAGTTCCCGATCAGCCTGCAGGAACTGGTTGCCGCCGGTTTCTGGGGCACCCAACTCTCCTCGCAGCAACGCAGCCAGCGCCTTGCAGCGGTTTTGGAGGACTGGAGCCTCAGCGGCCTGGAGCACCGCCCGTTGATGGCCTTGTCCGGTGGCGAGTTGCAACGCGCCCTGCTCGCCCGCATGAGCCTGGCCGAAGCGCCGGTGCTGTTGCTCGACGAGCCTCACGCTGCCCTCGATGAAGAAGGCCAGGCGCTGTGCTGGAAACACATCCATGCCTGGCACGACGCAGGCCGCACGCTGATCGTCGTCTGCCATGACCTCGCGTCCGTGCGCCATCACACCCAGCAAGTGGTGCAGATCAAACACACCGGCTGCCTCTTCGGCCCGAGCAAAGAGCTCATTCGCCCACAGCACCAGATGCAGGTGGCCTGATGCACTTCACCTCCCACCTGTGGATGCCCTTCTTCGACTTCATCTTCATGCGTCGCGCATTAATCGGCGGCCTGGTGCTCGCCTGCAGCACCGCGCCGCTGGGGGTGTTCTTGATCCTGCGGCGTATGAGCCTGATCGGTGACGCGGTGGCCCATGGCATCCTGCCTGGCGCGGCCCTCGGCTTCTGGTTCGCCGGCCTCAGCCTGCCCGCCCTGACCATCGGCGGCCTTGGTGCCGGCCTGAGCATGGCCGGCCTGTCCGCCTGGATCACCCGTCGTACCGGCCTACGCGAAGATGCCAGTCTCGCGGCCATCTACCCCATCTCCCTCGCCGCCGGCGTGCTGATCCTCGGCCTCGCCGGCAAACGCCTGGACCTGCTCCACCTGCTGTTCGGCTCCGCCCTGGCCGTGGATGAAACCACCCTCACCGGCATGCTCTGGGTCTCCAGCTTCAGCCTGATCGCCATGGCCGCAATCTACAAACCGCTACTGCTGGACACCCTCGACCCTCTGTTCCTGCAGACCGTCAGCCGACTTGGCCCGTTGGCCCACGGTTTGTTCCTGACCCTGGTGGTGCTGAACCTGGTGATCGGCTTTCAGGCAATCGGTGCATTGATGGTGGTGGGATTGATGATGCTGCCCGCCATCGCTTCACGTTTCTGGAGCCGGCGCCTGCCGGTGCTGATCGCGGTATCGGCGGTGCTGGGATGCCTGTCGGTATGGCTGGGCCTGTTGCTGTCGTTCTACTACTCGCTGCCCAGCGGACCGGCCATCGTGCTGGTGGCGGGCGCCGGGTACCTGCTGTCCGTGGTCTTCGGTCCGGTGCACGGCTTGCTGCGCCGCCCGCCCTTGCTGTCATCCCAATGAGGTGTTTCCCGATGCGCGCTCTACTCGTGCTATTCAGTCTCGTCCTGTCGTTATCGACGGCTCAGGCCGCAGACAAACTCCAGGTGGTTACCAGCTTCAGCATCCTGGATGACATCACCCACCAGATCGGTGGCGATCACATCCAGATCAGCAACATGGTCGGCCCCGACGCCGATGCCCATACCTACGAGCCAACACCCGACGATGCCAAGGCGCTGCTCAAAGCCAAGGTCATCATCAAGAATGGCCTGGGCTTCGAGCCGTGGCTGGACCGCCTGGTGACCAGCACCGAAACTAAGGCCACCGTGGTCACCGCGAGCAAAGGCGTGATCTCCCACACCATGGAAGAGGACGGCGAAACCATCCCCGACCCGCACGCCTGGCATAACCTGGCCAACGCCGAAATCTACGTGAACAACATCACCAAGGCGCTGGTGGCCGCCGACCCGGCCAACAAGGCCGACTACCTGCGCAACAGTCAGGCCTACCTGAAAGAAATCTACCGGCTGCTGGCCGAAGCCAAGACCAAGTTCGGCGCTCTACCCGCCGGCAACCGCCGCATCGTCACCTCCCACGACGCCTTCGGTTACCTGGGTCAGGCCTACGGCATCGAGTTCCTTGCGCCACAGGGCCTGTCCACCGAACGCGAACCGTCCGCCGCCGAAGTCGCCGCGCTGATCACCCAGATCCGCAAAGACAAAGTCAAAGCCGTGTTCATGGAAAACATCAAGGACTCGCGCCTGCTCCAGCAGATCGCTGACGAAAGCGGCGCGCAGATCGGCGGCACGCTGTATTCCGATGCCCTCGCGGCACAAGGCCCGGCCAGCACCTTCACCGGGCTGTTCGAATACAACCTCAACACGCTGTGCGCGGCCCTGAGCAAGCCATGAGCGTAAGCATGCTCGACCTGGAAGGGGCTGCCGCCGGCAGCCGCTTTCCACTTCAACCTTTCTTCGATGCGCTGCCATGGAACAGCGATGGCCTGATCGCCGCCATCGCCCAGCAACACCGCAGCGGCGAAGTCCTGATGCTGGCCTGGATGAACCGCCAGGCCCTCAAGGAAACCCTGGCCACCGGGCAAGTCTGCTACTGGTCGCGCTCGCGCCAGCAATTATGGCGCAAGGGTGAAAGCTCGGGCCACTGGCAGCAACTGATCGAGGCACGCCTCGATTGCGACGGCGACGCCGTATTGCTGATCGTCGACCAGCAAGGCCCGGCTTGCCACACCGGTCGGCCCACCTGTTTCTACAACGCTATTGATGGCGACTACATTCACATCCTCACGGAGCCCCGCGCATGATCCGCAAGAACCCTTCCGGCGACCTGCCAGTGATTGCCGAATCGGCCTACGTCGACAAGACCGCGATCATCTGCGGCAAAGTGATCATCGGCGAAAACGTCTTCGTCGGCCCCTACGCCGTGATCCGTGCCGACGAAGTCGACGCCAGCGGCGCCATGGACCCGATCACCATCGGCGCCAATTCCAATATCCAGGACGGCGTGGTCATCCACTCCAAGTCTGGTGCGGCGGTGACTATCGGCGAATTCACCTCCATTGCGCACCGCTCCATCGTGCACGGCCCCTGCACGGTCGGTGACCGCGTGTTCATCGGCTTCAACAGCGTGCTGTTCAATTGCGCCGTGGGCGACGGCTGTGTGGTGCGCCACAACTCGGTGGTCGACGGTCGCGACTTGCCTGCTGCCTTCTATGTGCCCTCCACCACCCGCATCGGGCCCAACACCGACCTGTCGCAATTCCCGCCGGTGAGTGTGAGCGCCTCGGAGTTTTCCGAAGACGTGGCACGTACCAATGTCGATCTGGTACGCGGCTACAAAGCCTTGCAAAACGAGTTCTGAACCATGAGCCGCCTGCTGATTCGCAATGCCCGCCTGGTGAACGAAGGCCAGGAGTTCGACGCTGATGTGCTGGTCGCCAACGGCCGGATCGAGAAGATCGCCAGCAGCATCGAAGGCTGCAACGCCCCCGTGGCCATCGACGCCCAGGGCCATTGGCTGCTGCCGGGCATGATCGATGACCAGGTGCACTTTCGCGACCCCGGCGCATCGGACAAAGGCAGCTTCTACAGTGAATCACGCGCGGCGGTGGCCGGCGGTATCACCAGTTTCATGGACATGCCCAATACCAGCCCCGCCACCCTGACCCTGGAGGCCCTGGCGGATAAAAAGCGCCGGGCGGCCCTGCACTCGGTAGCCAACTATGGCTTTCACTTTGGCGTGAGCAACGACAACCTCGACACGGTCGCAGCCCTCGATCCGCGCGCAGTGGCCGGGGTCAAAGTGTTCATGGGCGCATCCACCGGCAACATGTTGGTGGATGACCCACGGATCCTCGAGCGGCTATTTGCCGAAGTACCGACTATCCTGCTGGCCCACTGCGAACACACGCCGAGCATCCTGGCCAACGAACAGCGCCTGCGCGAGCGCTTCGGCGACATGATTCCACCCGTGGCCCACCCGCTGATCCGGGATGCCGAAGCGTGTTATCGCTCGTCGTCCTTCGCCGTGGAATTGGCGCAGCGCTTCGGCACGCGCCTGCATGTGCTGCACCTGACCAGCGCTCGCGAATTGAGCCTATTCGAAGACAAGCCGCTGGCGGAAAAACGCATCACAGCGGAAGTTTGCGTGCATCACCTGCTATTTGATGACCGCGACTATCACCGCCTCGGTCACCAGATCAAATGCAACCCGGCGATCAAGACCCGCGCCGACCGCGACGCGCTACGCCAGGCCTTATTGAGTGACCGTCTGGATGTGATTGGCACTGACCATGCACCGCATACCTGGGCACAAAAACAGTTGAGCTATCGTGAAGCGCCGTCGGGTTTGCCCCTGGTGCAGCACGCGCTGCCGGCGTTGTTGGAGTTGGTGGCCGATGGGCTGCTGCCGCTGACCACCCTGGTGGCGAAAACCAGTCACCGCGTGGCCGACCTGTTCGCCATCCCGGATCGGGGTTATCTACGCGAGGGTTATTGGGCCGACCTGGTGGTGATCAAACCGGAGCCTGCCGGCAAACCGGTCAGCAGCCAACCGGTCCTGGCCCGTTGCGGCTGGACGCCTTTAGCCGAGCGCAGTTTGCGCCACAGCGTCAGCACCACGCTGGTCTCCGGCCACCTGGCTTGGCACAACGGCCAGGTGGTCGACAGCTGCCAGGGCTTGCCCCTGCATTTCTTGCGTTAAGCGCGCGGCTTGACCGTACCGCAATCGTTGCCCAGCCACTGGGCGTGACTGTCGAGGCTGCCCTTTTGCTGAATGCCGGTGGCATTAAAGGTGCCGTTGACGGTGGTGGTGAACTCTTTCTGGCTCTGGAACGTGGCGACGCCCGTGCCCTGGGCTTTCGGGCAACTGAAGCGGAATTTCCACTGGTTGCCGGTCTTGTCGGTCACTTCCTGCTTACAGCCCGACTGCGGGTCTGTCAGGGGGATCGAGTCGGAGGCGACCTGTGCCGGTGTCAGGCACACCTGCACGCCTTTACCGGCCATGGTAATGCCCTGCTTCTCCAGCATGGCGCGCTGTTCGGGGGTCATCTGTTGCTTGAGTTGACCAAGGATCAGCGACAGGTCCGGCAGGTCCTGGTTATCGACTTTCATATTGCTGGTGGTCAATTCCCACAAACCCGGCGCCAGCATCTGCGCCTGTGCGGCAATAGGCAGCGCCAAACCAGTAACCATGGCTAAACAGAGCAAGCGAGCATTCATCGGGTAACTCCTGGGCAATTGTTGGCGTTAGACGCCGCAAAGCGGCCAGTGTTGCACGGCAAATAAAATAGCGACATTCGCGACCGAACATGGTCTGTTAGGCACTGGATTGCCTGGAGTACCGTCGTCCATGGATTTTCTTGGCCCGCACCTGCTCGCCTACTTCATTGCCACGCTGCATTTTCTCGGGACCCTCGCCGCGATCCACGCGGTGCTGACCGTCAGGACCGCACAGGGCTCGATCGCCTGGGCCTTGTCGCTGATGTTCATGCCCTATCTCACGCTGATCCCCTACCTGATCTTTGGCCGCAGCACCTTTGACGCCTACATCCAGGCACGTCGCCAAGCCAACCAGGAAATGCACACCGCCATTGCCGCGCTGAACTGGCGCCCGTGGGTCGAAGAAGCCCTGGCCGCGCGCAACTCCAGCGCCTACGCCTCACTGCGCGCCATGCCCAAGCTGGGCCGCATGCCGTGCCTGGCCAATAATGAAGTGCACTTGTTGATCAATGGCGAAGCCACCTTCAGCGCGATCTTCGAGGCGATTCGCAACGCCAAGACCGCGGTGCTGTTCCAGTTTTTTATCATTCATGACGACGAACTCGGCCGCCAACTGCACGCCTTACTGAAGGAAAAAGCTGCGGAGGGCGTGGACATCCACGTGCTCTACGACCGTATCGGCAGCCACGCCCTGCCCCACCGGTATGTGCAATCGCTGCGCGACGCCGGTGTGAAAGTCAAAGCCTTCGCCACCCGCAGCGGCTGGCTCAATCGCTTCCAGGTCAACTTCCGCAACCACCGCAAGATCGTGGTGGTGGACGGCATCACCGGGTTTGTCGGCGGGCATAACGTCGGCGATGAATACCTGGGCAAGAAGCCGCCGCTGGCACCGTGGCGCGATACCCATGTGCAGGTCACAGGACCGGTGGTCGCGTGCTTGCAGGAGTCGTTCGCCGAAGACTGGTTCTGGGCCGCGCGCGAGTTGCCGCCGCTGATCCTGCCAGATGCCTACCCCGAGGACGGCGTGCTCTGCCAACTGCTCGCCAGCGGCCCGGCCGACCCGTATGAAACCTGCTCGCTGTTTTTCGTCGAGGCCATCCACGCGGCGACTGAACGCGTGTGGATCACCAGCCCGTATTTCGTCCCCGACGAAGCCGTGTTTGCCGCGCTGCGCCTGGCAGTGTTGCGTGGCGTGGACGTACGCCTGCTGCTGCCGTCGCGGCCCGACCACCGCATCGTCTACGCCGCCTCCAGCCTTTACGCGATCGAAGCCGTACGCGCCGGCGTGCGGGTGTTCCGCTATACGCCAGGGTTTCTGCATCAGAAGGTGGTGTTGGTAGACCGAGAAATCAGCGCCATTGGCAGTGCGAACATGGACAACCGATCATTCCGGCTGAATTTCGAAGTGATGTTACTGACAGTCGACGAAGCCTTCGCCAAGGAAGTCGAGCAGATGCTGCTCGACGATTTCGCCCTCGCCCACGAAGTCAGCCAGGAAGAAAGCCGCGAAACCCGCCGCCTTCAACAACTGGGCATGCGAGTCGCGCGGCTTATTTCACCGATTCTTTAACACGGCCCTTACCCACGGTAGGAGCCGGCAAACCGGCTCCTACCGTGGTTTCAAACCATCAGCGGTAGATATCTTCCCGCGTCCACGGCAGTTCATGGCTGCCATCTGCATGGGGCTTCACCGCCAGAATCTGGTGCAGGTTGATCCAGCCCCGCGCAAACGCATACGCGCAGCCGGCCAGGTACAGCCGCCAAATGCGCAACGCTTGCTCCGGCACCATCTTCGCCGCCGCTTCCAGATTGTCTTCCAGGCGCTCGCTCCAATGGTCCAGGGTGCGCGCGTAGTGCAGGCGCAGGCTTTCGACATCGACCACTTCCAGCCCGACTTCACTGATCTCGGCGGTCATCATCGCCAGGTGCGGCAGCTCGCCATTGGGGAATACATAGCGTTCGATAAAATCCCCCGCACCACGGCCTACCGGGCGGCCATCGGTGTGCTTGGCAGTAATGCCGTGGTTCATCACCAGGCCGCCTTCGCGCACGGCGCCGAACAAGGTCTTGCAGTATTCCGCCAGGTTGGCGTGGCCGACGTGTTCGAACATCCCCACGCTCACCACTTTGTCGAAACGGCCGTCCTGCGGCAGGTCTCGGTAATCGAGCAGTTGCAGGTCCACCTGGTCTTCCAGGCCTTCGGCTTTTACCCGCTCCCGGGCCAGGGCCAACTGCTCCTTGCTCAAGGTGATGCCAAACACTTTCACCCCAAACTCCCGCGCGGCGAACCGCGCCAGCCCGCCCCAACCACAGCCTACATCGAGCAAATACTCGCCCGGCTGCAGCCGCAGCTTGCGGCACAGGTGGCGAAATTTGTCTTGTTGAGCCTGGTCGATTGATTCGCTGCCGGTTTCGAAATAACCGCAGGAGTACGCCATGTCTTGGTCCAGCCACAGCTGGTAGAACTCGTTGGACAGGTCGTAATGGTAGGAAATGGCCGCTGCGTCAGTGGCCTTGTCGTGGATCGAGCGCACCGGACGACTCCCCTCGTCGTCTTCGATCAGGGCGTGACTCAATTCGTCACATACCCGGATGACCTCGGAGATGGAGCCTTCCAGCTCCAATTTGCCCTCGACGAAGGCTTCGCCCAGTGAATCGAGCGTGGGATGGGTCAGCTTGGAGACTACCGTGGGGTCCTTCACCACGATGGTCACACTGGGCTCGGGGCCCAAGTTGAATTCATGGCCGTCCCAGAGTCGAAGACGCAGCGGTAGCTGAAGATTCTGTAAGGCCGGTGGAAGTTGCGCGAGCATGAGTGATCCCCCCTTGTTTCAGACGTCTGCTGTGAGGGTAGACCATCCGAAGACAAAGTAGGAGGCTATCGATTTGATAGCGGTCTTCTATGGGGCTCGGCGCTCGAGCAAACCGTCCTGGATCCACTGTTTCAGCCAGGTGACGGCTTGCAGTGGTGCACCCTCTGCATAAGTGACTGCGAGTTCGGCGCACAGTTCTGAAAAACTCCAGCCGGTAGTCACCATGCCCGCCAGGGCGCAGATTTCTGCAGGCTCCAGGCTCCGGTAGTGGCACACATTCTGGTGCCGCCACACCAGGCAGATCTGCGCCGGGTCCAGCGACTGGCTGGGCGGGAAGTGCGACTTCGCCTTGCTGGCCTGCCAGAGTGCCACCGTATTGAAGCGGCAGAGTATCTGCTGCACGGAGGGCGCAAGCGTCACCTGCAAACCCGGCCAGTCTTCAGGCGCCAGGTGTGCCATGTCGTGGAGGGTCAGCGGTTCACCCTGGGGCGCATCAAACGCCAGTGTAAACGCCCACTCCAACCGCGCCAGTTCCGCCAGCGGCGCGCTTTGTTCCGCCACCAGGTGTTCAAGAATGAACGCCGGGAAACGCTTGCCCAGCCACCGCAGGCTGTAATGAGCCGATGGGTAACGGCGCACATAGGCGTCGGTCAGCGAGGCGAATTCATCATCGCCCAGCCAATAGAGGACAGCACTGAAATCATGCCGCAAGACTTCCCGCAGCCGTGCGAGGTAGGCGTTGTGGTAAATCGCCAGGCCCGTGTCCACGTCCAGCGTCGGCCCGCCCAGCAGGGTGGCGGCGAAGCCACTGTCGGCCACTGGGGTTTCGGCTAAAAGGTGCTGTTCAAAGGCCAGTTGCCAATCGATCAGGCGCATAACGATCTCCTGGCCAAGGCGATGGCCCCCAGTTCGCGAGCCTTGCCCAGCTCTGTGAGCAACGCTTCAAAGGGGGGGAAATGGTCGTCCCGCTCCAGTAGCGTCGACACCGGACCCAGGTGCTCCAGTGTCTGTTGATAGAGCGCCCACACCGGGTCACACACCGGATGGTCATGGGTGTCGACCACGTAGTCGCCATAGTCCATGTGCCCCGCCAGGTGCAGTTGGCGGATGCTCTCAGGGGGCAGGTTGCGGATAAACGTCCAGGCGTCAAAGCCATGATTGCGCGAGCTGACATACACATTGTTGACGTCGAGCAACAATTGGCAGCCCGACAGGTGCGCCAGGGCGTTGAGGAATTCCCACTCGGTGAATTCGTCCGCCTTCGAGCGCACATAACTGGAGACGTTTTCCAGCACCAGTGGACGCTGCAATACGTCCTGCACTTGGCGCACGCGGGCCGCCACGTGGTAAAGGCTTTCTTCGGTGTAAGGCAGCGGCAGCAGGTCGTGCAACTGGTGGGCGCTGCCGCGGCTCCAGCACAGGTGATCGGACACCCACGCCGGTTGGATACGCTCGGCGAGCTGTTTGATTTGCTTCAGGTAGTCGGTATCGAGGGCATGGGGCCCGCCGATGGACAGGGACACGCCGTGCATCACCAGGGGATAACGCTCGGCTATCGCCTCCAGGTAGTACAAGGCTTTGCCGCCCTGGACCAGATAATTCTCGGAGATCACTTCGAACCAATCCACAGGCGGCGATTGTTCAAGGATCTGTTCGTAGTATTCGTTGCGTAAACCCAGGCCGTAACCCAGGAAGGGAAGAGACGTGGCCATCATGGACTCCTGGAAAAGTGTCCGCAGCGGCGTGAAAGCCGCTGCGGTTGCACTCGGCTTGCGATTACTCGCCGACTTTGCCGCCGGCAGCGTCGCAGGCAGCCTTGGTCATGGCCTTGAAGCCGTGGCCCTTGCAGACAGCCTGGCCTTTGCAGGCGTTTTCAGCGGTCTTGCAGTCGTTCATGCCTTTGCAGGAGGTCACGCCGTAGCAATGAACGTTAGCGTCGGCGGCCTGCGCCTGGGTCGCAACACCGGCGAACATAGTGGCAGCAGCGATAGCCAGGGCAGCACCGGAAACGGCTTTTTTGATGTTCATTTTTGTATTCCTCAACGATCAGTAGGGGTGCCGTTCTGAACGGATTGTTCAGCCTCGACACACCACTAGAGTGAGGTCCCCCACAGGCGTTACAGCACCCGCAAAAAAAACTGAAAATTACTCCTCAAGCTTCAACAGGGGTTCCTGAAAGCGCAGCAAACGCCCGGCGTTCCCCAGTACCAGCAAGGTGCTGAGGTTATGCAACACCGCCGCAATCATGGCGCCAGCGGCACCCAACCAGCCAAACGCGGCAAACACGACAATGGCCAGGGTCCAACCCAGGCCGATGATCACGTTGACCTGCAACGTCTGCCGGCACTGGCGGCTCAAACGCACACAGGTGCCCAGGCGCCGCAGGTCGCTGCCGATCAGCACCACATCCGCCGACGCCAATGCGATATCCGCCCCGCCCGCGCCCATGGCCACGCCGACCACACCGGCCTTGAGCGCCAGCGAATCGTTGATGCCATCCCCCACCACCATTGGCCGGAAGCCGCTGCCGATCTCGCCCAGCACGCGGTTGAGCTTGTCTTCCGGCAGGGCCTGGGCCTGGACATCGCTGATGCCGACGTCCAGTGCCAGGCTGTCAGCCACACTCTGGCGGTCGCCGGTGAGCAGCAGTTGGCGACCGAGGCCAAGGTCCCGCAGCTCTTGCAGGGCCTGGCGGGCTTCCGGCTTGACGCTATCGGCCAGCAACAGCCAGGCCAGAAACTGCCCGTTCAGCGCCAACCCGGCGATGGGCCCATCGTGATTGGGAACAACCGTGGTGAGGATGCCCAGGTGTTCGAACAACTCCGGCCGGCCCAAGGCCGCTTCGCCCCCATCGGTCTGCGCCACCACACCAAGGCCCTGGCGCTCGCGAATATCCGTCAACGCCAGCCGCTGTCCCTGGGTCGCCAACCCCGCCAGCGCCCGGCTGACCGGGTGGCTGCTGGCCGAGCCCAAGCTGGCGGCCAGGTTCAGCAACACCTGCCGGTCCGGCTCGGTGGTTTCGATGGAGTGCAGGCGCAACGTACCGAAGGTCAGGGTGCCCGTCTTGTCGACCACCAGGGAGGTCAGGTCCGCCAGCTCTTCGAGGAACGCCGAGCTGCGAATCAGTATTCCATGCCGCGCCGCCACGGCAATCCCGGCAATGGCGGTGGCCGGCGCCGACAGCACCAAGGCGCATGGACACGCGGCCACCAACACCGCGAGCATCGCCTGGGCGTCATTGGTCACAAACCAGGTGACTGCCGCCAGCAGCAACACCAGCACCATATAGCTGCCGGCATAACGCTCCAGCAGCCGTGTGATCGGCGGCTTGGAACGCTCGGCGTTCTGCATCAGCGCAATGACCTTGCCCAAGGTAGATTCGTTACCGGTGCGGGTCACTTGCAGGCGCAGCAGGCCGTCGAGGTTGATCGCCCCACCAAACACCTGCACGCCCACGCTGGCTTCCAACGGCACCGACTCACCGGTAATCGGCGCCGTGTCCAGGCTCGCCTGGCCCGACAGCACCACACCATCAGCCGGTACCCGATCACCCGCACGCACCTCGACGATGTCGCCGGTGTTCAGCGTGCCGTTGTCCACCTCATGGATGCTGCCGTCAGCCTGCACCAACCGCGCATGACTGCGCGTGAGTTTACCCAGGGCATGAATCGCCTCCTGGGAGCCGATCACGCTGCGCTCTTCCAGCACATGCCCAAAGATCATGATGATCGGCAACAGCGCGGCGGTCAGCAGATCACCCGTGGCCCAGGCGCCGAGCATGGCCAAGGCGATCAGTTGGTCGGTGATGCCATGCAGGCTGGGAAATCGCAGGCTGTACCAGGCCGAACGCATCACCGGCACCGCCACCAACAGCGACGCGACGCCCAGCAGCAACTGGCTCACGCCGGTCTGGTCTGGCGCCAGCCAGCGCCATACCAGGCCTAACACCAGCAAGCCCAATGCGAGCATGGCCAGGGTCAATTGCCGGGCAGCGCTGCGCTGCTCGGCGGACGTCAGCATGGGTGCGCTCATTGTTCGGCTCCCTGGATGATCAAGCGGGCGTCGTCTTTAGGATCGACCGTGGTCACCGAGCCGGCCTGGCCGAGAATCTTTGGCAGGCGCTCGCGGTAGAGGCGCAACATCAGGCCCGGGTCTTTCACTTGGGCCAGGCTGGCGACCGTGGCCGTCTGCGCCTGGGCGTTGGCCAGGCGTTCGCTGGCCTGTGCGTGGGCGACTTGCACCAGGCGATCGGCCTGCTGGGTCGCGGTCTGGGTGAGTTTTTCCGCAGCGGTGCGGGCGTTGGCAACGGCTTTATCGGCCTGCTGACTGGCTGTCAGCACCGCATTGAACGCGTTTACCGCCGGGCCTGGCAGGCTCGATTGCACATCCACGCGGGTGACTTGGATACCCAATCCCAACCCTGTGGATGTCAGCTCCACCAGGCGTTTGTTGATGCCTTGCACCAAGTCGCCACGCAGCCGCTCGCGACGTTCGGCAGCGCCGTTATCGGACCCGATCAATTCAGGTCGTGCCACCAGGATCGTGTCCAGATCCCGTGCCGCCGTGAGCGCCACGGCACTGCGGGTGACCAGGCGATCCAGTTCCGGCAGCACATGCTCGCCCTGCAACACAAAGGCATAGGGTTCGATGACTTTGTAGAACACCCGCACATCCAACTGCACCACACCGGCATCGCCGGTCAGCAGATAACCGGAGCCGGCCAGCGCATCACTCAACGGCGTGGCGAAACTGGCCACGCGGTCGGCCTGGATCGCCGCGTCGGAACGCAGCAGATTCTCCACCCGCCGCTCGATCACACGGTCAGCCGCCGGCAATAGCACTACCTGCTCAAAAGGCTGCGGCCAGGCCAGCAAGAGCCCGGCATTCTGGATACGGTCGAGGGCGCCGAAGTGCAAAACCACCGCGCGGTACTGCGGGTCGATCTGGCGCACATTGGAAAACGCCCAGGCCAACGCCGCCAACACGGTCACCGCGTACAACGCCAGGAACGTCAGGCGCCCGGCCTGGATCCACGGACTGTCCGGGCTGTCACGCTCGGTCATGGCTGGACATCCTTCGGCCCGTCGACCAAGGCGCGGAATGGCGCAGCGTCGGTGCGCAGGATGATCTTGGTGCCTGGCGTGACCACGGTGCCCAAGGTATCCAGGGAGCGCAGCAGGTTGTACAGCTGCGGATTGCCGGCGTAGGCGCGGCCATAGATCTGAGCGGCCTCGACCCGCGACTGCGCTTCGATGTCGGCGGCTTTCACCGTGGCATCGGCCTGCACAATGCGCGCATCACGCTCGGCGGCGGAGCGGATCTGCGCCGCTTCGCGCTTGCCCACGGCGGTGCGCTCGGTGGCGATGGTTTCGCGCTCGGCGCGCATACGGTCGACGGTGGCGGTGAGGGTCACTGACGGCAAGGTCAGCCGTTCGATACCGACTTGGGCCACGCGCACGCCGTAGGTGGTGAGCAATTGTTGATCAATCTGCTGGCGCAACTGCGCTTCGAAGTCAGCGATGCGCACCTGGCTGGCATCGGTGTTGATCAGGCTCGACAGGTCGAAGCTGGCCGCGGTGGTTTCCAGCGCCGAACCCACGAAGGTGCGGATCTGCCGCGCCGCTTCATCCGGCTGGTTCTGCACCGCGCGCATGAAGCGCTGCACGTTGTCTGCGTCGCCCTGCACCTGCCACGCCACGTAGGCCTGCACGATGATGCGCAGGCCATCGCGGGTGCCCACATCCTGCAAACCGCTGGAGGTGGTGCGCAGGCGCAGATCCACCGGGATCGCCGCTTCGAACGGCGCCGGCCAACGCCAGCCCAGGCCGGGTTCCAGCAGCACCCGCGAAGGGTTGCCGAAACGAGTAATCACCGTGGCCTCGCCGGAGCGCACTTGCACCAGGCTGGCGGCGGCGACCGCAAACAATACCAGCAACAGCGCCCAGGCCATACGGCGCCAGGGGAACGGGCCAGCGGCGTGCTCGTCACCATGATGGTGGTGATGGTGATGGCCATGGTGATGATCGTGAGAATGAGCGCTCAACAGACAGACTCCTTATTGAACGGCTTTACGCGGCACCGAAGGATCGGCCGGCAAGGTAAAAGAACGCAGATCGATCGTCGGCGCGCCATCGGCGCCCAGGCGGTGATCCAGGATAAGCAACTTGGCATGGGCCAGGCCCTGGCTGAGTTGGCCAAGGTATTGCTCCAGCACGAAGGCCTGGCCGGCCGTAGCGTAGGCCTTTTGTTCGGCGGCGAAACGCAGGTCGGCGGCCTGGGCGCCGGCGTTCACTTCCCGCGCTGTGGCCTGGGCCTGATCGCGCGCGGTGCTGGCTTGCAGCAACGCCTGGTTGGTTTGCTCACTGGCCGCACCGCGCTCGCGGGAGATCAGGGCCTGGGCACCAATCTGCGCAGCTTGCACGCCGTGATAAGCGTTGGCGGCACCGGCCGGTGGGTGGATCGCCTCGACCACGGTGGCAAGGATTTCCACGCCACTGTCGAGTGTTTGCAGGTCCGCCTGCACGGCGCGCCCGATCTCGTCAGCCAGGGAGGTGCGTTGTTCGCCGAGCAATTCATCCAGGGTACGCGAGGCAAAGTCGTGCACCAGGATGCGACTGGCGGTGCTGCGGATGAGGGTCGGTACATCGGCGCTGTTGTAGGTGGCGGCCAGCGCGGCCTGATCGGTAAGGCCGATGCGGTAGACAAACCGCACGTCCATGTTGACGATCTGGAAGCTCTGCTTGTCGCCGCTGCTGCTGGCGATCACTTGGGATTTGTCATTCACATGGCTGGCGTCCCACAGCCGATTGGCAATCGACGGTGGCGGGCCTTCCGCAGCGGCCAGTTCCGGGGCAGCAGCTTCGCTGACACTGGTGGCCAGCTCATGCACCACGCCGTTTTCGACGCCGATGACACGGCCCAACGGCCACGGTAACCCCACATGCAAACCGGGGCCGAACACCTCAACGGGTTTACCAAAGCGCTCATAAATCCCACGGCCTTGCAGGGGCACTTCGTGCACACCGGTAAGCGCCCAGCCTACCGCAAGCACCACCAGCAACACCGGCAGGAACGCCCTGCGCATATAGGTAAAGGCCCAGATCTGGCGCAGGTCGATGCCGAAGCGGTTGTGCAACTCATGCTGCAACGCGAGCAAGGGTTGGGGCGGCCATCGAAGCAGCCCGGCGATAAAACTGTGCGCCATCAGCCGAGGTTCGACCCGTGGCTGGCGTGGGCTGAACAACGACAGCACAGCCCTCAATAGAAACTCCAGCGAGACCAATGCCGGCAGCAACCCGATCAGCACCGCCAGGCGCAACGGCCACACCGACTGCGCACCGGCAAATAGCAGGCAAACCGCACTGACCACCAGGCATATAATCGCCACCCGACTCAATTGCGCCAGTTGTGAGGCTTCCGGCCATTGCGCAACGGTTTCCTGAGCCAAGCGACGTTCGAACACCAGCAGGCCAAACGCCAAGGCCAATGCCAGCGCAGCACCGATGCTTGCCGATTGACCGACAGGGGCAGCGGGTAATGTCAGGTTCCAGAATTCGACAATGCTGATCAGCGCCAGCAGCGACCAGCCGCCCAGCCATAACACCGGCGCACCGATCTGCTTGCCAAAGCGCTCGACCAGGCGCGCGTAGCGGCCCGCGTCTTCAACCGGCAGGTCAACCGCGGGGGCCTCCAGTGCCTGGGCGCGCCAATCCGCCACCCACCAGGCCGACTGCAAAGCGGCGACCAGCAGCCATAACGCCGACGCGCAGTTGATCAGCACCACAGGCCAGATCGACAGCGGCGCAAACAACGCGACAAACAGCGCCAACACCCAGCCGGCCACCGCCAGCACCGTCAGGCTGATACCGGCCTGGCGCAATCGACGGGCATGGAACAGCCCCTGTTGAAAACGCGGTAGGCCTTCCACCGAAGCGCCGTCAGCTTCCAGATCCACTTGCATCCACTCAACGCCCAGTTGTACACAATTCGTTACGATATAACACGGAGCGTGAAATTTTTGTTCGAAAAACAGCAGTTTCAGATGCACCCAAATTCCCTGTGGAAGCGGTCTTGTGTGGGAGCTGGCTCGCCTGCGATAGCGCCACCTCGGTGTAACTGAAAAACCGAGGTGGCTCTATCGCAGGCAAGCCAGCCACCACAGAGGGACATCGTTGTGTTCAAGACCGTGACTAAACCCCCAGAAACACGCGCCATCACTGGTGCAGGCCGCGATTAATCGGCACACTCCAGAACAGTTTTTCGCGGGTCCACGGACAAGGAAGCGTCACCCCCCATGATTTCGATCTATCAGCTCAAACCGCGTTTTCAGAACTTGCTGCGCCCGCTTGTGCAGCGCCTTTACGACAATGGCACCACCGCCAACCAGATCACCGTGCTGGCCGGGGTGGTTTCGCTGCTGGTCGGGCTGCTGATCGCCAGCTTTGCCCAACACCTGTGGCTGTTCGCGCTGATCCCGTTGTGGATGATCCTGCGCATGGCCCTCAACGCCATCGACGGCATGCTCGCCCGCGAATTCGGCCAGCAGTCGCGCCTGGGCGCTTACCTCAATGAACTGTGCGATGTAATCGCCGACAGTGCGCTGATCCTGCCGTTTGCGCTGATCCCCGGTGTGAGCCTGGCGCCGGTGCTGCTGGTGGCGTTGCTGGCGGTATTCAGCGAATACGCCGGGGTGCTGGGGCCCATGGTCGGTGCGTCGCGCCGCTACGACGGGCCGATGGGCAAAAGTGATCGCGCCTTCGTACTCGGCGTGCTGGCCACCGGCGTGGCGCTGGGCTGGCTGAGTGCCGGTTGGGTCGATGCGGTGATGTGGCTGGTCGCGGCCCTGCTTGCCTACACCCTGGTCAATCGGGTGCGTCAGGGCCTTAAAGAACAACAAGAAACTTCACCGATTGCATAAGGATTTTTGCGATGCGCGAACAGCAAGAGCACAGCTTCAGCACCCATGATGGCGTCGAGCTTTTCTACCGGCACTGGCCAGCCACCGCCCAGGCAGACGGCGAGCCGCGCAAAGCGATTGTGTTGTTCCATCGCGGCCATGAGCATTCGGGGCGTATCGCCCACCTGGTCGATGAGCTGAACCTGGCGCAGTTCGACTTCTTCGCCTGGGACGCCCGTGGTCACGGCCAGTCCCCTGGCGAGCGCGGTGACAGCCCCAGCTTCGCCACCAGCGCCCGCGATGTGCAGACCTTTTGCAACCACATCGGTGCCACCTATGGCATCGAGGAAGAAAACTTCGCCGTCGTCGCCCAAAGCGTCGGTGCGGTCATTGCCGCCACGTGGGTACACGATTACGCGCCGAAAATCCGCGCCCTGGTGCTCGCCTCCCCGGCCTTCAAGGTCAAGCTCTACGTGCCGTTCGCGCGGCCGGGCCTGGCGCTGATGCGCAAGTTTCGCGGCAACTTTTTCGTCAACAGCTATGTCAAGGCCAAGTTCCTCAGCCATGACCCGGAACGCGTAGCCTCCTACGACACTGACCCACTGATCACCAAGGCAATCTCGGTAAACGTGCTGCTGGGCCTGTATGAGGCGGCCGACCGGGTAGTCGCCGATGCCCAGGCGATCCAGGTGCCGACCCAACTGCTGGTCTCCGGCTCCGACTTTGTGGTGCATCGCAAACCCCAGCAGCAATTCTTCGACCGCCTTGGCAGCCTGAAAAAAGAGCTGCATATCCTTCCCGGGTTCTTCCACGACACCCTCGGCGAACGTGACCGCGCCACCGCCGTGAACAGCGCCAGGCGCTTTATCCTGCAGAACTTCGAACACCCGCTGGACCGCGCCTCGCTGTTGGATGCGGACAAACTGGGCACCACCTGCGCCGAATCCGAAGCCCTCGCCGCGCCGCTGCCGCGCAATTCCCTGCGCGACCTGTACTGGCGCCTGACCCGCGCCAGCATGGGCCTGGGCAAAAACCTGTCGGATGGCGTGAAACTGGGCTTCGACACCGGTTTCGACTCCGGCAGCACCCTGGACTATGTGTACCGCAACACGCCCACCGGCAAGGGCGGGCTGGGGCGGATGATCGACACCAATTACCTCAACTCCATTGGCTGGCGCGGCATTCGCCAACGCAAGCTGAACGTCGAGGAACTGCTGCGCCTGGCCATGACCAAGTTGCGGGATGAACAGCGTGAAGTGCGCATCGTCGACATCGCTGCCGGCCACGGTCGCTACATCCTTGAAGCCTTGCAGGGTGTATCGCCGCTGCCGGAATCGATCCTGCTGCGTGACTACAGCGACATCAACGTGCGCGACGGTGGCGCGCTGATCCGCGAGAAAGGCCTTGGGGATATCGCGCAGTTCGTCAAAGGGGATGCGTTCGACCGCCTGGATCTGGCGGCGCTGGACCCGAAACCAACGCTGGCGGTGGTGTCCGGATTGTATGAACTGTTTGCCGACAACAGCATGGTCGGCGGCTCATTGGCCGGACTGGCCGAGGCCTTGGAGCCCGGTGGCTACCTGGTCTACACCGGCCAACCGTGGCACCCGCAACTGGAACTGATCGCCCGGGCGCTGACCAGCCATCGCCAGGGCCAAGCCTGGGTGATGCGTCGTCGCAGCCAGGCGGAAATGGATCAACTGGTGGAAGCTGCCGGCTTTCGCAAGATCACCCAACGTGTGGATGAGTGGGGCATCTTTACCGTGTCCCTGGCACAGAAGATCTGAACATGCGCGAACCCGGCTTGTTGAAACCAGCGGTCCTCTGGCTGCTGCTGTTGGCGCCGCTGTTCTTCAGTACTTACGGCTTTGCCACGTGGGTGACCAGCCAACGCAGCGACGTCGGCACGCTGGTGTTCGGCTGGGAAACCCATATGCCGTTCTGGGCATGGACCATCGTGCCCTACTGGTCCATCGACCTGCTCTACGGGTTTTCCCTGCTGCTGCCCAACACTCGGCATGAGTTGAAACAGCATGCATTGCGGCTACTGTCGGCCCAGGTCATCGCGGTCAGTTGTTTCCTGCTCTGGCCGCTGCGTTTCACCTTCGAGCGGCCAGCGTTGGATGGCGTTTTCGGCTGGCTGTTTGCCGTGCTGGCAGGCTTCGACAAGCCTTTCAACCAGGCGCCGTCGCTGCACATCGCGCTGCTGGTGATCCTGTGGGTCATGTACCAGCGCCATAGCCAAGGCGTGTGGCGTTGGCTGGTGCACGGCTGGTTCGCATTGATCGGTATTTCGGTGCTGACCACTTATCAACATCACTTTATCGACTTACCCACAGGCGCCCTCGCGGGGTGGATATGCGTGTGGCTGTGGCCGGTGGAACATCCGAGCCCACTGTTGAATGCGCGGCTCACACAAGACCCCAAGCGCTGGCGGTTGGGCGTGCGTTATGGCCTGGGTGCCTTGTTACTGGGGGTTCTTGCCTGGGTACTCGGCGGCGGCTGGCTGTGGATACTTTGGCCGGCGGTGTCGCTCGCCTTGATCAAGGCCAATTACTTCGTACTGGGCGCTTCGGGTTTCCAGAAACGCGCCGATGGTCAACTGACGCCCGCCGCGCGGTGGCTGTATGCGCCATACCTGGCAGCCGCGTGGATAAACTCGCGCCTGTGGACACGCAAGCATCCCCAACCCGACCACGTTGTGGATAATGTCTGGCTCGGTCGAATTCCTACGACAAACGAGCAGGCGCCCTTCAAGGCCATCGTCGATCTGTGTGCCGAATTGCCGATTAATCCACAGGGCCGCGCTTACCAATGCATCCCCGTACTGGACCTGATCGCCCCAACGCCGGACGAATGCCTGCAGGCCGCCCACGCCATCGAACGCCTGCGCGCCAGCGGCCCATTGCTGGTGTGTTGCGCCCTCGGCTACTCACGCAGTGCTACCGCCGTTGCCGCCTGGTTATTGCACTCTGGGCGCGCCGCGACGGTAGAGCAGGCGCTGACTATCATTCGTACAGCGCGGGCCGATGTGGTCCTGCACCCCGCACACCGTGAAGCGTTGGAGGGTTTGCCCCATGCCAGCTGATATGGAACTCCAAGTGGTTGCCAGCCTGTTACGCCGTGGCCGCTCGCTCGATCAGTTATCCACAGGCCTGACCGTGGCGGGTGTGTTGTTCGGCTTGGCCCAGTTGTTGATGGCGAGCATCTCGACGATCTGCCTGTTGCTCAGCCTGTGGATGATTATCCTCGGCTTGCTGCAGAAGTACTGGGCGCTGCGGGTGGCCTTCGACGCCGACCTGTTTGCTCTGTTGGCGCGTGATATCGAGCGCACCCCGGACCTTGACCAGGCCCTGCAAACCCTCGGCCTGCAATCGCCCAAGCGCGTTGGCCGGCCTTGGCCCGAACGCCGTCGCGGCGCGCTCAAACTGTTGCGCAAACAAGCCTGGCTGCTCGGCGCACAAGCGCTGCTGACCCTGGGCGTGATCCTCGCCAGCCCTTGGCTGCCTTTCGCCGGATAAGGAATCCCCATGTTCGAACCCGTGGTCGCCACGTTGATTACCTCCATGGCCCGCACCGTCACCGGAGCGCGCAGCCTGTGGCTGGGTTGCGCACCGGTGCCGGTGCAACGCATTTACTTCGCCAACCACAGCAGCCACGGCGACTTTGTGTTGCTGTGGGCCTCGCTGCCGCAGAACCTGCGTAAATTCACGCGTCCGGTGGCCGGCAGCGATTACTGGAATAAAAGCGCTCTGCGCCGCTACATCATCAACCGTGTATTCAACGGCGTATTGATCGATCGCGAACGCAAAGAGCCTGTGGATAACCCATTGCAGCCCATGCTCAATGCCCTGGAAGGCGGCGACTCGCTGATCATCTTCCCCGAAGGCACGCGCAATCTCGAAGACGGCCTGCTGCCATTCAAAAGCGGCCTGTATCACCTGGCCAAAAGTTACCCACAGGCCGAATTGATCCCGGTATGGATCGCCAACCTCAACCGGGTCATGCCCAAGGGCCGTGTACTGCCGCTGCCCCTGCTGTGCACCACCAGCTTCGGCGCGCCGCTGCAATTGGAGGAAGGCGAAGACAAAACCGCCTTCCTCGCCCGCACTCGCGATGCCCTGCTCGCCCTTGCCCCGGAGCACGTCTGACATGGATAGCCAAACCCTGATGTTGTTCGGCGGCATCGGCGCGATCCTGGTGCTCGCCTCGCTGATCGGCCTGATCCTCAAACTGCGCACCCGTGGCAGCCCAAACGCCGTCATCGACAACCTCAACGCGCGCATCAACGCCTGGTGGGTGATGGTGGTGGTCATCGGCATCGCCTTCTGGCTCGGCACCGGCGCGGTGATCCTGCTGTTCTACGCGGTGTCGTTCTACGCCCTGCGCGAATTCCTCACCCTCACCCCCACCCGCCGCAGTGACTACCCAGCGTTGGTCGCCGCGTTCTACCTGGCGCTACCGCTGCAATACCTGCTGATCTATTCAGACTGGTACGGCCTGTTCTCGATCTTCATCCCGGTGTACGTGTTCCTGCTGCTGCCGATCCTCGCCTCACTCGGCGGCGACAGCACACACTTCCTGGAGCGTGCCTCGAAGGTGCAGTGGGGCTTGATGATCGCGGTGTTCTGCGTGTCGTTCGTGCCCGCCCTGCTGACCCTCGACATCCCCGGCTACGAAGGCCGCAACCTGCTGCTGATTGCCTACCTGGTGATCGTGGTGCAGTTGTCCGACGTGCTGCAGTACGTGTGCGGCAAGCTGTTCGGCAAACACAAGATCGCGCCCAACCTGTCCCCTTCGAAGACGGTGGAAGGGTTTATCGGCGGGATTCTGCTCTCGTCGCTGATCGGCGCGGCATTGTGGTGGACCACGCCGTTCAACCCGTGGCAGTCGTTCTTGATTGCGCTGCTGATCAACCTGCTGGGGTTTGCTGGCGGCATCGTGATGTCTGCGATCAAGCGCGACCGGGGCGTGAAGGACTGGGGCCATATGATCGAAGGGCACGGCGGGATGCTGGATCGGTTGGATTCAGTGTGCTTCGCCGCGCCCATCTTCTTCCACCTCGTGCGCTACTGGTGGACCTGAACAAGCCCCTGTAGGAGCCGGCTTGCCGGCGATGGCGACCCGGAACGTTCATGAAATTCACGGGCCTAATCGCCGGCAAGCCGCTCCTACTGTCATTAGCCTGGCAAATGCCCCAGCGGCAATGCGCCTGGGGTCTTTACGGTCTGGATCGCGAAGTTGCTGCGGATGTCCCTCACCCCCGGCAGTTTCAACAGGCTGCCCGTGACAAACCGTTCGTACCCACGCAAGTCCGGCACCACCACCTGCAACAGAAAGTCCGACTCCCCCGACACCAGGAACGCCGAGATCACTTCCGGCAGCGCCGTCACTGCCTCGCGAAAGGCGTTGGCCTCGGTGTCGTTATGCCGCTCCACCTTCACGCCCACGAACACCATCATCCCCAGGCCGACTTCGTCACGGTCCAGCGTGGCCTGGTAGCCGCGAATCACACCGGCTTCTTCCAGCAGACGCACGCGCCGCAGACAGGGTGAAGCAGACAGCCCGATCTCGTCCGCCAGTTGCACATTGCTCAGGCGGCCGTCGCGTTGCAGGGCTTCAAGAATCTTGCGGTCAAACGCATCGAGTTTAAGGTTTGGCATAAATGCATGGCCGATAAGGTTGTAAATGGCAGGTTATGCCAAGAATAGACGCCTTTGTGGCTGACTACGCAAGCACCTGCCCCACCCTTCGGCCCTAGAATTGGCCAACACACAAGGGGGTGAGGCATGGCGGAACTCTGGTTATTCCTGGTGGCACTGTCGGTGGCGTATCTGTTGCCCGGGCCGGACATGATCCTGCTGCTGCAGACCGGAGCGCGCCAGGGCAAGGCGTTGGCGCTGACCACGGCGATTGGCTTGGGACTGGCTCGAGCCTGCCATGTGGCGTTGGCGGGCATGGGGTTGGCGACCTTGTTCAAGGTGGCGCCGTGGACCTTTGATGTCGTGCGCCTGGGTGGCGCGGCCTATCTGTTATGCCTGGGTATTCAATGCCTGCGCGCGACTATGCTGCCATCCCTGGAGACAGCAAACACCCCACTGGCAGCCCATGCCTGGCGTTCAGCATTCCAACGCGGCTTGCTCACCAACCTGCTCAACCCCAAGGCGCTGCTGTTCTGCTCGGTACTGCTGCCGCAATTCATCAACCCCCAGGCCGGCCCGGTGGCAGCGCAGTTTGCGTTGCTGGGCGTGATCCTGGTGGCCGTCGGTTTCGCGTTCGACTGTTGCTACGCCCTGGCCGGCGCGCGCATCGGCCAGTGGCTGGCACGCAATCGCTCGGCGCAGCGTCTGCAACAGTGGTTATTCGGCAGTCTTTTGATTGGTTTTGCGGTGCGTCTCACTTTTGTGCAACACGCCTAGCAGGGCGGCGTATCTGCGTCATCTTTTGTATCAAAGACGCGTGTAAGATACGCCGCACTTAGCCAGGGATGCTCACCATGTTCGATTCGTTCAAAGCGATCAGCCGCCGTATTGTCGGTGCGATATTGACTGTGGTGGGGGCCATCTTTGGCCAATGGCATCCACCGGTCTGGCTGCGCGCCACCGGCCGTGGGCTGGCGAACCTGGGCAGCAAAGCCCGCGCTTACCCACGTCAAACCGGTGCCGGCGTATTAGGGCTGGTCCTGTTGGCCGCTGCCGGTTTCTACGGCTGGCACTGGTATTCGAACCTGCCAAAGCCGCATACCGCGAGCTATTCGCTGCACAAGCCGAACCTCACCGACTACACCCAGCAAACGCCGGTTGTGGATAACTTGCAGGTGCGTTTCGGCGAGTCCGTGGCCCCACTGGCGGCCATCGGCAAACCGGTTACCGAGGGCATCAGCCTCAAACCTGCAGTCGCGGGCACCTGGCGCTGGGCGGATGACCGCAGCCTGTTGTTCGTACCGGAAAAAGACTGGCCCATCGACGCCCACTACACCGTCGAACTGGCAAAGAAAAACCTACTGGCCGACGGCGTGCTGCTGGACCAATACAGCACGCAGTTTTCCACTCAACCGTTCCGCGCCACCCTGGCACAAAACGAGCTGTACCAAGACCCGTCCAACCCGACGCTGAAACAGCTGGTGGCAACCTTCCGTTTTTCCCACCCGGTGGATGAAGACACCCTGCGCAAGCGCGTCACGGTCACCCTGGGCAAAGGCCTGGCCTACCGCGACGCCCAGTTGCCCAACCGCCCGGAAATCACCTTCGACGAGAAGAAACTCAACGCCTACGTACGCTCCGCCGCCCTGGCGACCCCGTTGGAAAGCACGCCGGTCAGCGCCAAGCTCGACGAAGGCATCAAGGCCCGCGACGGCGGCAACGCCAGCACCGCGCCGCTGGTGGCGGAAGTCACCGTGCCCGGTCGCTATCGCCTGACCTTCACCGGGGCCGAAGTGAGCTTTGTCGACAACGAACGTGGCGAGCCGGAGCCCGTGCTGATGTTCAGCAGCTCCAGCGCCGTGGCCGACGAAACCATCGCCGGCAAGGTCCAGGCCTGGCTGTTGCCGGAAAAAGCCCAGGACGAAACGCGTCCCTACAGCAGCAACGACATCGATGACGCCCTGCTCGCCCGCAGCACCAAGGTCAACCTGACCCACGTGCCCAGCGTCGAACCGCTTAATACCTTGCACGCCTTCAAATTCAAGGCCCCTGCCGGTCGCGCGGTGTATGTACGCGTGCCCGCCAACCTGGAAGCCATCGGCGGCTATCTGGCGAAGAATCCTACAGCGTCGCTGATCAGCATGCCGGCGTACCCGCGCACCTTGCAGTTCCTGTCCGACGGCGCCTTGCTCAGCCTCAACGGCGAAAAACGCCTGGGCTTCATGGCCCGTGGTGTACCTGGCGCCCATGTGGAAATCGCGCGCTTGCTGCCCAACCAGTTGCAACACTTGGTGGACCAGAGCAGCGGCAGCTTTGCCCGGCCGAATTTCGGCAATGAGTATTTCGATCGCATGGTCGAGCGTCAGGCGTTGGATATCCCGCTGTCATCCAATGACCCGGCAAAAACCGTCTATGACAATGTCGACCTGAGCCACTACCTAACCGCCAATGGCGGCCGGCGCGGCATTTTCGTGCTCAAGCTCAGCCCCCAGGATGACCCGGCCCCGCGCACGTTCGAGTACGACCGCAGCAGCACGAGCGACCTGCGCTTCATCGTGGTGACGGACCTGGGCATCATTGCCAAGCGCTCCAGCGATGGCAGCCACGATGTGTACGTGCAGTCCATTGGCAACGGTTCGCCAGTCTCCGACGCGCAAGTCGACATCATCGGCCGCAACGGTTTGCCGGTGAGCAGCGGCCACACGGATGCCGAAGGCCATGCGCATTTCGCCAAGCTCGATGAACTGCGCCGTGAGAAAACGCCGCTGATGTATGTGGTTACTCGCGGCAATGACCAGTCGTTCCTGCCGATCGCCCGCCAGTCCCAGCAGTTGGATCTGTCGCGTTTCGACGTAGGCGGCCTGGAAGAAGACGGTGCGATTGATCGCCTCAGCGCCTACCTGTTTACCGACCGTGGCCTGTACCGGCCGGGCGAAACCGCGCACCTGGGCATGATTGTGCGCAGCGGTAACTGGAAAGGCGCGTTGCAAGGCCTGCCGGTGGAGCTGCAGATCACCGACCCGCGTGGCCTGGAAGTGATTCGCCAGCCATTGAAGCTGTCCGCCAGTGGCTTTGAAACCTTTGATTTCCCCAGCAGCGAAGTCGCCCCTGCCGGTGAGTACACCGCAACCTTGCAGTTGATCGGCCAGAAACAGACCCGCACCGACCTGGGCAGTGTGAACTTCAAGGTCCGCGATTTCGAGCCGGACCGCATGAAGGTCAGCCTGAGCCTGCATGACACCCCTGTGCAGGGCTGGATTCCACCGGACCAAGTGGTGGCCAAGGTCACCGCCATGCACCTGTTCGGCGCTCCGGCAGCCGGCCGTCGGGTCACCGCGAAGATGTCCCTGAGCCCGACACTCGCGGCGTTTGACCGCTACCCGGATTACCGTTTCCGCCTCAACGACTCCCTGGAAGACGCCACGACCGAAGACTTGGCCGAAACCACCGTCGACGACAACGGCCAGGCCGTGCTCGACCTCAACCTGCAACGCTTCGCCAACAGCACCTATCGCCTGCAGGTAATGACGCAGGTGTTCGAAGCCGAAGGCGGCCGCAATGTGGCGGCGCAAAGTGCCTTGCTGGTGTCGTCCGCGCCTTATCTGGTCGGTGTGAAAAGTCAGGATTCGCTGTCGTACGTCGCCAAGGATGCCCCGCGCCAGGTGCAATGGCTGGCCGTCGCGCCGGACCTTACGCCGATGGCGGTGGATGGCCTGACCAGCGAAGTGGTCGAGCACCGCTATGTGTCGGTGCTGGTGAAACAGTCCAACGGCACCTACAAGTATGAGTCGCGCATCAAGAACATCAGCCAACCGGCCTCACCGCTGGTGATGACCAAGGAAGGCGCCAAGCAGACCTTGAACACCGGCACGCCGGGTGACTTCACCCTGCAACTCAAGGACGCCAACGGCAACCTGCTCAACCAGATCGACTACAGCGTGGCCGGGCGTGGCAACACATCGCGCTCCCTGGAACGCAATGCCGAGTTGCAACTGCGCCTGGATAAACGCAGCTACGCCACTGGCGATGAGATCGCCATCAGCATTCGTGCGCCGTATACCGGTGCCGGCTTGATCACCATCGAACGCGACAAGGTCTACACCCAGCAGTGGTTCAAGGCCGACAGCACCAACAGTGTGCAGCACATCCGTGTGCCGGCAGGGCTTGAGGGCAATGCCTACGTGAACGTGCAGTTTGTGCGCGACATGGGCTCGGCCGAGGTGTACATGAGCCCGCTGTCCTACGGCGTGGTGCCGTTCAGCATCAACCTGGATGCGCGGCGCATGGCCTTGAAGGTTGAAGGCCCGGCGAAGATCGAGCCGGGGCAGCCGCTGGATATCAAGGTCAACGCTGATCGCCCGGGCCGCGCGGTGGTCTACGCGGTCGATGAAGGCATCCTGCAAGTGGCGCGCTACCAGACGCCGGACCCGCTGGGTTTCTTCTTCCAGAAGCGTGCGCTGGAGGTTGGCACCAGCCAGATCCTTGACCTGATCCTGCCGGAATTCAGCCGCCTGCTCAGTGGGGCGGCGCCCGGTGGCGATACGGAAGGCGCCCTGGCCAATCACCTCAACCCGTTCAAGCGTAAACACCAGCCGCCGGTGGCCTGGTGGTCCGGGCTGGTGGACTTGCCGGCCGGCGAAACCGTGCTGCATTACCAAGTGCCGGACAGCTTCAACGGCAAGCTGCACCTGTTCGCGGTGGCGGTGGACAGCGACAGTGTCGGCGTCAGCGAAGCCACGACCGACGTGCGCGGGCCGATCGTGATCACGCCAAACGTGCCGGCCTTTGTCGCGCCAGGAGATGTGTTCAACGTCAGCGCCGGGGTGTTCAGCAATCTCGACGCGGCGGCGGACGTGAAGTTTGAAGTGCAGACCAGCGCAGGCCTGGTTGTGCAGGGCGACAAGGGCAGCACCTTGTCCCTGCAGCCGCGCAAGGAAGGCACGGCCGAGTTCAAGATCAAGGTTGGTGACACCCTCGGCTCGGCGGACCTGCGATTTGTCGCGGTACTGCCGGACGGCAAGCGTATCCAGGTGGCGGAAACCACCTCGATCCGGCCGTTGAGCGAGCACCGCGTGGCCCTCAGCCTGGGCCGTTTCGACAGCGCCAGCAAGGAGCTCAAACCCACCCGCGAGCTGTTCAGCCAACTGCGCGACGTACAGCTGGGCGTGGCCGCGTCGCCGCTGGTGTGGGCCAACGGCCTCAAGCATTACTTGGACGACTACGGCTACGCCTGCACCGAGCAATTGGTGTCCAAGGCCATGCCGGCGCTGATCTGGGGCGGCAACGCACCTGAAGCCGAACAGGCCTTCGTCAGTGCGGTGCGCATGCTGCGCCAGCGCCAGAACCAGGCCGGCGGCTTTGGTTTGTGGGCAGCCAACCCGGACGTGGCACCGTATGCCAGCCTGTACGCCACCGACTTCTTGATCGAAGCCAAGGAGCGCGGCTTACCGGTGCCGGAAGACCTGTTGGTGCGCTCGAATGCGTATCTGACGGATCTGGCCAATGGCCCTAGCGAAGGCCTGTCGGAATTGCGCAACCGGGCCTACGCCAGTTACCTGCTGAGCCGTCAGGGGATTCTAGTGAGCGGTGCGTTGAGCGATATCCGCGAGCGCTACGAAAGCTACTTCAAGGACACCTGGCAGAATGACCTGGGCGCCGCTTACCTGGCGGCCAGCTACAAGCTGCTCAAGCAGGATCGCCAGGCTGACACACTGTTCCGCAAAGTACCCTGGCGTTCGCTTGTGGATAAGTGGGACAGCGACGGTTTGTACTACGACCCGCTGGTGCACGACGCCGAACACCTGCACCTGCTGGCACGCCACTTCCCCGAGTTGATGGACGATGTGCCCACGGCGCTGCTGGACAAACTCGGCAAGCGCCTCAACGAGCAGCGTTACAACTCGCTGTCGGCGGCCCTGTTGCTGCGCGCCCTGGATAACTATGGCCAGCGTGCGCAAAGCGACATGACCCTTAAGGCCACCGCCTGGCTGGGCGACAAGCAGCAGCAATTGCTGGAGATGGCCGGCCAGCCGCCGCGCGCCGCCGTGCCGGGCAACACGCAAAAGCTGGTGATGGAAAAATCCGACGGCCCGGCCGCGTTCTACATGCTCAGCGAAGCCGGTTTCGACAAGGGCGCCAAGCTCAAGCCGATCAATAACGGCTTGGAAATCATCCACGAATACCTCGACCTCAAGGGCGAGCCCGTGAGCAAGGTTGCGGTGGGTGATGAGTTCCTGGTGCGCCTGCGCCTGCGCGCTACCGACCGCGATCAGGTGCAGCAAGTGGCCGTGGTCGACCTGCTGCCCGGTGGCGTCGAGCCTGTGTATAACCTGCCGCCGGAGCCGGAAGCCGCCAGCAGCGAGGACAGTGAGGGTGAAGAGTCCGAGTACGTCGAGGGAGACAGCCAGGAAGAACAAAGCTGGCAAGCGCCTATCGGTGAAACCGAACTGAGCAACTGGCAGCCGGAGTATGTGGACGTGCGTGATGATCGGGTGGTGTTGTACGGCACCGCACTGCGGGATGTCGGCACATTCGTGTACCGCGTGCGCGCCACCAACGCCGGTACCTTCAACACGCCACCGGCCTACGCCGAAGGCATGTACGAAACCACCCTGCAAGGGCGCGGCAAAGTAGGCCAGCTTGAAATCACCAAGCCTTAAGCGCCTGGCACCGCCGCTGCTCGTAGCGGCGGTAGTGCTGGTGGGCCTGCGGCTTTGGCCTCACGCCCCGCTGGAACAGGCCGTGACCTCATCGCGGGTGGTACTGGCCGACGACGGTTCGCTGCTGCGGATGACATTGGCGGATGACGGGCAATACCGCCTGTGGCTACCGCTGGAGCGGATCTCTCCTTCGCTGGTCCAGGCCTTGTTGCTCAAGGAAGACCGCAATTTCTATTGGCACCCGGGGATCAATCCCCCGGCATTGCTGCGCGCAGCCATGGCCACCTACAGCGGTGGCCAGCGCCAGGGCGGCTCGACCTTGAGCATGCAACTGGCGCGGCGCCTGTGGGACCTGAACACTCGCCAGGTGCCGGGCAAGTTGCAGCAGATGGCGTTGGCGCTGTGGCTGGAGGCGCGCTACAGCAAGCACGACATCCTGGAGGCCTACCTGAACCTGGCGCCCATGGGCGGAAATATCGAAGGGGCCGAGGCGGCGAGCCGTATCTACTTCGGCAAGTCGGCGGCGCAGCTGTCGTTGTCTGAGGCACTGGCGCTGGCAGTGATTCCCCAGCAGCCAGGCCGGCGCGCACGCTTCGGACCGTCGCTGCAAAACGCCCGCCTGCGCTTGATGAACGACTGGCGTGAGACTTATCCACAAGACCCGCGTAACGACAGTTTGCTGGAGTTGCCCCTTGAGGCCCGCAACCGCCAGCAGATCCCGTTCCTGGCGCCGCACGTGAGTGAACAGTTGCTGGCCTCCCAGGCCGGAAATGAGTTGAACAGCACCCTCAACCTGCCGTTGCAACAATTGCTCGAACGCCTGATCACCGGCTTTATCGCCGAACGGCGCAGTACAGGTGTGGAAAACGCCACGGCGATCCTGATCGACAGCCGCGACCAGAGTGTCAAAGCGCTGGTGGGTTCGGCGGACTACTTATCCACAAGCCTGCACGGCCAGGTCAATGGCGTGCTGTCGCGACGCTCACCAGGGTCGACGCTCAAGCCCTTCTTGTATGGGCTGGCGCTGGACCAAGGGGTCATCCACCCCATGAGCATCCTCAAGGACTTGCCGAGTAACTTCGGCTACTTCCAGCCGGAAAATTTCGACGGCAGTTTTGTCGGCCCGCTGACCGCGCGGGACGCCCTGATCCGTAGTCGCAACATCCCGGCGGTGTGGCTGGCCAGCCAGGTCAAGTCGCCGTCCCTGTACGGGCTGTTGCAGCGCGCCGGGATCAAAGGCCTGCGCGACGAAAGCCATTACGGCCTGGCCTTGGCCCTGGGGGGCGGGGAGATGACCCCGGAAGAGTTGGCGCGGCTGTATGTGATGTTGGCCGGTGATGGGCACCTTCGCCCGTTGCGCTATTTGCAGGAACAGCCCCAGACCACGGGGGCCCAACTGCTGACGCCCCAGGCAGCGTTCATGGTGCGCGACATGCTGCGCCGTAACCCACGCCCGGATGGCCTGCCCGGCCGTCACTGGCGCACCGCCTGGAAAACCGGCACCTCCTGGGGCTTTCACGATGCCTGGAGTGCAGGACTGGTCGGCCCCTACGTGCTGGTGGTGTGGGTGGGCAACTTCGATGGTCGTCCAAACCCAGCCTTCATCGGAGCCAAGACCGCCGCGCCGTTGTTCTTCCGCATCGCCGACGCCCTGCCTTTGGCCTTGCCCAACGTGGTGATCAAAGCCGACAAACCGCCCGCCGGATTAGTGCGCATTGATGTCTGCGCCGCGTCCGGCGAGTTGCCCAACCGCTGGTGCCCGCAAACCCGCAAGACCTGGTACATCCCCGGCGTATCGCCGATTCGCGTGTCGAACCTGCACCGCCCGGTGCTGATCGACACCCGCACCGGCAAGGCCGCCTGCCCGCCGTTTGACGCGCAATACACCCGCGAAGAAGTCTTCGAATTCTGGCCGAGCGACGTGCAACGCCTGTACCGCGCCGCCGGGCTGCCGCGACGTACCCCGCCAAACGTGATGAAAAACTGCCAGCCCAACCGCCTCAGCGACCAGAGCGAAGCCCCGCAGATCCGCTCGCCGCTGACCCAGGTGAGCTATCAACTGCGCCTGTCCCAGCCCCAGGAAAGCATCCCGTTGAATGCCAACGCCGCCAGCGATGCAACCACGCTGTACTGGTTTGCCGATCAAACCTTGATCGGCCAAGGGCCACCGCAAACCACGTTGAATTGGCGGCCGGGCAAGTCGGGGGAGTATCGGCTGCGGGTCAGTGATGATCAGGGGCGCAGTACGAGCCGGGGGTTGCGGGTGGAGTTTGTGCCTTAGGAGTGGTTGTCGCACGCAGCAAGCTCAACGTAGCTTGACTCCCCGCCTCCCGTCGCCCCCGACAACCAACCCCATACAAAGCTGAGCGTGGTAAGGCCGGCAGCATCCAACCCGACCGTGCCACGCGACCAACCGGACAGCAGCTCACCTTCCAAGGTCAGGCACTGAAAAAGCAGTTCGATAGTGTCCGGGCCTGTCACTCGTCCCACTTGCGTGCCCAGGCGAATGCGCCCGCCCTGGTAAGTGCCGGAGATGGCATCACCCTCGACAAGGTAATGAAACACCGTGCCCGAGCCGGAAAGCCCTTGGGCGTTGTTGGCGACGGTGAAGCGACGGTTGTTCAAGCGCTGGTGAATGTGGGACGAAGTTTGCATCGAGCGCGCGTCCTTTCGCGGGAGCCTGGAGGCCCGGGCGGGCCTCCAGGGGATGGCGGGTTACTCCACCGTCACCGACTTCGCCAGGTTGCGCGGCTGGTCTACGTCGGTGCCTTTGAGCACGGCCACGTAGTACGACAGCAGTTGCAGCGGGATGGTGTAGAGGATCGGCGACAGGGTGTCGTTGATGTGCGGCATGTTGATGACATGAGTGCCTTCACCGTTGGTCATGCCGGCTTTTTCATCAGCGAACACCACCAGTTGACCGCCACGGGCGCGGACTTCCTGCAGGTTGGACTTGAGCTTCTCCAGCAGTTCGTTGTTCGGCGCCACGGTCACCACCGGCATGTCGTCATCCACCAGGGCCAATGGGCCGTGTTTGAGTTCGCCGGCCGGGTAGGCTTCGGCGTGGATGTACGAGATTTCCTTGAGCTTGAGCGAGCCTTCCATCGCCACCGGGTATTGCGCGCCACGGCCGAGGAACAGGGTGTGGTTCTTGTCGGCGAACAGCTCGGCGACTTTTTCCACGGTGCTGTCCATCGCCAGGGCTTCACCGAGGCGGGCTGGCAGGCGGCGCAGTTCTTCGACCAGGGTGGCTTCGACGCCTTCGGCGAGGGTGCCGCGAACCTGGCCCAGGGACAGGGTCAGCAACAGCAGGCCAACCAACTGGGTGGTGAAGGCTTTGGTGGACGCCACGCCGATTTCACGACCGGCCTGGGTCAGCAGGGTCAGGTCGGATTCACGCACCAGGGAGCTGATGCTGACGTTGCAGATCGCAAGGCTGGCCAGGAAGCCCAGCTCCTTGGCATTGCGCAGGGCGGCCAGGGTGTCGGCGGTTTCGCCGGACTGGGAGATGGTCACGAACAGGGTATCGGGCTGCACCACCACCTTGCGGTAGCGGAACTCACTGGCGACTTCCACCTGGCACGGGATACCGGCCAGTTCTTCCAGCCAGTAACGGGCAACCATGCCTGCGTGGTAGCTGGTGCCGCAGGCCACGATCTGCACATTGCGCACTTTGGCAAACAGTTCGGCGGCTTGTGGGCCGAAGGCATTGACCAGCACCTGGTTCTGGCTCAGGCGACCTTCGAGGGTGCGTTGCACCACTGCGGGTTGCTCGTGGATTTCCTTCAGCATGAAGTGGCGGTACTCGCCCTTGTCGGCCGCTTCAGCGCCGTCGCGGTATTGCACGGCTTCGCGCTCGACGGATTGACCGTTTACGTCCCAGATCTGCACGCTTTCACGGCGGATGTCGGCGATATCGCCTTCTTCCAGGTACATGAAGCGGTCGGTGACTTGGCGCAGGGCCAATTGGTCGGACGCGAGGAAGTTTTCGCCCAAGCCCAGGCCGATCACCAGCGGGCTACCACTGCGCGCGGCAACCACGCGGTCGGGTTGGCTGGCGCTGACCACGGCCAGGCCATAGGCGCCGTGCAGTTCCTTGACCGTGGCCTTGAGGGCGACCGTCAAATCGCCAAGGTCCTTGAGCTTGTGGTTGAGCAGGTGGGCGATGACTTCGGTGTCGGTGTCCGAAGTGAACACGTAACCCAGGCCCTTGAGCTGTTCACGCAGCACTTCGTGGTTTTCGATAATGCCGTTGTGGACCACGGCCAGGTCACCGGAGAAGTGCGGATGGGCATTGCGTTCGCACGGTGCACCGTGAGTAGCCCAGCGGGTGTGGGCAATGCCCAAGCGGCCTACCAATGGCTCGCCAAGCAAGGCTTGCTCCAGCTCGCTGACCTTACCCGGGCGGCGCATGCGCTCAAGCTTGCCGGCATTGGTGAAGACGGCCACACCGGCGCTGTCATAGCCGCGGTATTCCAGGCGCTTGAGGCCTTCGAGCAGGATGGGGGTGATGTTGCGTTCAGCGACTGCGCCTACGATGCCACACATGGTGTTTCTCCTAGATGATTGCCGCGCATATCAGCGTAATGCCGCGGGCTTGGATCTGGTCGCGGGCCTCAAGCGGCAGGCGATCATCGGTGATAAGGGTATGGACGCTGCTCCACGGCAGTTCCAGGTTGGGAATCTTGCGGCCGATCTTGTCGGATTCGACCATCACCACCACTTCACGGGCGACCTCGGCCATGACGCGGCTCAGGCCCAGCAATTCGTTGAAGGTGGTGGTGCCGCGTTCCAAGTCGATGCCGTCGGCACCGATGAACAGTTGATCGAAGTCGTAAGAACGCAACACCTGCTCGGCAACCTGGCCCTGGAACGAGTCCGAATGCGGATCCCAGGTGCCGCCGGTCATCAACAGCACGGGCTCATGTTCCAGTTCGCTCAAGGCGCGGGCCACGTGCAGGGAGTTGGTCATCACCACCAGGCCGGGCTGATGGCCCAGCTCCGGGATCATCGCGGCGGTGGTGCTGCCACTGTCGATGATGATGCGGGCGTGTTCGCGCAGGCGAATGACCGCAGCACGCGCGATGGCACGCTTGTAGGCCGACACCGGTTGAGTGGCATCGCCCACCAATTCCTGGGGCATGGTGATTGCGCCACCGTAGCGGCGCAGCAGCAGGCCGTTGCTTTCCAGCGCAGCCAAGTCCTTGCGGATGGTAACTTCCGACGTTTCGAAACGTTTAGCCAACTCGTCCACGCTGACTTCGCCCTGTTCGTTGAGCAAAGTCAGGATGTTGTGGCGCCGCTGGGGGGTATTTCGTTTCGACATGGTGATGATAAGTTTCGTTTCGAAAGATAACGAAGGCAATCAAAACCTATTGGTGAAACGTCGTCAAGTGGGGCGTACAAAATTTTTAGATCAACACAAAACCAATGTGGGAGCGGGCTTGCTCGCGAATGCGGAGTGTCAGTCACTGGAGATGTTGACTGAACCACCGCATTCGCGAGCAAGCCCGCTCCCACATTGGATATTTATCGCTGATCAGATTGTGGATAACTCAGGTCTTTTTGATTTTGACCGGGCGTTTCCAACCGTCGATGTTGCGTTGGCGGGCGCGGGCGACAGCCAGTTGGGACTTATCCACATCCTGGTTGATGGTTGAGCCCGCTGCCGTATTCGAGCCATCACCGATGGTGACAGGCGCAATCAGTGAGTTGTTGGAGCCGATGAATACATCCTCCCCAATAGTCGTCTGATACTTGTTAGCACCGTCGTAGTTGCACGTGATGGCGCCTGCACCGATGTTGCTGCGTGCACCGATCACTGCATCACCGAGGTAGGCCAGGTGACCAGCCTTCGCATCGTCACCCATTTTCGCGTTTTTCAGCTCGACGAAATTGCCGACGTGCGCCCTGGCCCCCATCACTGTGCCGGGACGTAACCGCGCAAACGGCCCAGCATCGCTGCCCTCGCCCATCACGGCACCGTCGATATGGCTGTTGGCCTTGATTACCACGCCCTTGCGTAGGGTACTGTCCTTGATTACGCAGTTAGGGCCAATCACCACGTCGTCTTCGATGACCACACGGCCTTCGAGAATCACGTTGATGTCGATCAGCACGTCGCGGCCGACGGTCACTTCACCGCGCACATCGAAACGCGCCGGGTCGCGCAGGGTCACACCCTGGGCCATCAGGCGACGGCCTTCGCGCAACTGATAGTGACGCTCCAGTTCGGCCAACTGTTTGCGATCGTTGGCGCCCTGCACTTCCATCGGGTCGTGGGGTTGTTCAGTGGCAACCAGCAGGCCATCACTCACGGCCATTTCGATGACGTCGGTGAGGTAGTACTCGCCCTGGGCGTTGTTGTTGGACAGACGGCTCATCCAGTCAGCGAGCTTATTGGCGGGCACTGCGAGAATACCGGTGTTGCCTTCAGTGATGGCACGCTGGGCTTCGCTGGCATCCTTGTGCTCAACGATGGCGGCGACCTTGCCGTCGGCATTGCGTACGATACGCCCGTAGCCGGTGGGGTCGTCCAGCTCAACGGTCAGCAGGCCCATCTGGCCAGGCACAACGTGCTTGAGCAGGCGTTGCAGGGTTTCCACTTCGATCAACGGTACGTCGCCATACAGGATCAGCACGGTGTCGGCCGTAATGAAGGGGACGGCCTGCGCGGTGGCGTGGCCAGTACCCAGTTGCTTGTCTTGAAGGACGAAATTCAAGTCGTCTGCGGCGAGGCGTTCACGCACTGCATCGGCACCGTGACCGATCACCACGTGAATGCGCTGGGGGTCGAGCTGTCGGGCGCTGTGGATAACATGACCCAGCATGGAATTGCCCGCAACCGGGTGCAGCACCTTGGGCAGGGCCGAACGCATGCGGGTGCCCTGGCCTGCGGCGAGAATGACGATTTCAAGAGACATGAATGGCTACCAATCCTGGGCGGTCCTGCTTCAGACCTGAGAAGTGTTTTGCAAAAAAAGAAAAAGGGTAGCCGAGGCTACCCTTTTTAATCAATCGCGCATGAAGCATGACGGCATGGCCGCTTACTTCTTGCGGATCTGCTGGAGCGTGCGCAGCTGAGCTGCAGCCTCGGCCAGACGTACAGCAGCAGCGCTGTAGTCGAAGTCCGCGCCCTTTTCGTTCAGGGCCTTCTCGGCAGCCTTGACGGCTTCCTGAGCGGAGGCTTCATCCAGGTCGCCAGCACGTTGCACGGTGTCGGCAAGTACCTTGACCATGTTCGGCTGAACCTCGAGGAAACCACCAGAGATGTAAAACACCTCTTTTTCCCCGCCTTGCTTGGTCAGCGTGATAGGACCTGGCTTCAAGCTGGTGATCAACGGCGCGTGGCCCATGGCAATACCCAGGTCACCCAGGTCGCCGTGTGCAATCACCATTTCTACCAGACCGGAGAAGATTTCCCCTTCCGCGCTGACGATATCGCAATGGACTGTCATAGCCATCTGATTGCCTCAACCTGATGAGCGCCCGTTGCCGGGCGCTTGGATTACAGTTTCTTGGCTTTCTCGATCGCTTCTTCGATGCCGCCGACCATGTAGAACGCTTGTTCTGGCAGGTGGTCGTAGTCACCGTTGAGGATGCCTTTGAAGCCAGCAATGGTGTCTTTCAGGGAAACGTATTTACCCGATGCACCGGTGAAGACTTCAGCCACGAAGAACGGCTGCGACAAGAAGCGCTGGATCTTACGAGCGCGGGATACCAACTGCTTGTCGGTTTCCGACAGCTCGTCCATACCCAGGATCGCAATGATGTCCTTCAGTTCTTTGTAACGCTGCAGCACGTACTGAACGCCGCGAGCGGTGTCGTAGTGCTCCTGGCCGATCACGTTCGGGTCCAGCTGGCGCGAAGTCGAGTCGAGTGGATCGACCGCTGGGTAGATACCCAGGGAAGCGATGTCACGGGACAGTACGACGGTGGCGTCCAAGTGGGCGAAGGTGGTCGCTGGCGACGGGTCGGTCAAGTCATCCGCAGGTACGTATACCGCTTGGATCGAAGTGATCGAACCTTCCTTGGTCGAAGTGATACGTTCTTGCAGAACGCCCATCTCTTCAGCCAGGGTCGGCTGGTAACCTACTGCCGAAGGCATACGGCCCAGCAGTGCGGATACTTCGGTACCGGCCAGGGTGTAACGGTAGATGTTGTCGACGAACAGCAGAACGTCGTTACCTTCGTCACGGAACTTCTCGGCCATGGTCAGGCCAGTCAGTGCTACGCGCAGACGGTTTCCCGGCGGCTCGTTCATCTGACCGTAAACCAGTGCCACTTTGTCCAGAACGTTGGAGTCCTTCATCTCGTGGTAGAAGTCGTTACCCTCACGAGTACGCTCACCCACACCGGCGAACACGGAATAACCGCTGTGCTCGATGGCGATGTTACGGATCAGTTCCATCATGTTTACGGTCTTGCCTACACCGGCACCACCGAACAGACCGACTTTACCGCCTTTGGCGAACGGGCATACCAGGTCGATAACCTTGATGCCGGTTTCCAGCAGATCGTTGCCGCCCGCCTGTTCGGCGAACGAAGGTGCTGGACGGTGAATGCCCCAGCGCTCTTCGGTGTCGATCGGGCCAGCTTCGTCAATCGGGTTGCCCAGTACGTCCATGATCCGGCCCAGGGTCGCTTTACCGACCGGTACGGAGATGGCAGCGCCAGTGTCGACAACGTCCAGACCGCGCTTCAAGCCTTCGGTGGAACCCATCGCAATGGTACGAACTACGCCGTCGCCCAGCTGCTGCTGAACTTCCAGAGTAGTTTCCGCGCCTTGTACTTTCAGCGCGTTGTAGATGCTCGGTACGCTGTCGCGTGGAAATTCCACGTCGATAACGGCGCCGATGATTTGAACGATACGTCCGCTACTCATAGCTGGATCCTCTGAATATTTGAACCGTTAAACCGCGGCAGCGCCGCCGACGATTTCCGAGATCTCTTGGGTGATCGCAGCCTGACGCGCCTTGTTGTAGATCAGCTGCAAATCGCTGATCAGATCACCGGCGTTATCGGTAGCGTTTTTCATCGCGATCATCCGCGCCGCTTGTTCAGCTGCGTTGTTCTCGACCACCGCCTGGTACACCTGCGACTCCACGTAGCGCACCATCAAGCCGTCAAGCAGCTCTTTGGCGTCTGGTTCGTAGAGGTAGTCCCAGTGGTGCTTGAGTTCCTGATCCGGAGTCGCCACCAGTGGAATCAACTGCTCCACGGTTGGCTGCTGGGTCATGGTGTTGATGAACTTGTTGGATACCACGGACAGGCGGTCAATCCGGCCTTCCAGGTACGCATCCAGCATCACCTTCACACTGCCGATCAAATCATTGATCGACGGCTCTTCACCCAGGTGGCTGATAGCTGCAACGACGTTACCGCCGAAGTTGCGGAAAAAGGCCGCACCCTTGCTACCAACAACACACAGATCGATCTCGACGCCGTTTTCGCGGTTTACCGCCATGTCCTTGACCAGGGCCTTGAACAGGTTGGTATTCAAACCACCGCACAAACCACGGTCACTGCTCACAACCACATAACCCACACGCTTTACTTCGCGGTCGATCATGAACGGGTGGCGGTATTCCGGGTTGGCGTTGGCCAGATGCCCAATTACCTGGCGGATACGCTCCGCATAAGGACGGCTAGCAGCCATGCGCATTTGTGCCTTGCGCATTTTGCTGACCGCCACTTTTTCCATGGCGCTGGTAATTTTTTGCGTGCTTTTGATGCTCGCAATCTTACTGCGAATCTCTTTTGCGCCTGCCATGTAACACCTATCAGGTTAGCAAGCGGGAGCCTTGCGGCTCCCGCTGCGGCTTACCAGGTTTGGGTGGCCTTGAACTTCTCGATACCGGCTTTCATGCCAGCGTCGATATCGTCATTGAAGTCACCCTTCACGTTGATCTTCGCCATCAATTCGGCGTGATCGCGGTTGAAGTAAGCAATCAGCGCTTGTTCAAAGCTGCCGACCTTGGCGATTTCAACGTCGGTCAGGAACCCACGCTCAGCGGCATACAGCGACAACGCCATGTCAGCGATCGACATTGGGGCGTATTGCTTCTGCTTCATCAGCTCGGTAACGCGCTGACCATGCTCAAGTTGCTTACGGGTCGCTTCGTCCAGGTCAGAAGCGAACTGGGCGAATGCCGCCAGTTCACGGTACTGAGCCAGAGCGGTACGGATACCACCGGAGAGCTTCTTGATGATCTTGGTCTGAGCGGCACCACCCACACGGGATACCGAAACACCGGCGTTCACTGCAGGGCGGATGCCCGAGTTGAACATGGCCGATTCCAGGAAGATCTGACCGTCAGTGATGGAAATCACGTTGGTCGGAACGAACGCGGAAACGTCGCCAGCCTGGGTTTCGATGATCGGCAGTGCGGTCAGGGAACCGGTTTTGCCGGTCACTGCGCCGTTGGTGAACTTCTCTACGTATTCTTCGGAAACGCGGGATGCGCGCTCCAGCAGACGGGAGTGGAGATAGAACACGTCGCCTGGGTAAGCTTCACGGCCTGGTGGACGGCGCAGCAGCAGGGAAATCTGGCGGTAAGCCACTGCTTGCTTGGACAGATCGTCATAAACGATCAGCGCGTCTTCACCGCGGTCGCGGAAGAATTCACCCATGGTGCAACCGGAGTACGGTGCCAGGAATTGCAGCGCAGGAGATTCCGAAGCACTGGCAGCCACGATGATCGTGTTGGCCAGGGCGCCGTTTTCTTCCAGCTTGCGAACCACGTTGGCGATGGTCGATTGCTTCTGACCGATCGCTACGTAGACGCAGAAAATGCCGCTGTTCTTCTGGTTGATGATCGCGTCGATCGCCAGAGCGGTTTTACCGATCTGACGGTCACCGATGATCAGCTCACGCTGGCCACGGCCGACTGGGATCATGGCATCGACAGCCTTGTAGCCAGTCTGTACAGGCTGGTCTACCGACTTACGCCAGATCACGCCTGGAGCAACTTTCTCGACCGCGTCGGTCTCGGTGTTGCCCAGTGGACCTTTACCGTCAACAGGGTTACCCAGTGCGTCGACTACGCGACCCAGCAGTTCCTTACCAACCGGAACTTCCAGGATGCGGCCTGTGCACTTGGCGCTCATGCCTTCAGCCAGACTGGTGTACGCGCCCAATACAACGGCACCTACGGAGTCTTGCTCCAGGTTGAGGGCCATACCGTAGACGCCGCCCGGAAACTCGATCATCTCGCCGTACATGACGTCGGCCAGACCGTGAATCCGCACGATGCCGTCAGATACGCTGACGACAGTGCCTTCGTTACGGGCTTGGGAGGTCACATCGAGCTTGTCGATGCGGCCCTTGATAATTTCACTTATTTCGGAAGGATTGAGTTGCTGCATTGCTCTGCTGCCCCTTCAAACTCAAGATTTCAATGCTTCGGCAAGGCTCGCGAGTTTGCCGCGAACCGAGCCATCGATAACCAGGTCGCCGGCGCGAATGACAATGCCCCCAATGAGGGATCTGTCTTCCGCAACTTGCAGGCGCACTTCCCGGTCGAGTCGTGCACTGAGAACCTTGGCGAGTTTGTCTTGCTGTTCTTGGTTCAATGCAAAAGCACTGGTGACTTCAACGTCTACCGATTTCTCTTGCTCGGCCTTGTACAGGTCGAACAGAGCGGCAATCTCCGGCAAAAGCGGGAGACGGTCGTTTTCGGCAACGACATTGATGAAGTTCTGCACTTTCACATCAAACTTGTCGCCGCACACTTCAATAAAAGTGGCGGCCTTGTCTGCGCTCGTCAGGCGCGGGGCCTTGAGCACGCGCTGCATGGTGTCGTCTTGCGACACTGCTGCAGCCAGGCCGAGCATGGCTGACCAAGAGGCCAGCTGCTGGTGGGCCTGGGCGTGCTCGAAGGCTGCCTTAGCGTAAGGTCGGGCCAACGTGGTCAGTTCTGCCATGATCGCCCTCGCTTAAATTTCAGCAGCCAGTTTGTTAACCAGCTCCGCGTGCGCGTTTTGATCGATTGTGGCACCGAGGATCTTCTCAGCACCGCCGACCGCCAGAGCACCCAGTTGGGCACGCAGCGCGTCTTTGACGCCGTTCAGTTCCTGTTCGATCTCGGCATGAGCCGAAGCCTTCACACGGTCAGCTTCGACGCGGGCTTTTTCAACAGCCTCTTCGACGATCTGGTTACCGCGTTTCTTGGCTTGCTCAATGATCTCAGCTGCCTGTGCTTTAGCATCGCGCAGTTGATGACCCACTTTCTCTTGGGCCAACTCCAGGTCGCGAGCTGCACGGCTGGCAGCGTCCAAGCCATCAGCGATCTTCTTCTGACGTTCGTGCAAAGCCGCGATGACCGGAGGCCACACGAACTTCATGCAAAACACTACAAAAATGAAGAACGCAACGGATTGGCCAATCAGGGTTGCATTAATGTTCACGCCAACACCTCGCTCATTCGTTGTCCATCACTCCAATCAACTCGAAAAATTCGAGTGATTAGCCAGCGAGTTGACCAACGAAGGGGTTCGCGAAGGTGAAGAACAGAGCGATACCAACGCCGATCATGGTCACGGCGTCGAGCAGGCCGGCGACGATGAACATTTTAACTTGCAGCATTGGAACCATTTCTGGCTGACGCGCAGCGCCTTCCAGGAATTTGCCGCCCAGCAGGCCGAAACCAATGGCAGTACCCAGGGCGCCCAGGCCGATCAACAGTGCAACAGCGATAGCGGTTAGACCAACTACAGTTTCCATCTTTCCTCCCGACTTTTACGTCGTATGGTTTAGGTTTTTTAGATTTTAAAGCGGTAAAACAAATCGTTTCATAGCCCTGGTGGGCCACCTTCCCGTTTCACCGGGAAGGACATCAGACTAGTCGAGACTGGCCTTAATGGTTCTCTTCGTGCGCCATCGACAGGTAGACGATGGTCAGCATCATGAAGATGAAGGCCTGCAGGGTGATGATCAGGATGTGGAACACCGCCCACGCCCACTGCAGAACCACGCCCAGGCCGCTAAGCCAGAGCAGACCGCTGCCGAACATCACAGCGATCAGAATGAACACCAGCTCGCCGGCATACATGTTGCCGAACAGTCGCAGGGCCAGGGAGATCGGCTTGGCGACCAGGGTCACGAACTCCAGCAGGAAGTTCACCGGGATCAGCAGTGCTTGAACGAAGATGTTCTTGCTGCCGAACGGGTGCAGGGTCAGTTCGCCGATGAAGCCGCCGATGCCCTTGACCTTGATGCTGTAGAAAATGATCAACGCAAACACCGACAGGGCCATGCCCAGGGTGGCGTTAGGGTCTGTGGTCGATACGGCACGGAATGGAATGTGCGCATCGCCGGTGATCAGGATGGCCAGCTGAGGAATCCAGTCGACCGGGATCAGGTCGACGGCGTTCATCAGGAACACCCAGACGAAGATGGTCAGTGCCAGCGGTGCAATCACCGGGCTACGGCCATGGAAGCTGTCTTTCACGCTGCCATCGACGAATTCGACCAGTACTTCAACGAAGTTCTGCAAGGCACCTGGCTGACCGGACGTTGCCTTCTTTGCCGCCATGCGGAAAATCAGGACGAAGATCAGACCCAATGCGACCGACCAGCCCAGAGTATCCAGGTGGAAAGCCCAGAAGCCCATTTCTTTGGCTTCTGCTGCGGAGTGGGCAAAGCCCCAGCCGCCATTAGGAAGCTGACCGAAGGTCAGGTTCTGCAAGTGGTGCTGGATATAGCCCGAAGCGGTTGTTTCTGCCATGGTTGCCTCAAACGCCCTAAGGTTTCGAAAGTCTTGTTTTCATTAGCAGGGGAGCGAACCAGCTGACCAGTTGGGTCAACACGAAGACGCCGAATACAGCCAGCGGCGCCAATGGCTTCACACCTGCAAAGGTCAGTGCAAACAGCACTGCCGTCAAAATCAGTTTCCCCGCCTCGCCGGCATAAAAGGACCGGACGATAGCCTGGGCTGCTCGGGCGCCGGAAAACCGAAAGGCCCTGTGAGCAAAATACATATTGGGCAGCAAGGCTATCAGGCCTCCGCAGAGTCCTGAATATCCGGCTACGACTCCATGCCAATACCAAAGCGCCAACGCGGCGATCAGCAGAATGACAAATTGAGCCAATAAAACCGGGAAAACGGCCAAGCGATGGAACGGCAACGTGTTTGGCGTGCGGGTTTCCATCACTCTTGCTCCTCAATGGTCGGCTGCCGGAAATCAATAACTTGGCATAATTTGTGCCGACAAAATGCGCGCAGAGTATAGGGGCGGTTCTGCCCCTATTCAACTGCCGGGTAGTGATTTCCGATCACGCGCTACATAAGCAAATGTTTCAGCGGATGTGGGCAAGGACGCCCTGAAGCTCATCGAGAGAGTTATATCCGATGACTAATTGCCCTTTGCCTTTCTTACCGTGGCGAATTTGCACCGCAGAGCCCAGGCGCTCGGCCAAGCGCTGCTCGAGACGTGCGATATCCGGATCAGGTTTGGCCGCTTCGACCGGTGCGGGTTTACCGCTCAGCCACTGACGAACCAGGGCCTCGGTCTGACGAACGGTGAGCCCCCGTGCGACAACGTGTCGCGCCCCTTCAACCTGTTGATTTTCCGGCAAACCGAGCAATGCACGGGCGTGGCCCATCTCCAGGTCGCCATGGGACAACATGGTCTTGATGACTTCCGGCAGCGCGATCAGGCGCAGCAGGTTGGACACGGTCACGCGGGATTTACCCACTGCCTCGGCCACTTGTTGCTGGGTCAGCTGGAATTCCTGCTGCAAACGCTGCAGGGCGATGGCCTCTTCGATCGGGTTGAGGTCTTCGCGCTGGATGTTCTCGATCAGCGCCATGGCGATGGCGGTTTCATCCGGCACATCACGCACCATCGCGGGGATGGTTTCCTTGCCGGCCTGCTGGCTCGCGCGCCAGCGGCGTTCACCGGCGATGATCTCAAAGCGGCCGCCACCGATCGGGCGCACGACGATCGGCTGCATGACGCCCTGGGCCTTGATCGAGTTGGCCAGTTCTTCCAGCGCCTGGGGGTCCATGTCCCGGCGTGGCTGGTATTTACCGCGCTGGATCAGGTCCAGCGGCAGGTGTTGCAGCTCGCGCTCGTCGGCCTGCACCGCTTGTTCTTCAAGCGATGTGACGGTCGGACCACTCAACAGTGCATCCAGACCACGTCCTAGACCTCGTTTCTTGACGGCCATGGGGATTCCTTAAGTTGGCTGGGCTGCAGCGGTGCGTGAGTTGCGGCGCTGGCGACGAACCATCTCGCCAGCCAGCGCCAGGTAGGCGATGGCACCACGGGATTGTTTGTCGTACGCCAGGGCCGGCATGCCGTAGCTCGGGGCTTCGGCCAAGCGGATGTTGCGCGGGATCACCGTGTCATACAGCTGATCGCCGAAGTGTTCCTTGAGCTGCGCCGACACATCGTTCATCAGGCTCAGGCGCGGATCGAACATGGTGCGCAACAAACCTTCAATTTGCAGGTTAGGGTTGAGCAACTCGGCGATGCGCTTGATGTTATCCACAAGGTCGCTCAAACCTTCCAGCGCGTAGTACTCGCACTGCATGGGGATAATGACCCCATCGGCAGCCACCAACGCGTTCAACGTCAGCATCGACAGTGACGGCGGGCAGTCGATCAGAATGTAATCGTAATTCTCGCGGATCGGCGCCAGGGCGCTGCGCAGACGACTTTCTTTCATCTGCATTTCCAGCAGCACCACTTCCGCCGCGGTCAAGTCGCGGTTGGCCGGCAAAAGTTGGTAACCGCCGTGCTCGGAGTAGTGCATGGCTTGGGCCAGGTCGCACTCGCCAATCAGCAAGTCGTAGACCGAGTTTTCCAGGCCGTGTTTATCCACACCGCTACCCATGGTGGCGTTGCCCTGTGGATCGAGGTCGATCAGCAGCACCCGACGCTTGGTAGCGACCAGGGAAGCTGCGAGGTTGATGCAGGTGGTGGTTTTGCCCACGCCACCTTTCTGGTTCGCTATCGCGAATACCTTAGCCATTCTTGCTTGTGTTCCCAATCATGCCGTGCGGCGCAGTATCAGCAGATGGCGTTGGCCTTGGCAACCGGGTACGGCCAAGGCGTGTTCGCTATCGAGGTGGAAGTCTGCCGGCAATGCTAACAGCTCATCGCTTGGATGGACGCCCTTCATTGCCAGCCAGCGGGTGTCGCGGTCGCCCAGGTGGCGGGTCCAGTTGCTGAAGTTCTCCATACTGCTGAACGCCCGGGACACAATTCCGTTGAAAGGCTGTTCAGGCGTGAAGGCTTCGACGCGACTGTGGATAACGTTCAGGTTGTCCAGCTTGAGTTCGAGTTTGACCTGGGTCAGAAAGCGGGTCTTCTTGCCGTTGCTGTCCAGGCACGTCACTTGCGACTCGGGAAACAGGATTGCCAGCGGAATGCCGGGCATGCCACCGCCACTGCCTACGTCGAGCCAGCGACCGTTTTCGATAAACGGCATGACGCTCAGGCTGTCGAGCAGATGGCGTGACACCATCTCGTCGGGATCGCGCACTGCAGTCAGGTTGTAAGCCTTGTTCCACTTGATCAACAGGGCCAGGTAGCCCAGTAGCAATTCGTGCTGGACAGGGGTCAGGTCGACACCCAACTGGCGTGCACCTGTGGATAACTCTTCGGCGTGTTGCGAGGTGACCAACGAACTCAAGCGCTTTGCTCCAACTGACGGCCCGCGCCGCGTTTTTTCAAATGGATCATCAACAGCGAAATCGCTGCAGGGGTAACACCGGGGATACGTGAAGCCTGGCCCAGGGTCTCTGGCCGAGTTATCCCCAGCTTGCTTTGAATTTCCTTCGACAGCCCGGAAATCCCGGAGTAGTCGATATCCACAGGCAGCTTGGTGTTTTCACTGGCGCGCAGGCGGGCGATCTCGTCCTGTTGGCGGTCAATGTAACCGGCGTATTTGGTCTTGATCTCGACCTGCTCGGCAACCTGTGGGTCTTCTGCACCCTGGCCTGTCACTTCGACCAGACCAGCGTAGTCGATTTCCGGACGGGACAGCAGGTTCAGCAAGTTGTATTCGTGGGTCAACGGTGTGCCGAATTTTTCGGCAATCGCGTCGCCTTGCTCGGTGCCCGGGCGGACCCAGGTGCTTTTCAGGCGCTGTTCTTCCAATGCAATGCTTTCGCGTTTTTTGCAGAAGGCGGCCCAACGGGCGTCATCGACCAGGCCCAGTTCGCGACCTTTCTCGGTCAGGCGCAGGTCAGCGTTGTCTTCACGCAGGATCAGGCGATATTCCGCCCGGGAAGTAAACATCCGGTACGGTTCCTGGGTCCCCAAGGTAATCAGGTCGTCGACCAATACACCGATGTACGCTTCATCGCGACGCGGGCACCAGCTGTCTTTGCCCTGTGCGCGCAATGCTGCGTTGGTACCGGCCAGCAAACCTTGGGCGCCAGCTTCTTCATAACCGGTGGTGCCGTTGATTTGCCCGGCGAAGAACAGGCCGCCGATCACTTTGGTTTCGAGGCTGTACTTCAGGTCACGCGGGTCGAAGTAGTCATACTCGATGGCGTAGCCCGGACGCACGATGTGCGCGTTTTCCATGCCGCGAATCGATTGCACGATCTGGATTTGCACGTCGAACGGCAGGGAAGTGGAAATCCCGTTTGGGTACAGCTCGTGAGTGGTCAAGCCTTCGGGCTCGATGAAGACCTGGTGGCTTTCTTTGTCGGCAAAGCGGTGGATCTTGTCTTCGATCGACGGGCAGTAACGCGGGCCGATGCCTTCGATCACCCCGGAATACATCGGCGAACGATCAAGGTTCGCGGCAATGATTTCGTGGGTGCGGGCATTGGTGTGGGTAATCCAGCAGCTCACCTGTTTCGGGTGCTGCTCCTTGGAGCCCATGAACGACATGACCGGGATAGGTGTATCGCCGGCTTGCTCGGTCATCACCGAAAAATCCACAGAACGCCCGTCGATACGCGGCGGGGTCCCGGTTTTGAGGCGGCCGACACGCAGCGGCAATTCACGCAGTCGTTTTGCCAGGGCAATCGACGGCGGATCACCGGCACGACCCCCGGAATAATTCTGCATACCGATGTGGATAAGTCCGCCAAGGAACGTACCGGTGGTCAACACCACGGATTCTGCGAAGAAACGCAGGCCCATTTGCGTGACAACACCGCGTACCTGGTCCTGCTCGACGATCAGGTCATCGGCGGCTTGTTGAAATATCCACAGGTTCGGCTGGTTTTCCAGGGTTTCGCGCACCGCAGCCTTGTACAGAATGCGGTCGGCTTGTGCCCGAGTGGCCCTTACGGCCGGGCCCTTGCGGCTGTTGAGCACGCGGAATTGGATACCACCTTTGTCGGTAGCCATGGCCATTACGCCGCCAAGGGCGTCGATTTCCTTGACCAGATGGCTTTTGCCGATCCCACCGATGGCAGGGTTGCAACTCATGGCGCCGAGGGTCTCCACGTTATGCGTCAACAACAGGGTTTTTACGCCCATGCGTGCTGACGCCAGTGCTGCCTCGGTACCGGCATGACCGCCGCCGATGACGATCACTTCAAAACGGGAAGGGAAATCCACCACGCACCTCGTGCCTGCTTATGTAGGTAATTAGGAATTGATTGATTGAGCTGGTTTTAGAGCTTTGGCGGCAAGTATAGGGACTTAGCCCTTCCTAAAGAACCCTTTGCACAAAATTTAACCAGCTGTGGATGAATCACAGACAATAGAAATTAAAAGAGAGAAATTTATTAAATCTTTGTTTTTATGTTTATTTCTACTGAACCCTATTTCTGTGGATAGATCTACGCAGGCCTTTATCTACGGTATGTACAGCGATTCAAAAGTCTGTGGTCATGTACCAACGAGGCCCTTGGATAAGTGCTTTAAGCCTGTGGATTAAACGTATGGTTATCCACAGAGGGGTTTTTGCTCAGGTTTCAGGCCCTGTTATCAACTGGGCACAGGGGCGGTTATTCACAGGGCTTAATCCACAGAAATCGGTGATGCTGTCTGTATTCGGTCCACGACAACGCCAACAGAAACCTCCACTCGGTGATGAGCCCAGCAAAAAAGAGATCTATTGTGAGAAAACGACAGGGCAGTTAATAATAGCGATTATCATTAACCTACCTTGTCATGCCCTATGTCCCCTTCTTCACACACGGCTGCGGTCCAGAACATCTATGAGCAGCACCATTCCTGGCTGCACGGGTGGCTCAAAGGGAAGTTGCATAACGCCTGCGATGCGGCCGATGTGGCGCACGACACGTTCGTGCGCATCCTGGGCGGGCGGCATGCGGGGCAGATCGTTGAACCGCGAGACTATTTGGCGACCATTGCCAGGGGCTTGGTGATTGATCGTTACCGTCGACATGCCATCGAACAGGCCTATAAGCAAACCTTGGCCGAACGGCCTGAAGCCATAGCCATCAGCGAAGAAGACAAAGCCATCATCATCGAAACGTTGGTGGCTGTGGATAAAGCCTTGTCGGCACTCGGCGAGCGAGCACGGCGGATATTTATGCTGTCGCAGATCGAGGGCCTGACTTATCAACAGATTGCCGATCAGCTTCAGGTTTCACTGACCACGGTAAAGAAACACATGATCCGTGCATTGACCGAATGCGCATTGATCATGGCCAGCTTGTAATGGCGGCGCCTGATCGCAAAACCTTTGAGGCCGCTGCCAGTTGGTATGTGCAGTTTCAATCCCAAACCCCTACCGCCGCCGAGCGCCAAGCCTGGCAACAATGGCTAAACGGCGATCCGTCCCATCAGGCCGCGTGGAACCAGATGGAGCAGTTGCAGCGCAGTCTCGGCGCCCTGCCCCAGGATTTCACCCGCCGCGCCTTGTCGACCGGCCAGCAACGACGCCAGGTGTTGAAGTGGATGCTGGTGCTCGGCGGTACCGGGTATCTCGGCTGGAATGTCCAGCAACACACGCCCCTGGCCAATGTATGGGCCGACTACCGGACGTCCGTGGGAGAGCGCCGGCGTATCGAGCTGGCTGACGGTACGCGGATTGATCTGAACACCCGTACGGCAATTGATGTGGTATTCGATGGGCGCCAGCGTTTGATTCGCCTGCGTGAAGGTGAAGTACTTATCCACACCGGCAAGCGGGGTGGCCAGACGCCATTTTATGTCGAGACCCGCCAAGGCCGAATCCAAGCCCTGGGCACCACCTTCACCGTGCGCCAGTTGCCAGACTCCACACGTGTCGGCGTCCTCGAGGATCGGGTGAGCGTAGCGCCTGGTGACCAACCCAATCACGCGCGGCTACTCAGTGCCGGTGAAAGCGCTGACTTCGATCGCCAACACGTGGGGCTTAACCACGCGTACCGCGGCTCACAAGCGGCGTGGGTCGATGGTCAGTTGATCGTATTGGACGCTCGCCTCGGGGATGTGATCGAAGACCTCGCCCGCTACCGCCCGGGCGTCCTGCAATGCGACTTGGCGTCGGCACGCCTGCGTGTCTCCGGGACCTTCCGCCTGGATTCCACCGATGCGGTACTGGCCAATCTGCAGGCAACCCTGCCAATCCAGGTGAAGTACTTCACCCGCTATTGGGTTTCAGTGAAACGAATCGGTTGATTGCAAAAAATATCCGCACAAGGGTTATCTTTTTCAGACCTGACACGGCCCTACAGGTAATCACGACGCCACCTTCAGGGCTTATCCACTTATGCGCCTCCCTTCCAAGCTCCGCCAGCGACTTTCCTACCACGGTATGACGTGCAGCCTGCTACTCGGCACGGCAGCCACCGGCGGTATTTTATTATCCACCGATGTCCTGGCCGCCAGCGCGGTGCAGCACTACGCTATTGCGGCGGGGCCCCTGGACAATGCGTTGAGCCAATTTGCCGCTCGGGCGAATGTGATTCTATCTTTTTCGCCCCAGCAAACCGCGCGTTTGAACTCGACCGGGCTTGAAGGCGAGTATTCGGTAGAGCAAGGCTTTGCGCTGTTGCTGCAGAACTCGGGGTTACAAGCGGTAGCCCAGGCGCCCGGCAGCTATGTCCTGCAGGCCGTTCCTGCTGGGCAACTCACGCTTGCGCCCACCACCGTCAGCACTTATCAACAAGACGGTTTTAACCAGGAGATCGCCGGGGATGTGGGCTACAAGGCACAAAACAGCCGCGTCGGTACCAAGACCAGTACGCCTCTGTCAGAAACACCGCGTTCGGTATCCGTAGTCACCGGTCAGCGCATCAAGGACCAGAAGTCACAGACCCTGACGGAAGTGTTGGGCTACGTGCCAGGTATCTTTGCGCCACCCTTTGCTGCCGGCGACGGTCTGGCGGGTGACCTGTTCTTCATTCGTGGTTTCAATGCCACCGATTATGGCTACGGTTTGCTGCGAGATGGCCTACGTGTACAAGGCAATCGGTATGACACCACCAGTGAGCCGTATGGCCTGGAGCGCGTCGAAATCTTCCGTGGCCCCTCTTCCCTGCTCTACGGCGAAAACGCACCTGGCGGTTTGGTGAACCTGGTGAGCAAGCACCCGACAGCCACGCCGCAAGGTGAAGTCCAGCTGGGGTATGGCTCCAATAATCGGCGTCAGCTGGGTGTGGATATCTCGGGGCCGCTCAATGACAGCGGCAATATTCTTGGCCGGGTTGTGATGCTCGGTCGCAAATCCGACACGCAGACCGACCATGTGCCAGATGATCGCCTGTACATCGCGCCATCACTGACCCTGAATTTCGACGACTACAACACCCTTACCCTGTTGGCTAATTATCAAAAGGACCACACCAATCTCGAACTTGGCCTACCGGCTGCCGGCACCTTGCTGACAAATCCCAATGGCAAGCTATCCAAGCACACCATGCTCGGCGACCCGGACTGGAACACATTTGAACGCGAAGCCTGGAGCACCGGTTACGAATTCAGCCACAGCTTCAACGACGATTGGCAGTTCCGCCAGAACTCGCGGTATATGCAGTCGCGCATCAACCGCCATGAAACTTGGCCCAGCGCGCTGAATAACCGCGGGTTTGGTACGCAACTGAACATGACCGCCTATGACCGCTACAACAAGTCGATGGTGTATTCCCTGGATAACCAGTTGGAAGGCAAATTCCAGGTAGGCGGCCTGGAAAACACGGTGCTGTTGGGTGCCAGCTATGACCGCACTTCGTTCAATCAGGATTGGGACGCCGGTTTCGCCGGCACCATCAATGTGTATAACCCCGTGTATCTGCGTGATCCGCTTACGCCGGTGGCAGTGCAAAACACCTTGCTCGAGCAGCAGATGAAGGGCGTTTATGCACAGATCCAGAGCAAGTACGACCACTGGCTGTTCCTGCTGGGTGGCCGTCAGGATTGGGTCGACAGCGATTTCCGCGACAAGGTCAACAAGGCCAGTAACACCGGCTCGGAAGACCGCAAGTTCACCTACCAAGGCGGGGTGATGTACCAGTTCGACAACGGCCTGACGCCGTACGTCAGCTACTCCACCGCATTTGTGCCGGTGCAGCAGATCTCCAATGCCGGGTCACCGCTGAAGCCGATTACCAGCAGTCAGTACGAAGTGGGTGTGAAGTACGAGCCGATCGGCTGGGATACGGCGATGACCCTGTCGGTGTATGACCTGCGCAAGGAAGACGACACTTACCTCGACGCCACCACCAACAGTTATCGCCAGGTGGGCGAAAGCCGGGCCAAAGGTGCGGAAGTCGAGGTGAACAGCAACATCACCCCCAACCTGAATGTGACGGCCGCTTACACCTACACTGACGCTCGGATTACCAAGGATTCGGCTACATCGCTGGTCGAAGGGCACCAGATGACGGGGGTTCCACGCAACCAGGCTTCGGTATGGGGCAAGTACCGCTTCCTTGATGGCCAACTCAAAGGTTTGTCCCTGGGCGGCGGTGTGCGTTATTTCGACAGCACCTTTTCCTACACCGCGCCAACGCTCTACGGGAAGTTGGATGCAGGCAGCGTAACCTTGGTGGATGCAGCCGTTGGCTATCAAATCGATAAACATTGGTCTGTGGATGTGAACGCCAAGAACCTGTTCGACAAGGAATATGTATCTGGTTGCAACGACGCGGGCCGCTGCTATTGGGGGGACAGCCGCACGCTGCTTGGGACGGTTTCGTACAACTGGTGATGGGTGAGGGCCTGAAGAATGTGGTGTTCTTCAGGCCGCTATCGCTGCCAAGCCAATGCCTGCAGGGCGTGTGGATAACTTTTTTATTTGCCGATGCAGAAGCTGGAAAAGATCCGGCCTAACAAATCATCGGAGCTGAATGCACCGGTGATCTCTCCCAACAGCTGCTGCGCCTGACGCAGATCCTCCGCCAGCAGCTCCCCTGCCCCCGCTAAGGTCAGCTGTGCCCGGCCGTGCTCCAACGCTGCGCTCGCGTGGCCCAACGCCTCCAGGTGCCTACGGCGCGCACTGAAGCTGCTTTCCGAGGTCTGCTCGTAGCCCATACAGGCCTTGAGGTGCTCGCGCAGCAGTTCCAGGCCTTCACCCGCCGACTTGGCGCTCAGGCTAATCGTGACGTGGCCATCCGCGCTGGTTTCCATCGCAATGGCTTCACCCGTCAGGTCGGCTTTGTTGCGAATCAAGGTGACCTTGGCCGGGTCCGGCCGTTGCTCAAGGAACTCCGGCCATAATGCGAAAGGATCCACAGCCTCGGGCGCCGTCGCATCCACTACCAGCAGAACTCGATCCGCTTCGCCGATGGCCTTGAGCGCGCGTTCCACGCCGATCTTTTCCACCTGGTCATCGGTGTCGCGCAAACCGGCGGTGTCGACCACGTGCAGTGGCATGCCGTCGATGTGGATATGTTCGCGCAGGATATCCCGGGTGGTGCCGGCGATCTCTGTAACGATGGCAGCCTCACGGCCCGCCAGCGCATTCAACAGACTGGATTTGCCTGCATTGGGCCGTCCAGCAATCACCACTGTCATGCCGTCACGCAGCAGCGCACCTTGCCCGGCTTCACGCAACACTGTGGATAACTCGTCACGGACTTTATCGAGCATCGCCAAGACATGGCCATCGGCGAGGAAATCGATTTCTTCCTCGGGAAAATCAATCGCGGCCTCGACGTATATGCGTAGGCTGATCAGTTGTTCGGTCAGGTTATGCACACGCAGCGAGAACGCGCCCTGCAGCGAGCGCAGTGCGTTGCGTGCAGCCTGTGCAGAACTGGCTTCGATCAAATCAGCAATGGCCTCAGCCTGGGCCAGGTCGAGCTTGTCGTTGAGAAAGGCGCGTTCGCTGAACTCGCCAGGCCTGGCCAAGCGGCAGCCCAGTTGCAGGCAACGCTGCAGCAACATATCCAGCACAACCGGGCCGCCGTGGCCCTGCAATTCCAGGACATCTTCCCCGGTAAAGGAATTGGGCCCAGGGAAATAAAGGACCAAGCCTTCGTCCAGCACCGTTTCGTCTGCATCCAGGAACGGGCCGTAATGGGCATACCGCGGCTTCAACTCGCGACCGCTGATAGCCTTGGCTGCAACGCTTGCGAGCGGCCCGGAAATTCTAACGATACCGACACCGCCGCGACCCTGAGCGGTAGCGACAGCAGCGATGGTTTCACGAGGAGCGCTCATCAGCAGGTTCCAGAACTAAAGTGACGGAAAGCAAAACGCCCCACTAGGGGGCGTCTTGAGTGGTTATCCACAGAGTAAATTACGCCGCGGCTTTTGCGGTAGCCGCTTCGATTTTACGTGTGATGTACCACTGTTGAGAGATCGACAACACGTTGTTGACCACCCAGTACAGCACCAGACCAGCAGGGAACCACAGGAAGAAGAAGGTGAAGATGATTGGCATCATTTTCATTACCTTGGCCTGCATCGGATCCGGCGGAGTCGGGTTCAAGCGCTGCTGGATAAACATGGTCGCGCCCATGATGATCGGCAGGATAAAGAACGGGTCTTTGATCGACAGGTCAGTTATCCACAGCATGAACGGTGCCTGGCGCATTTCCACGCTTTCCAGGAGAACCCAGTACAGCGACAGGAACACCGGCATTTGCACAAGAATCGGCAAGCATCCACCCAGCGGGTTGATCTTCTCTTTCTTGTACAGCTCCATCATGGCCTGCGACATTTTCTGCCGATCATCGCCATGTTGTTCTTTCAGCGCCGCCAGTTTCGGTGCTACGGCACGCATGCGCGCCATCGACTTGTAGCTGGCTGCCGACAGTGGGAAGAAGATCCCCTTGATCAGCATGGTCAGGAAGATGATCGAGAAGCCCCAGTTACCCACAATGCTGTGGATATGTTGCAGCAACCAGAAAATCGGCTGGGCGATGAACCACAGGAAGCCGTAATCCACAGTCAGTTCCAGACCTGGGGACAACTCTTTCAGCACAGCCTGGCTTTTCGGGCCGGCGTACAGAGTAGCGCTGGTTTCAGCCTTGGCACCGGGTGCGACGGTCAACGCCGGGCCCGTAAAGCCAATGATGTAGTTGCCTTGGCTGTCCTTGCGGGTTTGAACCAGGTTTGCATCACCCTTGTTCGGGATCCAGGCGGTCACGAAGTAGTGCTGCAGCCAGGCTACCCAACCACCTTGGACGGTCTCTTTCAGCGAGCCCTTGTCGATGTCTTTCATCGACACTTTTTTGTACGGCTCGTTACTTGTCCACAGGGCAGCGCCCAGGTAAGTCGCGGTGCCGGTGGCAGTGCTGGAAGAAGGATCGGAACTGGCGTCACGCTTGAGCTGGGCAAACAGGTTGCCGCTCCATGGTTTGTCGCTTTCGTTGTCGATCAGGTAAGTGACCTTCAAGTCGTACAGACCACGGGTGAAGCTGAAGCGCTTGATGTAATTGACGCCGTCGAGGCTGAATTTCAGGTCGACGTTCAACTGGTTCTGGCCATCAGCCAGTTGATAAGTCTTTTGTTCGGTCGAATAAACCGGACGACCGGTAGCACGTGCATCCGGACCATTGGTGCCGGTCAGGCCGCTTTGCGCCAGATAAGTACGTTCACCGCCGTTATCGAACAGTTGGAACGGAACATCCGGATGGTCTTGGCGACGTGGATACAGCGGCAGTTTCAACTGCGCGATATCACCACCTTGTGGGTCGATAGCCAGGTCGAGCACATCCGTTTTTACGTGGATGAGGTCTTTATTGGTGACCACTGGCGTTTCTAAAGGGGCGCTTGTCTCGCCATTCGCGCTGGGAACATCGGCACTCGCGGACGCATTGTTACCCAGCGGGGTGTCCGGAATAGCCGGCGCAGCCTGGTTGGTAGCAACATTCTGAGTCGGCAGGGCAGCCTGGCCGTAGTCCTGGTTCCACTTAAGAACCATGACGTAGGACACGATTGCCAGGGCGACGATCAGGATCGTGCGTTTAATATCCATGATTACTCGGCCATCGAAGAAGAACGGGAGGTAGGGATAGGTGGAACCGGGTCATAACCACCGGGATTCCACGGATGACAGCGACCTAAACGACGAAAGGTCAGCCAGCCACCGCGCAGAAGACCATGGTTTTCTATGGCCTCTAACGCGTAGCAGGAACAACTGGGGTAGAAACGACAGTGGTTGGCCATCAGAGGACTAATGGCATAGCGATAAAACTGGATCGGAACGAGGGCCAGTTTACGCATCAAGACTGTCTACCCCTACAGTTTCGGTGCTGACTGCTGGTGCTGGCTTGTTGGTACGCGCCAAACGTTTCCAGAGCTTGCCGAAATGCTGAATCAATTCGGGGTTTTCTACGTCCCCCAAGCCTTTGCGCGCGACGATAACAATATCCCAACCAACCAGAGTGTCCTGGTGGAGGCGAAACGATTCGCGCATCAGACGCTTGAGGCGATTGCGCTCAACGGAGAGCTTTACGCTCTTCTTGCCGATCACCAGCCCGAGTCGGGGGTGATCAAGATCGTTGTTACGCGCAAGGAGCAGGAGATTTTTCCCCGGAACCTTGCCGGTGGGGGAGTCAAAGACTGCCTTGAAATGCCGGGGGGTTAGCAGACGCTTTTCCCGACTGAAGTCCTGACTCACCACCAGTACCGGATTATCAAACTGCCAGACGCGCACGACCTTTGGCGCGACGACGCGACAGGACAGCACGGCCGTTCTTGGTAGCCATGCGAGCACGGAAACCGTGGGTGCGGGCGCGTTTGATGGTGCTTGGTTGGAAAGTACGTTTCATGGCGTTGTTACCTGGTTCGTCCACAACGGGCCGGAATGGCCCCCGTTTTAAGAGACCGGCGATTCTAGTGAAAGCAAGCCTCTAGGTCAATTTCCAACCAGCTTTTCCTTTAATTAGATCTCCACAGGCCATCCGGTCATTTCTGCCCGCCAGGCTTTCACCGGTCATTGGATAAATATAAAAATAAAGAAGGAAGTTATTTAAAGCTTTTCTGTAAAGCTTATAAAAGCTAGGCAGGCCTTCATCTGTGGATAACTGCCTTGAGGCCATATTCCACCTGATGTACAGAGAATGACAACACGGGGGAGAAACGGTGCTCTGCCTGTGCTGCGCTGTCGGATAAGCTGTGTGTGGAATGGGTTGTTATCCACAGGCCAGTTACCCACAGACTTTCGACCCCACTTGTACAACGACCTTAGGTAGGCTTATCCACAGAGCTTATGCACAGACCATTGGTCGCCTTTATTACTGTTAAGACGTTGATTTTGGCCGGCCTGTGATCAAGCTACATGTGGATAAGTGGACGGCTCGCCGCTACAATGGCGGCTGTTTTTGCCTCACCGGCTTTCAACTTAGGGGATATCCGTGTCAGTGGAACTTTGGCAGCAGTGCGTGGAGCTTTTGCGCGATGAGCTGCCTGCCCAGCAATTCAACACCTGGATCCGTCCGCTACAGGTCGAAGCCGAAGGCGACGAGTTGCGTGTCTACGCGCCCAATCGTTTTGTTCTCGACTGGGTCAACGAGAAGTACCTGAGCCGCGTTCTCGAATTGCTCGACGAACATGGCAACGGACTCGCGCCCGTGCTCTCCTTGTTAATAGGCAGCAAACGCAGCTCCGCGCCTCGCGCTGCGCCAAACGCGCCATTGGCGGCTAGTGCCTCGCAGGCACAGGCAGCAGCGCCTGTTAATAATTCGCCAGCACCGGTGGCCCAGACGGCTTCGAAATCCGCGTCGCAGAAAAACGCGCCTATAAATGAAGAGCCGTCCCGCGACAGCTTCGACCCAATGGCAGGCGCCAGTTCCCAGCAGGCCCCGGTCCGCGCCGAACAGCGCACCGTGCAGGTCGAAGGCGCGCTCAAGCACACCAGCTACCTGAACCGTACGTTCACCTTCGAGAACTTCGTTGAAGGTAAATCCAACCAACTGGCTCGTGCAGCCGCTTGGCAGGTAGCCGATAACCCCAAGCATGGTTACAACCCGCTCTTCCTATATGGCGGCGTTGGCTTGGGTAAGACCCACTTGATGCACGCTGTGGGTAACCACCTATTAAAGAAGAACCCGAATGCCAAGGTTGTGTACCTGCACTCGGAGCGCTTCGTGGCTGACATGGTCAAGGCCCTGCAGCTCAACGCGATCAACGAGTTCAAGCGGTTCTACCGCTCGGTTGATGCGTTGCTGATCGATGACATTCAATTCTTTGCCCGCAAAGAGCGTTCCCAGGAAGAGTTTTTCCACACCTTCAACGCCCTGCTCGAAGGTGGCCAGCAGGTCATCTTGACCAGCGACCGTTACCCGAAAGAAATCGAAGGTCTGGAAGAACGCCTTAAATCGCGCTTCGGCTGGGGCCTGACCGTTGCGGTAGAGCCGCCGGAGCTGGAAACCCGGGTCGCGATCCTGATGAAAAAGGCCGACCAGGCCAAAGTCGATTTGCCGCACGATGCAGCGTTCTTCATCGCCCAGCGTATCCGCTCCAACGTGCGTGAGCTGGAAGGCGCACTCAAGCGGGTCATTGCGCATTCGCACTTCATGGGCCGCGACATCACCATCGAGCTGATCCGCGAATCCCTCAAAGACTTGCTGGCACTGCAGGACAAACTGGTGAGTGTGGATAACATCCAGCGCACCGTGGCCGAGTACTACAAGATCAAGATTTCCGACCTGCTGTCCAAGCGCCGCTCGCGCTCGGTGGCACGTCCTCGTCAGGTGGCCATGGCCCTCTCCAAGGAGTTGACCAACCACAGCCTGCCGGAAATCGGTGATGTGTTTGGCGGACGCGACCACACCACGGTCTTGCACGCGTGCCGCAAGATCAACGAACTTAAGGAATCCGACGCGGATATTCGCGAGGACTACAAGAACCTGCTGCGTACACTGACAACTTGATGACACCAGCGCAGCTTATTAAGGCAAGGGACTAGACCATGCATTTCACCATTCAACGCGAAGCCCTGTTGAAACCCCTGCAACTGGTCGCAGGCGTCGTCGAGCGCCGACAGACCTTGCCGGTGCTCTCCAACGTATTGCTGGTAGTCGAAGGCCAGCAATTGTCCTTGACCGGTACTGACCTGGAAGTCGAGCTGGTCGGTCGTGTGCAGTTGGAAGAGCCTGCCGAGCCGGGCGAGATCACCGTACCGGCGCGCAAGCTGATGGATATCTGCAAAAGCCTGCCGAACGACGCGCTGATCGACATCAAGGTTGATGAAGCGAAATTGGTCGTCAAGGCCGGCCGCAGCCGTTTCACCCTGTCCACGTTGCCGGCGAATGATTTCCCGACCGTTGAAGAAGGCCCGGGCTCGCTGACCTGCAGCCTGGAGCAGAGCAAGCTGCGTCGCTTGATCGAGCGCACCAGCTTCGCCATGGCCCAGCAGGACGTGCGTTACTACCTCAACGGTATGCTGTTGGAAGTATCGGAAGGCATCATCCGCGCCGTGGCTACGGACGGTCACCGTCTGGCCATGTGTTCGATGCGCGCCGATATCGGCCAGCCGGACCGTCACCAGGTGATCGTGCCACGCAAGGGTATCCTTGAGCTGGCGCGCCTGCTCACCGAGCCGGAAGGCAATGTCAGCATCGTGTTGGGTCAGCACCATATTCGCGCCACCACCGGTGAGTTCACCTTCACTTCCAAGTTGGTGGACGGCAAATTCCCGGATTACGAGCGCGTGCTGCCTAAAGGTGGCGACAAGCTGGTTCTCGGTGATCGTCAGGCACTGCGCGAAGCGTTTAGCCGTACCGCGATTCTGTCCAACGAAAAGTACCGCGGTATCCGTCTGCAACTGGCCAACGGTCAGTTGAAGATCCAGGCGAACAACCCGGAGCAGGAAGAAGCGGAAGAAGAAGTGGGCGTCGATTACAACGGCGGTTCGCTGGAGATCGGCTTCAACGTGAGCTACCTGCTGGACGTGCTGGGTGTGATGACCACCGAACAGGTTCGCCTGATTCTATCGGACTCCAACAGCAGCGCCCTGGTACAGGAATCCGACAACGACGACTCGGCTTATGTTGTCATGCCGATGCGCCTGTAACCATGCTCAGCAGAAGCTAGATGTCCCTCAGTCGCGTCTCGGTCACCGCGGTGCGCAATTTGCACCCGGTGACCTTCTCCCCCTCCCCCCGCATCAATATCCTCCACGGCGCCAACGGCAGTGGCAAAACCAGCGTGCTGGAAGCCATTCACCTGTTGGGGCTTGCCCGTTCCTTTCGCAGTGCTCGCTTGTTACCAGTCATCCAGTATGAGCAGTTGGCATGCACGGTGTTTGGCCAGGTTGAACTGGCAGAAGGTGGGCACAGCAGCCTGGGGATTTCCCGTGATCGTGGCGGAGAGTTCCAAATTCGCATTGACGGGCAAAATGCTCGCAGTGCTGCGCAGCTGGCGGAGATCCTGCCGCTGCAATTGATCAACCCTGACAGTTTCCGCCTATTGGAAGGTGCGCCCAGAATCCGCAGGCAATTCCTCGATTGGGGAGTGTTCCACGTGGAACCCCGGTTCATGGCCACGTGGCAGCGTTTGCAGAAGGCCCTGCGGCAGCGGAACTCATGGCTGCGGCATGGTACACTTGACGCCGCTTCGCAAGCGGCCTGGGACCGGGAACTGTGCCTGGCCAGCGATGAAATAGATGAATACCGCCGTGCCTATATCAAAGCCTTGAAACCAGTCTTTGAACAGACCTTGAGTGAGTTATTGGATCTCGAGGGTCTGACGCTGAGTTACTACCGTGGTTGGGATAAAGAACGTGAGCTGAGTGCAGTGCTCGCAACGTCCTTGCAGCGGGATCAGCAAATTGGCCATACCCAAGCCGGACCCCAGCGAGCTGATTTGCGCCTTAGGTTAGGCGCTCACAATGCTGCGGATATCTTGTCCCGTGGCCAGCAGAAGTTGGTGGTATGTGCATTGCGGATCGCCCAGGGCCATTTGGTTAGTCAGGCCCGGCGCGGTCAGTGTATTTATCTGGTGGATGACTTGCCGTCTGAGCTCGACGAGCAACACCGCCGCGCGCTATGCCGCTTGTTGGAAGAATTACGCTGCCAGGTGTTTATCACCTGTGTAGACCACGAATTATTGAGGGAAGGCTGGCAGACGGAAACGCCAGTCGCTTTGTTCCACGTGGAACAAGGCCGTATCACCCAGACCCACGACCATCGGGAGTGAAGGCATGAGCGAAGAAAACACGTACGACTCGACCAGCATTAAAGTGCTGAAAGGTTTGGATGCCGTACGCAAACGTCCCGGTATGTACATTGGCGACACTGATGACGGTAGCGGTCTGCACCACATGGTGTTCGAGGTGGTCGACAACTCCATCGACGAAGCTCTGGCCGGTCACTGCGACGACATCAGCATTATCATCCACCCGGATGAGTCGATTACCGTACGCGACAACGGTCGCGGCATTCCGGTAGACGTGCACAAAGAAGAAGGCGTTTCGGCGGCAGAGGTCATCATGACCGTGCTCCACGCTGGCGGTAAGTTCGACGACAACTCCTATAAAGTCTCCGGCGGTTTGCACGGTGTGGGCGTTTCGGTAGTGAACGCACTGTCCGAAGAGCTGATCCTGACTGTGCGCCGCAGCGGCAAGATCTGGGAACAGACCTACGTTCACGGCGTTCCACAAGAACCGATGAAAATCGTCGGCGACAGTGAAACCACCGGCACCCAGATTCACTTCAAGCCATCGGCTGAAACCTTCAAGAATATTCACTTCAGCTGGGACATCCTGGCCAAGCGTATTCGTGAACTGTCGTTCCTTAACTCCGGCGTGGGTATCGTCCTCAAGGACGAGCGCAGCGGCAAGGAAGAGCTGTTCAAGTACGAAGGCGGCTTGCGTGCGTTCGTTGAATACCTGAACACCAACAAGACTGCGGTCAACCAGGTGTTCCACTTCAACATCCAGCGTGAAGACGGCATTGGCGTGGAAATCGCCCTGCAGTGGAACGACAGCTTCAACGAGAACCTGTTGTGCTTCACCAACAACATTCCTCAGCGCGATGGCGGTACTCACCTGGTGGGTTTCCGTTCGGCACTGACGCGTAACCTGAACACCTACATCGAAGCCGAAGGCCTGGCGAAGAAGCATAAAGTTGCCACCACCGGTGACGATGCCCGCGAAGGCTTGACCGCGATTATCTCGGTGAAAGTACCGGATCCGAAGTTCAGCTCCCAGACCAAAGACAAGCTGGTGTCTTCCGAAGTGAAGACCGCAGTGGAGCAGGAGATGGGCAAGTACTTCTCCGACTTCCTGCTGGAGAACCCGAACGAAGCCAAGTTGGTCGTCGGCAAGATGATCGACGCTGCACGTGCCCGTGAAGCCGCGCGTAAGGCCCGTGAAATGACCCGTCGTAAAGGCGCGTTGGACATTGCCGGCCTGCCGGGCAAACTCGCTGACTGCCAGGAGAAGGACCCTGCCCTCTCCGAACTGTACCTGGTGGAAGGTGACTCTGCTGGCGGTTCCGCCAAGCAGGGTCGTAACCGTCGCACCCAGGCCATCCTGCCGTTGAAGGGTAAGATCCTCAACGTCGAGAAGGCGCGCTTCGACAAGATGATTTCTTCCCAGGAAGTTGGCACCTTGATCACGGCGTTGGGTTGCGGTATCGGTCGTGACGAATACAACATCGACAAGCTGCGTTATCACAACATCATCATCATGACCGATGCTGACGTCGACGGTTCGCACATCCGTACCCTGCTGCTGACCTTCTTCTTCCGTCAGTTGCCTGAGCTGATCGAACGCGGCTATATCTACATCGCCCAACCGCCGTTGTACAAAGTGAAAAAAGGCAAGCAAGAGCAATACATCAAAGACGACGACGCCATGGAAGAGTACATGACGCAGTCGGCCTTGGAAGATGCCAGCCTGCACTTGAACGACGAAGCGCCGGGTATCTCCGGTGAGGCGTTGGAGCGTCTGGTTAACGATTTCCGCATGGTAATGAAGACCCTCAAGCGTCTGTCGCGCCTGTACCCGCAGGAACTGACCGAGCACTTCATCTACCTGCCGTCCGTGAGTCTGGAGCAATTGGGTGATCACGCCCACATGCAGAATTGGCTGGCTCAATACGAAACCCGCCTGCGCACTTCGGAGAAGTCCGGCCTGGTGTACAAAGCCAGCCTGCGTGAAGACCGTGAACGTAACGTCTGGCTGCCAGAGGTCGAATTGATCTCCCACGGCCTGTCGAACTACGTCACCTTCAACCGCGACTTCTTCGGCAGCAATGACTACAAGACCGTGGTTACCCTGGGCGCGCAACTGAGCACCCTGCTGGACGACGGTGCTTATATTCAGCGTGGCGAACGCAAGAAGCAGGTCAAGGAGTTCAAGGAAGCCCTCGACTGGCTGATGGCCGAAAGCACCAAGCGTCACACTATCCAGCGATACAAAGGTCTGGGCGAAATGAACCCGGATCAACTGTGGGAAACCACTATGGATCCGGCTCAGCGTCGTATGCTGCGCGTGACCATCGAAGACGCCATTGGCGCGGACCAGATCTTCAACACCCTCATGGGTGATGCGGTCGAGCCTCGTCGTGACTTCATCGAGAGCAATGCGTTGGCGGTGTCTAACCTGGACTTCTGATTCAGGCAAACAGCCAAACCAAAAAAGGCCAACGCTAAGCGTTGGCCTTTTTTATTGGGCAGTGTTCAGTGATCTAGAAATTGCTCCACGTGGAACATCAGCGTTTTTAGCTTTCCGAAACAGTCGCCACGCTCTCCAATCGGTACCCATACCCATAGATGGTCAGCAGCTGCCAACCGCGATCGGCGGTGAGCCCCAGCTTATTGCGCAACCGGTAGATATGCGTATCCAGCGGACGTGAGGACACTATTTCTTCATGGGTCCAGAACCGCTCGTAGAGGTACTCGCGAGACAGTGGTCGCGCCAAATTGGCAAATAAGCAACTGGCCAGTCGGTACTCTCGCTCGGTCAGGTTGATAGGTTTACCCGCGCGGGTGACGGTCAATTCTGCGTCATCGAAGGTCAGGTCGTTGAAGCTTTGCACTTCATGGTTGGCGGATTTCTGCAGGCCGTGGCGACGCAGAACCGCCGTGACCCTCGCCTTCAGTTCATTGGGGCGAAAGGGTTTGCTGACGTAGTCATCCGCACCGCTGTTCAGCGCAGTGACGATATCACTCTCGGCGTCACGGCTGGTGAGCATGATGACGGCAGGAGGCGACTCCATGTGTTCGCGGGTCCAGCGTAGCAATGCAATCCCGGTGATATCGGGCAATTGCCAGTCGAGTATCAACAGGTCGAACGTTTCCCGGCGCAGTTGGCGAAGCAGGTCTTCACCGCGTTCGAAGCAATGCAGGGTCCAGGGGTGTTCGGCGGTGCTGGGGATTTGTCGCAGTGTCTGTTCCACCCGGCGCAGTTCCGCGGGTTCGTCATCCAGTATTGCGACACGCATGGGTGGGTCCTTTCTACTTAAAGAGTACGGCAGCCGTCAGCCTGGTGTTATTGATGGGCACGTACTGCGCAGATGCCGGCCGTTGAATCTGAAGAATTGTGCTCAGATTCGTCGACCCCTTGGATCTCTCGGTACGCTGGGATCAATGAGGGGTGAACCCACTGAAAGTCGTCGCGACCTATGTGGGAAAGATACCGGCTCCCGACCATAAGGAAAAGGATCAGCCGACGCATGCGCTGTCGTAAACTCCTGTGCGCTGATAGCCGACGCCCTCTGGAACCCCGACCTTGATGAGCATCATGATCCTTTCACCGAACCGCTTACGCCGCGCCCTCCCCCCACTGCTGATCATGGCGGTCGGCTCTGTGGGGGCTGCTGCCAAGAATCGTTCGCCTTACATTGATGACGACTTTCTGTGCCGAGCCCAGCCTCTACCGGCAGTGGTTCAGCACCTCACCGGGGAAGCGTGGAAACTCGATACCAAAGGCAAGGCAAGCCCTTTGCTGGAAGGCATGACCATTGATGAACAGGAAGGTGTAAAGACATCGGCGTCGGCGTTCGTCAGCTTGTTGCTCGGTGACGGATCCCGGGTGGTATTACCTTCCAGTTCCCAGGTGCGATTGCATCTGGAAAAGAAGCAGTCGATTCCCCAGGTTGTACTCGATCAGGGCCAGGCGGAAGCGTATGTGATCAAGCGCGCCAGCGAACATGACCGTTTCCAGATCGTCACCCCCGTGGGTGTGCTGGGTGTACGAGGCACACACTTTCGGGTGCGTAACGACACTGAGCAATCGGTACTCGAAGTGTTGGACGGTCAGGTCGCCGTCAATCGCGAGACTAAGACCCGGACCGTGGAACAGGAGGTCAACGTGGGCGCCCGGCAAGGTTTGCTGTTCAAGAAACACGGTGATTTGAAACCCGTTGAGTTGCTTACCGCACCGAAGCTCGTGGGGCAGGATGGCCAAAAGGGCGATGCGCCGGTCTGGAGTCTGTACCTTCGGCCACTGCCGGGTGCCCATCGGTACCGCGCCCAAGTCGCCACTGATAAAGCCTTTATGAACATCAAGCAGGAAAACTTTTCCAGCACGCCGAAAATGAGCTTCACTGGGCTCAAAGCCTCGTTCTATCACGTGCGCTTGTCGGCATACGATGAAAACGGCCTGGAGGGAGAAACCGGGGTCTATGACATCTTCTACTACCCACCCACCGCCCAGGCACGTTGACCTATGATGCTTTGGGGCAAGGCCGAGAAACGCCAACCTACCCATGCCCAGCGCCTGTTCCACGGCTTAGTGCGCGAGTGGCTGTGGATTGGCTTGCTGCTATTGCCGATCACCGCTTACCTGTCCTTGAGCCCTGGCCTGGCGCTGAATAATCCGTTGTATGACAGCCTGCGCCGCCTCACCCCGCTACCGGTAGACCCGCGTATCCTGCTGGTGACCATCGACGACCCCAGCCTGAAAAAGCTCGGTCAATGGCCCTGGCCGCGCAGTTTGCATGCTGACCTGATCGATCGTCTCAATGCGGCACAACCGGCGGGTATCCTGTTCGATGTGATCTTCAGTGAAGCCGGCGACCCGACCAATGACAAACGCCTGGCAGAGGCGGTCTGCAATGCCGGCAATGTGTTGCTGCCGCTGGTGCGTGAGGGCACGGCGAGCTACAGCCAACCCAGCGCACAGATGCAGCCGCTGCATAAATGCGCCAAGGGTGTGGGCCATATCAATGTGGAGGCCGACAACGACGGTGTGGTCCGCAGCCTGTACCTGCGTGAAGGTCCACCAGACGCCACGGCGCCCCAACTGGCTTGGCTGGCCTACGAGATGAGCGGCGAGTTGTCAGAGATGCCGGGTGAGCCTCTGCAGGCGCTCACCCAACACTGGCACCGTGAACACTCGATTCGCATCCCATTCATCGCACCACACACCCATTTTCCTAGCGTGTCCTACGTCAGCGTTCTGCGCGGTGAAGTACCGCCCGAGCAGTTGCGCGGTCGCCTGATTTTGGTGGGGTCAACAGCTTCAGGCTTGGGCGATCGTTTTGTCACGCCGCTGTCCTCCACGGTTGGCACCACTGCGGGCGTGGAGATCCAAGCCAACGTACTCAATGGCTTGCTTCAAGGCCGCAGCATTGTCGATTTGCCGGGATGGCTCGCGGCGCTTATGGCGACGTCCCTGGTGGCATTGCTGTTGGGCTTGCTGCTCTACAGTCCGCGCTACGCGTTGTGGATGACCCTGGGCTGCATGTCTGCCGCACTGCTGGGTTCCTTGGCCCTGTTGCGCCTGGGTCACTGGTGGTCGCCCGCGGCCTGCTTGATCGGTTTGCTGCTCAGTTACCTGATTTGGAACTGGCGTCGCCTCAGTGTGATCCTCGCCTACTTCGGCTGGGAACTGGCGCGCCTGGACAACGAACCCAAAGTCCTGCCCGAACGCCGCCGTGCGCCCGCCAGCAGGGGTGATGTCTTGCAGGCGCGTATCTTTGCCCTGGAGCAGGCCGTAAGCCGCACGCGTGACACGCGGCGCTTTATGGCCGATGGCTTGGAATGCCTGCCGGTGGCAACGTTGATCACCGACCCCAAGGGCAATATCCTGTTGGCCAACCGTATCGCCCGTGACGTGTTCGGCAATGACCTTGTTACCGAAAACCTGCTGGAGCAGTTGGCCGACCTGGGCTACCCGCCGCTGCACAATGGCGTGCGCCCTGCCCTCTCGGCGCTGGAGCTGGTCGAGTTCCGGGATATCCACCAACGCAGCCTGCGCATGGAGTTGGCGCCCTTGTTGCCGGCCGAAGGCGATGTCGCACTGGGCTGGCTGCTGAGCCTGACGGACTTGAGCAAGGAGCGCGAAGCCCAGCAACATCGCGAGACGATGTTACGGTTCCTCTCCCACGACCTGCGTGCACCACACTCGGCGATCCTGGCGCTGCTGGATGTGCATAACGGCGAGTCCCAAGTGTTCGCCCAAATCGAACAGCAAGTTCGTCGCGCCTTGAGCCTCACGGAATCCTTTGTGCAACTGGCCAAGGCCGAGGCTGACGGTTACCAGTTCCAGCCAACGTTGTTCGCCATGTTGGTCATGGATGCCTTTGATCAAGTCGCGTTGATTGCCCAGCTCAAGGGTATCCACCTGGTTCACGATCTGGATGAAGCCGATGAGGGCATGGTGTCTGCGGATCAGTCACTGCTCACGCGGGCATTATTTAATGTGCTGGAGAACGCCATCAAGTATTCGCCCTCCGGCACCACTGTCCGGCTCAGACACAGCAGTGCGCAGGGCTGGTTGGAATGTCGTATGAGTGACCAGGGGCCTGGGATTGCGGCAGAGGACCTGCCCGAGTTGTTCAGCCAATACCGGCGCTTTGATTCCGCCCAGGGCAGCGAAGGTTTGGGGCTTGGGCTGACCATGGTCAAAGCGGTGGTGGAGCGCCATGGTGGACGTATCAGCTGTGAAAGCGTGGTTGGCAAAGGCACCACGTTCAGCCTGCAATTGCCCCTGTTGGAAGACTGAGAAATCCTACTTTCCTGCTGTGCATAAAAAACCGGTCGCAAGGACCGGTTTTTTTCTGCGGAAAAAACTTATGCACCTTTTCCGTGATTTTATGAGCTTGGGAAATATGTAATAAAATCAGCTTCTTATAAGTCAAAAAGTGCAATTCGCCAACAAACCGTGCACAGGTTATCCACAGATGCTCAGATCACCGGCGTGTCCACCACAACGGGCTCAGGCGGCAGCGAACCCATGGCCCGTTGCTGCGCTTCATTCCAGGCCGCAGCACGGTCATTCAGCGCAGCAATCGCCCGTGGCCCTTCACCTTCGGCGTACATCGGTTCGCCGATGACTACGGTGATGGTGCCTTCGCGTTTAGCCCAGCCGGTTTTTGGCCAGAATTTGCCGGCGTTGTGGGCAATCGGCAGTACGGGCAGGTTGGCGTTGACGGCCAACGCCGTGCCGCCACGTGAGAACTTGCCCACGGTGCCGTAGGGCACACGAGTGCCTTCGGGGAAGATCAGCACCCAAACACCATCCTTGAGCAACTCGTCGCCCTTCTTGGCCACGTGCTTGAGGGCCGCCTTGGGGTTGTCACGGTCAATGGCGATCGGCCGCAACATGGCCATGGCCCAGCCGAAGAACGGTACATACAGCAATTCGCGCTTAAGCACCTGGCTCAACGGCGAGAAGTACGCCGAGAGAAAGAACGTCTCCCAGGTGCTCTGGTGGTTCGACAGAATCACGCAGGGCTGGTCCGGTACGTTTTCCGCGCCCTTGATCTCGAAGCGGATGTTCAGGAACACCTTGGTCAGCCACAACGCGCAGCGGCACCAATAGACGTTGATAAAGCGATAGCGCGCCTTGAACGGCAGGAAAGGCGCGATAAAAAAGCTCAGGGTGCACCAGAGAAACGAACTGGTGCCCAACAGCAGGTAAAAGAAGAAGGTTCTGATGGCCTGCAAAATCGACATGGCGGCATTTACCGTTGCGGGACAACGCCCGCCTGTTAAAAGCGCACTCCCGAACAATCCTTGGTCAGGAAGTCGAGGGCGGCTAGTTGTTGATAAGTTCTGCGGCAACGGCCGCCAGATCGTCAAAAATCAAGGTGCCTACCGGCAGGTTTTTCGCCTGGGTCTTTTCGCCTTTCCCGGTCTTAACCAAAACTGGCTGAGAGTCGACGGCTTTGGCCGCCGCCAGGTCACCGAGGCTGTCCCCGACGAACCATATCCCAGCCAAGGGCACCTTGTAATGTTCTGCAATGGTTTTCAACATGCCGGGTTTGGGTTTGCGGCAATCGCAGCCCTCATCCGGCCCGTGGGGGCAGTACACCACCAGCCCTACCTCACCGCCCTGCTCGGCCACCAACGCGCGCAGGCGTGCATGCATGGCGTCCAGGGTGGCGATGTCGTAGTAACCACGGGAGATGCCGGACTGGTTGGTGGCGATCGCCACTGTCCAGCCGGCTTTGCTCAACTGCGCGATGGCCTCGATCGAACCGGGCAGTGGAATCCATTCCGCCACCGACTTGATGTAAGCGTCGGAGTCGTAGTTGATCACTCCGTCCCGATCGAGAATCAGCAGTTTCAACATGGTCAGCTCAGCGTCGAAATGTCAGCGATATTGACGAACAAGCCACGCAGGCGCGCCAGCATGGCGTAGCGGTTTTTCCGCACGCCGGCATCTTCGGCATTGATCATCACGGCTTCGAAGAACGCATCCACCGGCTCACGCAAGGTGGCCAGGCGCGCCAATGCTTCGGCGTAGTTGCGCTCGGCGATCAGCGGCTTCACGGCGTTTTCAGCCTTGGCGATGGCCGAGTTCAGCGAAAACTCCTTGGCGTCTGCAAACAGGCCAGGGTCGACGTCGGCATTGCCCAGGCCTTCGGCCTTGCTCAGCAGGTTCGACACACGCTTGTTCACGGCGGCCAGTGCATCGGCTTCCGGCAGTTTGCGGAAGGCCTGCACGGCTTGTACGCGCTGGTCGAAGTCCAGCGCCGAACCCGGCTGCAGGGCACGTACCGACAGGTACACCGACACGTCCACGCCTTCGTCTTCGTAGCGCGCACGCAGGCGGTCGAACACGAACTCCAGCACTTGTTCGGCCAGGCCGGCTTGCTTGACCTTGGCACCGAACTGGCCGACGGCGAACACCACGGCCTGGGTCAGGTCGAGGTCGAGCTTCTTGTCGATGAGGATACGCAGCACGCCCAGGGCCGCTCGGCGCAGGGCATACGGGTCTTTGCTGCCGGTTGGCAACATGCCGATACCGAAGATACCCACGAGGGTGTCCAGTTTGTCGGCGATCGCCACAGCTGCACCGGTCAGGGTGGTCGGCAGTTCAGCGCCGGCACCGCGTGGCATGTACTGCTCGTTCAGGGCCAGGGCGACATCTTGCGGCTCGCCGTCGTTGAGCGCGTAGTAGTAGCCGGCGACACCTTGCATCTCCGGGAACTCGCCGACCATCTCGGTGGCCAGGTCGCACTTGGACAGCAAGCCTGCACGCGCAGCCCAGGCGGAATCGCCGCCAATGCGTGGCGCAATGTAGGCGGCCAGCTTGGAGACCCGTACGGCCTTGTCGTAGACGCTGCCGAGTTTTTCCTGGAACACCACGTTTTGCAGGCGCAGGTTGAAGTCTTCGAGCTTCTGCTTCTTGTCTTGCTTGAAGAAGAACTCGGCGTCAGTCAGGCGCGGGCGAACGACTTTTTCGTTACCGGCGATGATCTGCTGCGGGTCCTTGCTCTCGATGTTGGCCACGGTGATGAAACGCGGCAGCAACTTGCCATCCACATCCAGCAGGCAGAAATACTTCTGGTTGTCCTGCATGGTAGTGATCAGCGCTTCTTGCGGCACGTCGAGGAAACGTTCCTCGAACGAGCACACCAGCGGCACTGGCCACTCAACCAACGCCGTCACTTCGTCGAGCAGGCTTGGCGGCACGATGGCGGTGCCTTCCTGCAGGCGGGCCAGCTCTTCGGTGCGCTTGCTGATCAGCTCGCGCCGCTCGTTGGCGTCGGCCAGCACATAGGCGGCGCGCAGGTCGTTGAGGTAGTTGGCCGGCGACGTGATGCGTACGGCTTGCGGGTGGTGGAAGCGGTGGCCACGGGAATCACGACCGGCTTTCTGGGCGAGGAGGGTGCAGTCGATGACTTGATCACCGAGCAGCATCACCAGCCACTGGGTTGGACGTACGAACTCTTCCTTGCGAGCACCCCAGCGCATGCGCTTGGGAATCGGCAAGTCGTTCAGGGAATCTTCGACGATGGTCGGCAACAGGCTGGCGGTCGGCTTGCCGGTGATGACCTGGCTGAAACGCAGTTTCGGACCGCTCTGGTCGATCTCGCTCAGTTCCACGCCACACTTCTTGGCAAAACCCAGTGCAGCTTGAGTCGGGTTGCCTTCAGCATCGAAAGCCGCCTGGCGTGGCGGGCCGTCGAGGTTGATGCTGCGGTCCGGTTGCTGGGTTTCCAGCGCGGTCAGCAACACGGCCAGGCGACGTGGCGCGGCGTAGACTTTTTTCGCGGCGAATTTCAGGCCAGCGGTCTGCAGGCCTTTTTCGATACCGGCCAGGAACGCGTCGGCCAGGGTGTTCAGTGCCTTGGGTGGCAGCTCTTCTGTGCCCAGTTCAACCAGGAAATCTTGAGCACTCATTGTGCAGCCTCCAGCTTAGCCAACACTTCATCACGCAGGTCCGGGGTTGCCATCGGGAAGCCCAGCTTGGCGCGAGCCAGCAGGTAGGCTTGGGCGACGGAACGCGCCAGGGTGCGCACACGCAGGATGTATTGCTGGCGCGCGGTGACCGAGATGGCACGGCGGGCATCCAGCAGGTTGAAGGTATGGGAGGCCTTCAACACCATTTCATAGCTTGGCAACGGCAGCGGCTGGTCGAGTTCGATCAGGCGCTTGGCTTCGCTTTCATAGAAGTCGAACAGTTCGAACAGTTTGTCGACGTTGGCGTGTTCGAAGTTGTAGGTGGACTGCTCCACCTCGTTCTGGTGGAACACGTCGCCGTAGGTCACTTTGCCGAACGGGCCATCCGCCCACACCAGGTCGTAGACCGAGTCCACGCCTTGCAGGTACATGGCCAGGCGCTCGAGACCGTAGGTGATCTCGCCGGTCACCGGGTAGCACTCGATGCCACCGGCTTGCTGGAAGTAAGTGAACTGCGTCACTTCCATACCGTTGAGCCAGACTTCCCAGCCCAGGCCCCAGGCGCCCAGGGTCGGCGATTCCCAGTTGTCTTCGACAAAACGGATGTCATGGACCAGTGGGTCGAGGCCCACATGCTTGAGCGAGCCCAGGTACAGTTCCTGGAAGTTGTCCGGGTTCGGCTTCAGTACCACCTGGAACTGGTAGTAGTGCTGCAGACGGTTCGGGTTTTCGCCGTAGCGGCCGTCAGTCGGGCGACGACTGGGCTGCACATAAGCGGCGTTCCAGGTTTCCGGGCCAATGGCCCGCAGGAAGGTAGCGGTGTGGAAAGTGCCGGCGCCTACTTCCATATCGTAGGGCTGAAGTACCACACAACCTTGCTCGGCCCAGTATTGCTGGAGGGCGAGGATCAAGTCTTGGAAGGTACGCACGGCTGGCGTAGGCTGGCTCACGAAATTCACCTGTTACTTGGGCTGCGATTTAAAGAGCGGGAGTATACCCGATTCGGCCGCGCCACCATCCCCTGGAGCCTTATGCCACGCTGCTTTTGGTGTTCTGAAGATCCGCTGTACATGGCTTATCACGATCAGGAGTGGGGAACGCCGCTGCGCGATGCGCAGGGTTTGTTCGAGTTGCTTTTACTCGAAGGGTTCCAGGCGGGCCTGTCCTGGATCACCGTTTTACGCAAACGCGAGCATTATCGAAAGGTCTTGTTCGGTTTTAATGCGCAGCGCTTGGCCCAACTGAGCGACGCCGAGATCGAAGCGCTGATGCTCGATCCGGGCATCGTGCGTAACCGCCTGAAACTCAATGCCACCCGACGCAATGCCGCCGCCTGGCTGGCGCTGGAGGACCCGGTGGGGTTGCTCTGGTCCTTCGTCGGCGGCACACCCAAGGTCAACCATTTCAAGGATCGCAGCGAAGTCCCGGCGATCACGCCCGAGGCCGAAGCAATGAGCAAGACGCTGAAAAAAGCCGGCTTTACCTTTGTCGGCCCGACCATTTGCTACGCGTTCATGCAGGCCTCGGGCATGGTCATGGACCACACTCAGGACTGCGACCGTTACGCGGACCTGGCCAACGCCGGTTAGAATGCCGGCTTTGCGCACCACACACGATCAGGAGTGACCTGTGGAAAAGTTTAAAGGCGCCTTGCTGGTAGGCGCTCTCCGGCTGTTTGCCCTGCTGCCATGGCGCGCTGTCCAGGCCGTCGGCACGGCTATTGGCTGGATTATGTGGAAAACCCCCAATCGTTCCCGCGACACCGTGCGGATCAACCTCTCCAAATGCTTCCCGGACATGGACCCCGCCGAGCGCGAAGCGCTGGTCGGCCGCAGCCTGATGGACATCGGCAAGTCCCTGACCGAAAGCGCCTGCGCCTGGATCTGGCCGGCCCAGCGCTCCATCGATCTGGTGCGTGAAGTCGAAGGCTTGGAGGTGCTGCATGAAGCCCTCGCCTCGGGCAAAGGTGTGGTCGGTATCACCAGCCACCTGGGCAACTGGGAAGTGCTGAACCACTTCTATTGCAGCCAATGCAAACCGATCATTTTCTACCGCCCGCCCAAACTCAAGGCGGTGGACGAATTGCTGCGCAAGCAGCGCGTGCAACTGGGCAACCGTGTGGCCGCGTCGACCAAGGAAGGCATCCTCAGTGTGATCAAGGAAGTGCGCAAAGGCGGCCAGGTAGGTATCCCCGCCGACCCGGAGCCGGCCGAATCCGCCGGGATCTTCGTGCCATTCTTCGCCACCCAGGCGCTGACCAGCAAGTTCGTGCCGAACATGCTCGCCGGCCACAAGGCGGTAGGCGTGTTCCTGCATGCGCTGCGGCTGCCGGACGGTTCGGGTTACAAAGTGATCCTGGAAGCGGCGCCGGAAGACATGTACAGCACCGACACTGCCACGTCCTGCGCGGCGATGAGCAAGGTGGTGGAACGTTATGTCGGCGCGTACCCGAGCCAGTACATGTGGAGCATGAAACGCTTCAAGAAGCGCCCGCCGGGTGAGGCGCGGTGGTATTGAGCCACCCCTGACTCAAGACCCATGAAGATCTAATGTGGGAGCTGGCTTGCCTGCGATGCAGGCAATTCAGTCTTTCAGTTAAACCGAGTTGATGCCATCGCAGGCAAGCCAGCTCCCACAAGGGATCGGCTCAAGGTTGGCGGTCGAGTTTCTTCAGGAACACCGTCATCTCTTTTTCGGCCTGTTTGTCGCCATGGGCCTGGGCCGCTTCGATGCCCTTCTCCCACGCCAGCCGCGCCGCCGAACGATCTTCCAAGCCCAACTGCGCCTTGCCCAGAAGCTTCCACGCCGCCGAATATTTCGGATCAAACTCGACGCACTTTTGCAGATGCTCCGCCGCCTTGGCGTTGTCTTTCAAGTCCAGGTAACCCTTGCCCAAGCCAAACCGTAGCAGCGCGTTATCCACACCCTTGGCGAGCATTTTCTCCAGTGACTCAAGCATACAACCCCCCCTTTAGGAGCCGGCTTGCCGGCGGTAGCGCCATCAGAAAAAACTCAGCCCCACGTGGAACAACTTCTCCACATCGCGAATATGTTTCTTATCCACCAGAAACAGGATCACATGGTCCCCGGTTTCAATCACCGTATCGTCATGGGCGATGATCACTTCTTCATCACGAATGATCGCGCCTATGGTCGTCCCCGGCGGCAGGCCGATATCGCGGATGGCCTTGCCGATCACCTTGCTCGATTTCGAGTCACCGTGGGCAATCGCCTCGATGGCTTCCGCCGCGCCTCGACGCAGGGAGTGCACGCTGACGATATCGCCACGGCGCACGTGGGCGAGCAAGGTGCCGATGGTGGCCAACTGCGGGCTGATGGCGATGTCGATATCGCCACCTTGGATCAAGTCCACATAAGCCGGGTTGTTGATGATGGTCATCACCTTTTTCGCACCCAGCCGCTTGGCCAGCAATGACGACATGATATTGGCTTCGTCATCGTTGGTCAGGGCCAGGAAGATATCGGCGTCGGCGATGTTTTCTTCCATCAGCAGGTCGCGGTCCGAGGCGCTGCCTTGCAGGACGACGGTGCTGTCGAGGGTGTCGGACAAATGCCGGCAACGTGCCGGGCTCATCTCGATGATCTTGACCTGGTAGCGGCTTTCGATGGCTTCGGCCAAGCGCTCGCCGATCTGCCCTCCCCCCGCGATGACGATGCGTTTGTAGGTCTCGTCGAGGCGGCGCATTTCGCTCATGACCGCGCGAATATTCGCCTTGGCGGCGATGAAAAATACTTCGTCGTCAGCCTCGATCACCGTATCGCCCTGGGGCAGGATCGGGCGGTCACGGCGGAAAATCGCGGCTACGCGGGTTTCCACATTCGGCATGTGCTCGCGCAACTGACGCAGTTGCTGCCCCACCAGCGGGCCGCCGTAATAGGCCTTTACCGCGACCAGTTGCGCCTTGCCGCCGGCAAAGTCGATCACCTGCAGGGCGCCGGGGATTTCGATCAGGCGCTTGATGTAGTGGGTGACCACTTGCTCGGGGCTGATCAACACGTCCACCGGAATCGCATCGTTGTCGAACAGGCCGGCGCGGGTCAGGTAGGCCGCTTCGCGCACGCGGGCGATCTTGGTCGGAGTGTGGAACAGGGTGTGGGCGACCTGGCAGGCGACCATGTTGGTTTCGTCGCTGTTGGTCACGGCGACGAGCATGTCGGCATCGTCAGCGCCGGCCTGGCGCAGCACGGTTGGAAACGACGCGCGGCCCTGCACCGTGCGGATGTCCAGGCGGTCGCCGAGGTTGCGCAGGCGCTCGGCATCAGTGTCGACCACGGTGATGTCGTTGGCTTCACTGGCCAAATGTTCGGCCAGCGTACCGCCGACCTGCCCTGCCCCAAGGATGATGATTTTCATCCGGTCACTCCCTTAAAACCATTCAGCCGCGCGCGGCGGCGATCTTGATCAGTTTGGCGTAGTAAAAGCCATCGTGTCCGCCTTCTTGCGCGAGCAACTGGCGGCCATGGGGCTGCCTGATGCCGGCCGTGGTGGCAAGGTCCAGCTCCCGGGCGCCGCTGGTGCGGGCGAGGAAGGCTTCGATCACCTCGGTGTTTTCAGTCGGCAACGTGGAGCAGGTGGCGTAGAGCAGGATGCCGCCGACTTCCAGGGTTGGCCACAGCGCGTCGAGCAATTCGCCTTGCAGCACGGCCAGCGCGGCGATGTCATCGGGTTGGCGGGTGAGCTTGATGTCCGGGTGGCGACGGATCACCCCAGTGGCGGAGCACGGCGCATCGAGCAGGATGCGCTGGAACGGTTTGCCGTCCCACCAGGTGGCGGTGTCGCGGCCGTCGGCGGCGATCAGTTCGGCGCTGAGGCCCAGGCGGGCGAGGTTTTCGCGCACGCGCACCAGGCGCTTGGCTTCCAGGTCGACAGCCACCACACCGGCGAGGTCTTGTTGTACCTCAAGGATGTGGCAGGTCTTGCCGCCTGGCGCGCAGCAGGCATCCAGCACGCGTTGGCCGGGCGCCAGGTCGAGCAGGTCGGCAGCCAGTTGCGCCGCTTCGTCCTGCACGCTGATCCAGCCTTCGGCAAAGCCCGGCAGGCTGCGCACATCGGTGGCCGCTTCGAGCACGATGCCGTCGACGCTGTACACGCACGGCGTGGCATTGATGCCGGCGGTGGTGAGCAATTGCAGGTAGGCGTCACGGCTGTGATGACGACGGTTGACCCGCAGGATCATCGGCGGGTGCGCATTGTTCGCCGCGCAAATGGCTTCCCACTGCTCAGGCCAGAACGCCTTCAGGGATTTTTGCAGCCAGCGCGGATGGGCGGTGCGCACCACCGGGTCATGTTCCAATTCGGCCAGCAGCGCTTCGCTTTCGCGCTGGGCGCGGCGCAGCACGGCATTGAGCAGGGCTTTGGCCCAAGGTTTTTTCAGCTTGTCGGCGCAACCGACCGTTTCGCCGATCGCGGCGTGAGCGGGGACGCGGGTATAGAGCAACTGATACAGGCCCACCAGCAGCAGCGCCTCGACATCCGCATCGGCGGCCTTGAACGGTTTCTGCAGCAGCTTGGCCGCCAGCGCCGACAAGCGTGGCTGCCAGCGGGCCGTGCCAAAGGCCAGGTCCTGGGTGAAACCGCGATCGCGGTCTTCGACCTTGTCCAACTGGGTCGGCAATGAACTGTTCAGCGACGCCTTGCCGTTGAGAACGGCGGCGAGAGCCTTGGCGGCGGCCAGACGCGGGTTCATTGGGCGACCACCCCGAGGACGGTGCCCAGGGCAAATTTCTCACGACGGCTGTTGAACAAATCGCTGAAATTAAGCGCCTTGCCCCCGGGCAATTGCAGACGGGTCAGGCACAGCGCCTGATCGCCGCAAGCGACCAACAGGCCGTCCTTGCTGGCGCCGATGATTTCACCGGGCGCGCCCTTGCCTTCGGCCAGGGTTGCGGCCAGCACTTTCAAGGCTTCGCCATTTAGCGTGCTATGGCAGATCGGCCACGGGTTGAAGGCGCGTACCAGGCGCTCCAGCTCCACGGCCGGGCGGCTCCAGTCGATGCGCGCTTCGTCTTTGTTCAGTTTGTGGGCGTAGGTCGCGAGGCTGTCGTCCTGTATTTCGCCTTCCAGCGTACCGGCTGCCAGGCCGGCGATGGCCTGGGTCACGGCAGGCGGGCCCAGCTCGGCAAGGCGGTCGTGCAGGCTGCCGCCGGTGTCTGCGGCGGTGATCGGGGTGGTGACTTTCAGCAACATCGGGCCGGTGTCCAGGCCAGCCTCCATGCGCATCACGGTCACGCCGCTCTCGCTGTCGCCGGCTTCCACGGCCCGCTGGATCGGCGCCGCCCCGCGCCAGCGTGGCAGCAGCGACGCATGGCTGTTGATGCAACCCAGGCGCGGGATATCCAGCACCGCTTGCGGCAGGATCAAGCCGTAGGCAACGACCACCAACAGGTCTGGCTTGAGCGCCGCCAGTTCGGCCTGGGCCTCGGCATTGCGCAAGGTCGGCGGTTGCAGCACGGGAATGTCGTGCTCCAGCGCCAACTGCTTGACCGGGCTCGGCATCAGTTTTTGCCCGCGACCGGCCGGGCGATCCGGCTGGGTGTATACCGCGACGATGTCATAAGGGCTGGCAAGCAGCGCCTTGAGGTGTTCGGCGGCAAATTCGGGGGTACCGGCAAAAACAATGCGCAGTGGCTCGGTCATGGGAGTTCTCGGTTAAAAGCAGTCACAAAAGAAAAAGGCTTGCCGCAGCAAGCCTTTGGAAGAAGGGCATCAAGCTTGCTGGCGATGCTTTTTTTCCAGCTTCTTCTTGATCCGGTCGCGCTTGAGCGTGGACAGGTAGTCGACAAACAGCTTGCCATTGAGGTGGTCGCATTCGTGCTGGATGCACACCGCCAGCAGGCCTTCGGCAATCAGCTCGAACGGCTTGCCGTCGCGGTCCAGGGCCTTGATCTTCACGCGCAGCGGGCGTTCGACGTTCTCGTAGAACTCCGGCACCGACAGGCAGCCTTCCTGGTATTCACCCATCTCGTCGGTCAGCGGTTCGAACTCTGGGTTGATGTACACCATCGGTTCGCTGCGATCTTCCGACAGGTCCATGACCACGACGCGCAGATGCACGTTGACCTGGGTAGCGGCGAGGCCGATGCCCGGGGCTTCATACATTGTTTCAAACATGTCATCGACCAACTGACGAACCTTGTCGTCCACTACGGCCACCGGTTTGGCGATCGTGCGCAGGCGCGAGTCGGGAAATTCGAGGATGTTCAAAATAGCCATAAGCGTAATTGCTGCACATGTGAGGTAGAGGCAAATCGGCGTTGGGATGGACCCAGACAGCCGGTGTGAAACGTCCCTAAGCCGCGAAGGCCCTGGCATTTCACGCGAACGCACATAATAAAGGAGATTCACCCCATGAGGAAATCGCTACTCGTCTTGCTGCTGTGGGCCCCGCTTGCCATGGCCCTGCTGCCCCAGCCCGTCCAGCGTCTGGATCAACCGACGCAACAGGCCATACAGCGCTTTTTACTGCATAACCGCATTCTTGATTCGCCCCAGGATCTGGACAACGCCCCTTACATTATCGCCGCCGATGCAGGGCGTGTGCTGGGGGCTAACGGTGAGCGGGTGTATGCCCGAGGCAACCTGGAACCTTCCCAACCCCATTACGGAATATTCCGACGCGGCAAGGTCTATACCGACCCTCAGACCCAGGAGCTGCTGGGCATCAATGCCGACGACATCGGCACGGCGCAATTTGTCGTGGCCGGCGACCTGACGACCCTGGCCGTACAGCGGGTCACTCAAGAGGTGCGACCCGGCGACCGCCTGTTACGCGCGGAGTCTCCCGTCGACCCGGCGACTTTTTCGCGCAAGCCAAGCGCGGCTTTCGTGAAAGGGCAAATCATCGATATCCCCAAAGGCGTCACCCAGATCGGCGTGCTCGATGCCGTCACGCTCAACAAAGGTCGCCGCGATGGCCTGGCCGAAGGCCAACTGCTCAGCGTGATCAAGACAGGCGCCACCGTCCGCGACACCCTCACTGGTGCCCCGGTGGCACTTCCCGATGAGCACGCCGGCACCCTGCTGGTGTTTCGCACCTACGAAAAGCTCAGTTACGGCCTGGTGCTCAGTGCCTCACGACCCTTGGTGGTGATGGACCGTTTCGAGACTGCTCATCAAACACAATAAATAGCCTGCTAAATAAGTTACCAACAGAGTTATCCACAGCTTGTTCTGATCAAGGACGATCCAATGAATCCGATAAACAGTCATGAAATATCCCCGTCAGAATTGGAAGCCCGACTACGCTTGCACAGGCTGCCGGAACTGGGTCCGAAACGTTTTCACCTACTGATCGAAGCGTTCGGCTCTGCGTCGAAGGCGATCAGCGCCCCCGCCAGTGCCTGGCGTTCACTGGGCTTGCCTGCCACCAGTGCCGATGCACGGCGCAGTCATGAAATCCGCGACGGTGCCAGTGCGGCATTGGCCTGGCTGGCGCGTCCGGGCCAGCATTTGCTGATGTGGGACCAGCCGGAGTACCCCGCGTTGCTCGCCCAGATCGATGACGCGCCACCGCTGTTATTCGTTGCAGGGGACCCTCTGATCCTGGAAAAACCGCAACTGGCGATGGTGGGCAGCCGTCGTGCATCCCGTCCTGGCATGGACACGGCGGCTGCGTTTTCCCGCAGTTTGGCGAGCGCGGGTTTTGTCATCACCAGCGGCCTGGCCTTGGGCATTGACGGCGCCGCCCATCAAGCGGCATTGGACGTGGGCGGCCAGACAATCGGCGTGCTCGGCACCGGGCTTGAAAATTTTTATCCACAGCGCCACAAACGGTTGGCAGCGGCGATGATTGACCAGGGCAGCGCCGTGGTTTCCGAGTTTCCCCTGGACGCTCCGCCCCAGGCCGGCAACTTCCCCAGGCGTAACCGCATCATCAGTGGCCTGTCCCTGGGCGTGCTGGTGGTGGAAGCCAGCATGGCCAGCGGTTCGCTGATCACCGCGAAACTGGCGGCCGAGCAAGGACGGGAGGTGTATGCCATTCCGGGTTCCATCCACCATCCCGGTGCCAAGGGCTGTCATCAGTTGATCCGCGACGGTGCGGTGTTGGTGGAAACCATCGAGCACATTCTTGAAGGGTTGCGCGGCTGGCAGGCGCTGTCCCGCCCGACGCCGATCCCTGTCGTGCATCCGCTCGTGGCGCTGCTGCACGCGGCGCCCCACACCAGTGAGGCGCTGTCGATTGCCAGTGGGCGGCCGTTGTCCCAGGTGTTGGCGACCCTGACCGAGCTTGAGCTCGAAGGCCAGGTCATCTGCGAAAGCGGACGCTGGCTTGCGCGCTGCTAGGTTTTGTAACGAAGATCGGTAAACTGCGCAGAGCTTTAGTCTGGAGAGTGAACAATGGTCAACCGGTGGCGTGTGCTGGAAACCGCACGAGAAATTCGCGCAGGCGCAGTGATTGCCTATCCAACCGAAGCGGTTTGGGGCTTGGGCTGCGACCCGTGGAACGAAGAAGCAGTGGACCGTTTGCTCGCCATCAAGAACCGTTCGGTGGACAAGGGCCTGATCCTGGTGGCGGACAACATCCGCCAGTTCGACTTCCTGTTTGAAGACTTCCCGCAGGATTGGATCGACCGCATGGCCAGCACCTGGCCGGGGCCGAACACCTGGCTGGTACCGCACCAGGATTTGCTGCCGGAATGGGTAACGGGTGTGCACGACACCGTGGCGCTGCGCGTGACGGACCATCCACTGGTGCGCGACTTGTGCTCGCTGGTGGGGCCGTTGATTTCCACCTCGGCCAACCCGCAGGGCCGTCCGGCGGCACGCACGCGGATTCGCGTGGAGCAATACTTCCGTGGCCAGGTGGACCTGGTGTTGGGTGGCGCCCTGGGTGGGCGCAAGAACCCGAGCCTGATTCGCGATCTGGCGACGGGTGAGGTGGTGCGGCCTGCTTGAGACCGAGGTGTTGCCATCGCCGGCAAGCCCGGCTCCCATACCTGATCCGCGTCTTTCATGACAACGCGGTCAAATGTGGGAGCCGGGCTTGCCCGCGATGAGGCCCTTACAGACTCCAGATATCGGTTGCCTTACGGCAACAGAATGGTCGACCCCGTCGTGCGCCGCCCCGACAACTCCGTCTGCGCCTTCGCCGCTTCCGCCAGCGGGTAGCGCTGGTTGATATCAATGCGCACCTTGCCGCTCTTGATCATCGAGAACAGGTCATCGGCCATCGCCTGCAGGTTCTGCGGGTTGTTGGCGTATGTCGCCAACGTCGGCCGGGTGACGTACAGCGAGCCCTTGGCCGACAGGATCCCCAGGTTCACCCCATCCACCGCGCCCGACGCATTACCGAAACTCACCACCAGCCCTCGCGGCGCCACGCTGTCCAGCGACGTCAGCCAGGTGTCCTTGCCGACACCGTCATACACTACTGGGACTTTTTTGCCGTCGGTCAACTCCAGCACGCGCTGTGCGACGTCTTCCTTGCTGTAGTCGATGGTTTCCCAGGCGCCGAGGGATTTGGCCAGTGCGGCTTTTTCCGGCGAACTCACGGTACCGATCAGCTTGACGCCCAGGGCCTTGGCCCATTGGCAGGCCAGGGAGCCCACGCCACCTGCGGCGGCATGGAACAGGATGGTTTCGCCGCCTTTGAGTTCATAGGTCTGGCGCAACAGGTATTGCACGGTCAGGCCCTTGAGCATGGCGCCGGCGGCTTGTTCGAAGCTGATGTCGTCGGGCAGGTGCACCAGGTTGGCGGCGGGCAACACATGCAATTGGCTGTAGGCGCCCAGCGGGCCGCTGCCGTAGGCCACGCGGTCGCCGACCTTGAATTGGGTGACTTCGCTACCGACAGCGTCGACTACGCCAGCGCCCTCTGCGCCCAATCCCGATGGCAACGCGGGTGGCGCATACAGGCCGCTGCGGAAATAGGTGTCGATGAAGTTGAGGCCGATCGCCTCGTTGCGCACGCGAACCTGCTGCGGGCCCGGCTCGGCCGGCGTGTAGTCCACATACTCAAGTACATCGGGGCCGCCATGGGCGCTGAACTGGATACGTTTTGCCATCTGCCTTCTCCTTGGGTCGAATTCGCGTAGCCCCCTATCCCACTCCTAAGCTTGATCTTCGTCAACTGCGGCGCAACGGGGTGCAGTGGTATCCTGTGCGCCCATTTGCCGCCGACGCCCAATGGCCTCGCGTAGCTTTGCCCGATTCAAGGTGATGCCATGACTACCCGCACCGAGGCTGTAAAGGCCTACCTGCTTGACCTGCAAGACCGTATTTGCAGCGCCCTGGAAACCTTCGAGACGGACACTCGCTTTATCGAAGACGCCTGGACCCGGCCTGCCGGTGGCGGTGGTCGCACCCGTGTGATCGAAAACGGCTCGGTGATCGAAAAAGGCGGCGTTAACTTTTCCCACGTGTTTGGCAGCGGCCTCCCACCGTCCGCCAGCGCGCATCGGCCTGAACTGGCCGGCCGTGGTTTTGAGGCCCTGGGCGTGTCGCTGGTGATCCACCCACACAATCCTCATGTGCCGACTTCCCACGCCAATGTGCGTTTTTTCATCGCCGAAAAAGAAGGCGAAGAGGCGGTGTGGTGGTTCGGCGGCGGTTTCGACCTCACGCCTTACTACGGCAACGAAGAAGACTGCATCCACTGGCACCGCGTGGCCGAGCAGGCCTGTGCGCCGTTCGGACCGGACGTGTATTCGCGCTACAAGGCCTGGTGCGACACCTACTTCCACATCAAGCACCGCAACGAACCGCGCGGTATCGGCGGTCTGTTCTTCGATGACTTGAACGAGTGGGACTTTGACACCTGCTTCGCCTTCATTCGCGCCATCGGCGACGCGTACATCGACGCTTACCTGCCGATTGTGCAGCGCCGCAAGGCTATCGCCTACACCGAGCAACAGCGCGAATTCCAGGAATTCCGCCGTGGCCGCTACGTAGAATTCAACCTGGTCTATGACCGTGGCACCCTCTTCGGCCTGCAGTCGGGCGGGCGCACCGAGTCGATCCTGATGTCGCTGCCGCCGCAAGTGCGCTGGAGCTATGACTGGAAGGCCCAGGCCGGCAGCGAAGAGGCACGCCTCACCGACTACTTCCTGCAAGACCGCGACTGGCTGGGCGTTGCCACGCCCAAGGCGGCTGTCTGATGGACCGTTATGTCGTCTTCGGCAACCCCATCGGCCACAGTAAGTCACCGCTGATCCACCGGATGTTCGCCGAGCAGACGGGCGAGCAACTGGACTACAGCACCTTGCTCGCGCCCTTGGAGGATTTCACCGGCTGCGCCCGTGAGTTTTTCCTACAGGGCCGAGGCGCCAATGTCACAGTGCCGTTCAAGGAAGACGCTTACCGCCTGGCCAACAGCCTCACCGAGCGCGCCCAACGCGCGGGTGCGGTGAACACCCTGAGCAAGCTGGCCGATGGCAGCCTGCTGGGCGACAACACCGACGGCGCCGGCCTGGTGCGCGACCTCACGGTCAATGCCGGGCTGACCCTGCAAGGCAAGCGCATCCTGTTGCTGGGCGCGGGTGGCGCGGTACGTGGCGCGCTGGAGCCGCTGCTGGCCGAGCAGCCGGCCTCGCTGATCATCGCCAACCGCACCGTGGAAAAGGCGGAATTGCTCGCCGAGTTGTTCGACGATCTGGGCCCGGTGTCTGCCAGTGGTTTCGACTGGCTGCGTGAGCCGGTGGACGTGATCATCAACGCCACCTCCGCCAGCCTGTCAGGCGATTTACCGCCGATCGCCGGCAGCCTGATCGAACCAGGCAAGACGTTTTGCTACGACATGATGTATGCCAAGGAGCCGACCGCGTTCTGCCGCTGGGCCAACGAACACGGCGCAGCCGTGGCGATGGATGGCCTGGGCATGCTGGTTGAGCAAGCGGCGGAAGCGTTCTCCCTGTGGCGCGGCGTGCGCCCGGATTCGGCGCCAGTGTTGGCTGAGCTGCGCCGCCAGTTGATCTGACACTGATCCGAATGTGGGAGGGGGCTTGCCCCCGATGAGGGAGTGTCAGTTGATACATCCATGGCTGACACACCGCTATCGGGGGCAAGCCCCCTCCCACATTGTTGATCGTTTTCAGTCTTGGAACTGGATGGGGCAGTTGTCGGCCCCTTCCAGTTTCCTCAACTCTTCCATCACCTGCGGCCGAGCCCGGCGCAAGGTCAAACTACGTCCCAACCCACGTAGTCGCCGCGCCTCCTGGTGCAGCATCTCCACCCCGGAATAGTCGATAAAGTTGATCTGCTGGGCCTCGATCACCACCCGTTCACCCTGCAGGCTCTGCAGGCGCACTTGCAGGTAATGGCTGGCGCCGAAGAAGATCGAGCCGCCCACCCGGAGCACATCCTCATCCCCGTCGCGCCATTGCTGTACCCGTGGTTGCGAGGTGCGCTTGAGGTAGAAAAACAGCGACGCCAGTACCCCGGCATAAATCGCCGTCTGCAGCTCCAGCAGCAAAGTGGCGACGCAGGTAAGGCCCATCACCACAAACTCGGCGCGACTCACACGGAACAACGCTCGAATGCCGCGATGGTCCACCAGGCCCCAGCAAATCAACAGGATGCTTGCGGCCATGCTCGGTATCGGGATGTGCGCAATCAACGCTGCACCGAATAATGCGAACAACGCCACCCACAGAGCGGAAAACACGCCAGCCAACGGCGAGCAGGCGCCTGCTTCGTAGCTGAGGCCGGAGCGCGTAAAGGAACCCGCTGACAGGTAGCCGGAGAAAAATCCGCCCACGATATTGGATAAACCCTGCGCGCGAACCTCTTGGTTGGCATCGAGCAATTGTTGCGAACGGGCCGACAGCGAGCGGGCAATCGACAGGCTGGTCACCAGCCCGAGCATGCCCACCGCCACGGCGCTGGGCAGCAGGCGCAAGATCATGTCCAAGTCCATCGGCAACGGGCTGAACGGCGGCAGCTTGCCAATAAACGAACTGACCAGCGCCACGTGCCCGAACATCGCCGGCCACAGCCACGCCACCAGGCTGCCCAGTGCCAGGGCGATCAACAACGTCGGCCAGCGCGGCATCAGGTATTTGAGCAGCGCGCCCAGCAGTAAAGTGCCCAACCCCAGGGCAAGGGACGCACGGTCCCATTCGCCACTGTGGTGGATCAGTGCCAGCAGGCTATTGATTGCCGTGGCCTGGCTCGGTAGGTCCAGCCCCAACAAGTTGGGCAACTGTCCCAGGGCGATCACCACCGCGGCGCCCAGGGTGAAACCGAGCACCACCGAGTGAGAGACAAAATTCACCAGCGCGCCAAAGCGCAGCATGCCCAGCAGCCACTGGAAGATGCCGGCGAGGAAGGTGAGCAGCAGGATCAGCGTGATGTAGTCCTGGGACCCCGGCACAGCCAGGGGACTGACGCTGGCGTAAAGCACAATGGAAATGGCCGCCGTGGGCCCGCAGATCAGGTGCCAGGAGGAGCCCCAGAGGCAGGCGATCAACACCGGGATGATCGCGGCGTAAAGGCCGTATTCGGGGGGGAGGCCGGCGATCAGCGCGTAGGCAATCGACTGTGGCAGGGCGAGCACGGCGCCACTGAGGCCAACCAGTGCGTCCCGACCGACGCTGGCGCGGGTCTGGCGCGGCAGCCAGGCGAGAAAGGGGAAAAGTGATTGGCGGTTGGGCCGGGGCATGAAAGGCTCGGATTGAAAGGTTTGCATCAGGTTATCAGCACACACCGGTCCCTGTGGGAGCTGGCTTGCCTGCGATGCAGGCGACTCGGTCTGTCAGTAAGACCGAGGTGATCCTATCGCAGGCAAGCCAGCTCCCACACAAGCCAGTTTGAGGCTCAGAGTTTGGCTTTTACAGCGGCCAGCGCATCCTTGCCATCCACGGTCTTCACGCCATCCAGCCACTTATCCAATACCGCCGGGTTGGCCTTGATCCACGCCTTGGCTGCGTCGGCATTGCTGACTTTGTTATTGGCCACCTGCGCCATGATGGCGTTCTCCATCTCCTGGGTAAAACTCAGGTTGGTCAGCAGCTTTCCTACGTTCGGGCAGGCTTGTGCATAGCCCTTGCGGGTCAAGGTATACACGCTGCCGGTGTCACCAAAGTATTTCTCTCCGCCTTTGAGGTAGTGCATTTTCAACTGCACGTTCATCGGGTGCGGGGTCCAGCCGAGGAAGGTGACGAACTTTTGCTTCTTCACCGCTCGCGACACTTCGGCGAGCATCGCTTGTTCGCTGGACTCGATCAGCTTCCATTGACCGAGATCGAAGTCGTTCTTCTTGATGATCTCCTGCAGCGAGATGTTCGCCGGCGCGCCGGAGCCGATGCCGTAGATCTTCTTGTCGAACTTGTCGGCAAACTTGTTCAGGTCGGCAAAGTCATGCACGCCGGCGTCCCACACGTAGTCGGGCACGGCGAGGGTGAACTCGGTGCCGTCGAGGTTCTTCGCCAGTTGCACCACGTCGCCATTGGCCACGAACTTGTCATAGAAGCCCTGCTGCGCCGGCATCCAGTTGCCGAGGAACACGTCTACCTGACCGTCCTTGAGCCCGCCAAATGTGATCGGCACCGCGAGGGTGTCGACCTTGGCCTTGTAGCCCATGCCGCTTAACAGGAAACCGGTGATGGCATTGGTGGCGGCGATATCGCTCCAGCCGGGATCGGCCATCTTTACCGTTTCACAACTGGCGTCTGCGTAAACATTGGCGCTTCCCAGCGCCAGGAGCCCCAGCATCACAGTTAACTTTTGCATGGCCTTCCCTCAGTGTTATTGGTTTTGGCAGGGTTGTGGATAACGTGCCTTGCGCTCCAGGTCGTCGAGGTCGATATGGTTGCGCATGTATTGCTGACTGGCGTCCACCAGTGGCTGGTGATCCCAGCTCTTCAGCTTGCCCTGGGTCAGTGCGTCAAACACCAGACGGCGGCGGCGTTGGCTGGCGAGCACCTGCTGGTGGATCGCCGGGATGTCCCATTTGGCCCGCGCCTCGTCCAGGAAGGCTGCAAACAGCGCCTGATGCTGCGGCGACTGGCTGAGGTCTTCCTGCTCCCGAGGGTCGTTGTGTACATCGAACAGTAGACAAGGGTCGTCTTCGCTGTAGATGAATTTGTAGGCGCCACGGCGAATCATCATCAGTGGGCTGATGGTGCCTTCAGCCATGTATTCGCCGAACACTTCGTCGTGCCCGCCCTGCCCTTGCAAGTGCGGAACCAGCGAGCGGCCGTCCAGCGGCAGGCGCGGGTCCAACTCGCCGCCGGCCAGTTCAACCAGGGTCGGCAACAAGTCGGCGGTGGACACGGCTTTGCTGACGCGGCCCGCCGCGAATTGCCCTGGCGCACTGATCAGCAGCGGTACGCGGGCGGCCATTTCAAACCAGTGCATTTTGTACCAGAGGCCCCGCTCGCCGAGCATGTCGCCGTGGTCGCCGGAGAAGATGATGAGGGTGTCATCGGCCAGGCCGGTATCTTCCAGGGTCTGCAGCAGCTTGCCGACATTGCTGTCGATGTAGCTGCACGCGCCGAAATAGGCACGGCGTGCGTCGCGGATCTTATCCACAGGCAGCGGCTTGTCCCACAGGTCGTAGACCTTGAGCAGGCGCCGGGAGTGGGGGTCGAGATCGCCTTGCGCAGGGGTCGTCGGCAAAGGGATGTCGGCGTCGTCGTACAGGTCCCAGAACGGCTTGGGAATGGTGTACGGGTCATGGGGGTGGGTCATCGACACGGTCAGGCAAAACGGCTGGTCGCCGTCTTCACGGATATGGTCGAACAGGTATTGCTGGGCCTTGAACACCACCTCTTCGTCGAAATCCAGCTGGTTGGTGCGCACGCATGGCCCGGCTTGCAGCACCGACGACATGTTGTGGTACCAGGAGGGGCGCACGTCCGGCTCGTCCCAGTTCACCGCCCAGCCATAGTCGGCGGGGTAGATGTCACTGGTCAGGCGCTCTTCGTAACCGTGCAGTTGATCGGGGCCGCAGAAGTGCATCTTGCCCGACAGTGCGGTGCGGTAGCCGAGGCGACGCAGGTAGTGGGCGTAGGTTGGCACATCGGCGGGGAAATCGGCGGCGTTGTCGTACGCGCCAATCTTGCTCGGCAATTGCCCGCTCACCAGGGTGAAGCGCGACGGTGCGCACAGCGGGCTGTTGCAATAGGCGGCGTCGAAAACAACGCCTTGCGCGGCAAGGCGGCTCAGGTTGGGCAGCTTGATCGGCGAAGGACCGTAGAACGGAAGCAGGGGGGCGGCCATTTGGTCGGCCATGATGAAAAGAATGTTCTTGCGCTTCATGATCTATCGGCATTCCATAGGCGGTGTTTATGCGAATGAGCATGCAGCCCATGGAAAATGGGGTAAAGCCCATGAAAAGCAATGTCTAGGATAAGCACAGCTTATGTATGAAGCCCTCGGTGACCTGTCCCTCGACCTGCTGCGCGCCTTTGAAGCGGCAGCCCGTCATCGCAGCTTTACCGCCGCCGCGATGGAGCTGGGCACCACCCAGCCTGCGATCAGCCAGCAGATCAAGCGCTTGGAAGAGCAACTGGCGATCCGTCTGTTTGATCGCATCTACCGTGGCATCGAACTCACCGATGCTGGCGCCCTGCTGTTCGAGCATGTGCAGGGCGGTTTGCAGGCCATCAACGCGGGCCTCAGCGCGATCACCCAGCAAGATCAGCACGAAGTGCTGCAAGTGGCCACCGACTTCGCCTTCGCTGCCTATTGGCTGATGCCGCGCCTGCATCGCTTTCACGCGGCGAACCCCCAGGTGGATGTGAGCCTGGTCACCAGCGAACGCAACCACGCGACCTTGCGCAGCGACATCGACGTGGCGGTGCTGTTTGGCGACGGTCGTTTCAAGCAAGGTGACAGCCTGTGGCTATTCAACGAGGAAGTGTTCCCGGTGTGCAGCCCGCAATGGCTCCAGGCACAGGCCAGCCCACTGTCTGTACAAAATTTGCACGATTTTCCCTTGTTGCACCTGCGTCAGGAAAACAACAGCCAGTGGTTCGACTGGAGCGGCGTATTCCGTGAGCTGGGCATCGCCAGCGCGCCAACGCCCGGCCAACTGCGTTTCGACAACTACACCCTACTCATTCAGGCGGCGATTGCCGGCCAGGGCGTGGCTATCGGCTGGCGGCACCTTGTGGATAACCTGCTGGAACAGGGCTGGTTGTGCCGACCGGTCAGCGACACGGTGATCTCGCGCTTTGGCTATTACGTGGTGCAACCCCAGCGCAAACGCCGGGGGCAGTTGGTGGAACGGTTTGTCGACTGGCTGGTGGCCGAGCAAGCCAGCAGCGCGCAGTCCTTGACCGGGCTGGCCCTGCCGTCCATTGCGGTCTAGCATCTGGCGCATATTGGATCCGGAGTCCGCTATGCAACGTATTAAGGGCTACCACGCCCATATCTACTTCGACGCACACACGATCGACCAGGCGCGCACCTTGTGCGAAGACGCCGCCAAACTCTTCCCACTGCGCATGGGCCGTGTGCATGAACGCCCGGTGGGCCCGCACCCAGACTGGAGCTGCCAGCTGGCGTTCGAGCCGGAATACATCGGCGTGGTGCTGCCGTGGCTGGTGATCCATCGCAATGGGCTGGTGGTGTTCTTGCACCCCGATACGGGCGATGACCTGAAGGATCACACCGACTATGCGGTCTGGATGGGTGCGATGCGGGAGCTGGACTTGTCAGCCTTTTCCTAAACTGTATCCCTAAATATGGGATCAATATTTATATATTGAGACTTTCTCGCCCATAGGTTTATATTCGCTGCATCCGCTCAGAACTCAGGTGAAGCGATGCAGGCGCAATTGATCGCGCTCGATTGGGGGACCAGCTCCCTTCGTGCTTATAAACTCGGCCACGCAGGCGTGGTGCTCGAACAGCGCTCGCTGGGGTGGGGCATCATGCATTTGCCCAGCGAGCCGCGGGACATCGCCGGCGTGCGCTGCAGCGATGGCTTCGAGTTGGCGTTCGATGCGGCCTGCGGCGATTGGCTCGACGCCGCGCCAAACCTGCCGGTGATCGCCTGCGGCATGGTCGGCAGCGCCCAGGGCTGGAGCGAAGCGGCCTATCGCAACACCCCGGTCGACGTGGCGAGCCTGGGCCAGGCCCTGCACCGCGTGCGCAGTTTGCGTGGGGTCGATGTGAATATCGTGCCGGGCGTGATTGAGCACGTTGGCTTGCCCAACGTGATGCGCGGCGAAGAAACCCAAGTATTGGGCGTGCTGCAAGGGCTGGGCGCGGATGGGTTGATCGGCCTGCCCGGCAGCCATTCCAAGTGGGTCGAGGTGGTCGAGGGCTGCATCACCCACTTCGACACCTTCATGACCGGCGAGCTGTTCGCGGTGCTGAGCAAGCACAGCATCCTCGGGCGCACCCAGCAACCCAGCGAACGATTCCAGGCCGACGCCTTTGACCGAGGCGTGCAGGTGGCGCTGTCAGAGGACGGCCAGCGCGGTGTGCTGTCGACCCTGTTCAGCGCACGCACCCTGGGACTCACCGGCGAACTCGCTCCTGACCAGCAGCCCGATTACCTCTCGGGCTTGCTCATCGGCCATGAACTCGCCGGTTTGCCCGACAGCGCAAAACACCAGCCGATCGTCCTGGTCGGCGCCGCTCCCCTCTGCGCCCGCTATCAACGCGCCCTCGCCCTTTGCGGCTTTGCCCACGTCAGCCTGGCACAAGAAGCCACCGAGCGTGGCCTGTGGCAACTGGCCGTAGCGGCCGGGCTCACTCAACTTGTATCGGAGGCCTGACATGCTCAAGCAAGCACTCGCGCAAAACGGTTTGATCGCCATTCTGCGTGGCATTCGCCCGGACGAAGCCCAGGCCGTCGGCCAGGTGCTGTATCAGGCCGGGTTTCGTGTAATCGAAGTCCCGCTCAATTCGCCTGACCCTTACACCAGCATCCGCACCCTGCGCGACAGCCTGCCCGCCGATTGCCTGATCGGTGCCGGCACGGTGTTGACGCCTGAGCAAGTCGAGCAGGTGAAGGCAGCCGGTGGTCAGGTGATCGTCATGCCCCACAGCGATGCCAAGGTGTTGCGCGCCGCCAAAGCCGCAGGCCTGTTCCTGTCGCCGGGTGTGGCGACGCCAACCGAAGCCTTCGCCGCACTGGCCGAAGGCGCCGACGTTTTGAAGCTCTTCCCGGCCGAGCAGATGGGCCCGGCGGTGATCAAGGCGTGGCTGGCGGTATTGCCGGCAGGCACTTTGCTGCTGCCGGTGGGTGGCATTACCCCGGACAACATGCAGGTGTTCACCGACGCCGGCGCCAAAGGTTTCGGGCTGGGTTCCGGGTTGTTCAAACCGGGTATGACCGTGGATCAGGTAGCGAGCCGCGCCCAGGCTTATGTCGCCGCCTGGAAAGCCCTGAGCTGACATCAAGTTTCGCGCCCCTGGCGCTGCATCTATAAGAGAGACAAGAGATGAAAATCACCAAACTGACGACCTTTATCGTCCCGCCGCGCTGGTGCTTCCTCAAGGTCGAGACCGACCAGGGCGTGACCGGCTGGGGTGAGCCCGTGGTCGAAGGCCGCGCTCACACCGTGGCGGCTGCCGTTGAAGAACTGTCCGACTACCTGATCGGCAAAGACCCACGCAATATCGAAGACATCTGGACCGTGCTCTATCGCGGCGGCTTTTATCGCGGCGGCGCCGTGCACATGAGCGCCCTCGCTGGTATCGACCAGGCGTTGTGGGACATCAAGGGCAAGGCCCTCGGCGTGTCCGTCAGCGACTTGCTCGGTGGCCAGGTGCGCGACAAGATCCGCGTGTACTCATGGATCGGCGGCGACCGCCCCGCAGACACCGCCCGCGCCGCCAAAGAGGCCGTAGCCCGAGGCTTCACGGCGGTAAAAATGAACGGCACCGAAGAGCTGCAGTTCGTCGACAGCTTCGAAAAGGTCGACCTGGCCCTGGCCAACGTCGCCGCCGTGCGTGATGCGGTCGGACCCAACGTCGGCATCGGCGTCGACTTCCATGGCCGCGTGCACAAGCCCATGGCCAAGGTGCTGATGAAGGAGCTGGACCCCTACAAGCTGATGTTTATCGAAGAGCCGGTGCTCAGCGAAAACTACGAAGCGCTCAAGGAACTCGCGCCGCTGACCAGCACCCCGATTGCCCTGGGCGAGCGCCTGTTCTCGCGCTGGGACTTCAAGCGTGTACTCAGCGAAGGCTATGTCGACATCATCCAGCCCGATGCTTCCCACGCGGGTGGCATCACCGAAACCCGCAAGATCGCCAACATGGCCGAGGCCTATGACGTGGCCCTGGCACTGCACTGCCCGCTGGGTCCGATTGCCCTGGCGGCGTGTTTGCAACTGGATGCGGTCTGCTACAACGCGTTTATCCAGGAGCAAAGCCTGGGCATTCACTATAACGAGAGCAATGACTTGCTCGACTACGTGCGCGATCCGGGCGTGTTCGACTACGACCAAGGCTTCGTGAAGATTCCCAACGGACCGGGCCTGGGCATCGAGATCAACGAAGAATACGTGATCGAACGCGCTGCCATTGGTCACCGCTGGCGCAACCCGATCTGGCGGCATGCCGACGGCAGCTTCGCCGAGTGGTAATAGTCCTCTGAAGGAACGCGGTAAAAAATGTGGGAGCTGGCTTGCCTGCGAAGGCGGTGGGTCAGCTTGCATCGCTGGCACTGATACACGGTCTTCGCAGGCAAGCCAGCTCCCACATTTAGATCCGGTTCCTTCAGTAAGACTTGTCCTCAACAAACATAAGAAGAGGCACCCCCCATGCACCCTGAATCCTTCACCGGGCAGGCATCTTTAGTCACGCCTACCAGAAAGCGTTTCTTCATCATGGTGCTGCTGTTTATCACCGTGGTGATCAACTACCTCGACCGCAGCAACCTGTCCATCGCCGCCCCGGCACTGACCAGCGAACTGGGCATCGACCCAGTGCACGTCGGGCTGATTTTCTCCGCGTTCGGCTGGACCTATGCAGCCATGCAGATCCCTGGCGGCTGGCTGGTGGACCGCGTGCCGCCGCGCATTCTCTATACCGTCGCACTGATCTTGTGGTCCATCGCCACCGTGATGCTCGGCTTCGCTGCCAGCTTTATTGCGTTGTTCGTGCTGCGCATGGCGGTGGGGGCCCTGGAAGCCCCGGCGTATCCGATCAACAGCCGCGTGGTCACCACCTGGTTTCCCGAGCGCGAACGCGCCACGGCGATTGGCTTCTACACCTCCGGGCAGTTTGTCGGGCTGGCATTCCTCACGCCGGTACTGGCCTGGCTGCAACACGCCTTCGGCTGGCACATGGTGTTTGTCGTCACCGGTGGCGTTGGCATCCTGTGGGGGATCATCTGGTACGCGGTGTATCGCGAGCCGAAGGATTTCAAAGGCGCCAACGCTGCTGAAATCGAGTTGATCCGCGAAGGCGGCGGCCTGGTGGACATGCAGGAAAAAACCGCCAAGGCCCCGTTCAGTTGGGTCGACCTGGGGATCGTGCTGAGCAAGCGCAAACTCTGGGGCATCTACCTGGGGCAGTTCTGCCTGAACTCCACGCTGTGGTTTTTCCTGACGTGGTTCCCCACCTACCTGGTGAAATATCGCGGGATGGACTTCATCAAATCCGGCCTGCTGGCATCGTTGCCGTTCCTGGCGGCGTTTGTCGGCGTGCTGTGTTCCGGGATCTTTTCCGACTGGCTGATTCGTCGCGGCGCGTCGGTGGGGTTTGCGCGCAAGTTGCCGATCATTGGCGGGCTGCTGATTTCCACGGCGATCATCGGCGCCAACTATGTTGACTCGACGGCCTGGGTGATTGCGTTCCTGGCGGTGGCGTTCTTTGGCAATGGCCTGGCGTCGATTACCTGGTCGCTGGTGTCGACCCTGGCACCGGCGCGCCTGTTGGGGCTGACCGGTGGGGTGTTCAACTTCATCGGCAACCTGTCGGCGATTGCCACGCCGATTGTGATCGGCTTTTTGGCTAGCGGTGATTCGTTTGCGCCGGCGATTACCTATATCGCGGTGCTGGCCTTGCTCGGGGCGCTTTCCTACGTGTTGCTGGTCGGTAAAGTCGAGCGGATCGAGTTGTAAAAACGGGCGACCTTGCGGTCGCCCTTTTTCATTTCGGCTCAGGGCACCGACATCTCGTTACGGAACACATTCAGCGGGTCCCAGCGCTGCTTGGTGCGGCGCAGGCGGCTTTCAATCATGAGGTCGGGGAAGAAGATCTTGTACCACTGCGGGTTGGGTCCCTTGCTGGGGTCGCCGTCGATAAACAGCATGTCGCGGTCGGGGTAATTGATGTAGCACCCTTCGAACTGGGCATTGACCGGAACGCCGTTGTCATTGGCAAATGCCGCGAAAAACAGTCCCTGGATCCATTGCGCATGGGCTTGATCCGAAGTGCTGCTTTCGTCACGCCAGTAGCATTGTGGTTGCCACTTCAAGTAGGACGAACGCTGTGCAACCGATGATTCCCGCCGCACGGCAGCGCTGGCCTGATTGATGTGCCCACCGAAGGACTGGATCTGGATCAGGCTTTGAGTCAGCCGTTTATCGGGATCGTCCCACGTCAGCGTGTCCCAGATCGCCTGCAGCACAGTGGCGGTGAAAATACCCTTCTGGTAGGCCGACTTATACCGGCCACGCTGGTTGGGCCCTGAGCCGTTGAGTGTCTGCTGGCAATGCAGCCAATCCATTCGACGGGTCGCCGCCAGGGCAGACGTCAGTGAATTGATCGTCCGCCCTGGCGGGTTGCTGCGTGGCAGGTGGGTCGTTGGGGGAGGACTCAGGCATTCGGTGGCAGGAATGCCGATGGCATTGAGCATCGACCTGACAAAGTCTTCAAAGGGCGCTTGATCATTCAACTCGCCCTGCTTGTCCACGTAATGAACGTCCATCGTGACGTTGCCAGTGTTCTGATGGCGCATCTCCAGTTTGGTCGCCAGGCCCCAGGTGTCCGGGTTGGCCTGGTTGCGGGCAAACCAGTCCTGATAGGCCGCCAGCAATCTGTCGAGGGCTGGCTTGGTCAGCAGGGACCAGTCCCATTCCAGTACCAGCCACAGCACTTCCTTGGGGGCTTGTGGCAAACGTTCGAAGTAGTAACTGGTGATAATCCCGAACTGCCCGCCGCCTGCACCGCAGCAGGCGGCGAACAGATCCAGTTCGTCCTGTTGGGCGCTGTTGCGGGCGACATGCACAGGAACCAGGCCGTTGCCCTGGGCGTTCGGCACCAGTATGTCGACGCCGCTCAACCAATCGCACACCAGGCCATCCTTGCGTGACAGCACCCCGTAGCCACCGCCGCAAATATGGCCACCCAGCCCGACCGAATAGCACGAGCCGCCGGGCAGGCTCGTGTTGGCCAGTTTGTACAGCGCCACATAGGTATCCCAGTTCTGGCCGCCCGCTTCCAGGCGGTAGCTGTAGCGATGAAGCGAGGCGGGCACCAGTTGTGAGGCGATCTGCCCCGTGGCGTCGTAGACCACTTGGTTCAGTTGGCTGATATCGATGATCGAGAGCACTTCGTTGGGACTGTCGGGCATCTTGTTCGCGACAAAACCCTCATAGCAGTGGCCACCGCTGCGCACCGTAATCCGGCCATCGGGGATCGCCAACGCCTGGGCGGCGGCGTCGATGATGTCCTGGGGGCTATAACAGAGATAAATCAAGTTGGCGCCGTTCGACGACGATTCACCCTGCACATTGCCCAGCGGCCAGCGCAGGTTGAAACCTTTTTGCAGCGTTGAATGACGACGGTCCGCAGCGGTAATGAGATCAAATGCCATGATGTACTCCAAAGAGCCAAGAATGACTTCTGATGCGGCTAACTTAACGACCGGGAGGGCAAGGAATGCGGGGCTTGCGCAGGCGGTTAGACGGCAATAGGCATGAAGTGCGTTGAGGGAGGACGCAATGTCCACCCTCAAGCCTAGCGGAAAAGGTGAAGGCGCTGGGGGGTTAGTTGAGTACGCCGTCGAGGATCTCGTAGACGATGCCTGTTCCCACTGCGATCAGCACCACATCCGGCCCCGAACGGCGCCACTCATAACCTGGGTACACCGGCAGGCGTGCGAGGGCGCGGTTGTCGAGGCGTTCGCCGTAGTAACCACGGGGCATCGGCTGGCCGCGCACCAGCCGTACGTTGGGTGGCGGTGGCGCGCCACGTGAAAACTGGCCGTGGTTGTCATGGATGATCTGTCGGACCGGGCCGAAGTCCTGGGGTGGGCCGCCGCGACGGTTGTCCTGCGGGCCGCGATGGTCGTCGCCACGTTGTTCGTGCTGGCCTTGCGGGCCGCCACGGTCGGGGCCGCCTTGGTCATACGGCGCGGCCTGCACCAGGGCACTGGCGCCAAGCACCAGCACGCCAAGGCCTGCAATCACGGATTTAGGCATTTTCATCGGGTATTCCTCGGGGCACACAAGCAAAAAAGGGATTTCGAACGAGGTTCGAAATCCCTTGGTCTTGCTGTTTAGGCCGTGCCCGAGCGGGTTGATTCCTCTGTATCAGGAACTTTACCTACTGCTTACGGGGCGCTTACTTACGAGCGTTACGAACGCCTTCCGACAATGCCGCACACAGGCTCAACACGCCGTCGATGGCTTGCTGGTCATTCTTGGCATTGGCGATATGGTCGATCAGTGCCGAACCTACGACGACACCGTCAGCCAGGCGGGCGATGGCCCCCGCTTGTTCCGGGGTGCGGATACCAAAACCGATGCTGATCGGCAGGTCGGTATGGCGACGCAGGCGGGTCACGGCCTCTTCCACGTGCTCCAGTGTCGCGGCACCGGCGCCGGTCACGCCGGCCACTGACACGTAGTACACAAAACCGGAGCTGCCATTCAGCACTGTCGGCAAGCGCACATCGTCAGTGGTCGGCGTGGTCAGGCGGATAAAGTCGATGCCAGCGGCCTGGGCCGGGTCGCACAGCTCGCCGTTATGCTCGGGCGGCATGTCGACCACGATCAGGCCGTCGACCCCGGCTTCCTTGGCATCGGCAATAAATGCCGGCACGCCGTATTTGTGAATCGGGTTGAAGTAGCCCATCAACACCAGCGGCGTGTCGTTGTTGTCTTGGCGGAACTCGCGGACCATCTGCAGGGTTTTCAGCAGGTTCTGCTTGGCTTCCAGCGCGCGGATGTTGGCCAGTTGGATCGCCGGGCCGTCCGCCATTGGATCGGTGAAGGGCATGCCCAACTCGATCACGTCGGCGCCAGCGGCTGGCAAGCCCTTGAGGATCGCCAGGGAGGTGTCATAACCCGGGTCGCCGGCGGTGACGAAGGTCACCAAGGCGGCGCGGTTTTGTTCTTTAAGCTGTGCGAAGCGGGTTTGCAGGCGGCTCATCAGTGTTTCTCCTGCTTGGCGGTTTCCATGTGGTGCATCACGGTCTGCATGTCTTTGTCGCCACGGCCAGACAGGTTAACCACCATCAGGTGATCCTTCGGCAGGGTCGGTGCGCGTTTGAACACTTCGGCCAGGGCGTGGGCGCTTTCCAGGGCAGGAATGATGCCTTCCAGGCGGCAGCACTTGTGGAACGCGTCCAAGGCTTCGTCGTCGGTCACCGAGGTGTACTGGACGCGACCGATGTCATGCAACCACGCGTGTTCCGGGCCGATGCCGGGGTAATCCAGGCCAGCAGAGATGGAGTGGGCGTCGATGATCTGGCCATCGTCGTCCTGCAGCAGGAAGGTACGGTTGCCGTGCAGTACGCCGGGTACCCCGCCGTTGAGGCTGGCGGCGTGCTTGCCGGTCTCGATGCCGTGGCCGGCGGCTTCCACGCCGATGATCTCGACGCTGGTGTCATCCAGGAATGGGTGGAACAGGCCCATGGCGTTGGAGCCACCGCCGATGCACGCCACCAGGCTGTCCGGCAGGCGGCCTTCCTGGGCTTGCAACTGGTCGCGGGTTTCCTTGCCGATCACGGCCTGGAAGTCGCGCACCATCGCAGGGTACGGGTGCGGGCCGGCCACGGTGCCGATCAGGTAGAAGGTGCTGTCGACGTTGGTCACCCAGTCACGCAGGGCTTCGTTCATCGCGTCTTTCAGGGTGCCGGTGCCGGCCACCACCGGGATCACTTCAGCGCCCAGCAGCTTCATGCGGAACACGTTGGCCTGCTGGCGCTCGATGTCGGTGGTGCCCATGTAGATCACGCATTGCAGGCCGAAGCGTGCAGCCACGGTGGCAGTGGCCACGCCGTGCATGCCGGCGCCGGTCTCGGCGATGATGCGTTTCTTGCCCATGCGCCGGGCCAGCAGAATCTGGCCGATGCAGTTGTTGATCTTGTGCGCGCCGGTGTGGTTCAGCTCTTCGCGCTTGAGGTAGATCTTGGCGCCGCCGCAGAACTCGGTCAGGCGCTCGGCGAAATACAGCGGGCTTGGACGACCGACATAATCGCGTTGGAAGTAGGCCAATTCTTCTTTGAATGCAGGATCTTCCTTGGCCGCTTCGTATTCGCGGGCCAGGTCGAGGATCAACGGCATCAGGGTTTCAGCGACGTAGCGGCCGCCGAACGCACCAAACAGGCCGTTGGCGTCAGGGCCGTTGCGCAGATCGGTCTGGGACTGAGTCATGGGGCGCTCCAGGAAATAATTCGTGTGAGAGGCAATGACGGCCACTCTACCCCTCACATGCGGTGCTGAAAACCGATAAGATCGCCGAAACCTGTCAGGAAAACTCACAGATGAGCCGAGACCTTCCTCCCCTCAATGCCTTGCGCGCTTTTGAAGCCACCGCGCGGCTGAACAGCGTCAGCCAGGCCGCCGAGCAGTTGAACGTGACCCACGGCGCCGTCAGCCGACAGTTGAAGGTGCTGGAGGAGCACTTGGGGGTGAGTTTGTTCGTCAAGGATGGACGCGGCCTTAAACTCACAGATTCCGGTGTTCGCCTGCGCGATGCCAGTGCCGAAGCGTTCGAGCGGTTGCGGGATGTGTGTGCAGAGCTGACCCAGGCCGGTGCCGATGCACCTTTCGTGCTTGGCTGTTCGGGCAGTTTGCTGGCGCGTTGGTTGATCCCGCGCCTGGGCCGTTTGAACGCGGACCTGCCGGACCTGCGCCTGCACCTGTCGGCAGGTGACGGTGATCTCGATCCTCGCCGTCCAGGACTGGATGCCCTGCTGGTGTTTGCCGAGCCACCCTGGCCCGCCGACATGCAGGTGTATGAATTGGCCAGTGAACGCATCGGCCCGGTGATGAGCCCACGGTTTGCCGGCTACGAGCGCTTGCGCCAGGCACCCGCCCAGGCCTTGTGTGATGAAGCGTTGTTACACACTACGTCTCGCCCGCAAGCCTGGCCCAGTTGGGCGCAGCAACACGGCATCGCGCCCGACGCGTTGAAACACGGCCAGGGGTTTGAGCATTTGTATTATTTGCTGGAGGCAGCGGTAGCAGGATTGGGTGTAGCGATTGCGCCAGAACCGCTAGTGGCAGAGGACCTGCGCGCGGGTCGCCTGGTGGCGCCGTGGGGTTTCAGCAAAACCCCGGCGCACCTGGCGTTGTGGCTACCCAAGCGCGCCGCAGACGGGCGCGCCGGGCAACTGGCGCAGTGGCTCAAGGCTGAGCTGTTGCGCCAGCCTGGCCGGTAAAACTATCAGTCACCGCGTTTGCACAGCAGGTAGGCTGCCAGCAGGCCCAGTGCACCGACAGCGACGCCGGCTGTGGTCCATGGGTGCTCTTGTGCGTAATCGCGGGTTGCAACACCGGTTTCGCGGATTTTGACTTTGCTTTCTTCGTAGGCATCGCTGATCAGATGACGGGAGTGCTTGAGGGCATTCTCGGCATTGCTTTTCAGGGCCTTCAGCGTTTTGCGCGACTCGTCGGACGCATCGTCCTTGAGGCTCTCAAGGGACTTGAGCAGGCTCGAAATCTCGGCTTCCATGCTTTCCAGCGACGCTTTGCGTAAAGAAGTGTTGGCCATGTGGACTCTCCTGAAATGATTGAGTGGCGTGTGTAGATACCGACTGCGGCCGTTTCAGAAAGTGCAGTAAATCTGAACTTTCGGGTAGGAATGGTCGCCAGAAGCAGTACGAACATTGACTGCTACGCTTGCTTAACGACCCTTAGGAGAATTGCCATGAGTGATCATCACACCTACAAGAAAGTCGAATTGGTCGGCTCGTCCGCCACCAGCATTGAAGACGCGATCAACAATGCCTTGGCCGAGGCCAACAAAAGCATCAAGCACCTGGAATGGTTCGAGGTGACTGAAACCCGTGGTCACATCAAGGACGGCAAGGCGGCGCACTTCCAAGTCACCCTCAAAGTGGGGTTCCGTATTGCCAGTAGTTGATCACCTCGGTTGAACTTGCCGACTGGCCGATTGCCATAACCTGCGCTACAACCAATGGGTGCCGACGCCACGCGCGTCGGCACGCTCTATTAGATCAGCGCAAGGAAAGTAACGGATGAAGAAGTTCCTGTTAGCGGTAGGTTTGTTGAGCATTGCAGGCACAGCCCTGGCGGCGGGCAAGCCTTGTGAAGAGCTGAAAAGCGAAATTGCAGCGAAAATCGACGCCAAGGGCGCTTCGGGTTATTCGCTGGAAGTGGTGGAAAAAGGCGCTGCGCCGAGCGATCACACAGTGGTCGGCAGCTGCGAAGGTGGTACCAAGGAAATTGCCTACAAGCGCGGTTAATCCCGTGTTGCAGACATAAAAAACCGACGCAAGTGCGTCGGTTTTTTTTCGCCTGAAGGTTTTAGCCCTTCATCAACTGCGCCAGTAACTCGTAGGAATGAATCCGGTCGGCGTGTTCGTACAGGTCGCAGGTAAAGATCAGCTCATCAGCGCCGGTCTGCTCGATCAGCACTTCCAGTTTGGCGCGGATCTTCGCCGGGCTACCGACCATGGCCAGGCCGAGGAAGCTACCCACTGCGTCTTTTTCATGGGGCAGCCACAGGCCGTCCATGGTTTTGACCGGTGGGCGCTGCACCAGGCTTTGCCCGCGCATCAGCGCCAGAATGCGTTGATACACGGAGGTGGCCAGGTAGTCGGCCTGTTCATCGGTGTCCGCCGCCACCAACGGAATGCCGAGCATCACGTAGGGTTTGTCCAGCACGGCTGATGGCTTGAAGTGGTTGCGGTACACGCGAATCGCCTCATGCATCAGGCGGGGTGCGAAGTGCGAAGCGAAGGCGTAGGGCAAGCCGCGCTCGCCAGCCAGCTGTGCGCTGAACAGACTGGAGCCCAGCAGCCACACGGGCACATTGGTGCCGGTACCCGGTACGGCAATGATCCGTTGATCGGGCGTGCGTGGGCCGAGGTAGGCCATCAGCTCGGCGACATCTTCCGGGAATTCATCGGCGCTGCCGGAACGCTCGCGGCGTAGGGCGCGGGCGGTCATTTGGTCAGAGCCGGGCGCACGGCCCAGGCCCAGGTCGATACGGCCAGGGTAGAGACTCTCCAGGGTGCCGAACTGCTCGGCGATCACCAGGGGCGCGTGGTTGGGCAGCATCACGCCGCCGGAACCGACGCGAATGGTCGAAGTGCCACCGGCCAGGTATCCCAGCAGCACCGAAGTCGCGGAGCTGGCGATGCCGTCCATGTTGTGGTGTTCGGCCACCCAGAAACGGTTGTAGCCGAACTTTTCCACATGTTGGGCCAGGTCCAGGGAATTGCGCAGCGACTGCGCCGGACTGCCATTGGCCCGCACGGGCACCAGGTCGAGGGTCGAGAACTTTACGTCGGACAGCGATTTCATAAGCCTGCTTCTCCAAGGGGGCCGCAGGCTTTATAGACGAACCAAAACCTGCCGCTTCATGTGCATACCTATGCAATGAGGGCATATACCCGAGATTCAATAGCACGCTAGGAAAATTCCTACTGTATTGCTAGGTTTCTCCGACAGGATGAACTTTGCCAGTCCGACTACTCTCAGAACCCTTACTGACGCAAAACCACCGTTCGAGGAGACCGCTATGAGTATCGTGAAAAAAGCATCCGCGCATTGGGAAGGTGACCTGAAGACTGGCCTGGGTTCCATTTCCACGGAAACCGGCGTGCTACGTGAAGCGCCCTACGGCTTCAAGGCGCGTTTCGAGGGTGGCAAGGGCACCAACCCGGAAGAACTGATCGGAGCGGCCCACGCCGGCTGTTTCTCCATGGCCTTCTCCATGATTCTCGGCGATGCCGGGCTCAAGGCTGACAGCATCGACACCCAGGCCGAAGTGACCCTGGACCAGGTCGACGGTGGTTTTGCGATCACCGCCGTGCACTTGATCCTCAAGGCCAAGATTCCGGGCGCAAGCCAGGCGCAGTTCGATGAGTTGAGCAAAAAGGCCAAGGAAGGGTGCCCGGTGTCCAAGGTGCTGAATGCAAAAATCAGCCTGGATGCCACGCTTGTAAACTGACACCGCTAAACCTGTAGCAGCCGGCTTCTGTGTGAGCTGGCTTGCCTGCGGAAGCATTACCTCGGAGTCACTGCGAAGCCGAGGCAACTGTATCGCGGGCAAGCGCGGCTCCCACAGAGGTCGTTCCGACATTTAGTTATGCGTTAAATCAGAACTCGTGTTTCACCGATGTGGTCCTATAGCCTATGCAGCCTTAGCCGCACACCCGTGCGCAATGCATTTAGGGAGCTTCAAACATGAAACGTTTTGCCTTGGCGATCATCTGCGGTGTATTGGCCACATCGGCTGTGGCCGCACCAAAAGACTGCGAAGAGCTCAGGAAAGAGATCGAGGTCAAGATCCAGGCTAATGCGGTTCCGTCCTACACCCTGGAGATCGTCAGCAAGGAAGAAGCCGACAAGCACGACAGCGCCATGGTTGTCGGCAGCTGTGAGAATGGCACCAAGGCCATCGTCTACCAGAAGAACAACGACTGATCAGATGCAGTTGACGCTGCGTTCCTCCGCGAGCAACTGACGCGCCGAGTCATACAACCGGATATTGGGTGTGAAGGCCAACGAGCGCCCTTCCAGCACATAGCGCTGGCCGGCCTGGAAGTGGTCGTATTCCAGGGTCATGAAGCAGGTGCGGTACATCATCTGGCTCAGCCCACCCAAACCGCCACCCGCCGGGACTTCAAAGTCGAAGCGCACCATCAATTCGTGATGGCCGGGCGGAAATTGGAAGAAACGTCCGTCATCCAGGTTCTTGCCGTCCAGACGCTGCGCCATCACCAGCTTGGAGCCCGGCGTTGGCGTGGTGAAATCGACCCAGGCTTGCTGCGGATCCGCCGGTGGAACGGGGGTAGTCGTGCAGGCACTGAGGAACAAGGCGGCGACGGGAAACAAGAGCTGACGCATGGCAGGCACTCGATGAAAGGAGAGAATGGAGCCCGGCGCCGACGGCAGCAGGCTCCCTATGAGTATAAACACGTCATGCCGTGGAAAAATTCCGCGCAGGCACGATAGTCTGGCGAGCAAATTACCCAGGAGTGGTCGGGGCATGGTCAGGCGTTTTCTTCCAGGGTTGATGGTTGTGCTGCTCAGCGGCTGCTCCAGTGTCAGTTACTACGGTCAATTGGCCAGCGGTCAGTGGCAGTTGCTGCGGGCCAGGGAGCCGGTGGCTCAGGTGATTGCCGACCCCTCCCGCCCTGCCTTATTGCGCGAGCACCTGGTGCAATCGCAAAAGGCGCGCACGTTCGCCAGTGAACACCTGCACCTGCCTGACAACCAGAGTTACAGGTTGTACGCCGACATCGGCCGGCCCTATGTGGTCTGGAACGTCTTTGCCACGCAGGAATTTTCCTTGTCCCCCGAAACCCATTGCTTCCCCATCGCCGGCTGTGTGGCCTATCGCGGCTATTACAACCAGGGCGCGGCGCGTGGCGAGGCTGCGTTGCTGAAGCAGCAGGGCATGGACGTCTCGATAGGCGGCGTCGAGGCGTATTCCACCTTGGGTTGGTTCAACGACCCGATCATGAATTCAATGATGAACTGGGGCGATGAACGCCTGGCCACGCTGATCTTCCATGAGCTGGCGCACCAGCGTTTCTATGTGAAGGACGACACCGAGTTCAACGAGTCGTTTGCCAATTTCGTCGAGCAGGAAGGTACACGCCAATGGCGCGCTGCGCGGGGGCTGGCGCCTGATAGCTTGTCCACGTCCAAACAGCGTGACCAGTTTATCCAGTTGGTCCTCGATACCCGTCAACGCTTGCAAACGCTCTACGCCCAACCCTTGGCTGAGGATGCGATGCGTCAGGCCAAGGCGGCGCAATTCGAGCGTTTGCGCAGCGATTACCGGCAACTGCGCGACAGCCAATGGGGCGGCGATAAACGTTATGACGCCTGGATCAACCAGCCCATGAACAATGCGCGGCTGTTGCCATTTGGGCTGTACGACCAGTGGGTGCCGGCGTTTGCGGCGTTGTTTGCGCAGGAAGGTGGGGATTGGGTGAGGTTTTATGCGGCGGTGGAACGGTTGGGAGGGTTGCCGGTGGAGCAGCGCAAGGCGGCGTTGAGGCACTTGCAAGGTGGTGGCCTTTAGGGCCATCGCAGGCAAACCAGCTCCCACAGTTGACCGATTTTCAACATGAGAACGCTTTCAACTGTGGGAGCTGGCTTGCCTGCGATAGCTATTTTAAGGCCGCTGCAAAAATGCCTGGTGCATCTGCGCCAATGTCTCAAAATGCCAAGTCGGCGCCTCGGCATTCAATTCTTCAAAGCTGCCGAACCCATACCCCACCGCTGCCGAATCCAGCCCATTGCTGCGCGCACCGATCAGGTCATGCTTGCGGTCACCAATCATCAGGGTGGTGGCAGGGTCCAGATGCTCTTCGTTGATCAAATGGGCAATCAGCTCGACCTTATTGGTGCGTGTGCCATCCAATTCGCTGCCGTAGATCACCTTGAAGTGCTTGGCGAAATCGAAATGCCGAGCGATCTCGCGGGCAAATACCCACGGCTTGGACGTCGCCACGTACAGCTGGCGACCTTGGCCGCTCAGGTCTTCCAACAGCGGCATCACGCCGTCGAACACACGGTTTTCATACAGGCCGGTGACCTTGAAGCGCTCGCGATAGAAATTCACCGCTTCCCAGGCCTTGGCCTCGTCAAAGCCGTAGAACTGCATGAAGGCTTGCAGCAAGGGTGGGCCGATGAAGTGTTCCAGCTTGGTCAGGTCCGGCTCATCAATGCCGAGTTTGCCGAGGGCGTACTGGATCGAGCGGGTGATGCCTTCGCGCGGGTCGGTGAGGGTGCCGTCCAGGTCGAACAGCACGGTTTGGTAGTGCAGGGTCATCGGTCGAATCCTTCAGCCAGGTGCAGGTCTTTGAGCTTCACGTAGTTCGCGGCGCTGTAGGTGAAAAAGGCGCGCTCCTTGTCAGTCAGTGGGCGGATTTGTTTAACCGGGCTGCCCACGTACAAGAAGCCGCTTTCGAGTTTCTTGCCTGGCGGCACCAGGCTGCCAGCGCCGATGATCACGTCGTCTTCCACCACGGCGCCGTCCATCACGATGCTGCCCATGCCGATCAGGATGCGGTTGCCCACGGTGCAGCCATGCAGCATGACTTTGTGGGCGATGGTCACGTCGTCGCCGATCAACAGCGGGAAGCCGTCCGGGTTAAAAGGACCGGCATGGGTGATGTGCAGCACGCAGCCGTCCTGCACGCTGGTGCGCGCACCGATGCGGATGCGGTGCATGTCGCCGCGGATCACGGTCAGCGGCCAGACCGAGCTGTCGGCGCCGATTTCGACGTCGCCGATCACCACCGCCGAGATATCGACAAAAGCCCCGGCGCCCAGGGCTGGCGTGTGGTTCTGATAGGTGCGAAGGGTCACGATAGCCTCTCTCTCTTCTGCTGATAGCTGCGGTGGACGTTGATTGTAATTAAGATGGCCCCATCTTTGTTCTTACATGTTTCTTCAGCCAAGGTGCCAACCGTGAGCGCGAACAACCCTCTTCTGCAGTCCTACGACCTGCCGCCGTTCTCGGCGATCCGTGCCGAGCACGTCCAGCCGGCCATTGAACAGATCCTCGCCGACAACCGCGTTGCCATCGAAGGCATCCTGCACAGCCAGGGTAAAAATCCGACGTGGGCCGGCCTGGTCCTGGCCATGGACGAACTGAATGACCGCCTCGGTGCTGCCTGGAGCCCGGTCAGCCACCTCAACGCCGTGTGCAACAGCGCTGAACTGCGCGAAGCCTACGAAAGTTGCCTGCCGGCGTTGAGCGCCTACTCCACCGAGATGGGCCAGAACCGCGCGCTGTTCCAGGCCTTCGAAGCCCTGGCCAACAGCCCGGAAGCCGCCGGTTTCGATGTGGCGCAGAAAACTATCCTGGAACACTCGCTGCGTGACTTCCGCCTATCGGGTATCGATCTGCCGCCCGAGCAGCAAAAGCGCTACGCCGAAGTGCAGAGCAAACTGTCCGAGTTGGGCAGCAAATTTTCCAACCAGTTGCTGGACGCCACCCAGGCCTGGACCAAACACGTGACTGATGAGGCCACCCTCGCCGGCCTGACCGACTCGGCCAAGGCGCAGATGGCTGCCGCTGCCCAGGCCAAAGGCCTCGACGGCTGGCTGATCACCCTGGAATTCCCGAGCTACTACGCGGTGATGACCTACGCCCAGGATCGTGCCCTGCGTGAAGAGGTCTACGCGGCCTACTGCACCCGAGCGTCGGACCAAGGCCCGAATGCCGGTCAGAACGATAACGGCCCGGTGATGGAACAGATCCTCGACCTGCGTCAGGAGCTGGCCCAGTTGCTCGGTTACGCGTCGTTCTCCGAACTGAGCCTGGCGACCAAGATGGCCGAGTCCAGTGACCAGGTGCTGACCTTCCTGCGCGACCTGGCCAAGCGCAGCAAGCCGTTTGCCGTCCAGGACCTGCAACAGCTCAAGGCCTACGCCGCCGAACAAGGCTGCGCCGACCTGCAAAGCTGGGACAGCGGTTTCTACGGCGAGAAACTCCGTGAGCAGCGCTACAGCGTCTCCCAGGAAGCCCTGCGCGCCTACTTCCCGATCGACAAAGTGCTGGGCGGCCTGTTCGCCATTGTGCAGCGCCTGTACGGCATCGAGATCGCCGAGCAGAAAGGCTTCGACACCTGGCACCCGGATGTCCGCCTGTTTGAAATCAAGGAAAACGGCCAGCATGTCGGTCGCTTCTTCTTCGACCTCTACGCCCGCGCCAACAAGCGTGGCGGTGCATGGATGGACGGCGCCCGCGACCGTCGCCGCACGATCGACGGTGTACTGCAAAGCCCGGTGGCCAACCTGGTGTGCAACTTCACCCCGGCTGACAGCGGCAAGCCTGCCCTGCTGACCCACGATGAAGTCACCACGCTGTTCCACGAATTCGGCCACGGCCTGCATCACCTGCTGACCCGCGTTGAACACGCTGGCGTGTCCGGCATCAACGGCGTGGCCTGGGATGCGGTGGAGCTGCCGAGCCAGTTCATGGAGAACTGGTGCTGGGAGCCCGAAGGCCTGGCGTTGATCTCCGGTCACTATGAAACCGGCGAGCCATTGCCACAGGATCTGCTGGAAAAAATGCTCGCGGCGAAGAATTTCCAGTCCGGCCTGATGATGGTGCGCCAGCTGGAATTCTCGCTGTTCGACTTCGAACTGCATGCCACTCACGGTGATGGCCGCAGTGTGGCGCAGGTGCTGGAAGGCGTGCGCGATGAGGTGTCGGTGATGCGTCCGCCGGCCTACAATCGCTTCCCCAACAGCTTTGCTCACATCTTTGCGGGCGGTTACGCCGCGGGTTACTACAGCTACAAGTGGGCTGAAGTGCTGTCGGCAGATGCCTTCTCCAAGTTCGAGGAAGACGGCGTGCTCAATGCCGAAACCGGCCGCGCCTTCCGCGAAGCCATCCTCGCGCGTGGCGGCTCCCAGGCGCCAATGGTGCTGTTCGTCGACTTCCGCGGACGTGCGCCGTCGATTGACGCACTCTTGCGCCACAGCGGCCTGAGTGAGGACGCGGCAGCATGAGTGAAGGGCCTGTGATTACCAAAAAGCAATTTATCGCCGGGGCGGTCTGCCCGGCGTGCAGTGAGCCGGACAAGCTGAAGATGTGGACCGAAGACAACGTGCCACACCGTGAGTGCGTGGCGTGCGGTTACACCGACACCTTGAATGACCAGGGTCTGTCGGTGCCCAAGGAATTGGGCACCCGGGTGAATACCTCGGCGTTGAAAGCCCCTGCGGACCCAAAAGTGCAGGCGGTGCAGTTCTTTCCTAATCCGAAGCTGAAAAAAGACTAGCCAGCGTACGCAGACCTAATGTGGGAGGGGGCTTGCCCCTGATGGTGGTTTATCAGCCAGCCTATTGGCATTGATAAACCGCCATCGGGAGCAAGCCTCCTCCCACTTTTTTTGCCCGCATTTATTCGACTTAGGTCGCTGAATCGATTCTCTACATCCTTAGCCTGCTATCATTTGTAACTATTGATTGCCGCTGCGTTCTATCTCCTTGGGTCGGTTGGATCCAATTCGCTGCTGAAAAAATCAGAAGCCGCTCCCAGAAGCGGCTGATAAACCCGTGACCACATGATGAGGTGCCACCATGTCTGATCAAGATCAAGACAACCCCCGGCGTGACTTTTTGCGCAAATCCTTGACCTTGATCCCGGTGGTCACGGTTGCCAGCACCGGCCTTGGCGGTTCGATGCTGATGGCTACGCCCGAGCCGGCCCAGGCGGCACCCGCCAAGCCTGTGGCGAGCGAAAAGGCCTACGAGCCCACGTACTTCACCGCCGAGGAATGGGCGTTTATCAACGCCGCCGTCGAGCGCTTGATCCCCGCCGATGCCCAAGGCCCGGGTGCCCTGGAAGCGGGTGCGCCGGAATACATCGACCGCCAGATGAATACCCCTTACGCCAGCGGTGCGTTGTGGTTCATGCAGGGCCCGTTCAACGCCGACGCGCCGCCGGAAATGGGATGGCAGAGCAAACTGGTGCCCAAGGACATCTATCGCCTGGGCATTGCCGCGACGGATGCCTGGTCGAAGGCGTTCAACGGTAAGGTTTTTGCTGCGCAAGACAGCGCTACCCGAGACGATATGTTGCACCGTCTCGAAGCCGGCGGCAGTGAGGTGACCGCGCATTTTGACGCGGTGCCGCCGAAGATTTTCTTCAACCTGTTACTGCAAAACACCAAGGAAGGGTTCTTCTGCGACCCGATCCACGGCGGCAACAAAGGCATGGTCGGCTGGACCATGATCGGTTTCCCCGGCGCCCGCGCCGATTTCATGGACTGGGTGGAACGCAACGAGCAGTACCCCTTCCCGGCCGTTTCAATCCGCGGCGAGAGGGCATAAGCGTGGCGACCATCATGAAGAAAGTGGATGCAGTGATCGTAGGCTTCGGCTGGACCGGCGCGATTATGGCCAAGGAACTGACGGAAGCGGGCCTCAACGTGGTTGCGCTGGAGCGCGGCCCGATGCAGGACACATACCCGGACGGCAACTATCCCCAGGTCATCGACGAACTGACCTACAGCGTGCGTAAGAAGCTCTTTCAGGACATCTCCAAGGAGACGGTGACCATTCGTCATAGCGTGAATGATGTTGCCCTGCCTAACCGTCAGTTGGGTGCGTTCTTGCCGGGCAACGGCGTGGGCGGCGCGGGCCTGCACTGGTCGGGGGTGCATTTCCGTGTCGATCCAATTGAACTGCGTATGCGCAGCCACTACGAGGAACGCTACGGGAAAAACTTCATCCCCAAGGACATGACCATCCAGGACTTCGGCGTGAGCTATGAAGAGCTGGAGCCGTTTTTCGACTATGCGGAAAAAGTCTTCGGTACGTCCGGCCAAGCCTGGACCGTGAAGGGCCAGTTGGTCGGCGAAGGCCGTGGCGGCAACCCTTATGCACCGGATCGCTCCAACCCGTTCCCATTGGAAGCGCAGAAGAACACCGTCTCCGCACAGCTGTTTCAGAAAGCGGCGGCCAGCGTCGGGTATAAGCCTTACAACCTGCCGTCAGCCAATACCTCGGGGCCCTACACCAACCCTTATGGTGCGCAGATGGGCCCGTGCAATTTCTGCGGCTTCTGCAGTGGCTACGTGTGCTACATGTATTCCAAAGCCTCGCCGAACGTGAATATCCTGCCGGCGTTGCGCCAGGTGCCGAACTTTGAGCTGCGGCCCAATTCCCACGTGCTCAAGGTCAACCTCGACAGCACCAAGCGCAAAGCCACCGGCGTGACCTACATCGACGCCCAGGGCCGCGAATGCGAGCAACCGGCGGACTTGGTGATCCTCGGCGCGTTCCAGTTCCATAACGTGCGTTTGATGCTGCTCTCCGGTATCGGCAAGCCGTACGACCCGATTACCAATGAAGGCGTGGTGGGCAGGAACTTCGCCTACCAGAACATGGCGACCATCAAGGCGTTCTTCGACAAGGACACCCACACCAACAACTTCATCGGTGCGGGCGGCAATGGCGTGGCCATCGATGACTTCAACGCCGACAACTTCGACCATGGGCCCCACGGCTTTGTGGGCGGTTCGCCGATGTGGGTGAACCAGGCTGGCAGCCGACCTATTGCCGGCACCTCGAACCCGCCGGGTACTCCAGCCTGGGGCAGCGCCTGGAAGCGCGCCACCGCCGATTACTACACCCACCAAGTGTCGATGGATGCCCATGGCGCCCATCAATCCTACCGGGGCAACTACCTGGATCTGGACCCGGTTTACCGCGATGCCTATGGCCTACCGTTGCTGCGCATGACGTTCGACTGGCAGGAAAACGACATCAAGATGAACCGCTTCATGGTCGAGAAAATGGGCAAGGTCGCCGAGGCGATGAACCCCAAGGCGATTGCGGTGTTGGGCAAAAAGGTCGGTGAGCACTTCAATACAGCGTCCTACCAGACCACCCACCTCAACGGCGGCGCGATCATGGGCACCGACCCGAAAACCAGCGCGCTGAACCGTTATCTGCAGTGCTGGGATGTGCACAACGTGTTTGTCCCAGGCGCATCCGCTTTCCCACAAGGCTTGGGCTACAACCCTACCGGCCTGGTGGCGGCGCTGACCTACTGGTCGGCCCGGGCAATCCGCGAGCAGTACCTGAAAAACCCCGGCCCACTGGTTCAGGCATAAGGAGCGATGACCATGAAAGCACTTGTTATCGCCACCTTCGCCCTTTTCAGCAGTTGCTCAGTGAGCGCCGCCGAAACCGACGTGATCAAGCAAGGCGAATACCTGGCACGCGCCGGTGACTGCGTGGCCTGCCACACTGCCAAGGGTGGCAAGCCCTTCGCCGGTGGCCTGCCAATGGAAACCCCCATTGGCGTGATCTATTCCACCAACATCACTCCGGACAAGACCGGCCTGGGCGACTACAGCTTCGAAGACTTCGACAAGGCCGTGCGCCATGGCGTCGCCAAGAGCGGTAGTACCCTTTACCCAGCGATGCCCTACCCGTCATATGCTCGCGTCAGCGACAGCGACATGAAGGCGTTGTACACGTACTTCATGAAGGGCGTTGAGCCCGTTGCCCAGGAGAACAAGGACAGCGATATTCCGTGGCCCTTGAGCATGCGTTGGCCGCTGGCGGCGTGGCGCTGGATGTTCGCGCCGGCTGTCGAGGAGCACCCGGCGCAAGCCACTGCCGACCCGGTGATCAGCCGCGGTGCCTATTTGGTGGAAGGCCTCGGTCACTGCGGCGCGTGCCATACGCCACGGGCGTTGACCATGCAGGAAAAAGCCCTGAGCGCCACTGATGGCAACGCTTTCCTGTCCGGCAGTGCGCCGCTGGAAGGCTGGATCGCCAAGAGCCTGCGCGGTGACCACAAGGACGGCCTGGGCAGTTGGAGCGAGGAGCAACTGGTGCAATTCCTCAAGACCGGTCGCAGTGATCGCAGCGCGGTGTTTGGCGGCATGAGCGATGTTGTCGTCCATAGCATGCAGTACATGTCGGAAAATGATCTGACGGCGATCGCCCGTTACCTCAAGAGCCTGCCGGCGGTGGACCCCAAGGATCAGCCGCACCAGTACGACAAGCAGGCAGCGGATGCCCTGTGGAAAGGCGATGACAGTCAGCGTGGCGCCTCGGTGTACATCGACAACTGCGCCGCCTGCCACCGTACCGATGGCCATGGTTATACACGTGTGTTCCCGGCGTTGGCGGGCAACCCGGTGCTGCAGACGGCGGATGCCACGTCATTGGTCAACATCGTGTTGAACGGCGGCACCTTGCCGGCGACCCACACGGCGCCATCCACCTTCACCATGCCGGCGTTCGCCTGGCGCCTGTCGGATCAGGAAGTCGCCGATGTGGTCAGTTTCATTCGTGGCAGTTGGGGCAACAAGGGCGCGCCAGTCGACGCCAGCGAAGTGGCGGACCTGCGCAAGAACGATATGCGCACTACCTCCGGCGATGACTTGGGGCAGGTAACACAAAAGCACTGATCCTTCCCTGGCCGCCAAACGGCACTGGTCAGAAACCTTGCGCCTCGATACTGTATATAAAAACAGTATTGAGGCGCTTTCATGTCTACTCCGCTGCCACCCCGAGGCCGGGGCACGGCCACCAACCTGCATAACCGCTTTTCGCCCACGGTCAGCGTGGTCGAGGATGACGGCTGGTTCCAGGAAGTGCCGCCGACCCAGGGCACCGAAGTGCGCATAGAGACGGCCAAGACCATCATCACCCGCAACAACTCGCCGGACTTGCCGTTTGATCGCTCGATCAACCCCTACCGTGGCTGCGAGCATGGCTGTATCTACTGCTATGCACGGCCCAGCCATGCCTATTGGGACATGTCGCCGGGGTTGGATTTCGAGACCCGGTTGATCGCCAAGACCAATGCCGCCGATGTGCTGGAACAGCAACTGTCGAAGCCGGGCTACGTGTGTGCGCCGATCAACCTGGGCTCCAATACCGACCCGTACCAGCCGATCGAGCGCGAGTACAAGATCACCCGGCGAACCCTGGAAGTCCTGCTGCGCTATCGCCACCCGGTAACGATCATCACAAAAGGATCGCTGATTTTGCGCGATCTGGACCTGCTCACCGAACTGGCCCGCCAGCGACTGGTGGCCGTGATGATCAGCCTTACCAGCCTGGACGACGAACTCAAGCGCATCCTGGAGCCACGTACGGCGGCGCCCAAGGCGCGGTTGCGGGCGATCCGGGTGATGCGCGACGCGGGGATCCCGGTGGGTGTGCTGTGTTCGCCGATGATTCCGATGATCAACGACAGTGAGCTGGAAAGCCTGTTGACCGAAGCCCACGCGGCGGGTGCGCAAAGTGCGGCGTACATGATGCTGCGCCTGCCCCTGGAGGTGGCGCCATTGTTCGAGGAGTGGCTGGCGGCCCATTACCCGCAACGCGCGGCCCATGTCATGAGCCTTGTGCGCCAGGTGCGCGGTGGTGAGGTGTATGACAGCCGCTTTGGTGTGCGCATGCGTGGTGAAGGCCCGTTTGCCGATTTGCTCGCCCAGCGCTTCAGCAAGGCGATCAAACGCCTGGGGCTCAACCGGCGAGAAGGCTTCAACCTGGATTGCAGCGCCTTTTGTCCACCCGGCAGACAGATGGCTTTGTTGTAGACTGAACGGGCGGAATGCCCTGTTCTTGTAGGGATAGTCGCGTTTTGACATCACTGAAACCCGCGTCCTAGAGCGGTTCATTCAGTTTGAGTTAAGTTTCGACGGTTACCTTGTTCAGCGAGTGACTGATGAGTCGGCACTCTGGCCCCTGGCGTTTTACAACTTTTCCACTGGCCAAGCGTCGAACTGACCTGAAAACTCCCCTGCATTAATCAAGAGGATGAATCATGAGTGACAAGGATAAACAGCCGTTGGCTGCGTCGGCTTCTGCCTCTCCAGTGGCGGAAACCGCCGATGCAGCGCTAAAGCATATCGTTGACGGCTTTTTGCATTTCCATCACGACGTCTTCCCGCAGCAGGAAGAACTCTTCAAGAAACTCGCCACGGCCCAGAGCCCACGGGCGATGTTTATTACCTGCGCCGACTCGCGCATCGTGCCTGAGCTGATCACCCAAAGCTCCCCGGGCGATCTGTTCGTGACGCGTAACGTCGGTAACGTCGTACCGCCTTATGGGCAGATGAACGGCGGTGTTTCCACGGCCATCGAGTACGCCGTCCTTGCTCTGGGCGTGCAGCACATCATCGTTTGCGGGCACTCCGATTGCGGCGCTATGCGTGCGGTCCTCAACCCCGCCAGCCTGGAGAAGATGCCAACCGTCAGGGCCTGGCTGCGACACGCTGAGGTGGCCAAGTCCATGGTCGAAGACAACTGCGACTGTGCCAATGAAGGCGAGAGCATGAAGGTGCTGACCGAAGAAAACGTCATCGCCCAACTGCAGCATTTGCGTACCCACCCTTCCGTGGCATCGCGCATGGCCAATGGTCAGCTGTATATCCATGGCTGGATCTACAACATCGAGACCAGCGAAATCCGCGCCTACGATGCCGACCAGTCGGCGTTCCGACCGTTGGGCGGCGACGGGCCGATCCCTTGCGCGACGCCTAAAGCGCGCTTCTAACACACTTCCCTGCCGGGTAAAGCGGTGGCTGCCATGGACGCAGCCAGGCTTTACCGCGCCCGGCGAATGCCTCGGGAGAGTCATCATGCGTGCTGCTCAATTGAAAGCTGTATTGCCACGGGAGCTGCTCGCTTCCGTGGTTGTGTTTCTGGTTGCCCTGCCCTTGTGCATGGGCATCGCGATTGCCTCTGGCATGCCGCCCGCCAAGGGCCTGATCACCGGGATCATCGGCGGCCTTGTGGTGGGTTGGCTGGCGGGCTCGCCGTTGCAAGTCAGTGGTCCGGCGGCCGGTTTGGCTGTATTGGTATTCGAACTGGTGCGCCAGCACGGCATGCTGATGCTCGGGCCGATCCTGTTGCTGGCGGGCTTTCTGCAGCTGGTAGCCGGGCGTCTGCGCCTGGGCTGCTGGTTTCGCGTCACGGCCCCGGCGGTGGTGTACGGCATGCTGGCAGGGATTGGCGTGCTGATTGTGCTATCCCAGATTCACGTGATGCTCGACGGCGCGCCGAAGCCCTCGGGGCTGGACAACCTGGCAGGCTTCCCGGCGGCGTTGGCCGAGGCGATCCCGACCCTGGGCGGTGGCCTGGGCTGGCAGGCGGGATTGCTCGGGTTGTCGACGATGCTGGTGATGTACGTCTGGGATAAATTCCGCCCACAGACGCTGCGCTTTGTACCCGGCGCCTTGTTGGGTGTGGGCCTGGCCACCGTGGTCAGCCTGATGCTGGCGTTGCAGGTCAAGCGCGTGGAAGTCCCGGAAAATCTTGCCGATGCCATCGATTGGCTGCGCCCCAGCGATCTGTTGAATCTTGCAGATCCTCAACTGTTGATTGCCGCGTTTGCGGTGGCGTTTATCGCGAGTGCCGAAACCCTGCTCTCCGCCGCGGCGGTGGATCGCATGCACAGCGGTCAGCGTTCTGATTTCGACAAGGAATTGTCTGCTCAAGGTTTAGGCAACATGCTCTGCGGCCTGGTGGGTGCCTTGCCGATGACCGGCGTGATCGTGCGCAGCTCGGCCAACGTACAGGCCGGTGCTACCACGCGCCTGTCGGCGATGTTCCATGGCCTGTGGCTGCTGGCGTTCGTGCTGTTGCTGTCGAGTGTGCTGCAGAGCATTCCGGTGGCGAGCCTGGCGGGCGTGCTGGTGTACACCGGTATCAAACTGGTGGACGTCAAGGCATTCAAGGCATTGGGACGCTATGGGCGGATGCCGATGTTCACCTATGCGGCCACGGCGCTGGCGATCATCTTTACCGACCTGCTGACCGGCGTGCTGGTGGGCTTCGGCTTGACCTTGGTCAAGCTGGCGTTCAAGGCTTCGCGGCTCAAGGTCAGCCTGATCGACTTGCCCCAGGAGGGCGAGATGGAGCTGCGCCTGACCGGTGCGGCGACCTTTCTGAAAGTGCCGGCGTTGACCCAGGTGCTGTCCACGGTACCGGCGGGCAGCACTGTGCATGTGCCGCTCAATAACCTGAGTTACATCGACCATTCCTGCCTGGAGCTGCTCGAGGAATGGGGGCGGGCCAATGCGGCCAAGGGCTCGAAGCTGGTGATCGAGGCGCGCGGGTTGAAGCGCCGGTTGGAAGGTCGGGTGCGGACTACGACGGGGATAGGCTCAGCACCAGCCTGAAGCGCAGATAACCGCTGTAGGAGCCGGCGTGCCGGCGAGGAAGCCCGCAAGATCAGTTAGGTTCAAGGGCCTCATCGCTGGCAAGCCAGTGCCTACAAGGGGGGATCAGGCAGGCTGGTCCAGCGCCAACTCAACCCCCAGCTGTCGCGACAGGCACGGCCAGCGCTTCCACGCGGCTTCCGTGTCCGGGCTCTTGAGCTGTTCGCGATAGGTCTCGACCGACTCCAGCGCAAAGCTGTCTTCGTTGAGCATTTCATCCACCGCGTGATGCACCGCTTCATCCAGTTGATTGGCGAAGGTTTCGCCGATCAGCTGGTGGGCGATGACATTGGCCACGGTGGTGTCGGCCGGAATCAACGGCTGGCCAAAATGCTTGATGTACAGGTCGTTGACCTCTTCGACCAGGCGATGAGCCAGGTAGGCCTCATCCAGCAGGCCGTCGAGCCCTTCGTGGCCGGCGAGGATGGCAGGCGGTTGCAGGAAGAAGTGCTCGGCAATTTTCAGCACCGGCTTGATCTGGCTTTCGATACCCGCCTCGCGGGCCACATCGTTGGCGGCGTCCAGCAAGTCCGGGACCAGGTCGATGTAGGCGGTGACAAAGCGAGTCATGACAATGTTGCGATCACCGTCAGCCAGGGAGATGGCCGAATGCAGGTGCGGCAATTGTTTTTCCAGTTGCTGGGCAAGCTGGCCCGTGCTGGCTTCGTGTTGATGGGCACGGGAAATCTGCTCGCGCAATGCGGCGGTGTTCATGAAAGCTCCAGTGATGCAGGCGTAGGAAAAGGGAGAGGATAAGGTAGCTCGTTTATACGAGAGCTTAAGACGCATTTGTCATAATTATTTCATGGTTATGCGCCTGCGTTATATCGAATTGCCATCGTTCGTCGGATAAACGATTCCGCACCCGGTTTTATTAGCCCTAACCGGTCATTTTTGCTCATTTGCCCCTACACATTGCGGGGTTGCAGAGCCTGTCTATACTCGGATTTGTACGCGATTAGCTGATGACGCCAGACTGCATAAGCAGGCAAGGCTAAGCGGTTGTAAGCAGTATGGAAGCCGCTCCCTTCGACGCAGGTGCAAACCGGCGGGATAACAAGAACGATAAGGGGAACCCGCAATGATGCGACATCCACACGTTTGGATGGGCCTCCTGTTGTGGTCAGTATTCGGCCAGGCACATGCCGCCTGGACAACGAATATGGCGCCAGGGGCGACAGAAGTCAGTCACGCTGTGTTCGACCTGCACATGACCATATTCTGGATCTGTGTGGTGATCGGCATCATCGTGTTTGGCGCGATGTTCTGGTCGATGATCGTTCATCGCCGGTCCACGGGCCAGGTCGCGGCCAAGTTCCACGAAAGCACTACCGTGGAGATCCTCTGGACCGTCGTGCCCTTGCTGATCCTGGTCGCCATGGCCATTCCGGCGACCAAAACCCTGATCAATATCTACGACAGCAGTGAATCGGATATCGATATCCAGGTCACCGGTTACCAGTGGAAGTGGCACTACAAATACCTGGGCCAGGACGTGGAGTTCTTCAGCAACCTGGCCACGCCCGCCGAGCAGATCCACAACCAGGCCACCAAGGGCGAACACTACCTGCTGGAAGTCGACCAGCCACTGGTGTTGCCGGTGGGCGCCAAGGTGCGCTTTTTGGTGACGGCTGCCGACGTGATCCATTCCTGGTGGGTGCCGGCGTTTGCGGTCAAGCGCGACGCCATCCCCGGCTTCGTCAACGAGGCCTGGACCCGTATCGAGAAGCCTGGCATCTACCGTGGCCAGTGCGCCGAACTGTGCGGCAAGGACCACGGGTTCATGCCCATCGTGGTCGAGGTCAAGTCCAAGGCCGACTACGACACTTGGCTCGGCGAGCGTAAGGAAGAGGCCGCCAAGCTCAAGGAACTGACCTCCAAAGAGTGGACGCTGGAAGAGCTGGTGGCCCGTGGCGACAAGGTATACCACACCACCTGCGTGGCCTGTCACCAGGCCGAGGGCCAGGGCTTGCCGCCAATGTTCCCGGCGCTCAAGGGTTCGAAAATCGCGACAGGGCCAAAAGAAGGCCACCTGAGTCTCGTCTACCACGGCAAGCCGGGCACCGCGATGGCGGCCTTTGGCAAGCAGCTTTCGGAAGTGGATATCGCCGCCGTGGTGACCTACGAGCGCAATGCGTGGGGCAACAACAAAGGCGACATGGTCACGCCTAAAGACGTGCTGGCCATCAAGCAGGCGGAAAGCAAATGACCTACCTCAAGGCGTTTACCTCGACCCGCCCCGCCCACTCGCTTGCAGGAGAACGGCCATGAGCGCTGTGATCGATGACCATGGTCACGCCGACCATGCCCACGGCCCCGCCAAGGGGTTGATGCGCTGGGTGCTGACCACCAACCACAAAGACATCGGCACCCTGTACCTGTGGTTCGCTTTCACCATGTTTTTGCTCGGCGGCTCGTTCGCCATGGTGATCCGCGCCGAACTGTTCCAGCCCGGCCTGCAGATTGTCGAGCCGGCGTTCTTCAACCAGATGACCACCATGCACGGCCTGATCATGGTGTTCGGCGCGGTGATGCCGGCGTTCGTCGGCCTGGCCAACTGGATGATCCCGCTGATGATCGGTGCGCCGGACATGGCCCTGCCGCGCATGAACAACTTCAGCTTCTGGCTGCTGCCGGCGGCGTTCCTGCTGCTGGTCTCGACCCTGTTCACCCCCGGCGGCGGGCCGAATTTCGGCTGGACCTTCTACGCCCCGCTCTCTACCACCTATGCGCCGGAAAGCGTGACGTTCTTCATCTTCGCCATCCACCTCATGGGCATCAGTTCGATCATGGGCGCGATCAACGTGGTCGCGACCATCCTCAACCTGCGCGCACCCGGCATGACGTTGATGAAAATGCCGTTGTTTGTCTGGACCTGGCTGATCACCGCGTTCCTACTGATCGCGGTAATGCCGGTGCTGGCGGGTTGCGTGACCATGATGCTGATGGACATCCACTTCGGCACCAGCTTCTTCAGTGCGGCTGGCGGTGGTGACCCGGTGCTGTTCCAGCACGTGTTCTGGTTCTTCGGCCATCCCGAGGTGTACATCATGATCCTGCCGGCCTTCGGCGCCGTCAGCTCAATCATCCCGACCTTCTCGCGCAAGCCGCTGTTCGGCTACACCTCAATGGTCTACGCCACGGCGAGCATCGCGTTCCTGTCGTTCATCGTGTGGGCGCACCACATGTTCGTGGTGGGCATTCCGTTGGTGGGCGAGTTGTTCTTCATGTACGCCACCCTGCTGATCGCCGTGCCGACGGGGGTGAAGGTGTTCAACTGGGTCAGCACCATGTGGCAAGGCTCGCTGACCTTCGAGACGCCGATGCTGTTTGCCGTGGCGTTCGTGATCCTGTTCACCATCGGTGGCTTCTCCGGGCTGATGTTGGCGATTGCGCCGGCGGACTTCCAGTACCACGACACCTACTTCGTGGTAGCGCACTTCCATTACGTACTGGTGCCCGGCGCGATCTTCGGCATCTTCGCCTCGGCCTACTACTGGCTGCCGAAATGGACCGGCCACATGTACGACGAAACCCTGGGCAAGCTGCACTTTTGGCTGTCTTTCGTGGGCATGAACATGGCGTTCTTCCCCATGCACTTCGTCGGGCTGGCGGGCATGCCGCGCCGGGTGCCGGACTACAACCTGCAGTTCGCCGACTTCAATATGGTGTCGTCGATTGGTGCGTTCATGTTTGGCGCAACGCAGATCTTCTTCCTGTTCATCGTGATCAAGTGCATCCGTGGCGGCCCGCCGGCGCCGGCCAAGCCGTGGGATGGCGCCGAAGGGCTGGAGTGGAGCATTCCTTCGCCTGCGCCGTACCACACGTTCACGACGCCGCCGGAGGTGAAATGAACACCTTGGTGCAGGCCGACACGGTCTCCTGTGGGAGCTGGCTTGCCTGCGATGAGGGTGTGGCAGTGGGTAGATTCGGTGCCTGGCACACCGCTATCGCAGGCAAGCCAGCTCCCACAGAAAATCAAAAGCGGGGTGGTCGCCATGGCTGAGTCCGTGCCTATCAAGCGCCTGGTTACTCGGCTGCTCATCCTGGTGGTGGCGATGTTCGCCTTCGGCTTTGCCCTGGTGCCGATCTACGACGTGATGTGCAAAGCGTTCGGTATCAATGGCAAGACGGCCGGGCAGTACGAGGGTGAACAGGTTGTCGACGCTTCACGCCAGGTGCGGGTGCAGTTCCTGTCCACCAACGCTATCGACATGGTCTGGGATTTTTACGCCAAGGCTGACGAAGTGGTGGTCAATCCGGGTGCGGTGACCGAGATGCTGTTCGTGGCCCACAACCCCACCGACAAGCCGATGACTGCCCAGGCCGTGCCCAGTATTTCCCCGGCCGAAGCGGCGATGTACTTCCACAAGACCGAGTGCTTTTGCTTTACCCAGCAAGTGCTGCAACCGGGCCAGCGCATCGAGATGCCGGTGCGTTTCATTGTCGACCGCGACATGCCCAAGGATGTGAAGCATCTGACCCTGGCGTACACGCTGTTTGATATTACTGCGCGCCAACCGCCGGTGGCTGCCCACAGCGGCGGCTAGCTACTGTTTGCCCCCTCAATCAGGAGAGCGAATACATGTCGTCTCATGATACGTACTACGTACCAGCGCAAAGCAAATGGCCAATAATTGCCACGTTTGGCCTGTTGATCACGGTGTACGGGCTGGGCCTGTGGTTCAACGACCTCAAGGCCGCGCGGGCGGAATCCCACGGTCCGTGGATCTTTTTCGTCGGCGGGCTGTTATTGGCCTACATGCTGTTCGGCTGGTTCGGCGCGGTGATCAAGGAAAGCCGCGCCGGTTTGTACAGTTCGCAGATGGATCGCTCTTTCCGCTGGGGCATGACCTGGTTCATCTTTTCCGAAGTGATGTTCTTTATCGCCTTCTTCGGTGCGCTGTTTTATGTGCGGCACATGTCGGCGCCCTGGCTGGCGGGTGAAGGCTCAAAGGGCATTGCGCACATGCTGTGGCCGAACTTTGAGTTTGCCTGGCCGTTGCTGAACAACCCCGACCCGAAAATGTACCCGGCACCGGAAGGCACCATCAGCCCGTGGGGCCTGCCGCTGGTGAACACCATTCTGCTGGTGAGTTCCAGCGTGACCATCACCATCGCCCACCACGCGCTGCGCAAAGGTCATCGCGGCGCGCTGAAACTCTGGTTGGCGATCACCGTGCTGCTCGGCCTGGCGTTCCTGGGGTTTCAGGCCGAGGAATACATCCACGCTTATAAAGAGCTGGGCCTGACATTGGGCTCGGGGGTGTATGGCGCGACGTTCTTCATGCTCACCGGTTTCCACGGTGCGCACGTCACCATCGGCACGATCATTCTGTTCGTGATGTTGATGCGCATCCTCAAGGGGCACTTCAATGCCGAGCACCAGTTCGGCTTCGAGGCGGCCAGTTGGTATTGGCACTTTGTGGATGTGGTGTGGATCGGGCTGTTTTTCTTCGTCTATGTGCTGTGAGAAGCCTTACCACGGTGCGTGAGACACCAGCTGGCCGCTGAAAAAGCCCCAGGCGATCAGCGCCACGGTGATCACGGCCAGTACGACACGCACGGTCAAGGCAGTGACGAGGCGATTGGAGTTGCCCTCGTCCTTGACCAGAAAGAACAAGCCACTGAACAGGCTCACAACGGTCGCGATCAGCATCAGGGCAATAGCGGCTTTGAGCATGGTCTGGCTCCAACGGGATGGGCGGGCAATGAAAACAAGTATAGCCAGCGCCATAAAATGCTTTCGGCCAGGAATCGCACCGACATTGGTGGTGTTGGTGCTGCTGCCGTTGATGGTCGGCCTGGGGTTCTGGCAGTTGTCTCGCGGCCATGAAAAACAGCTGCTGGTGGACAGCTACGCCGAGCGGCGCGGGGCAGATCCGATCAGCAGCGCGCAACTTAGCGACATGGCGGACCCGGCCTTCCGCCGCGTTCGTCTGCGCGGCCAGTTCGACGCCGAACACAGTGTATTCCTCGACAACCGCATGCGCGACGGCAAGGCCGGCGTAGAGCTGCTGCAACCCTTCCACGACCAAGCCAGTGGCCTGTGGCTGTTGCTCAATCGCGGTTGGTTGCCCTGGCCGGACCGGCGCACGCCACCCGTTTTCAGCACGCCTGAGCAACCCTTGAACCTGGATGCCTGGGTGTATGTCGCCCCCGGCGAAACCTTCCAATTGCACGCCGACCCGGCGGGTGCGCAATGGCCGCGCTTGCTGACAGCGCTGCACCCTGCCGCGTTGTGGGCAGAGCTGGGGCGCGGCGGCTTTGCCTACGAGCTGCGGGCCGAAGCCGGCCCTGGCACCTATGAAACCACTTGGCCGATCGTGGCCATGGGGCCGGAAAAACACTTGGCGTATGCCGTGCAGTGGTTCGCCATGTCGCTGGCCCTGCTGGCGCTTTATCTCTACCTCGGATGGCACAACAAAAAGGAGAAGCCCCATGGGAGCGGCCATGAATCCACTCAACATGTCTGAGGTGCCTGACCGGCGCAAAGGCCGTTGGCAACTGATTCTGATCCTGATGATGGTGATCGGCCCGATGGCGCTGGCCACCTTCATGTACAAGCTGCAGTTCTGGGTGCCGGAAAGCCGCAGTTACCACGGTGAGATGATCGGCAACGGCCAGACCCGCGCCGACATTGGCGTGCAGGCCGATGAGCAACGTTGGCAACTGCTGGTGACCGCGCCCGCCGCCTGTGCTGCCGATTGCCAGCAACTGGTGTACCTCGCGCGGCAATTGCAGATCGGCCTGGGGCGCGATGCCTCCCGCGCCAGCCATGCCTTGGCCAGTGCGCAGCCGCTGGGCAGCGACTATGACGCCAAGCTCAAGGTCGAATACCCGCAACTGCAACGCTTCCCGCTGGACCTGTCGACCTTCAGCAAAAACGCCGGAGCACCGGGCGATGCACAGCTTTGGATCGTCGACCCCCACGGCAACCTGGTGCTGCGCTACGACGCCAAGGTCAAGGGCAAGGACTTGCTCAACGACCTGCGCCACCTGCTGAAACTGTCCAACATCGGATAAGGGCATCGTCATGGCCAAACCTGGATTTCGCCTCGCGTTGTTTGCCACCTTGCTGGCGTTGATCGTCGTGCTGCTTGGCGCCTATACGCGCCTGACCCACGCCGGCCTCGGCTGCCCGGACTGGCCCGGCTGCTACGGCTTTATCAGTGTGCCCAAGACTGAAGCCCAGTTGGCCCATGCCGAACTGCACTTCCCCGATACGCCGGTGGAGGCGGATAAAGGTTGGGCGGAAATGACGCATCGCTACTTCGCCGGCACCTTGGGCTTGCTGATCGTGCTGCTGGCCGCGCGTTCGTGGAGCCATCGGCGCGATCCTGGCCAGCCGGTGAAGTTGCCGCTGTTCGTGCTGGCGGTAGTGTTCGCCCAGGCGGCGTTTGGCATGTGGACGGTAACGCTGAAGCTGTGGCCGCAGGTGGTCACGGGACATTTATTGGGCGGATTTGCGACCTTGAGCCTGCTGTTCCTGCTGACACTGCGGCTATCCGGCGTATTACCCGCGTTGATCGTGCCCAAGCGCCTGCAGTATTGGGCGACGGCGGGACTGGTGCTGGTGATCGGGCAGATTGCGTTGGGTGGCTGGGTCAGTTCGAACTATGCGGCGGTGGCCTGTATCGATTTGCCGACCTGCCATGGCGAGTGGTGGCCGGCAGCGGATTTCGCCAATGGTTTTCATCTCACCCAGCACATCGGGCCCAACTACCTGGGCGGGCAACTGGACAGCGAGGCACGCACCGCCATCCACCTGACCCACCGCATCGGCGCCGTCATCGTCAGCGTGGTGTTGCTCGGCCTGGCCTGGCAATTGCGCGTGGTGGGCATGACGCGTTTGGCGGGCTTATTGCTGGTCGCCCTGGCCGCGCAAATCTGCCTGGGCCTGAGCAATGTGGCTTTCGGGCTGCCGCTGGCGGTGGCTGTAGGCCATAACGCCGGGGGCGCCGCGTTGTTGCTCAGTCTGGTGTTGGTCAATTACCACGCGCGCACCAGCCTGGTCCGGGTGCGCAATCAACTGCCGTTCGGCTGGCGGTTTATCCCGCGCAAACAGGTATCGGGCCTCATTACCCTTAAAGGAGAGATGCCATGGCGACCTTGATCGGCGCACACCACCGCCAGGCGATCTGGCGTGACTACCTGGAGCTGACCAAGCCGAAGGTGGTGGTGCTGATGCTCATCACCTCGCTGGTTGGCATGTTCCTGGCGACTCGCGCCGGCGTGCCGTGGACAGTGCTGGTGTTTGGCAACCTGGGGATTGCCCTGTGTGCGGGCGGCGCGGCGGCGGTCAACCATGTGGTGGATCGGCGCATCGACGCGGTGATGGCGCGCACCCACAAGCGGCCATTGGCCGAGGGGCGGGTGTCGCCGCTGGCGGCGTTGGCGTTTGCACTGTTTCTGGCTGTTGCAGGATTGGCGCTGTTGCTGGCGTTCACCAACCCGCTGGCGGCGTGGCTGACGCTGGCTTCGCTGCTCGGTTATGCAGTGATCTACACCGGCTTTCTCAAGCGTGCGACGCCACAGAATATCGTTATCGGAGGCCTGGCCGGCGCGGCGCCGCCACTGTTGGGTTGGGTCGCCGTCACCGGGCATGTCAGCGCCGAACCCCTGCTGCTGGTGCTGATCATCTTCGCCTGGACGCCGCCGCACTTCTGGGCCCTGGCCATCCATCGCAAGGAGGAATACGCCAAGGCCGATATTCCGATGCTGCCGGTCACCCATGGCGAGCACTACACCAAGGTGCATATCCTGCTCTACACCTTCGCCCTGCTGGCAGTGAGCCTGATGCCCTATGTGATCCATATGAGCGGCGTGCTGTACCTTGCCTGTGCACTGGTATTGGGCGGGCGCTTTCTGCAATGGGCCTGGGTGTTGTACCGTGGCGGTCGGCCGCACGCGGCGATCAACACCTTCAAGTACTCTATCTGGTACTTGCTGCTGCTGTTTATCGCCCTGCTCGTAGACCACTACTTACTGTTGAACCTATGACTCGAACTCAAAAAACTGTCTTCATCCTGGTGGCCCTGGTGGCATTGATCATGGGCCTGACCGTCAACAAAGTGCTCTCGGGCAAGGGCCAGGGCGACCCCACTGCCTTGATCGACGCCGGCATCATCCTGCTGCCGCAAAGCCGCCAGCTGCCGCCAGTGAGCATGACCAACCAGGAAGGCCAGCCGGTGGTGGTCAATGAGTTGAAAGGCAAGTGGAGCCTGCTGTTTTTCGGCTACACCTTCTGCCCGGACATCTGCCCGACTACCCTCGCCCAACTGCGCCAGATCAAGAGCGAGCTGCCCAAGGACGCGGTGGATAAGCTGCAGGTGATCCTGGTCAGCGTCGACCCGAACCGCGATACGCCGACCCAGCTCAAGCAGTACCTGGGCTACTTCGACCCGCAGTTCCAGGGCCTGACCGGCGCGAACGTGGAGGATGTGCAGAAGGTTTCGAATGCCGTCAGCATTCCGTTCATACCGGCCGACACCAGCAAACCGAACTACACCGTTGACCACAGCGGTAACCTAGCGCTGATCGGTCCGGACGGGACGCAGCGTGGGTTTATTCGTGCGCCGTTGAATAACCAGAAGCTCGTAGCGCAACTGCCGGTGCTGTTGCAGCGTAAATAAGCCGGACGCCAGCCCGGCCAGCACCACAAAACAAATGTGGGAGCTGGCTTGCCTGCGAAAGCGGTGTGCCAGTCAACATCTCCGTCGACTGATACACCGCATTCGCGAGCAAGCCCGCTCCCACATTTTTTGATCTCCAGTTTTGGGAGATCGAGTCAGGTCAGAACGCCGGCTTGATCGCGCCTTTGTACTTCTCTTCGATGAATTTTTTCACTTCAGGCGTGTGCAGGGCGGCAACCAGCTTCTTCACGGCGTCCGAGTCCTTGTTGTCTTCGCGGGTCACCAGAATGTTCACGTAAGGCGAGTCGCTGCCTTCGATGACCAGTGCGTCCTTGGACGGGTCCAGCTTGGCTTCCAGCGCATAGTTGGTGTTGATCAGCGCCAGGTCGACTTGGGTCAGCACGCGCGGCAGGGTGGCGGCTTCCAGTTCACGGAACTTCAGGTTTTTGCTGTTACCGGTGATGTCCTTGATGGTCGACAGGATGTTGGTCGGGTCCTTCAGGGTGATCAGGCCGTTCTTGGCCAGCAGCAACAACGCGCGGCCGCCGTTGGTGGCGTCGTTCGGGATCACGACATTAGCGCCGCTTGGCAGCTCGTCCAGCTTCTTGTACTTGCTGGAGTAGGCGCCCAGGGGTTCCAGGTGCACAGCGCCGACGCTCACCAGGTGAGTGCCCTTGGCCTTGTTGAATTCATCCAGGTACGGCTGGTGCTGGAAGAAGTTGGCGTCCAGGCGCTTTTCAGCGACTTGAACGTTTGGCTGCACGTAATCGGTGAAGACTTTGACCTGCAGGTCTACACCTTCTTTGGCGAGGGCAGGTTTCACGAATTCGAGGATTTCCGCGTGGGGGACCGGCGAAGCGGCGACCGTAATGGTCTCGGCGTGGGCGGAAAACGCGGCAACGGCGGCGAAAGCAACCAGTAGTTTTTTCATCCAACAAGCTCCTTGTTCGGGCATCGGCCGGCGGGGGCCGGCCATGGCCGTTATTTTCGAGAAAAGTGCACCACCAGCTTGTCGCCGACGGTTTGCAGAATTTGCACCAGGACCAGCAGCATCACCACGGTCACGACCATCACATCGGTCTGGAAGCGCTGGTAACCGAAGCGGATGGCCAGGTCACCCAGGCCACCGGCACCCACCACACCCGCCATCGCCGTGTAGGACACCAGTGTAATCGCCGTCACTGTAATCGCCGCGAAAATGCCGGGGCGGGCTTCGGGCAGCAAGGCATTGATAATGATCTGGCGCGTGCTGGCGCCCATGGACTGGGTGGCTTCGATGATGCCACGGTCCACTTCACGCAGGGCGGTTTCCACCAGGCGCGCGAAGAACGGCGTCGCGCCCACGACCAACGGCGGAATTGCACCCGCCACACCCAGCGAGGTACCCGTGAGCAGCACGGTGAACGGGATCATCACGATCAGCAGGATGATGAACGGCAGCGAACGCAGGATATTCACGATCAGCGACAGCAGTGCGTACAGGCCCTTCTGTTCGAACAGTTGGCGCGGGCTGGTCAGGAACAGCAGCACGCCCAGCGGCAGGCCCAGTACGACGGTGAAGAACAGCGAACCGAACAGCATGGTCATGGTGTCGCCGGTGGCCAGCCAGATTTCGGACCAGTCGATATTAGCGAAGAAACTCAACAGGGCTTCCATTAGCGCAGGACCTCCATGTGAACGTCAGCGGCAGTGAAGCGCGCAAAGGCGGCGTCCATGTCACCGCCGGTGACGGCGAGGGTCAGTTGCCCGTAGGGGATATCTTTGATGCGGTCGATACGACCGGCGAGGATGCTGTAGTCCACACCGGTTTCGCGGGCGACGGTGCCCAGCAGTGGCGCGTAGGTCGCTTCACCCTGGAACGTCAGGCGCACGATGCGGCCGGGTACATGGGCGAAGTCATCGCGCTGCTCGCCTTCGTCGACCTGCTCGGCTTCTTGCACGAAGCGCTTGGTGGTCGGGTGCTTGGGGTGCAGGAACACGTCGGCCACCGAGCCTTGCTCGACGATCACGCCGGCGTCCATCACGGCCACCTGGTCGCACACGCGGCGGATCACGTCCATTTCATGGGTGATCAGCACGATGGTCAGCTTCAGCTCGCGGTTGATTTCGGCCAGCAGTTGCAGCACCGAAGCGGTGGTCTGCGGGTCGAGGGCGCTGGTGGCTTCGTCGCACAGCAGGATCTTTGGCTTGGTCGCCAGGGCGCGGGCAATCCCGACGCGTTGCTTCTGGCCACCGGACAACTGCGCCGGGTACTTCTTGGCGTGGTCCGACAGGCCGACACGGGCGAGCAGTTCAGCCACGCGCAGGTCGATTTCCTTGCGCGACAGTTCGCCGGCCAGGGTCAGCGGCAACGCGACGTTGTCGGCGACGGTCTTGGACGCCAGCAGGTTGAAGTGCTGGAAGATCATTCCGACCTGCTGGCGGAAACGGCGCAGGCCGTTGGCGTCCAGGGCGGTGACTTCTTCGCCATCCACCGTGATCTTGCCGCCACTCGGTTCCTCGAGGCGGTTGATCAGGCGCAGCAGGGTGCTTTTACCCGCACCGGAGTGGCCGATCAGGCCAAACACCTGGCCGTTTTCGACACTCAAGCTGGTGGAGTGCAGCGCGGGAATATCCTTACCGGCGACGCGGTAGGTTTTATGGACGTTTTGAAACTCGATCACGTAGCGAACCTTGTGGGGCGCATGGAAAAGGGATCAGCGGTTAGCCGGGCGCGCATTTTAGCCTGTCCGTATAGTGTTTCTTAGCATTTATTTCGCATTCAACCAGCGATTTGGCAATAACGCGATCAAAGGTCATAAAAAAGGAACGGCCCAAAACCCCATCAGTCACTACTTAAGCAACTCGATTTCCCAGGTGCCGTGCCTGGGGTTTTGCTCAAACGAGCCGGGGATCGCTCTGGCCACTTTGAATAAGGAGTTTTGTCTGATGAGTACCAAGAAGCCAGCCACCCCGCCGAAGAGTGAACTCGCGGGCACCGATACCCTGGACCGTGGCAACACCAACGCCAAGCTACAGGCCCTGGAGACATTCCGTTCCGATGCGACCGGCCAGGCCCTGCGTACCAACCAAGGCGTGAAGATTTCCGACAACCAGAACACCTTGAAAGTCGGTTCCCGTGGCCCATCGCTGCTGGAAGACTTCATCATGCGTGAAAAAATCACGCACTTTGACCATGAGCGCATCCCAGAGCGCATCGTGCATGCCCGTGGCACCGGCGCCCATGGTTATTTCCAGACGTATGAAAACCATTCGGCGCTGACCAAGGCTGGGTTCCTGCGTGACCCAGGGCATAAAACCCCGGTATTCACGCGCTTTTCCACCGTGCAGGGCCCGCGTGGCTCAGGGGATACGGTGCGTGATGTGCGCGGTTTTGCGGTTAAGTTTTTCACCGAAGAAGGCAACTTCGACCTGGTGGGCAACAACATGCCGGTGTTTTTCATTCAGGACGCGATCAAGTTTCCTGACTTCGTGCACGCCGTAAAGCCTGAACCACACAATGAAATTCCTACCGGCGGATCGGCGCACGATACGTTCTGGGACTTCGTTTCGCTGCAGCCTGAATCCGCTCACATGGTGATCTGGGCAATGTCTGACCGCGCCATTCCAAAAAGCCTGCGCAGCATGCAGGGCTTTGGCGTGCACACCTTCCGCCTGGTGAATGCCGAGGGCAAATCCAACTTCGTCAAATTCCACTGGCGCCCTACGGCGGGTACTTGCTCGCTGGTGTGGGACGAGGCGCAGAAGCTGGCCGGTAAAGATACCGACTACCACCGTCGCGATCTCTGGGAAGCCATTGAGATGGGCGACTACCCCGAGTGGGAATTGGGTGTGCAGGTTATCCCCGAGGATAAGGAGCATGCGTTCGACTTCGACATTCTCGACCCCACCAAGCTGATTCCGGAAGAGCTGGTGCCGATCACCCCGCTGGGCAAGATGGTGCTGAACCGCAACCCGGATAACTTCTTTGCAGAAGTCGAGCAGGTCGCGTTTTGCCCGGGCCATATCGTGCCGGGTATCGACTTCTCCAATGACCCGCTGCTGCAAGGTCGGTTGTTTTCCTACACCGATACACAGATCAGCCGACTGGGCGGCCCGAACTTTCACCAGTTGCCGATCAACCAGCCCGTGACGCCGCTGCACAACAACCAGCGTGATGCCATGCACCGCAGCACCATCGATAAAGGTCGTGCGTCCTACGAGCCGAATTCGATTGATGGCGGCTGGCCTAAAGAAACTCCGCCGGCGGCACAGGATGGTGGCTTCGAGACGTATCCGGAGCGCATCGATGCCCACAAGATCCGTGAGCGCAGCGAGTCGTTCGGCGATCACTTCTCCCAGGCGCGCCTGTTCTTCCGCAGCATGAGCAAGCACGAGCAAGAGCACATCATCGCGGCGTATAGCTTTGAGTTGGGCAAGGTAGAGCGTGAGTTCATTCGCGCGCGCCAAGTCAACGAGATCCTGGCGAATATCGACCTGGAACTGGCCAAGCGCGTGGCCCAGAACCTGGGGCTGCCAGCACCGACCCAAGGCACCGTGCCGGAGCGTCAAACCAAGCCGGAGCGCTCGCCAGCGTTGAGCCAGGCGAACCTGCTGCCGGGCGATATCAAGACCCGCAAGGTGGCGATCCTGGCAGCCAATGGCGTGGACGGCGTGGCGATTGCCGCGCTGAAAAAGGCACTCGAGGCAGAAGGTGCGCACGCCAAGCTGCTGGGGCCAACTTCGGCGCCGGTGAAGACGGCCGATGGCAAGAGCCTGCCAGTGGATGCGTCGATGGAAGGTATGCCGTCCATTGCGTTTGATGCGGTGTTCGTCCCTGGCGGGAAGGACTCGGTGAAAGCCCTGAGCGGTGATGGGGTGGCGTTGCACTTCCTGTTGGAGGCGTACAAGCACCTCAAGGCGATTACAGTCGCCAGTGACGCGAAGCCGTTGTTGGACCTGCTGAAACTTGAGGTGGATGCGGGGCTGATCGTGGGATCGGATGCCAAGGCGTTCAAGGCGTTTTTTGCCGCGATCGGCCAGCATCGGGTCTGGGATCGCGAGCCTAAGGCCAAGGCGATTCCGGCTTAAGCTATTGGTTGTCGGTTAGATCGCTATCGCCGGCAAGCCGGCTCCTACAGGTTGATGGGTAGGAGCCGGCTTGCCGGCGATGCTTTTTTAGTCCGCCTTGCGCGGAATCAGCACGACCTGTGCCGGAATGTTCTTCAGAATCTGCCGGTGAATCTTCAGGTCATATCCCGAATCGATACGCTTCACCCGTTTGGTCAGTAACGTGGCCAGCCACGGGTAATCCTCTGTGCGCGGCGCCTGGATGCTCACGTCGCACTGGTAATTCACCACGTCGGTGGCAATTGCGTCCAGCTGGTGGCGCAGTTCTTCGATGTTGGTGAGGTTCAGCGCCACTGTGGTGCTGGGCGCTGCCGGGTCGATGACTTTGGCTGCGGGCTTGGCTTCGGCGGCTTTCAGGGCGGCCTCGGCTTTATCCAGCTCGGCTTTGCGGGCATGCGTGATGGCGCTGTTTACGCCGCCGGTGAGTGCGGGCGCCTTGGGCATCAGGGCGCGGGCACGGCTCAGGGCGGTGGCGGCGGCGTTTACGTCACCTTTTTGCAACACGATCTGGCTGCGCTGCAGATAGGCTTCGGCCAATTGACGCTGGTAGGTCTCGAGCGCCGGGTCGTTGGGCGATTGAGCCTGTAGCGCGGCCAGTTGGTCTTCGGCGGTAGCCAACTCGCTGCTGGCCAGGTTTTGCTCCAGCTGCGCGATGGCCGCAGCGCGTGCGTCCGGGGCCTCGGGGGCGGCGGGCGGTGTGCTTTGACAGGCGCCCAGCAGCAGGGAAAATGCGGCAAGGAGCAGATAACGGGAGGTGAACAGCTTCATTCCTGCGACTCTCTATTTGCGCAAAAAGCGAGCAAGTCTACACCCCTCGACGGGGCAGGACAAAACTCAGCAGAAACAGGGCGGCGGCCGTGACCACAATCGATGGGCCGGCCGGGGTGTCCTTGAACCAGGACAACGCCAAGCCCCCGCACACTGCAAGCATCCCCAACAGGCTTGCGCCGATCGCCATTTGCTCCGGTGAGCGGGCATGGCGCTGGGCAGCGGCTGCAGGAATGATCAACAGCGACGTGATCAACAATACGCCCACTATCTTCATCGCGACAGCAATCACCACGGCGATCAGCAACATCAGGGCCATGCGCAGGCTCGGCACGGGCAAGCCTTCGACCGTGGCCAGCTCTTCGTGCACGGTAATCGCCAGCAATGGGCGCCACAGCGCGACCAGCAACACCAATACGGCCGCGCTGCCGCCGAGAATCCATGCAAGGTCGGTGGGGCTAATCGCCAGCAGATCGCCGAACAGGTAGGCCATCAGGTCGATGCGCACTTCATGCATGAAGCTCAGCACCACCAGGCCCAGGGACAGGGTGCTCGGCGCCAGGATACCCAGCAAGGTGTCGGAGGCCAGTGGCTGGCGCTGTTGCAGGGTCACCAGCAGCACCGCCAGCAACAGGCAGCCCACGGTCACGGCGATGGTCGGGCTGACATCCAGCAAGAAGCCCATGGCCACGCCCAGCAGCGCAGCGTGCGACAGCGTGTCGCCGAAATAAGCCATGCGTCGCCAGACCACGAACGAGCCTAGTGGGCCCGCCACCAACGCCAAAGCCAAGCCTGCCAGCAGGGCGTAGAGCAGAAAATCAGCCATGCTTGCAGCTATCTCCATGAACGTGGGTGTGAGGCGCGGTGGGATCGTCGACCACGGCGCCATGCAAATCGTGGGCGTGGTCGTGATGGTGGTGGTAGATCGCCAGGCTCTGGGCGTTCTTGCCGAATAGCTCGACGAACGCCGGGTCGCCGCTGACCTGCTCCGGGTGGCCGGAGCAGCACACGTGACGGTTGAGGCACACCACTTGGTCGGTGGTGCTCATCACCAGGTGCAAATCGTGGGACACCATCAACACGCCGCAACCATGGCGGTCGCGCAGGCGGGTGATCAGGCTGTACAGCTCGGCCTGGCCGGCGACGTCGACGCCTTGCACGGGTTCATCCAGCACCAGCAGTTCCGGCTCGCGCAACAGGGCGCGGGCCAGTAGCACGCGCTGCATTTCGCCGCCGGAGATGCTTTGCACCGGGCTGTCGATCACCTGTTCGGCGCCGACTTCCTTGAGCGCAGCCTGGGCGCGGGCGCGGTCCACGCCCGGCACCAGGCGCAGGAAGCGCAACACAGAGAGAGGCAATGTCGGGTCGACGTGCAGCTTCTGCGGCATATAGCCGACGCGCAGCTTGGGTTTGCGCCATACGCTGCCGGTATCGGGCTTGAGCAGGCCGAGTACGGCGCGAACCAGCGTGGTCTTGCCGGCGCCATTGGGGCCGATCAAGGTGACGATCTGCCCAGGCTCCACGCTCAGCGCGATGTTATCCAGCACGTTTTGCCCGGCGAACGTGACCCCGACCTGCTCCAGGCGGATTAACGCGTTGCTCATCAAGCCCCCTGGCAGCCCGAGCACAGGCCGACCACTTCGACCGTTTGCCCTTCGACCCGGAAGCCGACATCGGCAGAGCTTTTGATGATGGCGTCGCTGATGCTTTTTTGTTCAAGCTCGATGGCGGCGTGGCACTCGCGGCAGATCAGGAACTGGCCCTGGTGCGCGTGTTCCGGGTGGCTGCAGCCGACGAAGGCGTTCAACGAGGCGATGCGGTGCACCAGGCCGTTTTCCAGCAGGAAGTCGAGTGCGCGGTACACGGTCGGCGGTGCTGCGCGACGGCCGTCTTGCTCACTGAGCACGCCGAGGATGTCGTAGGCGCCCAGCGGCTTGTGGCTCTGCCACACCAGTTCCAGCACGCGGCGACGCAAGGCGGTCAGGCGCAACCCCTTCTGTGTGCACAGGGTGTCGGCCTCCGACAGCGCGGTATGCACGCAGTGAGAGTGGTCGTGGGGACGGCTGGCAAGCGGTGTTTTAGGCATGAGCGGCGACAGATATTTGATAGAGACGTTATTATGTTACCCGTTCCTACGCCATTGAGTGGTCATCGTGTCCCGACTTTTTCCCGTTTTTGTCGTATTTGTCACCAGTTTGTTCATTACTGGCGCCGCTCAGGCCGAGGTCAAGGTGCTGACCAGCATCAAGCCATTGCAGTTGATTGCCGCTGCTGTGCAGGACGGTGTGGCGGTTCCCGAGGTGTTGTTGCCCCCCGGTGCGTCGCCCCATAACTATGCGTTGCGACCATCCGACGTACGGCGCGTGCAGTCGGTGGACCTGCTGTACTGGATCGGCCCGGATATGGAGAGTTTCCTGCCGCGCGTGTTGAAAGGTCGTACGGCCGCGACAGTGGCAGTGCAGGATCTGCCAGGCATGAAGCTGCGTCGTTTTGCCGAAGATAGCCACTCACACGCCGATGAAGCCGACGAACACGACCACGATCACCGCCCGGGCAGCCTGGATGCGCACTTGTGGTTGTCGACGGTGAATGCTCGGGTGATTGCTGCGCGCATGGCGGCTGACCTGGCTGCCGCCGATCCGGCCAATGCCGCGCGGTACCAGAGCAACGCTAAGGCCTTCGAAGAGCGCCTTGATGCGCTGGACGCTCGCCTGAAAGCCCGCTTGGCGCCGATCGATGGCAAGCCTTACTTCGTGTTCCACGAAGCTTTCGATTACTTCGAAGACGCTTACGGCCTCAAGCACACTGGTGTGTTCAGCGTTGCCGCCGAGGTACAACCCGGCGCCCAGCACGTGGCTGCGATGCGTACGCGTTTGCAGGAAGTCGGCAAGACGTGTGTGTTCAGTGAGCCGCCGTTGCGCCCGCGCCTGGCTGAAACGCTGGTCGCCGGCTTGCCGGTAAAGCTGGCGGAGTTGGATGCGTTGGGCGGTTACACGCCGGCTACCGCTCAGGGTTATGAGCAGGTGTTGGAGAAGCTTGGTAACGACCTGGCCGGGTGCCTGGAGTCGTTGTAACAGATGGCGCCTATCTAATGTGGGAGCTGGCTTGCCTGCGATTGCGGTGGGCCTGCGACGACATTGCTGGCTGACCTGACGCTATCGCAGGCAAGCCAGCTCCCACAATGACCGAGTTGGGCTTTAGAGGGCGAACGGCAGCTGGATCGTGACCTGCTGGCGTTGTGCCAAGCGATGCTCGAACTCCGCCGGGTCATGGATCAACACATCCTGGCCGGCAAACGATTCGGCCGCGATCAGGCGTGACAGCCAGAACCGCACACAGGCTACGCGCAACATCGTCGGCCACAGTTCTGCCTCTTTCGCCGTAAACGGACGCAGCCCTGCGTACGCACCCAGCAATGCCCGAGCGCGTTGCCCATCAATCATGCCATCAGCGTCCGAGCACCAGTCATTCAGGGCGATCGCCACGTCGTACAGCATCGGGCCGGAACAGGCGTTGTAGAAGTCGATCAGACCAGTGAGGTGCGTGCCTTCAAACATCGCGTTATCGCGGAACAGGTCAGCGTGCACGTTGGCGCGCGGCAGGGCGAGGATCTGGGCCTTATGCGCTTCGATCTCTGCCAGGGCGTCTTGCAACAGGCGCTGCTGAGCTTCGTTCAAGTGCGAAATAAGCTGCGCGCCTTCGCTGAGCATCCAGTCCAGCCCGCGATCGGTCTTGCGTTCCAGCACCTTTTCGCCTTGCGTCGCCAGGTGCAGGTGGCCAAGCAGGTCGCCTACTTGGGCACAGTGCTGGGCGTTGGCGTCCTTGATGTGCTTGCCGGCCAGGCGCGGTTGCAGCAGCGCTGGTTTGCCTTTCAGTTCGCGCAGGGCCACGCCGTCTGTTGTACGCAGGGCGTAAGGCACGGGCAGGTCGGCGTCGTGGAGCACATCGAGCAGTTCGATGAAAAACGGCATCTCCGCGACTGGGCCGCGCTCAACCAGGGTCAGGACGAACTCGCCCTGCTCCAGGCTGATAAAGAAATTGGTGTTTTCGCTACCGGCGGCAATCCCCTGGAAGTCGATCAGGCGGCCGAGCCCGTAAGGGGCGAGAAAGGTTTCCAGCTCGGGCCGAGCCAGGGGGGTGAACACAGACATGGTTAAAACTGCCAGTACGGGCGCCGCGGTGCGCGGCGCCAATTGAAGTTAAGAAATCATTTCCATTCGAAGATCTTCCATGACGGGATCAGCATATCCGGCTGGTCAGAGCGGATGAAGTTTGCATCGGTTCCGTCCGCGCGCACCAGGAAATACGGGGGCGCCCCCTTCGGGGTAACCTTGATTGCGTACAGGAAACCGTTCTGGCGGTACTCCTGGATGGTCTTGTCGCCTTCCGTGCGAATGGTCACTTCCGGATCGCCTCCGGGGGCGTCGTCTGCCGCCATGGCAGCCATCGGAGCGAGTGCAATCAAGCCAGTCAGCAGCAGGCGATTGAATGTACGCATGATAACCTTGTCCCTTTGTCGTCATTGGTCCGGCTATTCTAGCGCCTGACCCGCCGAAAAGGTTGATTCTGCTCATGAGCCAAGCACCCCTCGTCCTGGTGGACGGTTCTTCTTATCTGTACCGCGCGTTCCATGCGCTGCCACCGCTGACCACCTCCAAAGGCCTGCCCACCGGCGCGGTCAAGGGCGTGTTGAACATGCTCAAAAGCCTGCGCAAGCAATACCCGGACAGTCCGTTCGCGGTGGTGTTCGATGCCAAGGGTGGGACCTTTCGCGATGACATGTACGCCGAATACAAGGCCAATCGCCCAAGCATGCCCGATGACATGCGCCTGCAGATCGAACCCCTGCACCAGAGCGTGATCGCCCTGGGCTTCCCGCTGTTGTGCGTCGAAGGCGTCGAGGCCGATGACGTGATCGGCACCCTGGCCCGCAGCAGTGCGGCCGCTGACCGCCCGGTGGTTATTTCCACCGGGGACAAGGACATGGCACAGCTGGTCGACGGGCACATTACCTTGGTCAACACCATGACCGGTAGCGCGATGGACATCGAGGGCGTGAAGGAGAAATTCGGTGTCGCTCCCGAGCAGATCATCGACTACCTGGCATTGATGGGCGATTCGTCCGACAACATCCCAGGCGTCCCGGGCATCGGTCCGAAGACCGCTTCAGGTTTGCTGGTTGGCGTGAACGGTGGCCTCAAAGAGCTGTATGAGCAATTGGATATCGTGCCGACCCTGCCTATCCGGGGTGCGAAGACGCTGCCGGCCAAGCTGGAAGAGCATCGTGAGATGGCATTCCTGTCCTATCAATTGGCGACGATCAAGGTCGATGTGCCGCTGGACGTGGGCCTGGATGACCTGCACCTGATCGAACCGGACCGTGAAAAACTGCTGGAGCTGTACACGCTGCTGGAGTTCAAGAGCTGGTTTGATGAGATCCAGCGCGATGCCAAGCGAGTGGAGCTCAAGGCAGCTCCTGCGGTTGAAGACGTTGTTGAAGTGGTGGCACCCGCCGAGGCGACTTACACCACCATCCTCGACCAGGCGACGTTCGACATCTGGCTGAAGAAACTCAACGACGCGAAGCTGTTCGCCTTCGACACCGAAACCACCGGGATCGACGCCCAGCGCGCGCAGCTGGTAGGTGTTTCCTTCGCGGTGCAGCCCCATGAAGCCGCGTACATTCCGCTGACCCACTCCTACATCGGCGTGCCGGAGCAGTTGGACCGCGATACCGTGCTGCTGGCCCTGAAGCCACTGCTGGAAGACCCGACCAAGCTCAAAGTCGGCCAGCACGCCAAGTTCGACATGAACATCCTGGCCAACTGCGCCATCGGCGGCGACCCGGCTCATGGCATTACCGTGCGCGGCATCGCCTTTGACACCATGCTTGAATCCTACGTGTTGAACGCCACCGCAACGCGGCATGACATGGACAGCCTAGCCAAGAAGTACTTGGACTACGACACCGTTGCCTTCCAGGACATCGCTGGCAAGGGAGCCAAGCAGCTCACCTTCGATCAGATTGCCCTGGAGCAGGCTGGCCCTTATGCGGCGGAAGACGCCGATGTGACCTTGCGCCTGCACCAGGCGCTGTTTGCGCAACTGGCGGCCATCCCGAGCCTGGCAGGTGTACTCACGGATATCGAGATGCCGCTGGTGCCGGTGTTGGCGCGTATCGAGCGCCAGGGCGCGCTGGTCGACAAGGACTTGCTGGGCGTCCAGAGCATCGAGCTGGGCAACAAGATGGTCGAGCTCGAGCGCCAGGCGTTTGAGATCGCCGGCGAAGAGTTCAACCTGGGTTCGCCCAAGCAACTTGGCGCAATCCTGTACGAAAAACTCGGCCTGCCAGTGCTTAAAAAAACCGGCAAGGGCCAGGCTTCGACCGCCGAAGAAGTTCTGGCCAAGCTGGCCGAAGATGATTACCCGCTGCCCAAGGTGCTGATGCAGTACCGCAGCATGAGCAAGCTCAAAAGCACTTACACCGACCGGCTGCCGGAACAGATCAACCCGCGCACCGGGCGTATCCACACCTCGTATCACCAGGCGGTGGCGGCGACCGGGCGGTTGTCTTCCAGTGATCCGAACCTGCAGAACATCCCGGTACGTACCGCCGAAGGGCGGCGGATTCGCCAGGCGTTCATTGCGCCAAAGGGCTACAAATTGCTGGCGGCGGACTATTCGCAGATTGAGCTGCGGATCATGGCCCACCTGTCGAAAGACGAGGGGTTGATGAATGCCTTCCGTCACAACCTCGACGTACACACGGCCACGGCGGCCGAGGTGTTCAAGGTTGAATTGGGCGAGGTCACCTCCGACCAGCGTCGCAGCGCCAAGGCGATCAACTTCGGTTTGATCTATGGCATGGGCGCGCAGAAGCTGGGCAAGGACATTGGCGTCGATACCAAGACGGCCAAGGCGTACATTGATGTGTATTTCGCCCGTTATCCCGGTGTTCGCGAGTACATGGAACGCACCCGGGCCCAGGCGTCCGACCAAGGCTACGTCGAGACTTTCTTCGGTCGTCGCCTCTACTTGCCGGATATCCACTCCAACAAGCCACAGGAACGCGCGGCCGCTGAGCGCACTGCGATCAACGCGCCGATGCAGGGCACGGCGGCAGATATCATCAAGAAAGCCATGGTGTTGGTGGATAACTGGCTGACCGACTCAGGCCTGGATGCCAAGGTGATCCTGCAGGTACACGATGAATTGGTGCTGGAAGTGCGTGAAGACCTCGTCGCGCAAGTCAGCGAGAAAATTCGCGAGCACATGAGTGCGGCTGCCCAGTTGGACGTACCGCTGCTGGTGGAAGTGGGTGTAGGCGATAACTGGGACGAAGCACACTGATGACGGGGCTCCTGCCACCACCTTGCGTGGTGGCAGAGTGCTTTAGTCCAGAAGTCTTCGTCGGTTATTTCCAATAGTTTTTTGAACCTGCCGGAACTTAACCTGTGAACTGCTACTCAGAGTTACTGAATGGGTGGTGAAGCCCTTCAATGCTCCTATGTTGTGTTAAGTGTTGGCAGATATCTGGACCCCGCCCTAGCGGTCCGGAACTTGAACCCCGAACTTCCCCTCCCCATACGAAGTCCGGGGTTTTTTTTGCCTGCAGAAAAGTTACTCCGCGATTTCTGCGCCCTTGTCTGCCAGCTCCATCCAGCCGGCCAATACGGTGTAAGCCTCTTCCAAGCCCAGGCGTTTAGGCGCCGAGAACAGCTGAATGGTGATCGTATCGCCCCAGCCCTTACGGATTTCCGACTGCACTTTGAGCAGAGTGTTCTTGGCGGCGCCGTAGGTCAGCTTGTCGGCCTTGGTCAGCAGGATATGCATCGGCATGCCGCTGGCGACAGCCCAATCGAGCATCAACAGGTCGAAGTCGGTCATCGGATGGCGGATGTCCATCATCAGAATCAAACCCTTCAAACTCTCTCGGCCGCCCAGGTAAGCCTCCAGGTGACGCTGCCAGTGCAGCTTCAGCGGGATGGGTACTTTTGCGTAACCGTAGCCCGGCAGGTCGACCAGACGCCGATCATCGTCTAGCTTGAAGAAATTGAGGAGTTGCGTACGGCCCGGGGTTTTCGAGGTGCGTGCCAGGCTGGCGTGAGTCAGGGTGTTCAACGCGCTGGACTTGCCGGCGTTGGAGCGACCGGCAAAGGCGACTTCAAAGCCTTCGTCATCGGGGCATTGGTCAACTTTGGCGGCGCTGAGCATGAACGTGGACTGTTGGCACAGGCCGAGGATGGGATTCTTGAGTTGCATGAGTTTTCCGATGTGGGCGGTGCCGAGAAAGGGTGCGGCAAGCGGTGTCGTTTCCGTTTCAGTAGCGCCAGTATATAATGCCGCAGATTTTGTGTGTGCTTTGTCCCAGCGAAGGATGAAGTTCACGGGAGCGATAGACCTTTATTGCGCATTAGAACGCAAAACGCTCTCAAACCCTGAAATGGTCGACGTATGACCAAGTGGTTGCTCGCTATCGGTGTCCTGCTCCCGCTTTACGGCGCTCAGGCTACACAGGATCCGGAAGCGGTGTACAACCGAGTTTGCGTGGCTTGCCTGCCGGCCAGTTGCCCAACGCCCCCGTACGGGGTGACGAGGCAGCCTGGGCGCCAAGACTGGCGCAAGGCATGGACACGCTGGTGCAACACGTGACCCAGGGTTTCAAGGCAATGCCGACGCGTGGTTTGTGCATGGACTGCAGTACTGAGGATTACCAGGCCGTCATTGAGTTGATGGTGAGTAAACCCGGTAGATAACTCTTAAACCCCTTAGCCGTAGTTGGATTAGCTGATGAACAAACTGATCGTGAGTCTGCTGTTGACCTTGGGCATCACAGGCGTTGCCGTCGCTGCAGAGGGCCCCCTGAAAGGTGATGCCACTGCCGGTCAAGCGAAAGCCGCCGTATGTGGTGCCTGCCATGGACCGGATGGTAACAGCCCGGCGCCGAACTTCCCCAAACTGGCCGGCCAGGGTGAACGTTACCTGACCAAGCAACTGCACGACATCAAGGATGGCAAGCGCACGGTCCTGGAAATGACCGGCTTGCTGACCAACCTCAGCGATCAGGACTTGGCAGACCTCGCGGCGTATTTTGCCAGCCAGAAAGGCAGTGTGGGAGCTGCTGATCCGAAACTGGTGGCCCGTGGTGAGAAACTATTCCGCGGCGGCGACCTGGAAAAAGGCCTGCCAGCCTGCACCGGCTGCCATTCGCCCAATGGCGCGGGCATCGCCGCCGCCGGCTTCCCGCATCTGAGTGGCCAGCATGCGACCTACATCGCCAAACAGTTGACCGATTTCCGCAAGGAAGAGGCGGGACGCGCCAACGATGGCGACGCGGCGATCATGCGCACCATCGCCCGCAAGCTGAGTGATGAAGACATTGCGGCGGTCTCCAGCTACATCCAGGGCCTGCACTGAGGTGCAGGCAACGTTAACACTCGATTAATCCCGTGATGCAAGCATAAAAAGGGTGGCCCAGGCCGCCCTTTTTTGTGGCCGGTGCCGTTACACTAACGAACTCATGCCCGCGTAGACCTGTCACAACAAAGGTCGCGTGAGGCGACTTTATTTGTCCAGGAGTAAAGCATGCGTAATCTGATCCTCAGCGCCGCTCTCGTCACTGCCAGCCTCTTCGGCATGACCGCACAAGCCGCCGACGTGCCGCTTGAAGCCGGTAAAACCTACGTTGAATTGGCTAACCCGGTTCCGGTCTCGGAGCCAGGCAAGATCGAAGTGGTGGAGCTGTTCTGGTATGGCTGCCCGCATTGCTACGCTTTTGAGCCGACCATCAACCCATGGGTCGAGAAACTGCCTAAAGACGTGAACTTCAAACGTATCCCCGCCATGTTCGGCGGCCCATGGGATGCTCACGGCCAACTGTTCCTGACCCTGGAAGCCATGGGTGTGGAGCATAAGGTTCACAACGCGGTATTCGACGCGATCCAGAAACAAGGCAAGCGCCTCACCAAACCAGACGAAATGGCTGACTTCGTGGCCACCCAAGGTGTCGACAAGGACAAGTTCCTGGCGACCTTCAACTCCTTCGCCATCCAGGGCCAGATCAAGCAGGCCAAGGAGCTGGCGCAGAAGTACGGCGTGCAAGGTGTACCGACCATGATCGTCAACGGCAAATACCGTTTCGACCTGGGCACCTCCGGTGGTCCTGAGCAAACCCTCAATGTTGCCGACCAGCTGATCGCCAAAGAGCGCGCAGCCAAGTAAGGGGCCCGTCATGCGCCGCTGGGGTACCGAACGTGTGGTTGGCTTGCATGATCCGCAGGTCAACGAACATCACCTGGAAACCACGGGCCTGCCGGCAGACAGCCGCCTGCGCCTGCTGAGCTTCAATATCCAGGTGGGCATCAGTACCGAGAAGTACCGGCACTACCTCACCCGTGGCTGGCAGCACTTGCTGCCCCACAACGGGCGTGCCGGCAACTTGCAAAAAATCGGCAACCTGTTGAACGACTTCGATCTGGTTGCCCTGCAGGAAGCCGACGGCGGCAGCATGCGCTCCGGTTACATCAACCAGGTGGAGCACCTGGCCCAGCTCGGGGCTTTCCCCTACTGGTACCAGCAGCTCAATCGCAACCTCGGGCGCCTGGCACAGCACAGCAATGGCGTGCTCAGCCGCTTGAAGCCCTCCGCTATTGAAGATCACCCGCTGCCGGGCCCCAAGGGCCGGGGGGCGATCCTTGTACGCTTTGGCGAAGGCCCAGAGGCCTTGGTTGTGGTGATGATGCACCTGGCGTTGGGGGCTCGCACCCGCACCATGCAGTTGGCCTACATCCGCGAGCTCATTGGCAATTACAAACACCAGGTGCTGATGGGGGACATGAACACCCACGCCAGCGACCTGCTGCAGAATTCTCCGTTGCGCGACCTCGGGCTCCTGGCTCCGCAAGCCGAAGCCACGTTCCCCAGTTGGCGCCCGCAACGCTGTCTTGACCATATCCTGCTCAGCCCTACCCTCACACTCGAGAGCGTGCAGGTGCTGGCGCAGCCCATCTCCGATCACCTGCCGGTCGCGGTAGAGATTCGTCTGCCGGGTTCGCTCACGGCTGATGCATTACCCGCGTTGAGCCCCGGCCCTCGCGGACCCCTTGCATGAGCGACGACGCCCAGCGCTGGAAAGAGAAATACCTCAAAAGCATCGAGCAACAAGATAAGCTCGAACGCCGTTGGGCTGCCCGCCTCGACCTGCTGCGCCGTGGGCTGGTGCGCAGCACGCTGGCTGCTGAGGGCACCGACCGCGCGGTGGACCAGTGCATGAAGGAAATGCGCGACGTTGTCCGTACCGATGATATGGATGCCGCTCTTGCCGCCTTGCTGCCGCGCCTGGAAAAAGCCGTGCTGGATTCGGAGCAGCGCCGCGAAACCCGGGTCGACCAGATCAGTACTGCGTTGACCTCCCTGGTCAGCCAACTGCAAAAACTGCCATTACCTCGTGAAGTGGCCCGGCCGCTGAAGACGTTCGCCAAGCAGCTGGACGGCCGTGTCAGCCAGGCACGTGAGATCCCCTTGCTGCTCAGCGAATTGAGCAGCCTGCAGGGCCAGGCGCTGAACAATCTGGAGCCGGACGGTGAAGTCGCGCGGCCTGGGCCTGGGCTTCTGCAGCGACTGTTCGGTTCCAAAGAGGTCGAGAACGAGGCCGTGGCAAGCGATCCAGCACCCGGCCCGGCACCCCGACCCGCAGCGGCCAAGCCTGTTGCCGAATCTGAATCGCCCGAGCCTGAGCAGTCGGAGGAACTGACGCAAGCCTTGCGCGCCTTTGAGCCACAGCCTCAAGCAATGCTCGCCCCTGCAGTAGAGCCGGCCGCACCTGCCAAGGTTGTCGAAGCCGTCAGCGAAACGTTTGTCTACGAGGCCCCGGTTCAAACTGCTCCCGTTGAACTGCCCGCAGCGCGTGTAGAGCCCGAACCCCAGGCCGAAGCAGTTGCACCGGAAAGCGCCCTCGCCGCCTTCATCGAAACGCCTGACGTTCAGGTCGACACCCCGGACGAGACCGTCATCGGCAGCCTGTCGCTGCCGCCGGTGCTGGAGGCCGAGGAGCCCGATCCTAACGAGTTGCAAGCGGACGGCACGTATTCCTTACCGGATTCGCCGGAGCCGTCCTACAGCTCCGTGGCCAAACACATTGAAGACACCCTGCTCGGGCTTCTGGAGGAATTGTCGCTGCCCGAGCGCCACCGGCCCCAGGCCGAAGCCATGCGCGAGCGCCTGGCCCACGGCTTGAACTGGTACGAACTGCTACCGATCCTCGACGACTTGGCTGTGTTAATGCTGGCAATTACCGACAGCGGTCAGCATGAGTTCGAGGCTTACCTCAAGCAGCTCAACGAGCGCCTCGAAGCGTTCCAAGGGCATTTGCAGGTTGCCAGCGACGGCCATGCCGATAGCCGCTCCGCCGCCCGGGAGCTGGATACACAGATCCGCGAACAGGTCGATGGCCTGCAAAGCAGCGTGCAGGAGGCCGCCGACCTGGACAGCCTCAAGCACGTATTGGAAAGCCACCTCGAAGGCCTGCTCGGCACCATGGATGAGCACCAGCAGCAGCGTGACCTGCGCGAGCAGGAAACCGCGGCGCGCCTGAGAGGCTTGGCTGAGCGGGTCGCCAACATGGAGCAGGAAGCCCAGGGCTATCGCGAGCACCTGGAGGTACAACGCCAGAAAGCCTTGATCGATCCGCTCACCGGCCTGCCCAACCGCGCCGCGTGGAGTGAGCGTCTGGATCAGGAGGTCAACGACTGGCATCAACGTGGCAACAGCCTGTCGCTCGCGATGCTGGACTTGGACCACTTCAAGCGCATCAACGACGGCTACGGCCACCTGGCTGGCGACAAAGTACTGAAAATCATCGCTAGCGTGCTGCGTAAACGCCTGCGCCCTAGCGACTTTATCGCGCGTTTCGGCGGTGAGGAGTTTGTCCTGCTGATGCCGGACTCATCCCTGGCGGACGCCCTGGCTGCGGGCGAGGTGTTACGTGCAGCGATTGAAGCCTGCCCGTTTCACTTCAAGGGTGAGCCGGTGACGATCACCGTGTCCATGGGCGTGGCGCAGTTCCAGCCGGGAGAGCGCAGCGACCTGGCACTCAAGCGCGCTGATGCAGCCTTGTATCGGGCCAAGGCCGCCGGGCGGAACCAAGTGCAGGCCGCCTAAAAGATGTTCCATTTTGTAATTTGACGGTTGGGTCACAAACGGTACGTTACACTGTTGCATTATCGTCTTTAGCGTAACGTCTTCCGCCATGAAATCCTTGTACATCGCCTTTGTGTTTCTTCTTCTCGCGGGCTGCGCCAGCGGCCCTCGCCTGGACACCACCCACCCCTCGGTGAACTACGACAACCGCGTGCAGTTCATTGTCGTGCATTACACCTCCACCAACCTTGAACGCTCCCTGGCATTGCTCACCCACGGCCAGGTCAGCAGCCATTACCTGATCGGCGACGATGCGTCGGGCACCCTCTACAAGCTGGTGGATGAGAGCAAGCGCGCCTGGCATGCCGGCGAAAGCGAGTGGATGGGCCGCACCTGGCTCAACTCCAGCTCCATTGGTATCGAGATCGTGAACCCTGGCTACAAAGACACGCCGACAGGCCGCCTGTGGTATCCGTACTCCGAGGCGCAGGTGCAGTCCCTGGTGGTGTTGCTCAAGGACATCATCAAACGCAACGGCATCGACCCCAAGAACATCATTGGCCACAGTGACATTGCGCCGCTGCGTAAGCTCGACCCGGGCCCTCTGTTCCCCTGGAAGCGCCTGGCAGATGAGGGCCTGGGTGTCTGGCCGGATGCCCAGGCCGTGGCGCGTTTCCAGGTGCAGTACGCCACGGAGCTGCCGAGTATCACCTGGTTCCAGGAAGAATTGGCTCATCTGGGCTATCAGACACCCCAGACCGGCGAGCTGGATGTGGCCACGCGTCATGTGATCGCGGCGTTCCAGATGCATTTCCGGCCGTCGCTGTTTGATGGCACGCCGGATGCGGAAAGTGCCGCGATCCTGCGCGCGTTGAACCGCCGCTAGAGCGGCAACGCCATATAGAACTGAGTGCCCTGCCCCGGCCGCGAATACACGCCCATGCGGCCGCCGTGCAGTTGCACGATTTCCTTGCACAGCGCCAGGCCCAGGCCGGCGCCGCCTTTCTTGCGGCCCACCTGGACGAAGGGTTCGAAGATCCGGCCCTGCTGCCCATAGGCGATGCCTTCGCCGTTATCCTCGACGCTGATGATCACCCGCTCGCCATGGCGTCGCGCCTGCAGGCGAATCTGCCCGCCTGCAGTGGTGTGGCGCAGAGCGTTGCCCAGCAGGTTGTCCAACACGCGCTCAAGCTGTGCCTGGTCCGCGTACAACCGAGGCAGGTCGGATTGGGCTTCTACCAGCAGTTCGATGTCTTGCGCCTTGGCCGGCTCGGCGAAACGCACACGGGCGTGTTCCAGCAGGTCGGTCACATCGCACGGCCCTAGGGTGAGTTTCTGCAGGCCGTTCTGGTAGCGGGAGAAGTTGAGCAGGTCGTTGATCAGCTGCATCAAGCGCTGCATTTCTTCGTTGACCGTGTCCAGCAGGTCCGCTTCACGGGACTCTGCCGGAAACTTCGCGCGTTCTCGGAACAGTCCGAACGCCATGTGCATGCCGGTCACCGGCGTGCGCAGCTCATGGGAGGCGCGCAGGACGAACTCGCTGCGCACCCGTTCGAAGGCGCGTTGTTCGGTGACGTCATGCAGCACCATCACCGCGCCGAGGATGTGTCCTTGGGTATGGCTGACAGGCGTCAGGCTGTAGGTCAGCAGGCGCAACTCGCCCTCGACCTCCACTTCCAGATCGTCCGGCGCCCGTTCCAGGTTGCCGCCGCGCAATACCAGTTGCAGCTGCTCGTCCAGTTCCGGGCGCACCAGTGCTTCGCCAAGACCTTGGCCCAGGCGCGCCTCGTCCCAGCCCAACTGGCGCTGGGCCACCGGGTTGAGGTGTTCCAGGCGGCCTTCGCGGTCAATCATCAGGAGGCCATCGTCGATGCTGTCGAGCACCGCCTGCAGACGCTGTTGACCGGCCAGCAGCTCATCGACGTTGGTCGCCTGATGCTGGCGCAACGCCTCGGCCATGATGCCGAAACGTCGGGTCAACTGGTTCATTTCCGCCGCAGACGAGATCGGCAGCGTCACTTCGAAATCACCTTGCCCGATCTTGTCCGCGGCCTTGGCCAGCGCTTCGATAGGCCCGCCAAAGCGTCGGGCAATGCCATGTGCCGTCACAAACCCGATGATCAGGACCGCAAGCCCCACCAACCCCAGCAACCCGGCGATCAGCAGCGCGCGCTCACGAGATTTGTGCTCGCTGTTGCTGATATTTTCCAGCGCCTGTTTGTGTTCGTTGATGAGGCCATTGCGCAGCGTATTGAAGGTGTCGGTAAGTTTTTCCTTAGTGCCGGGAGGGGGCGTCGGTTGCTGGGACTCGTCGAAGGCTTCCAGCAATTGCTGATACTGGCCGCGGGCCTCGCTGAAGCCCGTCCCGTGCCGGTCGCGCTGTTCATGGGCGATGCCCTGATCCAGCAGGTCGAAATAGTGCTGCTTGGAGGCTTGAAGTGCCTCGGGGTCGGGGCGCTCCTCCAGCATCATGATCAACTGATCACCCAGGCTTTGGCGCAGCTTGAGGCCCAGGTCCAGGGTGATGAAGTTGCTGCGAATCAGGGACTCCTGGGTCTTGGCCATTTGCATGACGCTCACCAGGCCCAGGATCAAGCCCAACAGGGCAACGGTGATCAGCGCTGAGATGCTCAGGAATAACCGAGTGCGCAGCTTCATCGCTAACTTCATAGGGTACAGCTCACAGGTTGTACTGTTTGCGTTTGCGGTACAGGGTCGACGCGTCGATACCCAGGGTGCGAGCCGCCTGGTCCAAGGTGTCGCTGGTGGCGAGCACGGCGCCGATGTGGGCTTTCTCCAGCTCGTCCAGGCTCAATGCCGCACCGATACGCGGGGCATTGTTGGTTGGCTGTTCGGCCATCCCCAGGTGGCTGATTTCCACCTTCTCCTGTGGGCAGATGATACTGGCACGCTCCACGACGTTACGCAGTTCACGGATATTCCCCGGCCAGCGGTAGTTGAGCAGTGCTTCGCGCGCTTCATCGCTGAAACCCCGTGCCGGTCGGGCATATTCCTTGACGAAACGTGCCAGGAACCGATCGGCCAGGGTCAGAATGTCTTCACTGCGCTCGCGCAGTGGCGGCAGATGCAAGGTGATCACGTTGAGGCGGTACAGCAGATCCTCCCGGAAGCGGCCGTCACGCACCATGTCTTCCAGGTTCAGGTTAGTGGCGGCGAGGATGCGTACATCGGCACGGCGGGTAACCGGGTCGCCCACACGCTCGTATTCCTTGTCCTGGATAAAACGCAGCAATTTTGGTTGCAACGTGAGTGGAAAATCGCCGATTTCATCGAGAAACAACGTGCCGCCATCCGCTTGGTTGACGCGACCCAACGTGCTCTCGCTGGCACCGGTAAAGGCACCACGGCTATGGCCGAACAATTCGCTTTCCATCAGCTCTGCCGTCAGCGACGGGCAGTTGATGGTCACGCAGGATTTCTTCGAGCGTTTACTCCAACCGTGAATGGCGCGGGCCAGCTCACCTTTACCGGTACCGGATTCACCCAGGATCAGAATGTTGGCGTCGGTGCCGGCCACTTGGCGCGCGGTCTCCAGCACTACCATCATCGAAGGGCTGTGAGAGTCGAGGCCGTCTTTCGGCTGGCGTACTTCGCCTTCGAGGGCTTCCAGGCGCGCGGAGAGTTGGCGCACTTCCAGTTGCTTGGCAGTGGCGAGCCGCAATTGATCGGGGCTGCAGGGCTTTACCAGATAGTCGGCGGCACCGGCCTGGATTGCATCCACTGCGGTATCGACTGCCGAATGCGCGGTGACAATCACCACGCGCATCCACGGCGCTTGGATGCGCATCTGGGCCAGCACGTCCAGGCCATTGTCTTCGCCCAGGCGCAGGTCGAGGAAGCACAGGTCGAACACCTGGCGCTGCATCAGGGTATCGGCCTGGGCAGCGCTGTTGGCGGTGGCTACGGTGTAGCCTTCATCTTCCAGGCAATAACGGAAGGTGCGGAGGATCGCGGATTCGTCATCCACTAAAAGAATGCGGCCTTGAAGTTCCTTGGCTGATTCCATCTGTCCCGCGCTCCTTAAACTATGAATGATGGTGTTTAGTCCCGGAATAATCGGGCAAGTTGCATGGTTTATTCTGATCGATAAATAGCATCGTCGTGCAGGTATCTGCACCGCTTCCTACAAAGCCCCGCCTGATGGCGTTTTCATGCCGTCTTGCCACTTCGGCAACGCACTCTGCGTGTTCTATCCCTTGATCCGACCGCTGGCCATCGTGCATTTCGCACGGCCCGCGAGGGGGCATCGTGCAGGATGCTGGGCGTGTGTCGGATTAATAATATTTAACTTATTGATTTTATTGAGTTTTATTTTGTAAAAAAGCTGGCATGCGCTCTGCAATAGCTCTCCCAACGAATAATCAAAATGCGGGAGAACAACAGCATGACTCGCCAAAGCCTCAGCCAATTGCGTGTGTCGCCACTGCGCTTGCAACAAGGTCTGTTTGCCAGCCTGGCCTTGATGGTCACGCTGATTGGCGGCCAACAGTTGCAACATTGGCAGCAGAGTCAGCAGCAGATTCCCCAGTTCGAACGTCCAGCCATGACTCAAACCCATTTCCGTTCCGTTGGCAGCGTAGCTGCCGACGTAACAGCCCCGCAATTGCGGATGGTTGACCAGGAATCTTCCCTGAGTGAACTGCCATCCCAGGAGCGTTGGGTGTTCTAGGCACCATAAGGCCGCTCCTGTTGAGTGGCCGCACGGCACTACCGCTGTTACCTCTTAAAGAAGCATAAGGAGAATCACCATGTTGAGTTGGGCAATCACATTTCTGATCATCGCCATTGTGGCTGCAGTCCTGGGCTTCGGTGGTATCGCGGGCACCGCCACGGGTATCGCAAAAATTCTGTTTGTGGTCTTCCTGGTGATGTTCATCGCTTCCTTCTTCTTTGGTCGTCGCGGCCGAGGCTGAACATGACCACTTTGTCCTTCAAAGCCATTACTGCCGCCCTGCTTCTGGGCGGCAGCGGCTTGGCAATGGCCGCCAATGACGGCCAGTCCCGAGCCAACGAATTGCTCAGCGCGGACCCGCAATACCGCGAGACCTGGCGAGGCGTGGTGAAGAAAGAAGAGCGTCTGCCGGAATGGGTCATGAACCTGTCAGGCACCGCCGAGCAAATGAATGCCGTGGAAGAAGATGGCGACAAGTACTTGGTCGGGCCGCTCTGCGAAACCGCAGACACCTGCTTGAACAAGCGCCTGATTGTTGCCTTCAGCCTCGACAAGGAAGACGCCTACGCCATGTTGGTGGAAGTCCCGGCCGGTCTGCCGGCGGACAAGTCCCCGACGCGGCACGCCGATTACCGTTTTATCGGTAAGCCGGATGAGGGCATGCAGAAGCTGCTGATGGAGCAGCTGAAGAAAGATCCTAATTGGTACTAGGTTCCGTCTGACGACATTGTCGTCTACGGGGCCAGCGTCCATAGAAAGAAGCCCCTCGCTTCTTTCTGTCTGCGCCACCCGAAAAGGGCGGCGCATGACCAAGGGGCCGGGTTGCTCTGATCAATTGCGATCGGCGTGACCTACGGGTACAGGGAGTGCCTGCGCAAGGGCCGGGTCAGGCGAAAAGCTGCGACGCAGGTTCACAAGCCGATGGCTTGCTGAACCTGCGGCGGGCTTATCAGGCTCGCTCAGCTTCCTATGCTCTCCATAGCCGCAAATTTCCTTCCTGCTGTTTCCCAACCATTACTTCGTGTGTCGGGCTGACCATCTATCGATAAAATTTGGCCTGGTCCATAGGACATTTCCGACGCTAAACGACGGTATTCCCAGGCATTTCTGCCAAGGCTCCAAAGACGTCCTGATTCTCTGAGCGAGCCGGGTTTGGCAGGTTCACGGCATGTTTGCCGGACAAAATGTCACATTTGAACTGACCGTTCGGACAGTTATTATTAAAAAAAGCCATGCCGATTCGGCATAGGGTAGGCGTTTACGGCATTAGACGTCGCTCCCTTGCATGGGAATAGTTGCGCCTTTTTTCGCCTGCCAGTAAGCCATTTCGGCCACGCTGCGGTGACCTTCCATGGAGGCAGATGCACACACTTTTTCGCTTTCGAGCGTTGCGGCTGGCGCATTTGCCTTAAGTTCACTTGAAGTAAGGGTAATGACATGAAGAAGGCAAAGCTAAGCCTCGCCTGGCAGATCCTCATCGGTTTGGTGCTGGGGATCGCAATCGGTGCAGTGCTCAACCATTTCAGTGCTGAAAAAGCCTGGTGGATCAGCAATGTGTTGCAGCCAGCGGGCGATATCTTTATCCGCCTGATCAAGATGATCGTGATCCCGATTGTGATCTCCTCGCTGATCGTCGGCATTGCCGGTGTCGGTGACGCGAAGAAACTCGGGCGTATCGGCGTCAAAACCATCCTTTACTTCGAAATCGTCACTACGATCGCCATCGTGGTCGGCCTGTTGCTCGCCAACCTGTTCCACCCGGGCGCTGGCATCGACATGAGTACCCTGGGTACCGTCGACATCTCCAAGTACACCGCCACTGCCGCCGAAGTGCAGCATGAGCATGCGTTCATCGAGACCATCCTCAACCTGATCCCATCGAACATCTTCGCCGCCGTCGCCCGTGGCGAAATGCTGCCGATCATCTTCTTCTCCGTGCTATTCGGCCTCGGCTTGTCGAGCCTCAAGCCTGAGCTGCGCGAGCCGCTGGTGACCATGTTCCAGGGCGTGTCCGAGAGCATGTTCAAAGTCACGCACATGATCATGAAATACGCCCCGATCGGCGTATTTGCACTGATCGCCGTGACCGTCGCCAACTTCGGCTTCGCCTCCTTGCTGCCGTTGGCCAAGCTGGTGATTCTGGTTTACGTCGCCATCCTGTTCTTCGCCTTTGTGATCCTCGGCCTGATCGCCCGCCTGTTCGGCTTCTCGGTAATCAAGCTGATGCGCATCTTCAAGGATGAGCTGGTGCTGGCCTACTCCACCGCCAGCTCCGAAACCGTGCTGCCGCGCGTGATCGAGAAGATGGAAGCCTACGGCGCGCCGAAGGCGATCTGCAGCTTCGTGGTGCCAACCGGTTACTCGTTCAACCTCGACGGTTCGACCCTGTACCAGAGCATTGCCGCGATCTTCATTGCGCAGCTGTACGGCATCGACCTGTCGATCGGCCAGCAACTGATGCTGGTGCTGACGTTGATGGTCACCTCCAAAGGCATTGCCGGCGTACCGGGCGTGTCCTTTGTGGTGCTGCTGGCCACCCTGGGCAGCGTGGGTATTCCGCTGGAAGGCCTGGCGTTTATCGCCGGTGTCGATCGCATCATGGACATGGCGCGTACCGCCCTGAACGTGATCGGCAACGCCCTGGCCGTGCTGGTGATCTCCCGTTGGGAAGGCATGTACGACGACGCCAAGGGCGAGCGTTACTGGAACTCGCTGCCGCACTGGCGCAGCAAGGAAGCCTCGCCGGCCGCCCAGGCCACCCGCAGCTGATAGCCTGACGGCTCGAAGACAAACCCCGGAAAATTCCGGGGTTTGTCGTTTCTGCCAGCCCCGCTATCATTCGCTGCATTCTTCAAGGGGTTTAACTGATGCTCAATGGCCTGTGGCTTGGCTTCTTTGTCGTGGCAATGGTGTCGGCACTGGCGCAATGGCTGGTCGGCGGTAACGCCGGAATATTCGCGGCAATGGTCGAAAGCATTTTCGCCATGGCCAAATTGTCGGTGGAGGTCATGGTGCTGCTTTTCGGCACCCTGACGCTGTGGCTGGGCTTTTTGCGCATTGCTGAAAAAGCCGGGATCGTCGATTGGCTGGCCAAGGCCCTCGGCCCACTGTTTCGCCGCCTGATGCCGGAAGTCCCTGCCGGCCACCCGGCCATCGGTTTGATCACCCTGAACTTCGCCGCCAACGGCCTGGGCCTGGATAACGCCGCCACGCCCATCGGTTTGAAAGCGATGAAGGCGCTGCAAGAACTCAACCCTATCCCCAACACGGCGAGTAACGCGCAGATCCTGTTCCTGGTGCTCAACGCGTCTTCGCTGACGCTGTTGCCGGTGACGATCTTCATGTACCGCGCCCAGCAAGGCGCGGCGGACCCGACGCTGGTGTTCCTGCCGATCCTGCTGGCGACCAGCGCCTCGACCCTGGTCGGCCTGCTCTCGGTGGCGATCATGCAGCGTCTGCGGCTGTGGGACCCGGTGGTGCTGGCCTACCTGATTCCGGGCGCACTGGTGCTTGGCGGCTTCATGGCTCTGCTGGCGACCTTTTCCGCCACGGCACTGGCCGGGCTGTCGTCGATCCTCGGCAACCTCACGCTGTTCGGCCTGATCATGTTGTTCCTTGTGATCGGTGCACTGCGCAAGGTCAAGGTGTACGAGGCGTTTGTCGAAGGCGCCAAGGAAGGCTTCGACGTGGCCAAGAACCTGCTGCCATATCTGGTGGCAATGTTGTGTGCCGTAGGTGTGTTACGTGCCTCGGGTGCGCTGGACTTTGGTCTCGAAGGCATTCGTCATGTGGTCGCCTGGACGGGCATGGACACGCGCTTCGTCGATGCCTTGCCGACCGCGATGGTCAAGCCCTTCTCTGGCAGTGCCGCGCGGGCGATGTTGATCGAGACCATGCAGACCCAGGGTGTGGACAGCTTCCCGGCACTGGTCGCGGCGACGATCCAGGGCAGTACCGAGACCACCTTCTATGTGTTGGCGGTGTATTTCGGTTCGGTGGGGATCCAGCGGGCCAGGCATGCGGTGGGGTGTGCGTTGCTGGCGGAGTTGGCCGGTGTCGTTGCTGCTATTGCGGTGTGCTACTGGTTCTTTGGGTAAGGCTTGAATCGCTATCGCCGGCAAGCCAGCTCCCACATTTGACTGTGTTCACAAATCAAAATGTGGGAGCGGGCTTGCCCGCGAAGACGCCCTCAGCGTTTCGCAGCACCATTGCCTTGCTGCACAACCCAATCCACCACCTGCTTGTTCAGTTGATCCCCTGCCTGCCCAAACCCGGCAACCACCGCTGGCACCTTGGTGTCGCTCACCGGCTGCCGCACCTCAAACCGTCGGCTGGCAACAATTCGCTGGTCACTGCCGCGCACCAGGCGCGCATCCAGGCGAATCACCACCTCTACCGCACTGCCGTGGTATTCACTCTGGAACGCCTGCAATTGCCCGCCCAATTCAAAGTCAGACTGCAAGTTGGTGTCGTCGGTGCTCAGCAGCGTCACCCGGCCATCGCGCTGGAAACCATCCATGAAGCGGTTGCGCAGCAGCACGGGCGACGGGTCGCTCCAGCGCGAGTTGGCATAGCTGCTGATCAGGTCGCCATTGGGCACCACGGCAATACGCGGGCTGTCGAGAAACTCGCTGGTCTGCGGCTTGTTCACACGCAGTGACCAACTCACCGGCGCAGCCTGGCTAGTGGCCTGGGCCGAGGCCAGGCGATACACGTCCGAAGGGTCGGCCTTGGGCAGGATCGAGCACGCGCTCACCAGCGCCAATGCGACAGGGGCGATCATTTGGTACGCACGCTTCATGGCGTGAACTCCTTGTTCTTGTCGCTGCCCAGCAGGTAACCGCTGGGGTTGGCTTCCAGGCGGCGGGAGATGGCGCGCAGCGAGCCCAGGGTTTCGCGCAGTTCGCGCACGGCCGGCGCCAGTTCGTTGAGGCCTTGCATGCCGCTGTTCACCGAGTCCTTGTTGTCTGTCAGCAAGGTGTTGATGGTCGCGGTGCTTTGTTCAAGGGACTTCATCGCCTGTTCGGCACTGCCGAAGGCCTGCTTGCCCTGCTCGTTGAGCAGGCCGTTGGCGTTGCGCATCAGCACGGTGGTCTGCTCCAGGGCGGCGCTCGCTTGCTTGCTCACCTGCATCAGTTGCTGCATCACCACCTTGATATCACCGCGTTGGTCGGCGATGGCGCCGGTGGTTTGTTGCAGGTTGTCCAGGGTGTTGCTCAGGCGCTCGACGTTCTCGCGGGAGAACATGTGGTTGGCGTTGTGCAGCAGCAGGTTGATGCTGGTCATCAGGTCGTTGCTGTTGTTCAGCAGCCGGGCGATGGGCGATGGCGAGGCGATGATTTCCGGCAGGTTGCCGTCCTTGCCCTTGAGTTCGGGACTTTGCGGTGTGCCGCCACTGAGCTGGATGATCGAGGTGCCGGTGATGCCGGTCAGGGCCAGTTTGGCCTGGGTGTCCTCCTTGATCGGCGTCTGCCCGGCGAGGCGGATGCGCGCCAGCACGCGGCGCGGATCGTTGGGGTCCAGGCGCAGGCTGATCACGTCGCCCACCTTGATCCCGCTGTACTGCACCGAACTGCCCTGCGACAGGCCGCTGACCGCCTCGTTGAAGATCACTTCGTAATCCTGGAAGGCGGTGTCGACGCTGGATTTGGCCAGCCACAGGCCAAACAGCATCGCGCCGACCACCACGATCACGCTGAACAGACCGATCATCACATGATGGGCTCGGGTTTCCATGTCATACCTCGTTGAGCGGTTGAGCGGCATCCAATGCCGCGCGGCCCCGGGGGCCGTGGAAATATTCGTGAATCCAGGCGTCGTTGGTTTCAGAGACAATGTCGATGGCGTCGGCCACCAGCACTTTCTTCTGCGCCAGCACCGCCACGCGGTCGGTGATGGTGTAAAGCGTGTCCAGGTCGTGGGTGACCAGAAACACACTCAGGCCCAGCGCGTCACGCAGGGTCAGGATCAGTTGGTCGAACTGTGCCGCGCCGATCGGGTCGAGGCCGGCTGTGGGCTCGTCGAGGAACAGGATGTCCGGGTCCAGGGCCAAAGCGCGGGCCAGGGCAGCGCGCTTGATCATGCCGCCGGACAGTGACGCCGGGTACTTGTCGGCCGCCGATAGCGGCAGCCCGGCCAGCGCCAGTTTGACCGCTGCCAGGTGCTCCGCGTCGGCGCGGCTGAGGCCCGCATGTTCGATCAGCGGCAGGGCCACATTCTCGGTGACCGTCAGCGAGGAAAACAGCGCGCCCTTCTGGAACAGCACGCCGAAACGCCGTTCGACCAGCGAGCGTTCATGTTCCGGCAGGCTCGGCAGGTTTTTGCCGAACACCCGCACTTCGCCTTCGCTGGGCCGGCGCAGGCCGACGATGCTGCGCAACAGCACCGACTTGCCGCTGCCGGAGCCGCCGACCACGGCGAGGATCTCGCCCTTGTACAAGTCCAGGTCGAGGTTCTCGTGCACGCTCTGGCTGCCAAAGCGATTGCACAGGCCACGCACCTCAATGACCGCCTCAGTGGGCGCACGGTGTAGACGACTCACCAGCCCATCTCCATAAAGAACAGCGCAGCGACCGCATCCAGCACGATCACCACAAAGATCGATTGCACCACGCTGGAGGTGGTGTGGGCGCCCACCGACTCGGCACTGCCGCTGACCTTGAAGCCTTCCAGGCAGCCAATGGCCGCAATCAGGAACGCGAAGATCGGCGCTTTCACCATGCCCACCAGGAAGTGCTGCACGCCAATGTCCGATTGCAGCAGCGAGAGGAACATCGCCGGCGAAATATCCAGCGCCACCGCGCAGACCACGCCGCCGCCGACAATCCCCGACAGCATCGCCAGGAAGGTCAGCATCGGCAGCGCCACCAGCAGCGCCAGCACGCGCGGCAATACCAGCAATTCCATCGGGTCCAGGCCCAGAGTGCGGATCGCGTCGATTTCTTCGTTGGCCTTCATCGAGCCGATTTGGGCGGTAAAGGCACTGGCGGTGCGACCGGCGATCAGGATTGCCGTCAGCAACACGCCGAATTCCCGCAGGAAAGAAAACGCCACCAGGTCGACGGTGAAAATAGTTGCGCCAAAACTCTTGAGCACGGTGGCGCCGAGGAATGCCACCACGGCACCCACCAGAAAGGTCAGCAGGGCCACGATGGGCGCGGCGTCGAGGCCGACCTGTTCCAGGTGCGCGACCATGGGCGTGATGCGCCAGCGCTTGGGGCGCAAAATGCCACGGGCGAAGGTTTCGAGAATCAGGCCAATAAAGCCCAGCAGTTTCTTGCTGTCCTGCCAGACGGTGTCCACCGCTCGGCCAATGCGCGCCAACACCTGAATGCCGGCGGCTTCTTCCGGTGCTTTGTCCGGTACGCAAAAGTCATTCAGGGAGCGGTAGACGGTCTTGAGCAGTGCGCGGTCGGCGGCAGACAAGCTGCAGTCAGTCTGCTCGGCAGATTGCTCGATGCGGGTCGGCCCCAGCAGCTCCACCAGCAGCGAGGCGCCCGCAGTATCGAGGGCGCCGAGGCCGTTGAGGTCGATGCGCGCGCCGGCGTCGTATTGGCCGTCGAGCTTGTCCGACAGCTTCTTCAGGCCGGCATAGTGCGCAAGCGTCCAGTCCCCCGTAATCCTCAGCTGTGGCGGGGTGGTGGACGTATCGAGGTGGGCTGCGCCGGCCGTCGTACTGGTGGTCATAAGCTCCGAGCTTGTTTGGCTATCCACAATTCCTACGTAATAGCACGAACCTACCTACTTTGGGTTGTCCGTTTGTGCTGCGTCCGTCACTTTGAAGCGCAGCACACCGATCACCTGCCCGTCTTCGGTCAACACCCTGACCTGCCAGCGGCCCACAGCGTCGCCGGGGAAGTTCTGCTTGTGAGTCCAGGCGCGATAGCCCTCTTTGCGCCCGCCGTGAATATCGAGGGCGATGCGGTCGACCTCTTTGCCGTTGAATTGCCACACATGGTAGATCCGCTCATCCAGCCCGCGCGGTGCGTTGATGGCGGTGTAGGCGTACAGCCCGCCGCTGCGCAGTTGGGCGGCGGTGACTTCCTTGAGGTCGTCGCCCGGAGTGCGGTCTTGCAGTTGGGTGCTGATCGCCACTTCGGTCATCCACAGGGTGGCCGGCGGCACCCAGCTGCGCAGGAACCAGCCGGCGCAGCCAATCGCGGCCGTAACCCCCAGCAGCATCGCCCAGCCCTTGAGGCTGCGCAGCGGCAGGCTCACGGCCAGGCTTGGGATCGACAACGCCATGGCCACGCCGAGGGCCAGCTTGTAACTCTCGGCGGTGGTCAGGTGCAGGATGATCGGCAGCGCGGTGAGCAGTGCCGCGAACAGGGTCAGCGTGTGCAGCGCCAGGAACAGCGAACGCTTGGGCGCCAGCCACTTGTAATACAGCGGGTCGGTGATCGACACCAGCGCTGCCGCGCCGAGCAGCCCGGTGAACACCGATTGGCCGCTGTTCCAGGCGGTGGTGACAAAGAAGAACGGCAGTACAAAGAACAGACTTTCCTGATGGATCATCTGGGTCGCGTAGCGCAGCAGCGGTTCGGGGATTTCGCGCTTGAAGACCTTGGTGAACAGCTGGGTAAAGCTGTTCTCCAGCATCAACCACAGCCAGCTCACCAGCATGATCACCGCGATCCAACTGGCCATGCCCTGCTGGCGGTCCACCAGGATGAAGCTGCCCACACCCGAGATGAAGCCGCCGAGTGCAATCACCCCTGGGTAACGCTTCATCAGTTCGAGGATGCGGGTGATCAAGCGGGTCAGGTTTTGCATTCGGCGGTTCGCAGTCTTTGTAGGAGAAAATCCCAGACAGAATAACGTCTTAGCCTGGCGTCCGGTGCCTCATTACGCGATCCGTTTGCGATAACCCCGCACGCCAATCAACACAATGGCGATCAGGCCGAGCAGGCCGGCGCCCATCCAACTCAGCGCGTCGTAGCTGAGCAACGGTTTTTCGATGCGCCAGTAGCCTGGCTGTTGGAACACTTGGCGCATGGCCTGGTTGGTCTGGTCCAGGCTGACGGCCTTGATGCGTTTGACCGGGTCGCTGAAATGGCCGTTGTTGTAGTCTCCCGAAGCACTCCAGTAGTAGTCGGCCAGCGCGCTGTTGCCCTGCACGGCCCAGGCCTGACGGGCGATGGCGGCCTGCTGCAAGCGGGTGAACACCGCCGGGTCGAGGCCGTCCTTGAGCAGTTGTGCCTTGAGGTCCTGGAGGACCTGTTCGGCTTCGGGGAGGCTTTCGCGCTCAAGGTCGGCATTCAGGCTGAGAAAGCCGACGCCGCCGAGCACTTCGCGCTCGCTCCAGGGGCCGTAGGACAAACCGTGCTTGAGGCGCAGTTGGCGGTACAGCGCCCAGTCGAGGTAATCCTTGAGCAGGTCGTAGGTTTCGTCATGCCCGTCGTCCAGCACCGGCTCGGGGAACAACCAGTGCAACTTGGCGCTGTCGCCAACCCAGCCGTGGATGAGTTCGCGATGGGCGGCGGCGGCATGCTGGATTTCCGGCAGCGCCAGGTGTTCGCTGGGCTCGATCGGTTCGAGCTGGCCGTAGGTACGTTCCAGATAGGCAGGCAGCAGTTTGTCGAGGTCGCCGACGATGATCAGGGTCATGTTGTTGGGCGCGTACCAGTGTTTGCGCAGGTTTTCCAACTGTTCGCGGGTCAGGTGGTCGACCTCGGCACGTTCGGCGCATTTGAGGCCCAACTCGACGGCCAGTTGATTGCTGGCGGTGTGGCCCAGGTCCTGGCGGTCCAGCAGGCGTTGCAGGTGTGAGTAGTGGCCGCCGTCTTCGCGTTCGACCACGCGCTTGGCGGCATTGATATTAGCGTCGGTCAGTTCGGTGCGGGTGATGATCGCCAGCAGCAGGTCGAGCACCTTGCGCTGGTTCTGCGCGGGCGCCTCGATCACGAAGGTGGTGTCCGCGTTGCTGGTGTAGGCGTTCCACTCACCGCCCAGGGCTTGCATGCGGTCTTCCAGCTCACCTTCGCCGCCACCGTCGATGCCGCTGAACAGCAAGTGTTCAAGCAGGTGTGGCAACTCCTTGTCTTCGCAATGGAAGTCATCCAGGCCCACGCCCACCACCAGGCGTATCGCCACGTGCCCGCGCTCGGTGCCCGGTTTAAGCAGCAATTGCATGCCATTGGGCAAGGTATAACCCTCGACTTGCAGGCGGTCAAAGGCGAAGACGTGGGCAGAACCCATGAGCAGGCAAGCGAACAACAGGCGACGCATAACAAGCTTCCTGGCGAGTGAGGTCAGTTTTAACTGACTTCACGGGCCATCGTACGTTCAGGGCGAATGTGTGATGTCGGCAATATCTTCGGCCGAGAGCGCGCCGGTGTCGGACGTTTCCAACACCACATAGGCACTGCTGCAAAACAACGAATTCAAGCGCTTCATGTCGGCGATCAGCTCCAGGTGCAGGGAGCTGGTCTCCAGGCTCTGCACGATTTTACGCTGCAGCCGGCTGACGTGGGCGTGTGCCAGGCGGCGTTCCTGGGCGCGGAAGCGGCGCTTCTCGCGCAGCAATTGGCGCGCGCTTTCCGGGTCGGCGCTGAGGAACACCGACAGCCCAAGGCGCAGGTTGGCGATCAATTGGCTGTGCAGGCCCGTAAGTTCTTCCAGACCGACTTCCGAGAACTGGCGACGCTGGGAGGTTTTCTGCTGCTGGACTTTGCGCAGCATGCGTTCGATCAGGTCGCCAGCCAGCTTGAGGTTGATCGACAGCTCGATGATTTCGGCCCAGCGCCGGCTGTCTTGCTCGCTGAGGTCTTCGCGCGGCATTTGCGCCAGGTAGAGTTTGATCGCGCTGTAGAGCGACTCGACGTCGTCGCTGAGGCTGCGCATTTCCTGGGTGATGGCCGTCTGTTTGCCGCGCAGTACTTCCTGCATCGCGGTGAGCATGTTGTCGATCAGGTCGCCCAGGCGCAGGGTTTCCCGCGCGGCGTTGGCCAGTGCCAGGCTCGGCGTGGTGAGCGCGGCCACGTCCAGGTGGCGGGGTTTGGCCTTGCCGTTGGATTCTTCGCGCTCGGGCAGCAGCCAGGCGCACAGCCGCGCCATCGGCCCAATGGTGGGCAGCAGGATCAGGCACCGGGTGACGTTGTAAAGCAGGTGGAAAGTGATGACCATGCCTTGGGCGCTGTAGTCCAGCCCGTCCATCCACAGCACCAGCGGGTCGAGTACCGGGATGATCAGCAGCAGGCCGATCAACTTGTACAGCAAGCTGCCCAGCGCGACCTGGCGACCGGCGGCGTTCTGCATGCTGGTGCTGAGGAAGGCCAGCACGCCGCTGCCGATATTGGCACCGATCACCAGGCCGATGGCCACGTGCAAGCCGATCACGCCGGCGCCGGCCAGGGTGGCGGTGAGTAGGACGGCGGCCAAACTGGAGTAGGAAATCATCGCGAACAAGGCGCCGACCAGGGCGTCGAGCAGGATGTCGCCGGTCAATGAAGCGAACAGAACCTTGACGCCCTGGGCGTGGGTGATGGGCCCCGCGGCTTCGACGATGAGTTGCAGTGCGAGGATGATCAGCCCAAGGCCGATCCCGACCCGGCCCAACTGCCCTGCCCGCGTCTGTTTGCGCGACAGGAAGAAAATCACCCCGAGAAAGATCAGCAGCGGCGACAGCCACGACAGGTCAAACGTCAGTACCCGCGCCATCAGCGCAGTACCCACGTCTGCACCGAGCATGGTTGCCAGGGCGGGCATCAGCCCCATCAGGCCCTGGCCGACAAAGGACGTCACCAGCATCGCCGTGGCGTTGCTGCTCTGCACCATGGCGGTCACCAGGATACCGGCGATAAACGCCAGCCAGCGCTTGGACATGTTCTGCCCGATGACTTGGCGCAAGTTCGAGCCGTAGACCCGCAGGATGCCGGTACGGACGATGTGCGTGCCCCAGATAAGCAGGGTCACGGCGGAAAGCAGATTGAGCAAGGTCAGCATGCTCGGCCCCCCGTGTGGGTGCGCTCCAACAGGAGCAAAGGAAAGTTGCCGCGTGCCGTTCTACGTCTTGTAGTTAAGCTGTAGTTGGCGAATGGGCTCTGCGCCAGCATCGCATAGCTAAAGTGGGGATTGAAACAAAACTGTCATGAAATCAGCTTTTTGCGGATAAAAAAAAGGGGCTTATAAAAGCCCCTTTATGTCTGGCTCGGGTTTATTGACCCGGAATGTCTTTGCGCAGTTTCACAGGATCCTGCTGTTTTTTCTTTTTCGCGATGGCGGTGCGCATCTTGATGTTCACCGCTTCCACTGCCAGCGAGAACGCCATGGCGAAGTAGACGTAGCCTTTTGGCACGTGCACATCGAAGGATTCGGCGATCAGCACGGTACCCACTACCAGCAGGAACGACAGTGCCAGCATCTTCAGCGACGGGTGCTTGTCGATGAATTCGCTGATGGTGCCCGCCGCCAGCATCATCACCAGTACGGCCACGACAATCGCTGCGACCATCACCGGTACGTGCGAGACCATGCCCACCGCGGTGATCACCGAGTCCAGGGAGAACACGATGTCGATGATCGCGATCTGGATGATGGTGTAGATGAACTTGCCACCGGCGCCCTTCGGCTCGTCGTGGGTTTCGTCTTCACCTTCCAGCGCGTGGTACATCTCCTGGGAGCTTTTCCACAGCAGGAACAGGCCACCGAAGAACAGGATCAGGTCGCGACCGGAAATACCCTGGCCGAAGACCACGAACAGGTCGGCGGTCAGTTGCATCACCCAGGTGATCGACAGCAGCAACAGGATGCGCGTGACCATGGCCAAGGCCAGGCCGAAGATCCGGGTGCGCGCCTGCATATGCTTGGGCATGCGGCTGACCAGGATCGAAATCATGATGATGTTATCGATGCCCAGGACGATCTCGAGGGCCGTCAGGGTGAAGAAGGCAATCCAGATTTCCGGATTGGTCAGCCATTCCATGTGTATTCCTTTGAGCAAATGTTAAACCGCGCAAGCTGCAGCGCCGCGCGGTGAGTGAGTCGGTACGATTATAGAGTGCTGAACAGCGGAAAAATCCCCATCAGCAATGCGGCGAACATTATGCACAGGCACACCAGCACTGCCCACTTAAGGGTGAAGCGCTGGTGATCACCAAATTCGATACCGGCCAGTGCCACCAACAGGTAGGTCGACGGTACCAGTGGGCTGAGCAAGTGCACAGGCTGGCCAACGATAGAGGCGCGGGCCATTTCCACGGCGGTGATGCCGTAGTGGCTGGCGGCTTCGGCGAGGACGGGCAGCACGCCGTAGTAGAACGCGTCGTTGGACATGAAGAAAGTGAACGGCATGCTCACCAGTGCGGTGATCACGGCCAGGTACGGGCCCATGGCCTCCGGGATCACTGCCAGCAGGCTCTTGGACATGGCGTCGACCATGCCGGTACCGGACAGGATGCCGGTGAAGATACCCGCAGCGAAGATCAACCCGACGACCGCCAAGACGCTGCCGGCGTGGGCGGCGACGCGGTCTTTCTGCTGTTGCAGGCACGGGTAGTTGACGATCATCGCGATACTGAACGCCACCATGAACAGCACCGGCAGCGGCAACAGACCGGCGATCAGTGTGCACATCAGCGCCAGGGTCAGCGCGCCGTTGAACCAGATCAGCTTCGGACGACGAGCGTCAGGGTATTGCGACACGCTGATCTCGCTGTGGTCGATTTCATCGCCTTGCAGGTGCAGTTCACCCAGGCGCGCACGTTCGCGTTTGCCGTACATGTAGGCAATCACCAGGATCGCCACCACGCCGGCGGCCATCGCCGGGATCATCGGTACGAAAATATCCGAGGGGTCGACATGCAGCGCACTGGCGGCACGGGCAGTCGGGCCACCCCAGGGGGTCATGTTCATCACGCCACCGGCGAGGATGATCAGGCCCGCCATGATCCGCGGGCTCATGCCGATGCGCTTGTACAACGGCAGCATGGCGGCCACGCAGATCATGTAGGTGGTGGCGCCGTCACCGTCGAGGGACACGACCAGGGCCAGTACGGCGGTACCGACGGAAACCTTCAGTGGGTCGCCCTTGACCATCTTGAGGATCTTGCGCACGGCCGGGTCGAACAGGCCGGAATCAATCATCAGGGCAAAGTAGAGAATGGCGAACATCAACATCACGCCGGTCGGCGCGAGTTTGGTGATGCCTTCGAGCATCATCGGGCCGATCTTCGGTGCAAAACCGCCGAACAGCGCGAACAGGATCGGCACGATGATCAGAGCGATCAGCGCAGAAAGGCGCTTGGTCATGATCAGGAACATGAACGTGATGACCATGGCAAAGCCAAGGAAAGTCAGCATAGGAATACTCCAGGCGTAGCGCGGCTAGGGAATGGCGGACCGGGTTGGGGTCAGCGCAAAACGAACGGCACGAGGCGTACGGGTGGAGTTGGGGCGAACAGGCGGGTAGGAGCGGACATCGGGAATCACCATTGTTGTTGTTAACAGCCGGTCTATTGCCGGCAGTGGTGGCGATCCTAGACGGGTAAGCTTTCAGCCAGCTTTCGCTGCGCAAACAGCTGATGGAGGGTAGATACACAGTCTTCAGATTTGCACAGACCCCATGTGGGAGCTGGCTTGCCTGCGATTGCGTCGGCACATTCACCGTCACAGTTGTCTGGCCCACCGCAATTGCTGGCAAGCCAGCTCCCACATTTGAATGGTGTTTGCCGTGAAGCCTTCAGGGGAGCTCCAGGCCGCCAGCCGCTTTATGCAACGTCCGCAAATGCTCGCCCACCAGCTTCAGGTTGGCTTCACAGGCGGCAATTTCGGCGGAACGGGACGGCTCCAGCAGCGCCCTCACCTCTTTGTCCAGTTCGCCGGTAAGCGATTGCAGTTGCTTCTGGCGCTCGGCGCTTTCCGATTCCAGGCGTGTGGCCTCCGAAGGTTGCGGCAGGCCATAGCCGCCACTGCCCAGCAGTTCCGCCGGGCGGCTGAGGAAGCCGCTGTTGGCGAGGATTTGTTGCAGCGTGGCGTTGGCTTTCTCCATGCCACCGTTTTTCAGCTCGCGGGCGCCGAGGTAGCGTTGTTTGACTTCGTCCTGGGCCAGCATCAACTGTTTGCGAAAGCTTGCCTGCTCCAGCAGCAACAATGCGGCACTGGTGCGCAGGTCGGCCTGGCCGAACCACTGGCGGCGTTCCTCGGCACTCAGAGACAACCAGTCTTCGACCTGGGTCTGTTTGATCGGCAGGTGCTTGCGCAGCACATCGAACATCGCCTGGTAGCGTTCGCGGAAGGAGTCGAAGTGATACCCCAGGCGCAGCGCCCTGCGTTTGTCATCCAGCACGCTGGTATCGGCCAAGCCGCGGGCGCTCAGGACTTCAAGCAAACCGTTGGGGGTGATGTTGTCCAGGCCGGTCAGTTGCGGGTTGGCGCTGCCGCTGCGTAGCAGTTTCAGGCTCTCCACCGCGCAGTTGTTGGAGATGAAGAAATAGTTGCCGTCATAGCTCCAATGCATCTCGGCGGCATGTTCGACGGTGTCGTTGATTTCCTGGCGGGTCAGTTTCAGCGGTACAGAGGCCAGCCCACGCAGTTCGGTCTTGGTGTATTCGTCGATCACTTGCGCCAGCGGCAATACAAACAAGCGCGATGGGTACTTGCCGACCAGGCCATCCCAGCTCGACAGCTGTACGTCACCGACAAACGCGCGGTAGGACAAGACCAGATGCTGGTCCAGGTCCAGCCGGCAATCCGGCCCACGCGGGCGGCCCGGCGCACAGATCACCAGTCGCAACATGCTGTGGCCCCAGCGGCTGACCAGGTTCTGGTTGGCTTCGGCCAGCAGGTAGTCGATTTCGTAGACGCGTTCAGGGTCCACATGACCCAGCGGCGTCTTGGCGAAATCATTACCGGCGTTCAGGAAGGCGTAGGTGCTGGCGCAGGTGTCCTGCTCCGGCGGGGCCCAGCCAAAGTGTGCCTGGTAATAGCGGAACAATGCCGGGCGTCGGCAGGCGTAGCTTGGGTCTAACAGGAAGTACTCCATATTGACCGCCACGAACTCCAGCGGGCTGGTGGTTTCGTAGATGTCCGGGCTGCGCGCAACTTGATGGTTGTGCTGCTCACGCTCGCCGCGACGGCCGACGTACTGCGGCCAGCCGGCAAGGTCCAGCAGGCGTGGGTCATCGCTGAGGGTAAAGCGTCGGCCATTCTGGCCGCGGCATTGATCAGGCAGGCCGATTAGGCCGGTGAGGTTGTTCTGCCGGCTGCAACGATTGATCAGCGCGCGGTCTTCCTTGGACCACAGGCGCGCACGGTCATAGATGTGGGTCAGTTCATGCAGCACCGTGGCGAGCATTTCGCGGCGCACGGTGCCATGGGGGCGATTGGTTTTCTGGGTGGCGGCGCTGCCGTCGGTCAGGCTGGCCAGCAGATTGCGGTTGAGGTCCAGCTCGGACACCAGGGAGGCTTGCCCGTAGGCGTTCTCGGGCATCTTGTCGGTCCAGCCGACATCGATGCGCCGGTCCAATTGTTCGATGAAGCGCGGCGGTAAAGAGTGCATGGCTTCGTCGAGCAACGCCTGGCTGGCCTGCTGTTCAGCCGGACTCAGACCCTCGGTCTTGAGCCGTAGTTGCAGGCTGGCCTGGGCTGCGCTGGCACACAGCAGCACAGTCCCGGCCAGGAGCCAGGCGGCAATGCGCCTCACAGTGCGAGGATGGCTTCGGCGAGGGTCTGGTCACTGGCGTCGCGGGCTTCCGGCAGACGTGTACGCAGGGTGTCGAAGGCCGCTTCCAAGTGCGCGCCACGGATTTCACCGTTGGTTGCGACGAAACTGGCGGCGTCGTCGTGGGCTTCGCGTACCACTTTGGAGTCGCGGATCGAGGTGGTGGTGTCCGAGGTGAAATCAATGGTGCGGCCAGAGGCGCGAACAATGATGTTACTGGTGGCCACCAGGGTATGCGCCTGGGCAACGTCGGCCAATAACAGCAGGCCAAGGGTGGCGGCGATCAGCGGGCTACGCATGGGATAACTCCAATACAAATAAGGAATACAAAGATGATTATTGGACGAGAATTGCTTGCGCCAGTTCAAGGTCGCTGGCGTTAAGTTTTGGCTGGCTGCGGCGCAGATAATCCAGCGCTGACTCCAGCCGTGCCCCCCGCCATTGGCCGTCAGTGGCGATAAACGCGGCAGCGTCATCCTGGGCGGCCATTATCACTTTTCTGTCGAAGGGCGCGGAGGTCACTTTGCTGGTGGCGTACGCGCTCACGACGGTGCTCTGGGTGGTGAGGTCAAAGGCAGAAGCCAATGGTGACCAGCCGCAGGAAAACAATACAGGGACTACTAGAAGGCGGTATGAAAAAGCCATGGGACTCGACAACTGAAAACGAGCGCCAAGGCTAGCGTAATGCCCGGGCGAGAGCCAGCGCCCAGGCATCACGGCTATCTTCAGATGGCCAGGATGGCCTGGGCCAGTTGCGCGTCAGTCGCAGTGTTCAGTTGCGGCGCTTGCTGGCGGATCTGTGCCAGGGCGCTTTCCAGTTTCACACCACGGATGGCGCCTTCACTGGCGACAAAACTGGCTGCGTCGTCACGCGCGGCGCGCACAACCTTGTTGTCGCGCAGGGACGAGGTGGCATCGGAGCTGGCGTCGGAGGTGGCTTTCAGCGCGCCGACGATAGAGTCGGTGGTGACGATGAAACTGGTCGCATTGGCGTTGGCTGCCAGGACCAACAGGGCGGCAGCACTCAGCAGGCGAAGTCGGGACATGGGGTGACTCCTGTAGATGAACGGATAAGGTGGCGCAGGGCAGCCATTGGGGATCAGACGCCTGTACCAGGCGCCTCGCCACGTGGTGACTGGATATTAAGCTGCCGTTTATCCGTTCGGGAAGCGCCATGACTGCCTAGTCACGCCAGAACGGTTTGGATATTTCAGCCATGCGATCGCCATGACTGATGCCCAGGTCGGACAGTTCCCGCGTATCAAGCTTCGACAATTGGCGTCGTTCATAGGCCTGGCGCAGCCATTTGGCCAGCGTGGCGGCAGTGCGTTGCAGAAGCCGCTTATATAAGACAGAAGGTGTGTCCATGGAGAGTCCCTTTCATGAGGTCTTGGAACGCCATGTTGGGTTAGGCAGTGGAACCGATACAGATACACCAGAGTTAAATTGTACTGCTCAACTGTAGTATTTTTTAAACTGTACCGGTCTCCAGAAAGCGCTTCTGTTTTCGCACTGAGGACTTGAATCCCAGAAACAACAAAGCCCGCCTCCGGTTACCCGGGGCGGGCTGTGTTTTGACAAATCAGGTTGCTGGCAGTGGACCCGTCAGGTCAGGGCCAGCGAGCGCTAAATCAGCGCCAGAACGGCTTGCTCAGCTCTTCGTAGCGTTGAGCTTCGCTAATGCCTGCATCAGCCAGCAGACGCGAATCCAGGCGAGCCAGTTGGTGGCGGCTGGAGATGCGGCGCTGCCACAACATCAGGTTGGCGATAACGCGCAGAGGCAGGGAGGCCTGGGTGTTTACAGCTTTTTCTTCGAAAAACAGTTCGGAACTGAGTGTACGTTCCATGATGACATCCTTCCGCTTGTGGCGGGATTAGGTAGTGGTTTAACTGATGCCAATGATCCTCTTCCGGCGCAAGACTCTCTAGATACAGTTCACCTGTATTGTGAGGGGCCAGTTAACTGTTTATAGGCGCTGTACTGTACAGAAATGGGGCAACTGTACCTGTCTGCACTCAAATAGTGCGAAATGGGTGTTTTTGGTCTGGCTAGTAGGATATTTCAGTAGGAAATGACCGGTACAGCAGTACAGTTTTTTCAATAAGTACGGCCGGCGCAGCCGAGCTGATGAAACTGTATTTGCATCAGCCCGAATCTGTACCAATCACGCCTTGAGCATGTGCCCGGTTTCTTCCAGGTTGATGTGCCAGCTCAGTGCCTCGCGCAGGATGTGCGGGGTGTGCCCACCGATTGCGCAGGCGGCATTGAAGTAACTGTTCAGCGCATCGCGGTAAGCCGGATGCACACAGTTGTCGATGATCACTCGGGCCCGTTCCCGTGGCGCCAGGCCACGTAGGTCGGCGAGTCCGACTTCGGTCACCAGGATGTCGACATCATGCTCGGTATGGTCCACATGGCTGACCATGGGCACGACGCTGGAAATAGCCCCGCCCTTGGCAATCGACTTGGTGACGAAGATCGCCAGGTGCGCATTGCGCGCAAAGTCCCCGGAGCCGCCAATGCCATTCATCATCCGCGTGCCGCAGACGTGGGTGGAGTTGACGTTGCCGTAGATGTCGAACTCCAGCGCGGTGTTGATACCGATAATGCCCAGGCGACGTACCACTTCAGGGTGGTTGGAGATCTCCTGCGGGCGCAGCACCAGCTTGTCCTTATAGTGTTCCAGGTTGCCGAACACGTCGGCATTGCGTCGCTCTGACAAGGTGATCGAGCTGCCCGAAGCAAAGCTGAGCTTGCCTGCGTCGATCAGGTCGAAGGTTGAATCCTGCAACACTTCCGAATACATGGTCAGGTCTTCGAACGGTGACTCGATCAACCCGCACATCACAGCGTTGGCAATATTGCCGATCCCGGCCTGCAGCGGGCCGAGCTTGTTGGTCATGCGGCCTGCGTCGACTTCCTGCTTTAGGAAGTTGATGAGGTGGTTGGCGATGCCCTGTGTGTCGCTGTCGGGCGGCGTCACGGTCGAGGCGGAGTCGGCCTGGTTGGTGATGACAATGGCGACGATTTTTTCCGGCGGGATCGGAATGGCGGTGCTACCGATACGGTCGTCGACTTTCACCAGAGGGATGGGCGTGCGCGTCGGCCGGTAGGTCGGGATATAGATGTCGTGCAACCCTTCCAGATTTGGATTGTGTGCCAGGTTGATCTCGACGATCACCTGCTTGGCGAAAATCGCGAAGCTGGCGGAGTTGCCTACGGACGTGGTGGGAACGATGTGGCCTTGTTCAGTGATCGCGACCGCTTCAATCACCGCGATGTCCGGCAGCTTGAGCTGGTTGTTGCGCAGTTGCTCGACGGTTTCCGACAGGTGTTGGTCGATAAACATTACCTCGCCGGCGTTGATCGCCTTGCGCAGCGTGCTGTCGACTTGAAACGGCATGCGCCGTGACAGCACGCCGGCTTCGGTCAATTGCTTGTCCAGGTCATTGCCCAGGCTGGCGCCGGTCATCAGGGTGATTTTCAGCGGGGAAGTCTTGGCGCGTTCGGCCAGGGCGTGGGGGACGGCCTTGGCTTCACCGGCACGGGTGAAGCCGCTCATGCCAACGGTCATGCCGTCTTCGATCAGTGCGGCGGCGTCTGCCGCGCTCATGACCTTGTTCAACAACGAAGGCAAGCGGATGCGATCACGGTACATGGATTCTTATCTCAGGCTACGGAAGCAAGGTGCGCAGTTTAGTGATTTCAAAAAATTTCGGCCCGCTACCATGGTCGAATGCCAGGCAGCGATTTAGAGCCTTTGGTCGGGTTTCATGCGGTAATAAAAAACCCCAGCCTACTGGAGGCCGGGGTTTCGAGTATTGCGCTGAAGCAGGGTTACTCGACGGCTTTGACCATGTCTTCGATGACCTTCTTGGCATCACCGAAGACCATCATGGTCTTGTCCAGGTAGAACAACTCGTTATCCAGACCGGCATAGCCGCTGGCCATCGAGCGTTTGTTGACGATGATGGTTTTGGCCTTGAACGCCTCGAGGATCGGCATGCCGGCAATCGGCGAGTTCGGGTCGTTCTTCGCGGCCGGGTTGACCACGTCGTTCGCGCCCAGTACCAGCACCACGTCGGCTTGGCCGAACTCGGAGTTGATGTCCTCCATCTCGAACACCTGGTCATAAGGCACTTCGGCCTCGGCGAGCAGTACGTTCATGTGCCCAGGCATACGGCCTGCTACCGGGTGGATCGCGTATTTCACCGTGACGCCATGATGGGTCAGCTTTTCCGTCAGTTCCTTGAGCGCATGTTGCGCCCGCGCCACCGCCAGGCCGTAGCCCGGGACGATAATCACGGTGTCGGCGTTGGTCAGCAGGAAGGTAGCGTCGTCAGCCGAGCCGGATTTGACCGGGCGTGCTTCTTTAGAACCCGCCGCTGCACCCGCATCCGGCGCGTTGCCGAAGCCGCCGAGCAGTACATTAAAGAAGGAACGGTTCATCGCCTTGCACATGATGTAGGACAGAATCGCGCCGCTGGAGCCCACCAAGGAGCCGGCGATGATCAGCATCGAGTTGTTCAGCGAGAAACCGATACCTGCCGCTGCCCAGCCGGAGTAGCTGTTGAGCATCGACACGACCACTGGCATATCGGCGCCGCCAATCGGGATGATGATCAGCACGCCCAGCACGAAGGCCAAAGCCAGCATCAGGGCGAAGGCAGTCAGGTTGCCGGTAAACATAAACGCCAGGCCGAGGCCGAGGGTCAGCAGGCCGAGCACCAGGTTCAGTTTATGTTGGCCGCCGAACTGTACCGGTGCGCCCTGGAACAGGCGGAACTTGTATTTGCCCGACAGCTTGCCGAACGCAATCACCGAACCAGAGAAGGTAATCGCACCGATGGCCGCACCGAGGAACAGCTCCAGTCGGTTGCCCGCAGGAATCGCGTCGCCCAGGTGTTTGACGATACCCAGCGATTGCGGCTCGACCACCGCGGCAATGGCGATGAACACCGCAGCCAGGCCGATCATGCTGTGCATGAACGCCACCAGCTCCGGCATCTTGGTCATTTCTACACGTTTGGCCATGATCGAACCGGCAGTGCCGCCGATCAGCAGGCCGACAATTACGTAACCGATGCCGGCGGTGGCCAGCTCGGCGCCGAGCTTATAAATGAGGCCCACGGTAGTGAGCACCGCCAGCGCCATGCCGAGCATGCCAAACACGTTGCCGCGTCGCGAAGTGGTGGGATGTGACAGGCCCTTGAGTGCCTGGATAAAGCAGATCGACGCGATCAGGTAGAGCGTCGTGACCAGATTCATGCTCATTACTTCGGCGCCTCTTCTTTTACTTTCGGGGCTTTCTTCTTGAACATCTCAAGCATGCGGCGCGTCACCAGGAAGCCACCGAACACGTTGACCGCTGCAAGTGCTACAGCCAGGGTGCCCATGGTCTTGCCCAACGGGGTCACGGTCAGTGCGGCGGCCAGCATGGCGCCGACGATCACGATTGCCGAGATGGCGTTGGTCACCGCCATCAGCGGCGTGTGCAGCGCGGGCGTGACGTTCCAGACCACGTGGTAACCGACATAAATCGCCAGCACAAAGATGATCAGGTTGTAGATACCGGGGGAGATAAGCTCTTCCATCGTCTGAATCCCTGCTTAGGCGTTTTTGCGGATGACTTGGCCGTCGCGGCACATCAGGCACGCGGCGACGATGTCGTCTTCGAGGTTGATTTCAAACTGCCCTTCCTTGGTGAAGACCAGCTTCAGGAAGTCCAGCAGGTTGCGCGCATACAAAGCTGACGCGTCGGCAGCGACGGCACCGGCCAGGTTGGTTGGGCCGCAGATGATCACGCCGTTTTCCACGACGACTTGGTCGGCGACCGTCAGCGGGCAGTTGCCGCCTTGGGCGGCTGCGAGGTCGATCACTACCGAGCCGGGCTTCATTTGCGCGACGGTGTCGGCGCTGAGCAAGGTCGGTGCTTTACGGCCGGGAATCAGGGCGGTGGTGATGACGATGTCGGCCTGCTTTGCGCGCTCGTGAACCGCCAGGGCCTGGCGCTGCATCCAACTGGTCGGCATTGGACGGGCGTAACCACCGACGCCGACGGCGCACTCGCGTTCTTCATCGGTTTCGTAGGGCACGTCGACGAACTTGGCGCCTAGAGATTCGATCTGCTCTTTTACCGCCGGGCGTACGTCAGAAGCTTCGATCACGGCACCCAAGCGTTTTGCCGTGGCAATCGCCTGCAGGCCTGCAACGCCGGCGCCGAGAATCAACACGCGTGCCGCCTTAACCGTACCGGCCGCCGTCATGAGCATCGGCATGAAGCGCGGGTAGTGATGAGCGGCGAGCAACACGGCTTTATAGCCGGCGATGTTGGCCTGGGACGACAGCACGTCGAGGCTCTGGGCACGCGAGGTGCGTGGAGCCGCTTCGAGCGCAAAGGCGGTGATGCCGCGTTCGGCGAGCTTGGCGATGGTTTCGTTGCTGAACGGATTGAGCATGCCCACCAACACGGTGCCACTTTTGATCAGCGCCAGTTCGCTGTCGCTGGGGGCAACCACCTTGAGAATCAGCTCGGCGCCAAATGCATCGCCGGCACTGCCGATGGTTGCGCCTGCCGTTACATAGGCACTGTCGACGATGCTGGCGTTGATGCCTGCGCCGCTTTGTACAGTGACCTTATGGCCCTGGCCGATCAGCTTCTTGATGGTTTCCGGGGTGGCAGCCACCCGCGTTTCACCGGTCTGGGTTTCGAGAGGAACACCAATGTGCACGTCAAATCTCCTGCATGATCTTTTTGCTTTTGATCTTTTTGTAAAAAGGCCAGTGCACCGCGAGTGGCGCAACTGGGGCGGCCGATCAGCACGATCCCGCTGAAATGACAGCGGGGCGCGGCATTTTGCAGGCGAACTTTACGGCCATCAAGGGATTATGACGGGTGACGAAAAATTAACTACAAGTCACCCTGTGACTGATTGTCGCAACACTCGGTAATAACCGCTTCAAATACATGGGCTTAAAGGGCTGAAGGCGCTTTTGCAATCTTTTGTCATCGTTGGTGTGAATAGTCGGCCATTGGCTTGTATTAGTCGCTAGAAGCCAAGTAGATCATGGCCTTGAGCCTTATTTTCGACTGACAGATACAGTCTGCTTAAATGCGACATATATGTATATCTGTAGGTGTAAATAATTACTGACTACAAAGTCAGCAAATGGCTTTTGTCCTTTAAATACCAGGGCTATAGCGCTTGGACTGGTCGACCAGCCAGTCCCGGAATGCATGCAATGACGCGGATTCGACCTTTTTGTCAGGAATCATCAGGTAATAAGCCTTCGAGCTGCTCAGCGCTTCGGGGCTCGCGACCACCAGTTGGCCCTCCTCCAGCTCACGTTGGATAAGGAACGGGGGTATTAGGGCGATGCCCATGTCATGCATGGCGGCTTGGGACAACATCGAGAATAGCTCGTAACGCGGACCTGTCATGTCGCGGGGGATGTTCAGTTGCTGAGCGTTGAACCATTGGCGCCACGCATAGGGTCGGGTGGTTTGCTGCAGGAGCGGCAGTTCTGCGATGTCCTGGGGGCTGAACTGCGTGCGGTTACCCAGTAGCCGAGGGCTGCACACAGGAACGGGGTTTTCCCCCATCAGTCGATGGGACTCGGTGCCGGACCAGTCGGCATCGCCGAAGTAGATTGCGGCGTCGAATTCGGTGTCGGCAAACAGGAAGGGGCGTGTTCGGTTCGTGAGGTTGACCGTGACTTCAGGATGCTGGCGTTGGAAGTCCTTGAGGCGAGGTATCAGCCACTGAGTGCCGAACGTCGGGACCACGGCCAGCTCGATGGTGTTAGCGCCCTGCTGGCCCATGACGGAGAGCGTGTCGCGCTCTACCGCATCCAATTGCGTGGCGACGCGACGGCTATAGGACAGCCCCGCTTCCGTCAGCTTTACCCCGCGCCGTGAGCGGCGAAACAGCTCGACACTTAAAAATTCCTCAAGGCTGGCGATCTGTCGACAGATGGCACCTTGAGTGATCGAAAGCTCCTGCGCCGCTTTGGTAAAGCTCTCGTGGCGGGCGGCCGCTTCAAAACTGACAAGAGCGGTGGTGCTGGGAATTTTTCTGCGCATATACCGTGTCCTCACTTGCCAAGGCGCATATGCGCCATTTTCTGCTGCTTCGAAGTGAGAAATTAGCACAACCCTATGCAGAAACCTCGTTTGCCCTCTGCGCTTGCCGGGCCTAGGCTGCTTCCACGACTTCTGATTCTTTCGCGAGGACTTATTCATGGCTGGCAAGGCAAGCTTCAACTGGATCGATCCACTGCTGCTGGATCAACAGCTCACCGAAGAAGAGCGCATGGTGCGCGACAGTGCTGAGCAGTTCGCCCAGGACAAGTTGGCGCCGCGTGTGCTCGAAGCCTTCCGCCATGAAAAGACCGACCCTGCCATTTTCCGCGAGATGGGCGAGACCGGTTTGCTCGGTGCGATGATCCCCGAGCAGTACGGTGGCAGCGGCTTGAACTACGTCAGTTATGGATTGATTGCCCGTGAGGTCGAGCGTGTCGACTCCGGCTATCGCTCGATGATGAGTGTGCAGTCGTCACTGGTCATGGTGCCGATCAACGAGTTCGGCACCGAGGCGCAGAAACAGAAGTACCTGCCGAAGCTGGCTTCTGGCGAATGGATCGGTTGCTTTGGTCTGACAGAGCCTAACCATGGTTCCGACCCAGGCGCGATGATTACCCGTGCGCGCAAGGTGGAAGGTGGTTATAGCCTGACAGGCGCAAAAATGTGGATCACCAATAGCCCGATCGCGGATGTGTTTGTGGTGTGGGGCAAGGACGATGCCGGTGATATCCGCGGCTTTGTCCTGGAGAAAGGTTGGAAGGGCCTGAGCGCTCCGGCGATTCATGGCAAGGTCGGGCTGCGCGCTTCCATCACCGGCGAGATCGTCATGGATAACGTGTTTGTGCCGGAAGAGAACATCTTCCCGGACGTGCGTGGTTTGAAGGGGCCGTTCACCTGCCTTAACTCTGCACGCTATGGCATCTCTTGGGGCGCGTTGGGCGCTGCTGAGTTCTGCTGGCATACCGCTCGCCAATACACGCTCGATCGTCATCAGTTCGGGCGTCCGTTGGCGGCTACCCAGTTGATCCAGAAAAAGCTGGCCGATATGCAGACTGAGATCACCTTGGCCTTGCAGGGCTGCCTGCGCCTGGGGCGCATGAAGGACGAAGGCACGGCTGCGGTTGAGATTACTTCGATCATGAAGCGCAACTCGTGTGGCAAGTCCCTGGAAATCGCGCGCATGGCTCGGGACATGCTGGGCGGCAATGGTATTTCCGACGAATTCGGGGTGGCGCGTCATCTGGTCAACCTGGAGGTGGTCAATACCTATGAAGGTACTCATGACGTGCATGCCTTGATTCTGGGGCGTGCGCAAACCGGTCTTCAGGCGTTCTATTAATAGGAGCACGGCATGGGCGCGCTTTCGCATCTGCGGGTACTGGATTTATCGCGAGTACTGGCGGGCCCTTGGTCCGGGCAGATCCTTGCGGATCTTGGGGCTGAGGTAATCAAGGTCGAACGGCCGGGCAGTGGCGACGACACGCGCGCCTGGGGGCCGCCCTTCCTTAAGGATGCTTATGGCGAGAACACTAGCGAGGCAGCGTATTACCTGTCGGCCAATCGCAATAAGGAGTCGGTGACAATCGACTTCACGCGGCCTGAGGGGCAGGCGCTGGTACGTGAGCTGGCGGCCAAGTCGGACATTTTGATCGAGAATTTCAAGGTGGGCGGCCTGGCAGCGTATGGTTTGGATTATGAGTCGCTCAAGGAGATCAATCCGGAGCTGATCTACTGCTCGATCACGGGCTTCGGTCAGACAGGGCCTTATGCGGCGCGTGCGGGCTATGACTTCATGATTCAGGGGTTGGGCGGGCTGATGAGTCTGACCGGCCGGCCCGAGGGGGAGGATGGCGCTGGGCCGGTGAAGGTGGGCGTGGCGCTGACTGACATCCTTACGGGGCTTTACTCGACCGTGGCAATACTGGCGGCACTGGCCCATCGGGACCATGACGGTGGTGGGCAGCACATCGATATGGCGTTGCTGGATGTGCAGGTGGCATGCCTGGCCAATCAGGCGATGAATTACCTGACAACGGGCGTGCCGCCAAAGCGCTTGGGTAATGCGCATCCGAATATCGTGCCTTACCAGGACTTTCCCACGGCCGACGGTGATTTCATCCTGACGGTGGGTAATGACGGGCAGTTTCGCAAGTTTGCTGAAGTGGCTGGGCAGCCACAGTGGGCGGATGATCCGCGCTTCTCTACTAATAAGGTGCGGGTGGCCAATCGGGCGGAGCTGATCCCGTTGATTCGTCAGGCGACGGTATTCAAGACGACGGCTGAGTGGGTGTCACAGTTGGAGCGGGTTGGAGTGCCGTGTGGGCCTATCAACGATTTGGCGCAGGTGTTTGCCGATCCCCAAGTAAAGGCGCGTGGGCTGGCGATGGCGTTACCTCATGCCTTGGCAGGGATGGTGCCTCAGGTTGCCAGTCCGATACGGCTGTCCAAAACGCCTGTGGAGTACCGTAGTGCGCCTCCCCTGCTGGGGGAGCACACGGCCAAGGTGCTTCAAGAGGTGTTGGGATTGGGTGTGGCGAATGTGGTCGCATTGAAGGCTGCGGGCGTTATCTGAATCCCTTCTTCTATATAGAGGGCATAACCGGCTCTCTATTGATGGTTTTTTAATCAACTCTAACTAATTGATAGAAAAGTAAAATTAAGGGTTGACGGCAGATCCTGGAAGTCTATAATTCGCCCCACTTCCGGCGCAGTCGAAACGGAAAACTCCTTGGTAAACAAAGGGTTACGCAGAATTCGACAGCGACTTGTTTCAGATCATCGAAGCCCAGAAGGAGTTGGTAGAGCAGTGTTGTTGGCTCTATTAACGTTTCGATCTTCTCGGTCGAAAGCGGAGAAAAAGAGGTGTTGACAGCAGCGTGTAACGCTGTAGAATTCG